>JAGALZ010000041.1 GCA_017848055.1 Oscillospiraceae bacterium | reverse complement strand
GTAATTGCCGCACTCATTTCCCTGATTGCACGTGGAGAGCTTCTCGGCGTAAGAGAAGGAACTGTTATAGCCGCAGTTTTTGTCGGAATAATCATCAAGCCGATTTCAAAAAGCTTTTTGGTAAAACTGAAAAAATTTCTGGGAGATGCATCAAAATAATATATAAAAGCAAGAGCAGTACCGCATCAAGCGATACTGCTCTGTTTGTTTTTACATTAGCCACCGTTTAGTCAATAACCAGTATTCTTTTTGAAAACTTCTATATGGTCATCACCCTAACGAGGGCTTTCTTTATGTTATTACTCCGTCCGACCGTGCCGACAAATATACTTTCCATGCTTTTAAACTTATCGGAGGCACAATCGCCACCGCCGACTCAATGCGTCCCGCTTACAGCTCCGTCCGACCGCAGCGACAATCAGACCTTTTGTCAACTGTCACTTATCGGAGCTGCAAAAAGGTCAAGCGGTACGCTTGTTAGTTCTTTAATGACTGCATAGGAGCAGGAATCTGACCGCCACGATTGATAAACTTCGAAGCCGAAGCAGTCTTGAGCGGCATAACAGGGCCACAGCCGAACAGTCCGCCCCAGTCAAGCTCCTCGCCTACTTCCTTGCCGATAGCAGGGATAATTCTTACCGCGGTTGTCTTTGAATTTACCATACCGATAGCCGCCTCGTCTGCGATAATTGCAGAAATTGTGTCGGCAGGTGTGTCGCCCGGTACAACAATCATATCAAGACCTACTGAGCATACAGCGGTCATTGCCTCGAGCTTTTCAATGCACAATACACCGCTCTTTGCCGCATCAATCATTCCTGCGTCCTCGGATACAGGAATAAACGCACCCGAAAGTCCGCCAATCTTCGAGCAAGCCATTACGCCGCCCTTCTTTACTGCGTCGTTTAAAAGTGCAAGTGTTGCGGTAGTGCCGTGTGTTCCGCACTGCTCAAGTCCGATTTCCTCCAAGATGTGTGCAACACTGTCGCCGACAGCAGGTGTCGGAGCAAGTGACAGGTCAACAATTCCGAAAGGTACTCCGAGACGCTTTGAAGCAAGCTGGCCAACAAGCTGACCTACCCTTGTAATCTTGTAGGAGGTCTTCTTTATAATATTTGCAATCTCTGTAATGTCTGCGTCAGGATACTTCGCAAGAGCCGCTCTTACAACACCCGGGCCAGATACTCCGACGTTAATCATACAGTCAGGCTCGCCGACACCGTGGAAAGCTCCCGCCATAAATGGGTTGTCCTCTACTGCGTTGCAGAATACAACAAGCTTTGCGGCACCGAAGCATGCCTTGTCAACAGTCTGCTCTGCACACTCACGGACAATCTTGCCCATGAGCTTGCAGGCATCAAGATTGATACCTGTCTTTGTCGAGCCGACGTTTACGGATGAGCATACTCTCTCTGTGCAGGAAAGTGCCTCAGGAATAGAGTTGATAAGCTCAATGTCACCTGCCGAGAAGCCCTTCTGAACAAGCGCCGAGTAGCCGCCGATGAGGTTTACACCTACTGCCTTAGCCGCCTTGTCCATTGCAATTGCAAACTTTACCGGACTGCACTTGCAGGCAGCGGAAACGATAGCAATCGGTGTTACCGAAATTCTCTTGTTGATGATAGGAATACCCAGCTCCTTCTCGATTCCCTCTCCGACAGAAACAAGGTCTTTTGCACAGGTTGTAATTTTGTTGTACACCTTTTCGCAGGCCTTGTCAATGTCGCTGTCGATGCAGTCAAGCAGGGATATACCCATAGTAATTGTTCGTATGTCAAGACACTCGTCCTGAATCATTCTTATAGTTTCAAGAATGTCGTAAGCGTTAATCATAAGTCTTACTCCTTTGTGTAAAACGGTAGTGGTTGTACTATTATAATATATATAGCACTAGATGTGGTGCATACAGTTGAAAATATCCTCGTGCATTGTGTGGATTGAGAGGTTCTCTTCCTTGCCAAGCTCTGCCATATCGTCAGCGAGTGTTGCAAAAGAGGTTGAAAGCTTTGAGAGGTCAACGAGCATAATCATACAGAACAAATCCTGGAGAATTGACTGTGTAACCTCGATAACATTTGCGTTGTGCGAAGCGCACTTTGCGGAAACCTTTGCAAGAATACCTACTGTATCCTTTCCGATAACGGTGATAATAGCTCTCATAAAGACAAATCCTTTCTTTAATAAATATAGTCACAGATATTATAACACATTTTGCTCCCCTGCTACAAGTCCCATTATTACAAAATTGCATATTCTCCGCCTTTACTTTTTTGTGTAATTGTGTTATACTAAGCACGAAATTTCAAATTGAAAAGAGATGCGTATTATGTTTGAAGGAGTAAAGGGACTTATAGACTGCCACACACACACGAGATTTTCCGTTGACAGCGAGGCAGACGAGATTAAAATGATAGAAAGGGCTATAGACTTAGGTCTTACCGCCTATGCAATAACCGACCACTGCGAGGCTAACCGCTGGTACAGCAAGGAATACTACGGCGACGTAAAGGTGTACCCGTACTTTGATTCGGGCAAGGACTACGAAGCATCGGTTGCAAGAATTTCAGAGCTTCGGAACAAATACAGCGGAAAAATAAAGCTCATTGTCGGCACAGAGCTTGGGCAGGCGCAGGAATTTCCCGAAATTGCAGAGAATGTCCTCAAGGACGAGAGGCTCGACTTTATGATTGGCTCTCTCCACCAGCTTCCTGCGACAGAGGATTTTGCACTTATGGACTACAGCGGTTTTTCGCATGATGATATTGTGGCACTCCTCGACAGATATTTTTCTCACATCTATGAGCTTTGCAAGTGGGGCAAGTTTGACGTTTTAGGTCACCTCACCTATACGCTCCGCTACATTGAGGGCGAAAACGGCTTTAAGATTGATATGTCAAGATACGACGAGCAGATTGCCGAGAGCTTCAGACTTCTCGCCCGGAAGGGCAAAGGCATCGAAATCAACACCTCGGGAATGAGGCAGGCTTACGGCAGGGCTTTCCCTGAGCTTAAGTATGTAAAGCTCTTCAAGGATATGGGCGGAGAGATACTTTCGCTCGGCTCGGACGCTCATTTTGTCGAGCATCTCGGTGCGCACATCGGCAGAGGTGCCGAGATTGCAAGGCAGGCAGGCTTTGACAGGGTTGCTTATTTTGAAAGACACAAGCCGCAGTTTGTAAAGCTGTAAGCGGGACAAAGTGAGCATTTTGTGAAATATTGTTTACTTTCCTTGATTTATTGAAAGCTATGTGGTATATTATAATGTAAGCTTCTATTCTAAAAGGAGGAATACGATGGCAGATTTTACAGGTAAGCAGTGTATAGCCTGCAACGAGCACTTCAAGGTCGGCGACGATATTGTTGTATGCCCCGATTGCGGAACTCCTTATCACAGAGCATGCTACAACGAACATGGTGAATGCATAAATTACACGCTCCACGAGTCGGGCGAATCCTGGCGTGAGGCGGAGCAGGAAAAGAAGGCGGAGTTTTCTACAGACGAGGCAATCAAGTGTCCTCGCTGCGGAACCGAAAACCCACCGATGACTCTTTTCTGCGAAAGCTGCGGACTTCCGCTTGGTATGAAGACAAGCGGAGCACAGCAGAACTTCGGTCAGAATCCGCATGCGGGTATGGGCGGCTTCGGGAACCCGTACGGTCAGGGAAATCCTATGGGAATGGGCCCTATGGGTATGCCGTTTATGCAGACTCAGAAGATTACCCCTGATATGGATATTGACGGAAACACTGTCGGCGAATACGCTGAGTACATCGGCTCGAACAGACCGTATTTCCTTGCGCAGTTCTTACGTTTTGCAAAGACTAAGGCCAAGTCAAGCTTTTCATTCGTGGGATTTTTGTTCCCTGAATACTATTTCTTCTACAGAAAGATGTACAAGGAAGGCATCATAGCTTCCCTTCTGACAATTCTTCTGACATTGCCGAACATGATTTTCTCATTCCACGTTGACAACATTGAAAAGATGATGGGCGGAATGGATGCTTCGATGTTCTCGGCTATCACAAACAACGTAAATCTCAGCTCGGGTGCATTCAATGCGATTTACAACATCTTCTGGATAGGCTCGCTTGCACTCCAGATTGTCTGCGGAATTTTTGCAAACTACTGGTACTACAAAAAGGCGAAAAAGACTATCGAGAAGGCAAAGAGTCTGAGCGGTATCGAAAACCCGAATGAGGCTATTGCCCGAAAGGGCGGAACAAGCTGGGGACTTTGTATTCTGAGCATATGCGTAAATGCGGCACTTATGATGCTTGCGCTGGTTGCCGTAAAGTACAGAGCCGACATTCTGGCTTTTTTCAAATAATCACAAACCAAAAGAAATCAAGACCGTGAAACTCACTCGCCGTGAGCTTTCACGGTCGTTTTTTAACCTACCAACGCCCTCGTAGTAGAGTTTTCGCCAGCCCAAGCGCTGGGCGTTTGTCACCCCCCCTCAAAGTGAGCAAGAACTCAAAAATATCATAGCCCCCTCAAGATGCCCACCCGATTGAGTTTTCAGCTCTCGTATGGTGCGAGGGTGGGCTTGCAGAATTTCAAAGAAATTCTGCCCGACGTTATAAAGAAAAGCCCTCGTTATCAGGGCTTTTGGTTTGCACCCTTGAAGGTGTAAACAGTTTTTGTGTGCCGACGTTGATAAAGTTTTATGGAGACTGTGACGAGGTCGAGGGGTGTGAGGCTTAAAACGGCACGCCAACAAAAACGTGGAGGAAGTTTCTTGGTAGGTTAATTTTCGAATTCAAAAGCTCACGACCGAGTGAGTTTTGAATTCTTGATTTCTTGGTACTTCTTTATCAAGAAAGAAGTACATAAACACCGCCTTCGAGCAGCAATGTCCTTTCTCTCTTGAAAGAGAAAGGACGAAAGAGTTCAAGACCGTGAAACTCACTCTCCGTGAGCTTTCACGGTCGTTTTTTAACCCACTAACGCCCTCGTAGGAAAGTGTTCGCTTAAGCAGGAGAGAACACCTGTCGGAAGGAGCGAAAGATGTATAGCCGCCTTGAAGCCGAAAACAGTTTTTGTGCAATATGTGTATTGTAATATATTGCGATTGATGCTATAATTATGTAGTAAAATAAATTTACACCAGGAGGGGTATCCATATGAAAAAAATTCTTGCACTAACTCTTTCGCTTGTGCTGAGCTGTTCAATGCTCGCAGCATGCACCGAGGAGGGCGACAGCTCTTCAAAGAAAGACAGCTCATCAACTGCTGACTCATCATCTGTATCGGATTCTTCTGTTTCCGATTCTTTACAGGACGACTCATCGATTGCTGACAGCTCCGAGCCTGACTCCTCAAAGTCTGACGCAGAGCTTCCGCCGTCTGAGGGCGATTTGATTATCCTCGACGTTGCAGAGATTGAAGGAAGTTCATTCGAGAGCCTTCTTGAAGCTCTCAGGGGTGGTACATACACCTGCATTATGAGAGAGGACGGCACAGAGTCCCTTTACACCACAAACGGCACAAAGGCTTATCTCACTACAGACGCAAGCAGCACTGCCGAGACCATTTTCCAGGATGGCACAACAATTTACGTTATCGACCACGACACAAAGAAATATGTTGTTACAAGTCTGGAGGAGTCGGATATCGACTACAGAAAATTCCCTACCATCGACGAAGTTATCGAAACCTATGAAAAGATTGTATCAATTTCCGAATATGTCGGAACCTACCGTGTTTCTATAAATGGCAAGGAATACAACGCTGAACGCAGAAAAACAAGTGACGGTTTCGAGTACATTCTCTTTGACGGCAAGGGCGCTTTTGTCGGCAACTTCTCGGACGGAAAGCTCAAAGCATCCATTGACCCGCCTGCAATCGAAATTATCCCAGAGGCACTCGACGATTACCTTGCTATCCCCGACGGATATAAGGAAGCAAATACTGACAAGCCTTCGACAGGCGGCAACATAGATGTAACCTCTGACTCCAAGTACGAAATCGGTGAAAAGCTCAGCAACAGCACAAATCTCCTTTAGCCGCTCCGTGACGAGCTTGCAAAGGGCAACCAGACCTATGAAATGTCATACGAAACCGGTGGCGAATCGATTGATGTAATATACACCACCGACGGAAACGCTATTTACTCATACTTTGAGCTTATGGGCTCCAGCTTCACAACACTTCGCACCAAGGACGGCGACTACTACATAGACCACGAAGAAAAGGCTTATTACTTCCACCCCGACGACGCAATGCAGTACGAGCAGGAAGACCCTTATGATGCATATATAGGCGACATCGGCGAATACGAGGCAAGCTACAACTTCACTATTGACGGCATCAGCTACATTGCCGAAAAGTTCCACGACAGCTCTTCGGGCGACGACGCATATCTAATATTTGACGATAACGGCTACATTATAGCAGGTCTTTCTATTGTCGACGTAAATGACCCTATGTTCTTCCGCCTGAAGGTTTCCCCGACTGTCAAGAAGGAGCTTCTCAGCGTTCCCGACGGATACAAGGAGCTTACGGAAGATGAATATAATTCGTTGCTCGGGTATTTTGAATAATTTTTTGTTAAAAATTGTGCAGGATGTCAAAAATGAATTTTACAGAGCCTAATATTTAGTGAAATAAAGTATTGAAATGCTAATAATTAAGTGATATAATCTATAATGTAAAATACATTGACGATATTTTGCATTTCCTGCCCGCACATGGGTATCAATATTAGTTTTATATGGAGGAAAACAAAATGAAAAAGACACTTGCACTTTTACTCGCACTCGCAATGAGCTGCACAATGCTCGCTTCCTGCGACGAAGATTCAAGCTCCAAGGACAGCTCATCAAAGGCTGATTCTTCTGTAACCGATTCTTCAGTAGTTGATTCTGAGGCTCCTGCTGATTCTTCTGATGTAGATTCATCCGAAGCTCCTGCTGATTCTTCCGAGCCTGACTCTTCAGTAGTTGACTCTTCTGAACCAGACTCTTCTGAACCAGATTCTTCTGAGCCTGACTCTTCCGAGCCTGAGACTCCTGATGAGCCTGACCAGCCAACAGGCGAAGGCGTTGTTTTCGGTGACGAAATCACAACTGATGACAGACTCTTCGAGACACTCGTTGCTGAGATGGCTAAGGGCTCAATGACAATGGAAATGGAGATGGAAGAGGAAGGCCTTTCTATCTACGTTTATATGTCAACTGACGGCAAGAGCACTTACTCCTCAATGAACATGATGGGTATCGCTATCACAGCTCTTTCTACACCTGACGGAGCTTACTACCTCGACACTGAAGGCAAGAGATACTACAAGGACCCAACAAACCAGGAAATCTCTACAGGTACTGAGGATATTGCTGACCAGTTCCTCGGCGAAGACCAGAAGTATGTTAAGACTCTCAACGTTACTATCGACGGCGAAGAGTACGTTGCTGAAAACTACACAATCGACGGCGATGCAGGCTACTTCGTATTCGACGACGCAGGCGACCTCGTTGCTGTAATCGCTCCTGTAGCTGCAGATGAGAATCTCCAGGTTGTTCCTATGCTTCTTTCTGCTAAGGCTGACGCTGAGAAGCTCACTCTCCCAGCTGACTACACAGCTATGACAGACCAGGAATTCCAGGAATTCTACGGAGCTCTCCTGGGCTAAATTTCAGCTCTGACTGAATAATTTCTATCCCCTCGATTTAACCGTCGAGGGGATTTTTCGTGCAAACCCTTTCTGTATCTATCGGGGGAAAACTTTCTGAAGAAAGTTTATCCCCCGAACCCCCTTACAAAGACTTTTGATATGATTTCAGCCCCTTAGGGTACATAGCAGAAGGACGTTTTAATACCGAATGCTGTGTCATGTACCCTAAGGGGCTGAAATTAAATTATAAAAGTTTTAGGAAAGGAGTTTGAGGAATAACCCTTTTTCAAAAGGGTTTTCCTCAATGAACACAGAAAGGTTCCCCCCGAAGGACACGCAGAAAGTTTGTGCAATATGTCAATTGCAATGGCCTATGGGTGATGTTATAATTATGTGGTAAAATCATTTTACAATTATAGGAGAACATATTATGAAAAAGATTTTAGCAGTAATCCTTTCACTTTCGATGTGTGCGTGCATGCTTGCATCCTGCGACGAAGATTCAAGCTCGAAGGACAGCTCCTCAAAGGCTGATTCATCTGCAACTGATTCTTCCGCAACTGATTCCTCTGAGGGTGACTCCTCGAAAGATGATTCTTCCGAGGCATACGTTGGAGTAAAGCACGACGTTAAGCTTGACGGACACGAGATTTCCTTTGGCGAGGCATGGGTTGACTCTACAGTTACAACTGACGCTATTTTCGCAGGCTTCAAGGATTCAAAGGCAAAGTACGAATCCACAACCACACAGATGGGAGTTGAAATGCTCGTAACCTGCATGACAGACGGCAATACCAGCAGATTCGACATCACTGTTGACGGCAAGGTTGCTACCATAATCAGAAACAACAAAACCAATGATTACTATGTTGCTGACTTCGCAAACAAGAAGTACGCAGAGCTTCCTGAGGAAGATGCTTTTGATTTCAACGACCAGCAGGTAGTTGAGCACTACAAGCAGATGCCTGACTTTGGTGCGTACATCGAAACTGTAAAGATTACACTCGACGGCAAGGAATATGTTGCTGAGTACTTTGACAGCATTGCAGAGCAGACATATATCGTTTTTGACGAGTCTGACGGCGAAAAGAAGTGGGTTACAACAATCTCCAACGGTATGCTTATTAACGAAGTAGGCATTGCTACATTCTACGTTCCGGGCAGCGACGTTCTCGAAGTTCCTTCCGACTTTACTCAGGTTGACACCGAAGAAATGAGAAATACATTCGCTGAAATCCTCGGTGGCGGCTCCGGCGACATAACTGACAAGCCAAGCGATACAGACAGCCGTTACGATGACCTCAAGGAGCTTTACTTAGCAGACGAAAAGACCATCGAGCTCTACCTCCTCGAAAGCGACAATGTTTACCCATACTTCTACTACACAACAAACGGCTCTGAGTTTAACTACTACATCGAGTACGACGACGGCTCAATCGCAAACTTTATTCAGAACTCCGATGGCTTCTTCTTCGTTGATGAGCAGAACAAAACCTACAGCGACGGAACACGCTATATCCCTTCTATCACCTGGATGTGCGACACAATCGACAGCTACTTCTCCGGTACCTTTAAGGAGGAAACAGAAGTAGAAATCGAAGGCAAAACCTATTCCGCTGACGCTGTAGATGTTGATGGCGAGGAAATCATCTTCGTATATGACGAGTTAGATGAGTTTATCGCTGTTCTCGTTGAGGATAGCACAGGCGAACTCGTTACACTCCCTGGTGAGGTTACCCCTGAAACTGTCCCTGAATACCTCATCATCCCTGATGACTTCACCGAAATTCCAGCTGTATAAGCATATCACACATAAGGCTTGGGTAGATTATTGAGGAAAACCCTTTCCTAAAACTTTTATAATTTAATTTCAGCCCCTTAGGGTACTTGGCACAGTATTCGGAATTTAAAGCATTCTTCTGCTATGTACCCTAAGGGGCTGAAATCATATCAAAAGTCTTTGTAAGGGGACTCGGGGGATAAACTTTCTTCAGAAAGGTTTCCCCCGATATATACACAAGCCTTATATGGGGCATTTTGTTTAATATGCATATATTGGGGTTTCAGATTTGTTGAATATGTATATTGCCATTCTGCAGAACTGATGTTATAATCAGTAGTGTAAATATGGTTTACTTTATTGGAGGAAAAGATGAAAAGAATACTTGCCACCCTGCTTGCACTCACGACCGGCTGTACTATGCTTGCGTCCTGCGGAAGTGACAGTTCCAGCGATGCAAAGGATGAAAAGGAACATCAGGTCCAGATTTGCGAGCAGATTGATAAAGAGAACGCACTTTTCGAAAATCTCTGTGATTCTTTAAACAAGGGCATAGCAACCATTACCATTATCGACATGCGAGGCGATGAAACAACAACGCAGTATGTAACGAGTGATGGTAAAGCTGCTTACATTAAGGTAACTGATTCTGACGGTGACTTTGACGCTTTCATGAACGAGAGCGGTTGCTACTACTTTGACCACGCGGGCAAAAGATATTTCTTTATCGAAGATGAAGATGTACCCCAATCAGCAAGGATTGATACTGTTGAAATTGCCCAGTCGTTTATGCAACTCGGCGGTGAATATGCAGGCACCTATGAAGTTAAAATCGACGGTGAGAAGTTTATAGCCGAGCGATATAACAACGGAAAAGAAATCTTCTACCACGTTTTTGACGGCGACTGGATGCTTATCAACACAATTGAAGACAGAGGCGGTAAAATGGTGCTTGCAGTTGACCCTGATTACTGCAAAATTTCCTTTGGTACAACAGTTGATGAGTACAACCTTCAGCTTCCGGAAGGCTATTCCCCTATGTCAAAGGGCGAATACTCAATATACACCTACGAAAAGGACAAAGCATCTGACTGATAGTTTTATGCTATACACATAATCGGGGGCGCAAATTTGTGCAAAATGTATATTGCAATTTATATAAGTAAATGTTATAATCAATACTGTAAGTTAAATTTACACAATAATCTAATTTAGGGGAGGAAAAAATATGAAAAAGATTCTTGCATCAGTTCTCGCACTTGCAGTAAGCTGCACAATGCTTGCTTCCTGCGGAAAAGATTCGGAGCCACTCGAGGTCGGCACTGAGCTCACACTTGGTAAGGAAGTTGACACTGACGGTGAAAAGCTCGATGACCTTATCAAGGAAATCGAAGATGGCGAATTCACAATGGAAATGGATGTATCAGAGGAAGGTATGTCCGCTTACATCTACGCTACAAGCGACGGCGATGATGCATATGTTGAGATGAATGTTCTCGGCATTAACATGATTTCTCTTATCAAGGACGACAAGGGTTATGTACTTGACAAGGAAAGCAAGACATACTATGTAACTGAAGTTGAAGAGCCTGATGCCAACGAATACATTTCCGGTGGCGAATTTACAAAGGCTTACGAAATCGAAGCTGACGGCGAAGAATATATTTGCGAGTTCTACTCAAACGGTACTACTGAGGAAGGCTTCATCTTTGCTGACAACGGCGACGTTATCGGCGGATGCAGTTACGACGAAGACGGCAAGCTTGTACTCATCCCTATTTACATCACAACTGAATTTGATAAGGACAAGGTAGAGATTCCAAGCGGTTACAAGGAAGTTACCGAGGAAGAATTTACCGACGCTATGCTCGGCAACCTTAATTTCTAATTATAGTCATACAAAAACAGCTCCCTGTTTCAGGGGGCTGTTTTTTGCGTCGAAAAGTGTTGGTACAACGCCCCTTCCGACAGGTGTTCAATTCTGCTAAAGCGAAAACTTTCCTACGAGGGCGTTAGTATGGGAAAAACGACCGTGAAAGCTCACGGCGAGTGAGTTTCACGGGCTTGAGTTCTTTTCGCAATTTTCTTTATCAAGAAAGAAAATTGCATTGCGTTCTTCTGTATCAAGACAGAAGAAATGAACAGCTACTTTAAGGCGGTGTTTATGTACTTCTTTCTTGATAAAGGAAGTTATGCCCTTCTGTCTTGATACAGAAGGGCGAAGAAATCAAGAGCTTCGGAACTCCTTGTCGGAGCTTCCTCGCTCGAGCTTTCCCCACCAAATCAGCGCCCCACGTTTTTGTTGGCGTGCCGTTTGAAACCTCACGCCCCTCGTCCTCGACACAGCCTCCGTCAAACTTGACCTTCGTCGGAACACAAAAACTGTTCTCGCCTTCAAGGGTACAAACCAAAAGCCCCGATAATGAGAGCTTTTCTTTATAACGTCGGGCAGAATTTCTTTGAAATTCTGCAAGCCCACCCTCGCACCATACGAGAGCTGAAAACGCAATCGGGTGGGCATCTTGAGGGGGCTATGATAACTTTTGAGTGCTTGCTCACCCTGAGGGGGGTGATATTGCCACCGCCGGCTCGGCGGCGCCCAGCGCTAGGGCTGGCTCACCCCTTGTGAGCGCTGGTTGCAAGCGGAATTTTTATCGTGTATTCAATAAAATCCTCGCCCTGCACCTTCCTTGCGTCGGCATTGACACCGGCAAGCTTCATTACCTCAAGTGCCCTGTTTACCGTGTTGAAAAACAGCCTCACGTCAGAAAGCACCGCACTTCTCCTGCGCACGCTCTCCTCTCGCCTTCTGTTTGACAGAATTGCCTCGATAAGCTGCTCAGTCTTGGTGACGTTGAGTCCCCTCTCCTCGATTTTCGAAAGCACAAACAACCGCTGCTCCTCATCCGGAAGCTTTAAAAGTGCCCTTGCGTGACGTTCCGAAAGATTCTGCCGCATAATTTCGCACACGCATCTGTCCGACAACCTCAGAAGCCTCAGCTTGTTGGCAACGCACGACTGCGACACGCCAAGCCTTACCGCCAGCGATTCCTGCGTCATTGCGTACTCCTCAATCAGCTTCTCGATTGCCCTCGCCTGCTCGAAAAACGACAAATCCTCTCTCTGCAGGTTCTCAACAAGCGACATCACCGCCGAAGCCTTCTGCGTAAGCTCAACCTCGATGCACGGAACCGACCTGAAGCCTGCCATTTTCGCCGCCCTGAGTCGTCGCTCACCCGAAACCAGCTCGAAATCGCCGTCACTCAGCCTTCTCACTGTCAATGGCTGAAGTATACCGTCCTGCGCAATGCTCTTGGCAAGGCTGACAAGCTCTTCCCTGCCGAAGCTTTTTCTCGGTTGGTCAGGATTTGGCACAATCCTCTGAATTTCAACCTCCAGCACCCTGCCTATCTGTTTTTCTCTTACCTTTTGCAAAATTGTGTTCATATTGAGTTGCCTCCTTGATTTTTTACATTTCTTTACAACTCAATAATAGCATATCCTGCAATAATTTTCCATATTTTAGCAAAGGAAAATATCGGGCAAATGCCCCATAAAACAACAAAACCCCTGATTTTACAGGGGTTTCTTTGTCATCTGACCTCGGTTGCGAGGATACTTTGTCGGAGTCTGCGATATTTTTCTTATGAGAATGAGCGTCCTGCCGTCGCCGCACGGAAGTGTGTAGGAAATTGACTTCTCTACCCTGCCGCCGAGCGTCTTTATAGCGTTCTGAGCATTTTTAAGCTCCTCCTCGCCACTTGAGCCCTTGAGTGCAACAAACAATCCGCCAACCTTCACAAACGGCAGGCAGTATTCGCATAATTCGGGAAGCGAAGCCACCGCACGGGCAGTTGCAACATCGAATTTCTCACGATAAACCGGCTTTTTTCCGTCCTCCTCTGCCCTGCCGTGAACGCAGTTTGCAGAAAGCGACACGCTGTCGGAAAGCTCCTTCAAAAAGTTTATCCGCTTGTTCAGGCTGTCAAGGAGCGTAAGACGAATGTCACCACGGACAATTTTCAGCGGGCAGGACGGGAATCCCGCACCCGTTCCCACGTCAATAACGCTCACATTCTGCGGCAGGTCGAACATATAAAACGGCGCAATAGAATCGTAAAAGTGCTTTTCCTCAATCCCCTGCGCATCGGTTATCGCAGTGAGATTGATTTTCTCGTTCCACTCGCACAGAAGCTGTGCGTATCTGTCAAGTCTTTCGAAGCTATCGTCTGTGATTTCAACGCCAGAGTTTTCAAAAAGTGCCAAAAATCGCTCTTTATTCAGCATTCAGCTCCCCTGCCTTTCTCTTTTGCTGCTCAAGCCAAACCAGAAGCACACCCACATCCGCAGGGTTTACGCCCGAAATTCGGCTCGCCTGACCTACCGACAGAGGCATAATCTTGGACAGCTTTTCAATCGCCTCAAGTCGCAGTCCCTTTATAATAGTATAGTCCATGTCTGGCGGAAGCTTCTTTTTCTCAAGCTTTCTCATGGCTTCAACCTGCTCGAGCTGGATTGCAATGTAGCCCTCGTACTTAATCTGAAGCTCCACCTGCTCTCTTACCGCAAACGGCAGCGGCTTTCTCTCCTTGTCAAACGGTGCAAGTCCGTCATATGTGAGTTGCGGACGCTTGATAAGCTGTGAAAGCTTGCATCCGGTCGTGATTTTTTCGGTGCCCATCTGCCCAAAGTACTCCTCGAGCTCCCTGGACGGCGGCACATTGACGTGCTTTACACGCTCGATTTCTTCCTGCACGAGTCGCTGTTTTTCTAAAAATTTCTCGTATGTTCCACGTGGAACAAGTCCGATTTCGTATCCAATCGGCGTAAGTCTGATGTCAGCGTTGTCCTGGCGGAGCAAAAGTCTGTACTCGCTTCTGGATGTCAGCATTCTGTATGGGTCTGAGCAACCCTTGGTTGTAAGGTCGTCAATCAGCGTTCCTATGTAGGACGAAGCCCTGTCAAGTACAAGCTGTTCTTTGCCCATAAGCTTAAGCGCAGCGTTTATGCCGGCAACAAGGCCTTGTGCGGCGGCTTCTTCGTATCCGCTGGTGCCGTTAAACTGTCCCGCACCGAACAAGCCGTCGATTTTCTTGAATTCGAGCGTCGGGAGAAGCTCGGTCGGGTCGCAACAGTCGTACTCGATTGCGTAGGCATTACGCATAATCTCGACGTTTTCAAGTCCCTTGATTGTTCGCAGAAAGCTCAGCTGAACATCCTCGGGAAGTGAGCTTGACATACCTTGCAGATAAAACTCGTCGGTGTCAAGTCCCATCGGCTCAACGAACAGCTGGTGACGCTCTCTGTCCTTGAAACGCATAATTTTATCTTCGATAGAAGGGCAGTAGCGAGGGCCGATTGCATTGATTCTGCCCGAATAAATAGGCGATTTATCGATGTTATCCAGGATTACCTTGTGTGTCTGCTCGTTGGTGTAGGCGACATAGCAGGAAACCTTGTTTTCGAGTCCGCCTTCAGTAGAGAAGGAGAGAGGCACGATATTTTCGTCGCCGTCCTGCTTTTCGAGTCTGTCAAAATCGATGCTTCTGCGGTGAACTCTTGCAGGAGTGCCGGTTTTGAAGCGGCGAATAGAGATTCCTTGCTCGATAAGCGAGGCGGTCATTTCAGTAGCAGGGGACACGGAGTCGGGGCCGCCGGGATAAGAAACCGTACCGACGTGGATTTCGCCGTTGAGGTAGGTTCCCGTAGAAATGATAACAGTCTTAGCACTATATGTAGTACCGAGCTTTGTTCTTACCCCCGATACCTTGTTGCCGTCAAACAAAATCGCTGTAACTTCAGCCTGCTTGAGGTAGAGGTTTTCCTGTGCCTCGACGGTCTTTTTCATATAAGTATGGTACTTCACTCTGTCCGACTGAACTCGGATAGAATGCACGGCAGGGCCTCTGCCGAGGTTGAGCATACGGCTCTGGAGGAAGGTTGCGTCCGCCGCTTTTCCCATTTCTCCGCCAAGAGCGTCAATCTCACGCACGAGGTGTCCCTTTGCAGTGCCGCCGATAGACGGGTTGCAGGGCATATTCGCAACACAGTCGAGGGAAATTGTAAACAGAGCCGTTTTCATGCCGAGCCTTGCCGCTGCAAGTGCCGCTTCGCAGCCTGCGTGACCTGCTCCGACAACAACGACATCGAAGGCTTCAAATTCGTTCATCTAAATCACCAATCCTTGAAATAGGGGAATGTTCCACGTGGAACAATACTATTTTCCTACACAGAAGCTCTCGAAGACCTTGTCCACGACAGCCTCGGTTATTTTTTCGCCCGTAAGCTCTAAAAGAGCCTCAGTCGCTTTATCAATCATAATCGTAACAGCATCGAGTGTTTCGCCGAAAGCGAGAGCTTGCGATGCCTGCGAGAGATAGCTTTTTGCAAGCTCGGTGCACGCCTTCTGACGCTCATTCGCAAAGAGCATTGAGTTCTCATCAAAGCTGTTTATGCGGAAAATTTTCTCGAGTGCCTGCTCAATTTCCGAAAGGCCGACACCGTTTTTTGCCGAGATTTCGGCGGTGTACATAAAGCCCGAAAGGTCGGCGAAAATGTTTGCCGAGCCGAGGTCGGATTTGTTTATGACAACGACCGTTTTTGGGGGCGGAAGAGTGGCTAAAAGTGCCTTATCATCGGCATTTAAAGGCTGTGAGCCGTCAAGCACGCAAAGCACCAGGTCGCTGTTTTCGAGCTTTTCCTTTGCAAGCGTGACACCGATTTTTTCGACCTCGTCGCCCGTTTCGTGGATACCTGCGGTATCGCTGAGGCGAAGCGTAACGTCACCGACAACGGCGCTTTCCTCGACTATATCTCTTGTCGTTCCTGCGACGCTTGTAACAATCGAGCGGTCATAGCCGAGCAGCATATTCATAAGGGTTGATTTGCCGACATTAGGTCTGCCGACGATTGCGGTATCGATGCCGTGGCGGAAAATTCTGCCCCTGTCGTAGCCCTGCAAAATCTCGTCGAGAACTGCGATTGAGTCGGATAAAGTGCCATTTATCGCACTTTCTTCAACTTCGGGGATATCCTCGTCGGGGTAGTCGTTCCACGCCGCAAGCTGAGAGAGCAGGGAAACGAGCCTGTCACAGACGGTTTTTATTTTCGCAAAAAGTCTGCCCTCACGGGTGAGATTTGCACTTCTGAGGGTTTGCTCACCGCTTGCCTTTATCGTTTCGATAACCGACTCTGCCTGGGTGAGCGAAAGCTTGCCGTTTAAAAACGCACGCTTAGTAAATTCGCCTGCCGCCGCAAGCTGTGCGCCGTTTTCGAGGCAGGCACGGAGCACTCGTTTTGTGACGTAAATTCCGCCGTGGCAGGAGATTTCCGCCGTGTTTTCGCCCGTGAAGCTTCTTGGTGCAACAAACACCGTAAGGAGTGCGTCGTCGATTATCTCGCCGCCACTTACGACCTTGCCGTAAACGCAGGTGTGGCCCGCCATTTCGGTGACTTTCTTACCGCCAAACGGCTGGAAAATTTTCTCAGCG
Organism: Oscillospiraceae bacterium; assembly: GCA_017848055.1. Taxonomy (GTDB): domain Bacteria; phylum Bacillota; class Clostridia; order Oscillospirales; family Ruminococcaceae; genus UBA7477. The sequence goes on along the minus strand of JAGALZ010000041.1, from coordinate 38,814 downwards.
ACCGAGATTGCATTTTCTCCGCTTATTCTTATAACTGAAATTCCGCCTGCGCCCTGCGGTGTGGAAACAGCACATATCGTACTCATCGGAACAACCCCTTGTTCTCAAATTTCGCATAATTATATTTATTATAACACAAAAGCAGGAAAGTTACAAGATGCTAACCCTCCTGCTGTGCAAGATAATCAAGGCTCACGCCATAAAACTTTGAGAGCTTAATAAACAGGTGCATCGGCATTTCTCTTTTGCCCGACTCGTAGAGCTGGTACTGTTGACGGGTGATGCCGAGCTGTTGTGCAACCACCTCTTGTGACAAGTCGCCGTCTTCACGCAAATCCCTTATTCTTCTGTAAAAATACATAATTTCAACGCCTCCTGTTTGTTGATAAAGTAGATTTTAGCATGAATTCAAACGAATGCACTTGATTTGCATTCGTTTGAATGCTATAATTCACAAAAAGGGAGGTATTTAATATGTTTTGCTCAAATTGCGGTAAAGAAATACAGGATACAGCGAAGTTCTGTAACGGTTGCGGAAACGCAGTTTCAGGCGGTAAAGCTCAGCCATCCGCATCTTCCTCATCGCCAATAGAAAAGCTTTCAAAGCTCTCGCCGAGCAAGAAAAAGGCTATCGCTATAATCTCTGGCGTGGCGGTGGTTGCCATAGTGTTAATCGTAGTTTTTATTAACTCTATGAGCCTTGAGAACAGGCTGACAGCAAATACGTGGTATGAGGTTCCCGACTATGATTATCACGCTTTCGGTCATGTAGTAAAATTCTATGATAACGGCGACGGGGAAATGAATATATATTACGCTCGCAAAAGTCCAAGTAACAAAAAATTTGAATGGAAACTCACAGATGATAACGAATTATACTTCCGTGGCGAGTACTACTCCTACGGCGATGGAGAAGATGAATGGTGCTTCGATGGAGGAGATTTAATAATCGGCGGCAGCCGATTCCACTCTGAAGACACTTGGGGTTGCTACTTTGAAGACTAACAAAAACGGCTCATAAGAGCCGTTTTTTTATTGCCAGGAACGCCACAATCCACCCGCTCAAAAAATATTTTTTAAATATACTATAAAAAATATAAAAAAGGGCTTTTCAAACGGGAGAAAAAGTGGTATAATAGAGCTTATTAAGCGGCCTTTATGGGATAATTATGCCCTGACGGCTGTTTTAACCCGAAAAAAGGAGTGTGGCAGGAAAAATGGGACGCATAATTGCAGTGTCAAACCAGAAGGGCGGAGTAGGCAAGACCACTACCGTCGTGAACCTCTCTGCGGCACTCGGTCTTAAAGGCAAAAAGGTGCTTATAGTGGACTTTGACCCGCAGGGCAACACCACCACAAGCCTCGGTATTTCAAAAAAATCAATCCGCTACACCTCCTACGAAATGCTCGTTGACGAGTGCGAGGTGTTTGAAGCAATCGTTGCAACGCAGTTCCGTGGAATAAGCGTTATCCCTGCTACAAAATCCCTGGCAGGTGCGGCAATCGAGCTTGTAGACTACTCCGACAGAGCCGTAAGGCTCAAATCCCAGCTCGAGAAGGTAAGGGAAGAGTACGACTTTATACTCATCGACTGCCCGCCGTCGCTTGACCTTATCACGATAAATGCACTGTCGGCGGCCGATTCGGCACTTATCCCTATACAGTGCGAGTTTCTGTCGCTTGAGGGACTAGTGGAGCTTGTTGACACAATAAAGCGAATCCGCAAATCCTCAAACCCGACTCTCGAAATCGAGGGCATACTCTTTACGATGTATGTTTCAAGATACAAGCTCACAGAGCAGGTAACAAAAGAGGTTTCAAAATATTTCAAGAAGGAAGTCTTTGAAACCGTAATACCACGAAATATCGCACTTTCCGAGGCTCCGAGCTTCGGCGAGCCGGTACTCTACTATGACAAGAAGTCAAAGGGTGCGAAGGCTTACGAGGAGCTTGCAAAGGAGATTATAAAGAAAAACCGCAAGGTGTGATTTCAAAGACACAGTTTCCGAAAGGAGCATAGACATTGAAGAAAAGAAAAATGGGCAAGGGAATGGACATTCTCTTTGAATATAACAGCCTTACGCTCGACGATGAAGCGGAAAAGACTGAAGTAACCCCCGCAGCCGACGAGGGCGAAAAGTCCGACACGGCAAAGCCCGACTCCACGGATGTCAGAAAGGGGATAACAACCCTTCGCACAACGCAGGTCGAGCCGGACAGGACTCAGCCGAGAACGGAGTTTTCCGAGGAAGCTATCGCTGAGCTTGCAGAGTCTATCACAGAGCACGGCGTGCTCCAGCCGCTTCTTGTAAGACCGAGGGGCGACGGATATATGATTGTCGCAGGCGAGAGAAGATGGCGTGCGGCAATGAGAGCAGGGCTTAAGGAAATTCCCGTTGTCATAAGGGATATGACAGACCTCGAGGCGGCTCAGATTGCACTTATCGAAAACCTGCAGAGAGAAAGCCTCAGCCCGATTGAAGAGGCAAGGGGCTACAAAAGGCTTATAGACGAGTTTTCAATGACGCAGGAGCAGGTCGCAAGGCAGGTTTCAAAGTCACGCTCGGTTATAGCAAATTCATTAAGGCTTTTAAATCTCCCCGATGAGATTTTAGCTCACCTTAAGGATAACAAAATCTCGGTCGGCCACGCTAAGGTGCTGGCGGGTATCGAGGACAAGGCATTTGCGGTAAAGCTTTCGCAGAAAACTGCTGACGAGTCACTCTCGGTAAGAGAGCTTGAAAGGCTCGCAGCTCTCGGCTTTGACAAGGTTTTCGGCACCGAAAAGCAGAATGTTGACAGAAAGCTTTCGCAGATAGCAGTGAAGGACAGCTTCTGTGAGGAAATGGCGCTTTCCTTAAGCGAGTATTTTTCGCAGAAGGTAAAAATCACAATGAAAAAAAACGGCGGCGCACAGCTTAAAATTGATTTCAAGAACAAGGACGAGCTACAGAAGCTTGCCTCGGCTCTTGCAAGACGTGCAGACGACGAATAATAAATATATTTTGAAAGGCAGATTTTAGACTATGCTAGACATCAAATTTTTAAGAAGCAATCCCGATATCGTAAAGGAGAACATCAAGAAGAAGTTCCAGGACGACAAGCTCCCTCTCGTTGACGAGGTTATCGAGCTTGACGCTCAGTTCAGAGCCGCAAAAACTCGCTGCGACGAGCTGAGAAACCAGAGAAATGTCCTCTCGAAGCAGATAGGCTCACTTATGGCAAAGGGTCAGAAGGAAGAAGCTGAGAATGTAAAGGCTCAGGTTAAGGCTGCTGCTGAGGAGCTTGCTTCCCTCGAGGCAAGCGAAGGCGAGCTTGAAGAGAAAATCAAGAAGATTATGCTCGTTATCCCTAACATCATCGACGACTCTGTTCCTATAGGCAAGGACGACAGCGAGAACGTCGAAGTAGAGCGTTACGGCGAGCCTCTGGTTCCTGATTTCGAGGTTCCTTACCACGTTGACATTATGGAAAACTTAAACGGCATCGACCTTGACGCTGCAAGAAAGACTTCCGGTAACGGCTTCTACTACCTTATGGGCGACATTGCAAGACTCCACTCTGCAATTCTCTCCTACGCAAGAGATTTCATGATTGACAGAGGCTTTACCTACTTCATTCCGCCTTACATGATTAGAAGCGAGGTTGTAACAGGCGTTATGAGCTTTGCTGAGATGGAAGGCATGATGTACAAGATTGAAGGCGAAGACCTCTACCTTATCGGTACATCCGAGCACTCGATGATTGGTCGATTCATCGACACTATCACACCTGAAGAAAAGCTTCCTTACTGCCTTACAAGCTACTCACCATGCTTCAGAAAGGAAGTAGGCGCTCACGGCATCGAGGAGAGAGGCGTTTACAGAATCCACCAGTTCGAAAAGCAGGAAATGATTGTTGTCTGCAAGCCTGAGGAAAGCCCTGCGTGGTTTGACAAGCTCTGGCAGAACTCTGTTGACTTCTTCCGCTCGCTCGATATCCCTGTAAGAACACTTGAGTGCTGTTCGGGTGACCTTGCAGACCTTAAGGTTAAGAGCGTTGACGTTGAGGCCTGGTCGCCAAGACAGCAGAAGTACTTTGAAGTAGGCTCCTGCTCCAACCTCGGCGACGCTCAGGCAAGAAGACTTGCTATCCGAGTAAGAGGCGAGAACGGCGAAAAGTACCTCGCTCACACTCTCAACAACACAGTTGTTGCACCGCCGAGAATGCTCATTGCGTTCCTTGAAAACAACCTCTGCGCAGACGGAAGCATCAAGATTCCTGAGCCTCTGAGAATGTACATGGGCGGTAAGGACAAGATTACAAAGTAAGCCATGCCCGAAATTATTTATTTAGAGTCGGGATTTTCAATCCTCGGCCCGTTCGTTTTCAAGGCCGTGCTTGTAATGGTGCTGATTGCTTTAGCGGCAGTTGCAACACCATATATTGCAAAGCATATAGACAAAAACCGAAAGCCTTCTCCGCCTGATGAAAAGAAGGCAGAGGACGGCGACGGGGTTCACAGCATCTTTGAAAAGAGCGAGCTTGAGGACTTTGACCCCAACTACAAGATATACAATACTGACATTTACGGAGTTGAAAAGAAAAATGGCAAAAAACAATAACAAGCAGGTTACCGCCATCACCTCGATGAACGAGGATTTTGCAAAGTGGTACACCGACATCTGCAAGAAGGCAGAGCTTATTGAGTACACCAGCGTAAAGGGCTGTATGGTAATAAGACCTTACGGCTACGCTATCTGGGAAAACATCCAGAGAATTTTAGACACTATGTTCAAGGATTTGGGACACGAGAACGTGTGCATGCCGATGTTTATCCCCGAGAGCCTTCTCAACAAGGAAAAAGACCATGTTGAGGGCTTTGCACCTGAGGTTGCGTGGGTAACTCACGGCGGAAGCGAACCGCTCGAGGAGCGTCTTTGCGTAAGACCTACCTCTGAAACACTTTTCTGCGAGCACTACGCTAACGTTGTCCACTCATACCGTGACCTTCCTAAGCTCTACAACCAGTGGGTATCGGTTGTAAGATGGGAAAAGACAACAAGACCTTTCCTGCGTTCAAGAGAGTTCCTCTGGCAGGAGGGCCACACAATCCACGCTACAGCTGAGGAGGCAGTAGAGGAAACAGAGAGAATGCTTAACTGCTACGCAGATTTCTGCGAAAATGCACTCGCAATGCCTGTTGTAAAGGGCAAGAAGACTGAGAGCGACAAGTTTGCAGGCGCTGTTTCGACCTACGCTATCGAGGCGCTTATGCACGACGGCAAGGCACTTCAGGCAGGTACCTCACACTACTTCGGCGACGGATTTGCAAAGGCATTTGATATCCAGTACACAAACAAGGAAAACAAGCTTGCTTACCCGCACCAGACATCATGGGGTGTTACAACAAGACTTATCGGCGCAATCATTATGACACACGGCGACGACAACGGTCTTGTTCTTCCGCCGGCTGTTGCACCTGTTCAGGTTGTTATCGTGCCAATCGCACAGCACAAGGAAGGCGTTCTCGACAAGGCAAACGAGCTTTACGAGAGACTTAAGAAGACCGGTGTCAGAGTAAAGCTTGACGATTCTGACAACTCACCCGGCTGGAAGTTTGCAGAATACGAGATGAAGGGCGTTCCGGTAAGAGTTGAAATCGGCCCTAAGGATATCGAAAACGGACAGTGCGTAATTGCTACAAGATACAACGGCGAAAAGGCTGTATTCTCTCTTGACGAGCTCGAAAAGGCTGTTGCTGACAAGCTTATTGAGGCAAGAGACGGAATGTTCAAGAAGGCACTCGAAAACAGAAATGCCAAGACCTACGACTGCACAAGCCTTGAGGAAATCATAAAGGCACTCGAAGAAAACGGCGACGGCTTCGTAAGAGCAATGTGGTGCGGTGAGGAGTCCTGCGAGGACGAGGTCAAGGAAAAGACAGGCGTCGGCTCGAGATGTATCCCGTTTGACGGCGAAAACCTCTCCGACAAGTGCGTATGCTGCGGTAAGCCTGCAAAGCACATGGTACTCTGGGGAAAAGCATATTAACCAGCCCATGCGCTGGGCGGATGTGACCCACCTCTAAAGCTTCTGATAACTTATTAATTAGCTTTGCCCCCCTGTAGGGGGGCGGATAAATAGACTAGTTCGGAAAAGGCAATACCCAAAATCATTTTTTACCACATATAAAACATCACCGAGGGCATCGCCCTCAGACGAAAGGAAAATTATTATGGCAGAAAAAAATCAGAGACCCGAAATCAACAACTTCGAGCTCGAAGCTGCAATCGCTGACTTCAGAGCCGAAATGCATCCGGTAAAATTCAACAAGGTACTTTCACTTGCTCAGAAGGCAAAGTTCTTTTGCCCTGCAACAATGAGTGAAACTCCTCAGGCAGTTGAAAAAGAAGACGGAACAGTTGCCCTCGAACAGAAGAAGGACATCAACCTCTTCTGCGTTTCAAACAAGGAAGGCAAGCGCTACATCGGCGTTTTCACAAGTCCTGAAGAAGCTACAAATTCAAGCAAGGCTCAGGAGCTTCCTACAAGAAACTTCGCTATTATGGGCATTTTAGAGCTCCAGGCATTTATGCTTAAGGCAGGCGAAAACCTCGACGGTATCGTTATTAACCCATTCACAACAAGCTTCGTTGTTACAAAGAACCTCGTTAACGGTATGGGCGAAACCGAAAGATATGTTCCGCAGCCAAACGAGCAGGTTAAAATCATCGGCTTTGCTAAGTATCCTGAAGGCTTTGAAGCTGCTCTCAAGGAGTACTGCGACAACAGCGGCAAGGTAAACAGAGTATTCCTCGCTGCTATGGAGCGTTCCAACAAGGCAAGAAGCCTCGTTGCGGTTATTGACCACGACGAAATCTCAGCTGAAGAAAGAAAGGCACTTTTCGACGGTATGGCAAGCTGCTTCAAGAGCTTTACCCAGGGTATGCATCTGATGTTTGTTCCTTACGGCGACAACTTCTCTCAGACAATCACCAAGGATAAGACACCTTGCTACGAAAAGTAACAGTATAAATTATCACGGATAAAGGAGTGCACTTAAAATGGCAAGCAAGAAGACTTTTACACAGGAAGCATACGACAAGCTGGTAGCTCAGCTCGATTACCTCAAGACAGTAAGAGAGCGTGAGGTTGCTGACAAGCTCAAGGAAGCACGTTCCTTCGGTGACCTTTCCGAAAACGCAGAGTACGATGCTGCTAAGGATGAGCAGGCAGCAGTTGCAGCTGAAATCGCTAAGATTGAGCATCTCCTCGACAACGCAGTTATCGTTGACGAGAGCGAGCTTGCACACGACGAGGTAGGCGTTGGCTCTATCATCAAGATTCGTGACCTTGCTGACGGCGAGGTTGAAACCTACAGAATCGGTTCATCTACTGAGTCTGACCCTGTAAACGGCATCATCTCCGACGAATCACCAATCGGAAAGGCTGCTCTTCGTAAGAAGGTCGGCGACAAGTTTGACGTTTCTGCTCCGGGCGGACTTATCGAATTTGAAATTCTTGAGATTACAAGATAATTTTTAGCATTCACACCCAAAGAAAGGATTGATAATATAATGAGCGAGGTAATTTTAGATACCGAAAACGAGCTTACCGAGGAGCTTTCCCAGGAGGAAATCAACGGCCTTAAGAAGGTAAGAATGGATAAGCTCGAGGAGCTCAAGGCAACCGGAAAGAATCCGTTTGAAATTACAACCTTTGACGTTACACAAAAGTGCAAGCAGGCAAAGGCTGACTACGAGGCTCTCGAAGCTGCTCTCAAGGAAGAGTTCGGCGACGACGAGCAGGGCTACAAGGAAAAGCTTGAGGCTTCCTATGTCACAGTACGCATGGCAGGAAGAATTATGTCATGGCGTGATATGGGTAAGGCAAACTTCATTGATATCAGAGATTTCACCGACAGAATTCAGGTTTATGTAAGAATGAACGACATCGGCGAAGAGAATTTTGCTGATTTCAAGAAGTGGGACATCGGCGATATCGTTGGTGTTGAGGGCTTTGTTTTCAGAACAAGAAGGGGAGAGATTTCTCTCCACGCAAAGAAGATTACTCTTCTTACAAAGTCGCTTCTTCCGCTTCCTGAAAAGTGGCACGGCCTCAAGGACCAGGACACAAGATACCGTCAGCGTTACACCGACCTTATCTGCAATCCTGAGGTAAAGGACACTTTTGTAAAGCGTTCAAAGATTATTTCCTGCATCAGACGCTACCTCGACGACAAGGGCTTTATGGAGGTTGAAACTCCTATGCTCGTTGCAAACGCAGGCGGCGCAGCTGCAAGGCCTTTCGATACTCACTACAACGCTCTTGACGAGGACGTAAAGCTGAGAATTTCCCTTGAGCTTTACTTAAAGCGTCTTATCGTCGGCGGTCTTGAAAGAGTTTACGAAATCGGCAGAGTTTTCAGAAACGAGGGTGTTGACGCAAGACACAACCCTGAGTTTACTCTTATGGAGCTTTACCAGGCATACACCGACTACGAGGGTATGATGCGACTTACCGAGGATATGTTCAAGACTCTTGCAATGGAAGTCTGCGGAACATACGAAATTCCTTACGGCGAGTATATCATCGACCTTGGCAAGCCATTTGAGAGAATGACTATGATTGAGGCGGTAAAGAAGTACACAGGCGTGGATTTTGCGACTGTTTCAACTGACGAAGAGGCAAAGGCTCTTGCTAAGGAGCATCACGTTGAGTTTGAGGCAAGACACAAGAAGGGCGACATCCTTTCTCTGTTCTTCGAGGAATTTGTTGAGGAACACCTCATCCAGCCTACATTCATCACCGACCACCCGATTGAGATTTCTCCGCTTACAAAGAAGAAGCCGGGCGACGAAAACTATGTTGAGCGTTTCGAGCTGTTTATAAACACATGGGAAATGTGCAACGCATACTCCGAGCTTAACGACCCTATCGACCAGAGAGAGCGTTTTATCGCACAGGAAGAGCTTTTGAAGCAGGGCGACGACGAAGCAAACCGCATCGACGAGGACTTCCTCAGAGCGCTTGAAATCGGTATGCCACCAACGGGCGGTATCGGCTACGGCATCGACAGACTTGTTATGCTCCTCACAAATTCACCTGCTATCAGAGATGTTCTTCTCTTCCCAACGATGAAGACACTGGATAAGTAAAGCCCGTAAAATCGAGGGTTTGGGGAATGTAAACGCAGAATTTACGACCAACTTACGACCAAAATTAAGAGAACTCGTTTAAATAATTCGTTATAAAACCGAAACTCTATATAACAATCAAGACCTCCCGGAAAATTCCGGGAGGTCTTTTGTTGTTATATCATCAGTTTTTTTCATTGTCTACACAGCTATATGAGATAAGTCTTCTTCCTTATTAACCGATGTACACATACATTCCATCTCCTGCCTTATCTACATAAGTTCCATGCATAACCGAACCGTACATCTCTAAACCATAGTTATTGTAAACATCGTCGGCTGACCAATGTGATGGAATAAAGAGAATATCACAATTAGGATAACTATAAACACAAGCATTTACATAAGTTAATGCCTTGTCTACATCAGCGTCACTCTTACTTACACACATAGACCAAGCCTCATTAAACTTCTCCCACTTAATGCCCCCATCAATTACGCATACCCATTCATTACCACCATGAGCCTTATACACAACACCATCAACAGCACTAACTAAAGAGTAATCACAAACAAAATCAAAGTTACCATCTGGCAATCCTCCCTGATTATTTTCTTCAGGCTCTTCTACCACTGGTGGCTCTGTCACGACAGGTGGTTTAGTGGTAACAGTTGTTGTAGTTGTCTTAGGCGGTGCCTTTGTAGTGACTGTTGTAGTTACTTTAGGCTTTTCAGTCTGCTTAGGAGTGTCAGGCTTGCTCTCAGGCTCCTTACTCGGCTCGGTCTGAGGTCTATCTTCTTCCTTATGGCTCTCTTCCTCAGACTCCTCTTTCATAGGCTCGTCCTTACTTGTAGAGGTTTCTTCACTCTCAGTTGTAGACTCCTCATCTTCAGTCGTTCCAGCTTCCTCAGTAGTTGTGGTTGTTGTAGTCTTGTCCTCGTTGCTTGCCTTGGTTGTAGTGGTGGTTGTTGTTACTGCTTCACCAATTGCACTACTGTTTACTACAGAATTTGTATCATCAGCAGAGGATATTTCCGAATCATTCTGCTCGCCTTTATCGTTACGGACAAGGACACCGACAGTTATTCCCAGACCGATAACAAGAACAGCAATTATACCAATGATAAGCTTCTTGCGACCGCTTGTTTCTTTATATTTATCAGGCAATGACATAAAAACACCCTTTCAATCAATTATCCATTTTATTATACAGTTTTCGACTTTCTTTGTCAATTGATATCTGAGCCCTCTTCACTCATCGTTCTGTGGCCTATTATACATTTCCTCTGAAAGACTATACTACCTCTACTTTCAGGTAAAGTGAGAGGTCTTTTTTCTGAGAAATCGTGGTTTCCCCTTGCAATGCATTTGTAAATATGGTATAATAACAAAGTCGGCTGTCGGGTTTGTTTTGGACAATTCCCACAAAAGACTGACAAGCAACCAAACTACTACAAAAGGGGCAAAACATCTATGCAATGGTTTCAAAAAGCAACATTCTACCACATCTATCCGCTCGGCTACTGCGGGTGTGAGAAGGAACACACCGACTCACCGGCTGAGCAGGGGAGAATTTTAAAAATATCACAAAACGCTGAATATATATCCTCTCTCGGCTTTACGGCTGTATATTTAGGGCCCGTTTTCGAGTCCGACCGCCACGGCTACGACACCCGTGATTACACAAAAATCGATTCCCGTCTTGGCTCAAACGACGACTTCAAGGCTGTCTGCGACGCTTTGCACAAAAACGGCATACGGGTAGTCGTTGACGGTGTTTTCAACCACGTCGGCAGGGGCTTCTGGGCATTCGAGGACGTGAGAAAAAACGGACTTTCCTCACGCTACCGTGACTGGTTCTACATCCGTGAGGGCAACAACGGCTACAACGACGGCTTTTACTACGAGGGCTGGGAAGGACACTACGAGCTTGTAAAGCTCAACCTGCACAATCCCGAGGTAAAGGAATACATCAAGTCCTGCGTTACGGGCTGGGTGAGGGATTTCGGCATCGACGGCATACGTCTTGACGTTGCATACTGCCTTGATTTGCAGTTCCTCAGGGAGCTGAGAGGGCATTGCAAGTGGCTGAAGAACGACTTCTGGCTGATGGGCGAAACACTCCACGGCGACTACAACAAGTGGATGAACGACGAGATGCTCGACAGCGTTACAAACTACGAGTGCTACAAGGGCATTTATTCTTCCTTCAACTCGATGAATATGTTTGAAATTTCCTACTCGATAAACCGCCAGTTCGGAAGCGAACACTGGTGCATTTACCGTGGCAAGCATCTTTACACCTTCGTTGATAACCACGATGTTTCAAGAATCGCAACAATCCTCACCTGCAAGGAGCATATTTTCGGTGTCTACACTCTTCTTTACACAATGCCGGGTATCCCGTCTGTTTACTACATGAGCGAATTTGGCGAGGAAGGTGACAAGTCGCAGGGCGATGATGCGCTTCGTCTGCCGTTTGAAAGAAAGCAGGACAACGCTGTTACAAGCCACATCCGCAAACTCAACAATGCCTACAAGCAGATTCCTGCGCTCTCGATGGGCGACTACAGACAGCTCACAGTTACCAACAAGCAGTACGCTTTTTCTCGCTCATTTGAGGGAAGCGAAGCGGTAATTATGATAAACGCTGACTCTGCGCCGTTCACTATGAATGTCGGCAAGGGCGGTATGTATACAGATGCACTTTCGGGCGAAAAGTGCGATTTATCGGGAAATATCACACTCGGAGCGTTTGAGTGCAGGATTTTTTCGAATACCGATGTAAGTCTTGACGAAGTGAAAACTGCACCCGTTGAGGTAGCTGAAACTCCAATCGAGGCGGTTCACGAAACGAAGACAATCGCAGAGGAACAGCCAGCCGAAATGCCAACCGAAATGCTGACTGTTTGCCTTAAAAAATCAACACTCGAGGCACTCACCGAAAAGGCAAAGAAGCAGGGAATGACCGCCGAGGAATTCTGTGCATCCCTCCTCTCCTCCGCAACCGAACAATAACTCCCCAAAAGCAAATAACCACACAGAGGTATATTATACGAATTTATCGGGGAGAAACCTTTCTGAAGAAAGGTTGTCCCCCGAGCCCCCTTCCAAACACTTCTGTTATAATTTCAGCCCCATAGGGTAGATATCACAGCAATGAGAATTTCAAAGCGTTTTCGTGGTACATACCCTATGGGGCTGAAACTTTATTACAAAAGTTTTAGGAAAGGAGTTTGAGGAATAACCCTTTTTCAAAAGGGTTTTCCTCAATAAGTCCATGTAATACTCCTGTAAAGCTATTCACTTTTTGTGGTTATACTAAGGCTCAAGGGTGATACTATCAGAGGCTAAGGAATCGCCGAAATAATCCTCGCTGTCAACGATATAAAAAGTTCCTTCAATCTTTTCAACAGTATCTATGCCGGCTTCTTCGAAGGAAGTGGTAAACCAACCGAGGTAGGCATACGACATCTTGCCCGCCTTGACCTCATAAGTAAAATACGGTTCGCATTCCTTGCCGTTAACAAGTGCATGGCTTAGTATTGTTGCAATATCCATATCGCTTTTGTTTTCAATAAACAAGGTTACAGTATAGCCAAGATACTCATCATTTACTGCCTTGACGTAGGTTATCTTTGCATAGTCGTTGTCAACAAGCACTTTGTCGGTATCAAGGGGCTTGCGTTCAAAAACGGTTGCCTTGTCCTCGCCGTATGGGTAGATGTGGACAGTTTCATACGCAACATCGTCAGCCGACCAGTCGTCATAATCATAGACACGGAAGGTTATCTCAATATCTGTGAAATTATCGTATCCAATCTCCTCAAGCTCGTGGTCATCAAAGTAAATGTCTTCGTTTTGGGTAGTGCCCGGCTCAACCTTTGTAGCATAAAGCGGATCGCTGAAAAGGTTATTTACATGTGCCGTCGCAACCGAGAACATATAATTCTTGTCAGTTGACTTGTTTACAAACTCTGCCTTAACGTCATATCCGTAAACGCCCTCAGGGTCAAGTCCGGTAATCTTTATAGTGCACTCGTCATTGTCAACGACAATAAGCTCAGTAAATACTATTTCGCCGTTGTCGGTAGGGAGCTCGCTGTCTGAAACGGAGCTTTTATCGTCCTCGTCTGCCTGAGAACTGTCCTTTACCTCGGAATCGACAACAAAGGACGCACCCGACGATGAGTCCGCTTTTGATGACGAATCTCCGTTCTCTGAACAGCCTGCAAAGCAGAGAGAAAGAGAAAGAGCAAGAATAATTGCAGTTATTTTTTTCATAAGTTCCTCCTGAATTAATGTAAATTATTTTTACTCACATATTATATACCCTTTATCTTCTTTTGTCAATATACTTCTAAGCAAGGAGAAAAAATATAAAGACATAAACTTAAATACCCCTTACGACAGATGTTCTCTCTTGCTCAAGCGAAAACTCTACTCAGAGGGCGTTAACGGGCAAAACAAAAAGCCCCCCTACAGGGGGGCTATGCTGTTTTTGAGTTATCAGTAACCTTTGTGGGGGGGCACAAACGCCCAGCGTTAGGCTGGCTCGCCGCAAAAAAGCCCCCGATAACGAGGGCTTTTCATTATGCTATTTTTTCTTCCGACCGTGCCGACAAATATACTTTCCGTGCTTTTAAACTTATCGGAGGCGCAAACGCCGGCGGCGGCTCGCCGCTAGAATTCTATCTTTGAGTAAAGACCGGAGCCGAGCTCAAGAGTGTCCTCCGGCTTTGGCTTCTTGTAGTCCTTTTCAAAAGAGGTTGTGATATCAAAGCTCTTTGCAGGTCTTGCGCCTCTTCTCTGATTGCCTCTCTTGCCACCCTTGAAGCCGCCTCTTCTGTCGTCACGGCGCTCTCTCTTTTCGGTGGAGCTGATAAGCACCTTTCTGTAAGGCTCTTCGCCTACAGAACGTGATGTAACGCCCTCGATTTCAGAAACGGTTGCGTGAATGATTCTTCTCTCGTAAGGGTTCATTGGCTCTAAAGCGGAAGTTCTGCCGCTTCTCTTTACGCTTGCACAAATCTTCTTTGCAAGCTCCTCAAGCTGCTCTTTTCTTCTCTCTCTGAAGCCGCAGCAATCGAGTGAAATTCTGTAGTAATCTCTGTCAATTCTGTTGCAGATAAGTGAAGCTAAGTACTGAAGTGAATCAACCATTTCGCCCTTCTTACCGATAAGCTCCTCGAGTCCCTCGCCGTAAAGCTCAAGCTTTGCGCCGTTTTCGATTTCCTCAACTTCGATTCTTGCATCGGAAATTCCCATCTCACGGAGCACCTTTATAATGTAAGCGGAAGCCACATCAGCCTTTGTTTCCTCGTAGGAAGCCTCAACCTTTGCCTCGCCCTTTGTCTTTCCGAAAAGTGTCTTCTTCGGCTCTTCGAGAACATTAAAAGTAATCTTTTCTGCATCTACTCCGAACTCGCTTACTGCAAGTGCCTTTGCCTCATCTACCGACTTTGCGGTAAAAATCTGAGTTTTATTCATAGCCTTTTTCCTCCTTGGCTTTAATCTTCTGTGTACTCGTCGCCATACTTTTCAGCCATACGACGTCTTGCCTCGTTGAGCTTCTTTCTCTGGAGCTCCTTAAGCTCTGCCTTTGAAAGCTTTGTCTTGTCAACAGGCTCTTCCTCGTCGTCGTCGTCCTCGTCTTCCTGCATGGACTTTTTCATTCTTTCAACTGTAGCGTTGTTTGTGCCGTTTGCTTCGTTGTATTCAATCATCTTCTGAAGCATTGTCTTACGCTTGTTCTTCTGGTTTGCCATTTCCTTTTCAACCAGCTTGTCTACTCTTTCAGGTGAATATACCTTGTTGAGAATAATCATCTGGAGAAGGCTGATTACAGAAGAGTAAATCCAGTAAATACCAAGACCTGCCGGGAATCCGAATGCGATAAACAGCGAGAGAATAGGCATAAAGTACATCATACCCTTCATTGCGCCTGCCATCTGGAAGTTCGGATTTGTCTTCTTTGAGTGCCATGTGGAATAGAACGAGCTGATAAGCTGGAATGCGAAGGAAAGAAGCGGAATAAGAACTGTGATGTTGTTCCACTTCGGATATACACCGAGGTTGAAGCCTAAGAGTGTATAGTTGAAGTCATCAACTTCCTTTACAATATCCTCGTCGATGTCGTCATAGAAGCTTGTGTAGCCGTCGTTTATCATATTGATAATGATAAGCTCAGGTCTTGACTGAAGCTGTGAAGAAACCTTGTCTGTGTCAATCATGTACTCATAGAGAGTAATTGAAGGAGCATTTTCTGCTGTTGTGTCATTGTAAGCTAAGAATGCGTCAATAACATCCTCAATTTCGTCCTTGTCGAGCTTGCCCGTCTTTTTGAACTTAAACTCCTCGTCGTTCTTGCCCTTGATGGTATCGCCGCTTGCAAGAGCCTTTATAAAGGTATCCTTTTCCTCATCGGAGAGCTGCTTGTCCGCATTCTTGTCGTAAAGCTCAACGAGATAATTGAAATCAATATCGTTATCCTTTATTTCGTAGCTTATGGTGTACATATTCTTAACGACAGTACCTGCCTTCTCGAAGCTCTCATTTTCAACGTCGTTGAGCACATATGTAAGCGGGTCATAAACAACGTGAATGAGAGAGAAGAGGATAAGCATAGTGATAAGCATCGGCAGACATGAAGCCATAGGGCTTACGCCTGACTTTGCGTAAAACTCAGTCATTTTCTCCTGGTATTTCTGCTGGTCTTTGCCGTATTTTTTCTTGATTTTATCAAGCTCCGGCTGGAGCTTCTGCATTTTAGCTGTGCTCTTCTGCTGCTTTATCTGGAGAGGGAGTGTTATAAGCTTTATAACGATTGTGAAAGCTAAAAGAGCGAGGCCGTAGTCCTTGATAATATTGTAGCAAAGCTCCATTATCAGACCGAGCGGCACTGCAATCATTCTGAACATAGTATAATTTCCTTTCGTTTCTTAGAAAAAGTGAAAGCCCTTATTTTGTCTTCTTAAACAATGTAAATTCATCCGGTACGTAATCTACTCCGCCTCTTGACCACGGATTGCATCTGAGTATTCTCCATACTGCTAAAATCATACCCTTGATAAAACCGTGTTTTTCCAGTGCTTTTATAGCGTACGCCGAGCAGGTGGGGTAATATTTACACCTTGGCGGAAAAAGCGGACTTATGAATTTCTGATAACCTCTAATAAGCAAACGTGCGATATAACTCATCTTTACTTCACAGGCTTTCTTTTGTCGTTGCTTTTAGGCTTTTCGCAGGCGGCCTTATTCATCTGAATGATAAGTCGTTCATTGAAAAATTTCTCTATCTCGTCGGTTTTTCTTTCTGCGATATCATTTCTTGCAACAAAAACGATATCATATCCGATAGGAAAATTCTGTTCATTTAGTCTGTAAGCTGCCCTTATCATTCTTTTTGCTCTGTTTCTTGTAACTGCATTGCCAAGCTTTTTTCCGACGGTTATTCCCATTCTATTGAAGGGAAGCTTGTTTTGCTTAAAATAACAGGTAAGTATGTTACACGAAACAAATCTGCCTACTCTGTAGGCTCTGGAAAACTCCTTGTTTTCCTTCAAAATTTCTGTAAACAGCATTTTTTATCCCTTGCCTTATAAAAACAAAAAAGACCACACAATACCAAGCTTTTGTTTGTTTGGTATAGGGTGGTCAGCGTTTTAGTAGGTCAGACTTGCTCTACCCTTTGCTCTTCTGCGAGCGAGAACCTTACGGCCGTTCTTTGTAGCCATTCTCTTTCTGAAGCCGTGCTCCTTCTTTCTCTGGAGCTTCTTTGGCTGATATGTCTGCTTCATTCAGCATCCTCCCTTCGAACCCGAGTTTATATTTTAAACTCAAACGTAATCATTTTTAGTCTTCATTCAAGACCCCTGCAAGAATACATTATAACCTATTTATACACACTTTGTCAAGTAATATTTTTTATTTTTTTGGTGGCAAAATGCCGAAACTTACGCAATTTTTCCTTTCTTTGTTTGTCATAAAACAAGTCTTGTGTTTCAGAATTTTATATAACACAATATATAGTATATTTGTATGTTTTTTATACAAGACGCAATGAAAAGCCAGACAAAAATTATATTTCCTTTTTAAAACACATCCTTTTCTGTATTGATACAGGAATGGATGTACTTCTGTCTTGATACAGAAGTACCAAGAAATCAAGAGCTTCGGAACTCCTTGTCGGAGCTTCCTCGCTCGGATTTTCACAAACCAAGAAACTCTCTCCACGTTTTTGCCAGCGTACCGCTGGACCCTTTTGCAGCTCCGATAAATGACTGCTGACTAAAAGTTACCGAGTCGCTGCGGTCAGCATAAATACATATATGAGTGGTGTTTTCAAATTGAACAGCCTCCGTCAAATTTGACCTTCGTCGGAACACAAAAACTGTTTTCACCATCAAAGGAAAAAACCAAAAGCCCCCTTGAGGGGGCTATGATAACTTTTGATTGCTTGCTTACTTTGAGGGGGGTGACAAACGCCCAGCGCATGGGCTGGCGAAAACTTTCCTACGAGGGCGTTGGTAGGTCAAAAAACATTGTCGCTTAAAGTCGGTGTTTCCTATAATTTTTGCAGAAAACCTCACCCTTTCTTTTGCAATTTTGTATGCTTAAATTTTGTCAATCTTGCTCTCTCTCTTCCTATATATAATAATAGGTAAATTTCTTTATTTTTTGCTTGCCATATCGAGAAAAATATGTTATACTTATAATGAGGACAATTGTGACCTTTTTTATGTTTTTAAAGGTCATTAACTACTATATTTTACTACAAAAACAGAAAGGACAGTATACTGATGGACTCATTTTCCAAAGTAGTTGCAATGGTAAAGGAATACTGCTCAGGTCACCCTAACATAAGCAGTATCGGCTTTAACAGATGGATTAACATCTTGGAACCTGTTAAGCTCGAAAACTCCGTTGCTTATCTCTACACAGAATCAGAATTTAGCAGAACAACGACCTATGATGCATACGGCGAAGTATTAAAAGAAGCCTTTGCAGATGTTCTTGGCTTTGAGGTTGAAATAAATATTCTTGTAAAACCGGGAGCCGAGGAGGAAATAACTGAAGAAAAACCAAAGATGCCTTCAATCAGTGAAAACGGAAAGAAGGAGCTTACATTTGATAACTTCATCAGAGGTAAATCAAACGAGCTTGCCTACGCTTTCTGTACCGCAGTAGCAAAGGTTGACGGAAACGAAAATAACGACGTTTTCAATCCTCTCTTTATCTACGGCGATTCGGGACTCGGTAAAACCCACCTTCTCAAGGCTATCCAGTATGAGGTAAGAAGAACAAAGCCCGATTTCAATATCATCTATATCACAGGCGAACAGTTTACAAACGAATATATCAAGGCTGTTACAGAAAAGAACACCGCTGAGTTTCACGACAAGTTCAGAAAAGCGGATTTTCTTCTTATGGACGACGTTCAGTTTATCGCCGGTAAGGATTCAACCCAGGAAGAGTTTTTCCATACCTTCAATGAGCTTTACAACAGAGGAAGACAGATTGTTTTAACCTCTGATATTCCGCCTTCAAAAATGACAAAGCTCGAGGAAAGACTCCAGTCACGCTTTGTAAACGGAATGCAGGTTGACGTTGTAAGTCCTGACTTTGAAACAAGACTTGCCATTATCAAGCGTAAGGCTGAGGATTTGAATTTCAATCTCCATGATTCAATTATCCGCTACATAGCTGAAAGAATCAAGACAAATATCCGTCAGCTCGAGGGTGCGGTCAAGAAAATGAAGGCACTTACAGTCTATACAAGTGAATCACCTTCAATTTCTATGGCACAGCGTATAGTAAAGGAAATCCAGATTGACAACCATCCGCAGGAGGTTACAGCAGAAAGAATTATTAACGACATCGCAGCGGCATTCAATGTTTCCGCTGAGGATATCCGTTCAAAGAACCGTTCTGCTCCAATCTCACTTGCAAGAAAGGTAGCAATTTATGTTTTCAGAGAGGTCAAGGGTATGACCTATATTGAAATAGGAAATGTACTCAACCGTGACCACTCGACTATGACAACAAGCTACAAGGATGTTGCTGCAATGATGAAGCAGAAGCCGGAGCTTAAAAATACTATCGGTGACATTATCAAGAATCTGAGGAAGGATTAAATCACACAATTTTTGATTTGTCAATATTAAATTATTGCAGAGTTTTTAGTGTTTTCAACACGGTTTTCAACATTTTGAGAAAATAAAAAATGCGATTTATGTCAGTTTTTATTGTTCTTAAACGATTTTGATAAACGTTTTCAAACAGTAAAATTTTATGACTTCAAACCTTTAAAATCGCAAAAAAATTCTTTTCAACAAAACAAACAACTTCAAACACACATATACGAGATATTGTGAACTGTTACCTTTTTGGTATACAATATGTATGTTGAAGTATTATAAAATATGTTTGGATTCTGTGGACGGAAAAAGCCCCTTTTTATAAGGCTCAAAGGCTCTTTTCCATCTTTTCAACACACACTATTATTACTACTATAAACTATAAATATCTTATTTTCTTTCTTTACACACAAAAAGCCTATTTACGGAGGAATCAAATTATGGTTTTCATTTGCAACAAAAGTGAGATTTACGAAGCTATCATAAATGTATCAAAGGCTGTTTCCGAAAGAGCTGCAATCGCTTGTCTCGAAGGAATAAAGCTTTGCCTTAACACTAATATACTCAAGCTTACAGGTTATGACTTAGAGCTTGGTATTGAAACCGAAATCAGCGTAAGAAGTGCTGACAGAGGAGAGGTTGTTTTAAACGCAAGATTCTTTGCCGACATTATTAAGAGAATGCCGGGCGAGGATATTATGGTCGAGATATTCGATAATCTCCAGGTTAAGATTTCCTGCGGCGTTACTGAGTATTCTATCGCTGCTATGTCTGCTGAAGAGTATCCTGACCTTCCGTCAGCTGAAAATTGCGAAAGCTTTACTATTCTCCAGCCGGTATTGAAGAGCATGATAAATCAGACAATCTTTGCTGTTGCTCAGACTGATATGAAGCCTATTCTCAGAGGTGAGCTTTTTGATATAAGCGAGGGAGTTTTCAATCTCGTTGCTCTCGACGGCTACAGACTTGCTGTAAGAACAGAGCCTATCAAGACAGACAAGGATTTCAAGTTCGTTGTTCCTGCTAAGGCACTTTTAGAAGTATCAAAGCTTCTGAAGGATGAGGACGAGCTTTCCTGCACAGTAAGAATTGCAAGAAAACATATCATTTTCGATTTCTCGGGATATATGGTTTATACAAGAATGCTTGAAGGAGAATTCCATCCTTACAAGTCGGCTATTCCTAAGGAATGCGCAACCGAGGTTATTGCTGATACAAGAGTACTTTTGGATTCTCTTGACAGAGCTATGCCTCTTATCAATGAAAGAACAAACAGCCCTGTAAAATTTCTTTTTGACAAGGGAGATATCAGCATAAGCTGTTCTTCTTCACTCGGAAACGTAAGCGACAAAATC
This sequence comes from Oscillospiraceae bacterium, assembly GCA_017848055.1. Lineage (GTDB taxonomy): Bacteria > Bacillota > Clostridia > Oscillospirales > Ruminococcaceae > UBA7477. The sequence continues at coordinate 18,200 of JAGALZ010000041.1, read as the reverse complement.
AGCGCAGATATGACAGGCCCTATGATTAGAATTGGATTTAAGTGCAGATATATGATTGACCCTCTCAAGGCATGCGGTCAGGATAAGGTAAAGCTTCTGCTCAGCGGAAGTCAGATGCCTCTGAAGATAGTTCCTGCATCGGGCGATGAAAGCTACACATATCTTGTGCTTCCTGTAAGACTTTAATTAAGAAGGTTATTTATGAAATCAGTTGAGATAAAAATTACAACAGAATATATAAAGCTTGATTCGCTCCTTAAATTTTCAGGACTTGCTGAAACGGGTTCTGATGCAAAGGAAATTATCAAGGACGGAAGAATAATGGTCGGCGATGAGGTCTGCCTTATGAGAGGCAAGAAAATCAGAAGCGGTGACACTGTTTATGTTCCCGAAATTGATACACAGCTGGTAATCAAATAATGAAAATTACAAAGCTTAAGGTCGATGGCTTTAAAAATCTGACAGGGGTTGAAATAAATCCGCACGAGTATACAAATATACTCTTCGGAAAAAACGCCCAGGGAAAAACAAATCTTATCGAGTCAATCTGGCTTATGAGCGGTGCAAGAAGCTTTCGGAGCACCAAGGATAAGGATTTGATTAAAATAGGTCAGGATGTAATGAACATTGAGCTTTCGTATTCTGACAAAAGAAGAAATCAGCAGATAAAGGTTTCTGTCAGCCGTCAGAATATAAGAGATAAGAAAATTACTTTAAACGGCGTAGATGTAAAAAATATGTCGGGTCTTTTCGGAAATATCTCCTGCGTTGTGTTCACACCGGAGGATTTGGAGATTTCAAAAGGCTCGCCGGATATAAGAAGAGATTTTGTTGATTTGTCGATAAGTCAGATTAAAAATTCTTATGCCGATATTGCAAACAGATACGCTGAAACACTTCATCAAAGAAATGCAGTGCTGAAAAATATAGTCTATGATAATGCGGGGCAGGAGCTTTTGCAGATATATGACTCCTCGCTCGCTTCAATGGGCTGTTATATTACTTCAATAAGATACAAGTATATAAAAAAGCTCTCGGCAGTTGCAAATGAGCTTTACAGAAAGATATCGGGCGGAAAAGAGGAGCTGACGCTTTCCTATGTGTCAACCGTTTTTCCTCAGCTTGAAGGGAAAACGGGAACCTTGACCGATGTTTCAAATGAATACGTTGAAGCACTCAGAGCCTGCAGGGAAAATGATATAAGAAGCGGTTTTACTACAGTAGGTGTCCACCGTGACGATATCATCGCAAGAATAAACGGACTTATCGCAAGAGATTATGCTTCCCAGGGACAGCACAGAAGTATTGCACTTTGTCTAAAGCTTGCGCAGGCTTACATTTTAGCGCAGGAGCAAAGTGATTCGCCGATAATATTGCTTGACGATATTTTAAGTGAGCTTGATAAGGAAAGACAGAATTTTGTTTTGTCGCAGATTGAAAATATGCAGGTGTTTATAACCTGCTGTGATAATATTCCGCTTCTCGGAGTTGGCAGGGTTTTTGAAATTGAGGGCGGAAAAATAAAATAGAGGAATAAAAAAATGTATCTTCATATCGGTAATGATTACACAGTAAGAACAAGGGATATTATAGGTATCTTCGATATTGAAAACACCTCTCTTTCAAAGGACACAAGAGATTTTCTTAAAGTTTCCGAGAAGAATAAAAGAGTTGTTTACACAACCTTTGAGATGCCGAAAAGCTTTGTTGTCTGTCTTGACGAGAGTCTTACCGAAAAGATTTATGTGTCACAGCTATCTTGTGCCACACTTAAAAAAAGATTTGAAAATCAGAAAAGAAAAAAATACAGTGACTTATTTTAAGGAGTGTAAAGTATTTTGGAAAACTTAAACGGCTTTGAAGAAGTAAACGAAAATATTTCCTTTGTCGACAAGGATAATAACTACGACGAAAATCAAATCCAGGTTCTTGAAGGACTTGAGGCTGTAAGAAAAAGACCGGGTATGTATATCGGTTCAACCGGCCCAAGAGGACTTCACCACCTCGTTTATGAAATTGTCGACAACTCTATCGACGAAGCACTTGCAGGATATTGCAGCGAAATTACAGTAGATATTCTTCCGGGCGATATCATAAGAGTATCCGATAACGGAAGAGGTATCCCTACCGGTATCCATCCGACAGAAAAGATTTCTGCAGCAACCGTTGTTTATACTGTCCTTCACGCAGGCGGTAAGTTCGGCGGCGGCGGATATAAGGTTGCAGGCGGTCTGCACGGAGTAGGTGCGTCGGTTGTAAATGCGCTTTCTGAGTGGCTCGAGCTTACTGTCCACGACGGCGAGAATGTCCACTTCCAGCGGTTTGAAAGAGGTAAGTATTCCGAGCAGATGAAGATAACAGGCAAGACCGACAGAACAGGTACTACCGTTATGTTCAAGGCTGACCCTGAGATTTTCCAGGAAACTACAGTTTATGACTATAATATTCTTCTGAAAAGACTCCGTGAGCAGGCATTTCTGAATGCAGGTATCAAGATTGTATTTTCAGATAAGCGTGACGAGGAAAATATCCTCTCCGAAACTCTCCACTATGAGGGCGGTATAAGAGAATTTGTTACCCACCTGCATACTACATGGGGAGTTGAAGCGCTCTCACCTGAGGTTATCTATATAAGCGGTATGAGCGGGGATATGTTCTGCGAAATAGCTTTGCAGTACAACGACACATATAACGAGAATATACTCTCGTTTGCAAATAACATCCATACTCCTGACGGCGGTACCCACGAAACGGGCTTCAAGAACGCTCTCACTAAGGTCATCAACGAGTACGGCAAGAAGTTCGGACTCTTGAAGGACGGCAACGAAAAGCTCACGGGCGACGACGTAAGAGAGGGTATTACCTCGATTGTTTCAGTAAAGCTTACAAACTGTGAGTTCGAGGGTCAGACAAAGGGACGACTCGGAAATCCGGAGGTAAGACCGTTTGTTGAAAAGCTTGTTATGAATAAGCTTATGGACTACTTAGAGGAAAATCCGTCGGTTGCAAGAGCAATCTTCGATAAGTCCCTGCAGGCTCAGCGTGCAAGAGAAGCCGCTAAGAAGGCAAGAGAATCTGCAAGAAGAAAGTCAGCTCTCGAAAGCTCATCGCTCCCGGGTAAGCTTGCGGACTGCTCCGAAAGAGGAACAGAGAGAACTGAAATCTATATCGTCGAGGGTGACTCTGCGGGCGGTTCCGCAAAGGGCGGCAGAGACAGAACATTCCAGGCAATTTTACCTCTCTGGGGTAAGATGCTCAACGTTGAAAAGGCAAGAATCGATAAGGTCTACGGCAACGATAAGCTCTCACCTGTAGTTATGGCTCTGGGAACAGGTATCGGTGAGGATTTCGATATCACAAGACTCCGTTACGGCAAGGTTATTATCATGGCCGATGCCGACGTTGACGGTTCACATATCAGAACACTTCTTCTGACATTCTTCTTCAGATTTATGCGTCCTCTGATTGAAGAGGGACACGTTTATATCGCACAGCCGCCGCTGTTTGAGTGCAAGAGGGGCAAGCAGAAGAGATATGCTTACTCCGACGCCCAGCGTGACGCTATCATCAAGGAGTTTCAGAACGGCGACGAGAACGTTAAGGTTGACGTTCAGCGATACAAGGGTCTTGGTGAGATGGACTCGCACCAGCTCTGGGAAACAACCATGAATCCTGAAACAAGAATTATGCTCAGAGTTACCATGGAAGACGCAGCGTCAGCAAACGAAATCTTCACAATTCTTATGGGCGATAAGGTCGGCCCGAGAAGAGAGTTTATCGAGAAGAATGCAAGATACGCTGAAAACCTCGATATCTAAGGGAAGGAGAGGCTTTTATGGGTATACTTTTAGGCGAAGAGGATAACACTCCGAACTGGGACAAGGAAATAGAAAGGCTCGTTTCTCAGTCTGAACAGACGGAAGAAATAAAGCCCGACAAAACGGAAGCTTCAGCGGAAAGTCCGATTTTAGAGCTTAACTACAACATAACAATTGACGAAGAGGACAGAGCCTTCAGAATGTTCCAGAAGCTTTATGTCTTTAAGAAAAATGTTATAAACACCATACTTTTCGGTGTCGTTGCGGCGATTTTTCTGTTTCAGATAATTAAAGAGCCTACCTCGTATGTAAGCTGGGGACTTATGACTGTCTGTGTTGCTATGATTGCAATGACATGGATAACCCCGATAAGAGTAAGAAAAATGCTCCTCGTTGCACTCGAGGCTCTTAAGGACGACAGATATATTTTCCGCCTTTTCAAAAAGGAATTTGAGATTGAAACGATAATTCCGAAGGAAGACGAAGCCCTTGCAAAGGAGCTTGTCGAAGAGGACAAGGAAAGCGGAGAATTTGACGAAAACCGTTCTGACTACAAGGAAAACGAGGACGAGGAGATTGACGACTACGACGGCAGAATAAAGCCCGAGAAGTCGGTATACAAGTATCCGTCAGAGGATATGAGAATAGTTGAGGCAGATGATATGTTTCTTATTTTCATATCAAAGCAGACCTTCCACGTTATCCCGAAGAGAGCTGTTTCTCAGACAGACAGCGATATTTTGAGAAGACATTTTATAAACAAGTTTGAAAATTATCTCAACACCACCTCGAAGGCTTCAAAGTAAGCTCCTTGAAAGAGTTGGAAAACAAAAGATAAGCAGGGTGATATTTTGGATATTATAAATAACGGCGAAAACCAGCTTGAGGAAGTAAAGCACGTTATTGATACCGATATTGAAAAGGAAATGAAATCTTCGTTCCTTGCGTATTCTATGTCGGTTATCATTTCAAGAGCGCTTCCTGATGTCCGTGACGGCTTGAAGCCTGTTCACAGACGTATTCTCTATACAATGTACGAAAATAATCTTATGCCTGACAAGGCTTACCGTAAGTGTGCCGATACTGTCGGTGCCGTTCTGGGTAGATACCACCCGCACGGCGACTCTTCCGTATACGACGCAATGGTAAGACTTGCGCAGGACTTCTCACTTCGTTATACACTCGTAGACGGACACGGAAACTTCGGTTCTATCGACCGTGACCCGCCTGCCGCTTACCGTTATACCGAGTCGAGAATGTCAAAGCTTGCACTCGAAATGCTCGCAGATATCGGCAAGGATACAGTAGATTTTGCTCCAAACTACGACGACCGTCTTAAGGAGCCTACAGTTCTTCCTTCAAGATTCCCGCAGATTCTCTGTAACGGTTCTGTCGGTATCGCCGTTGGTATGGCGACAAACATTCCGCCGCATAACTTGAACGAGGTTATCGGTGCGATTGATTTGCTTATGGAAAACCCTGATGCGTCGCTTTATGACCTTATGGCACACATCAAGGGCCCTGACTTCCCGACCGGCGGTATAATCATGGGCAGAAGCGGTATCAGAGCCGCTTACGGCACCGGCAGAGGCAAGATTATTCTGCGCTCAAAGACTTCCTTCGAGGAAATCAAGGGCAGACAGTGCATCATCGTCCACGAAATCCCGTATATGGTAAACAAGGCAGAGCTTATCAAGTCTATTGCCGAGCTTGTAAAGGACAAGCGTATCGACGGTATCCACGACCTTCGTGACGAATCCGACAAGGAAAAGATGGTGCGTATCGTTATCGAGCTTAAGAAGGACGCAAACCAGCAGGTTGTCCTAAACAAGCTCTTTGCACTTACTCAGCTCCAGGATACAGTCGGAGTTATTATGCTTGCCGTTGTAAACGGAGAGCCTAAGTGCCTTACACTCAAGGAAGTACTCCAGCACTACATAAACCACCAGATTGACGTTATCGAGAGAAGAACACGCTACGACCTTGAAAAGGCAAAGGCAAGAGCCCACATCTTAGCAGGTCTTATTATCGCTATCGACAACATCGACGAGGTTGTAAATATTATTCGTTCCTCGAAGACAACTGTCGAGGCTAAGACAAGACTTATGGAGAGATTTTCTCTCACAGAGGTTCAGGCTGACGCTATCGCTCAGATGCGACTCATTCAATTGACAGGTCTTGAAAGACAGAAGCTTCGTGACGAAATGGCAGCCCTTGAGCTTAAGATTGCCGACTTCCTCGATATCTTAGCAAAGAGAGAAAGAGTCTGCGGTATCATCCGTGACGACCTTGCAGAAATCAAGCGTAAGTACGGCGACGAGAGAAGAACACAGATTGAGGATGTAAGCGGTGAGGTTGATATCGAAGACCTTATCCCTGTCGAGGACGACGTTGTGCTTTACACAAACAACGGCTACATCAAGCGTATGCCGGTTTCTGCATACAAGGCACAGAACAGAGGCGGCAGAGGTATTACGGGTATGAAACAGCGTGAGGACGACTTCATTAAGGAAATGGCTGTCTGCTCAACTCACGACCACATTCTCTTTATCACAAACAAGGGAATTATGTACAGACTCAAGTGCTTCGAGATTCCTGAAGGCTCAAGAACCTCAAAGGGTACGAATATTGTAAACCTGCTCGCACTTTCTCAGGGTGAGGAGCTTGCCGCAATGATTAAGACCTCTGACTTTGACGAGGGCAAGAATATCATTATGGTAACCAGAAACGGCAAGATAAAGAAGACTGCACTGCCTGCATACCGAAATGTCAGAAAGAACGGTCTTATCGCTATCGGTCTTGACGAGGGCGACGAGATTATGGGCGTAAGAATGACAGGCGGAGAGGACGATATTATCGTTGCAACAAGAAACGGTATGGCAATCAGATTCTCCGAAACACGTCTGCGTGCAATGTCAAGAACAGCCCACGGCGTAAGAGCAATCAAGCTCCGTGAGGGTGACAGCGTTGTTTCAATGGCACGAGTAAGAGAGGGCGCAACAGTTCTGACAGTTTCCGACAAGGGACTCGGAAGAAGGTCTGCACTCGAGGCTTACACCGTCCAGAACAGAGGCGGCTACGGCAGAAAGAACTACACTGTTTCCGACGAAAAGGGATATGTGTGCGGTATAAAGGTCGTTGACGAAGAGGACGATATCATTATGATTTCGACCGACGGCGTTGTTATCAGACTGCGTGCAGCCGATGTCAGAGTAATGGGCAGATATGCTACGGGCGTAAGAATGATGAAGGTTAACGAGAACGAAAGGGTTGTTACTTTTACAAGAGCCGAGCATGACGAAAATGCCGAAATTACCGCTATCGAACAGCCTTCCGAGGAAGAGCTCAAGGCGCAGGAGGCACTCGCCGCCGAAGCTGAAAAGGCAGAGGTTGTAGAGCCTGACGAGCCTGCCGACGACGAAAACGAGGAAGAAGAAACAGAAGAATAAACCTAAATAACCAAGACCGTGAAGCTCATTTACCGTGAGTTTCACGGTTGTTTTAATGTATCAAGTGACTTGGAAAACCGTCTCCTTGAAGCCGAAAACTTTCCTACGAGGGCGTTAGTAGGTGAAAACGACCGCTTCTTTGAAAGTAAAAAGCCCCCCTCGAGGGGGCTATGATATTTTTGAGTGCTTGCTCACTTTGAGGGGGTGACAAACGCCCAGCGTTAGGCTGGCTCGCCGTCTGCGAAGAGCAAGGGCGAGGACTTGATTTCTTTTCGCAATTTTCTTTATCAAGAAAGAAAATTGCATTGCTCCTTGAAGGCGGTGTTTGGCTTTCAGCCCCCTTTATTTTTTCAAAAAAGTATGTTATAATAAAGGGTAGATTATTTTTCGGAGGTGCAAAGATGCAAAAGCCGCTTACCCCGCTTGCAAAGCAAAAGGAAAAATACCTCTTTGTCTTTTTAGCATCGTTTATAATTCTTGCAATCATATACATCCCTATCCTCATATATAACAAGGGAATACTCCTCTATTACGGAGATTTCAACTCCCAACAGCTTATGTTCTATGAACATGCCCACGACTTTGTCCGTGAGTTCGGTGTCGGCTGGGACTGGGGAACCGACCTTGGCTCCGACATTATAGGTGCCTACGCCTTCTACCTCTACGGAAGCCCGTTTTTCTGGCTGACAATTCCGTTCCCGTCGGGTGCGGTAGTGTACCTTATCCCGTGGCTTTTGTGCCTTAAAACAGCAGTTGCAGCACTGACCTCATATGCATTTTTGCGCCGTTTTGTAAAAAGCCCTAACGCTGCTGCAATCGGTGCAATGCTCTATGCATTTTCGAGTGCGCAGATTTATAATATGTTCTTCAACCACTTCCACGACGTTTCGGCATTCTTCCCGCTCGTGCTTTTAGCACTCGAGATGAGAGTCCAGGACAACAGAAGAGGTGTCTTTGCACTCGCCGTCGGACTCCTTGCAACAATTAACTACTACTTCTTTGCTTCAATCGTTGCATTTACACTTCTTTACTTCTTCATAAGATGTGCATCAAAGGACTTCAGGCTAACTCTCGGAAAATTCATCTCCCTCGCAATCGAGGCAGTTATCGGCGTTTTGTTCTCTGCGGTGGTTTTTTTGCCTGCCGCACTCTCCGTGTTCTCAAATCCACGACTCTCTCAGTCGCTTTCGGGTATCGATATGGTCGCATACTCAGACCCTTACCGACTCCACAGAATCGCACAAAGCCTGTTTATGTTCCCCGATATGCCTGCAAGAAGCAACCTCTTTGCTTCAGACACAGCAAGATGGGCTTCTATCGCCGCATACCTGCCGATGTTTTCAATGGCTGGTGTTATCGCATTCTTCAGAGGCAGGGGAAAGCACTGGGCAAAGCGACTTTCCGTGTTCTGTGCTGTGGCAGCGTGCGTTCCGATTCTCAACAGCGCATTCCAGCTCTTTAACGGAAGCTACTACGCTAGATGGTATTTTATGCCGGTGCTTATTATGGCACTTATGACGGCAATCGCAGTCGATGACAAGGCAATTTCACTCAAGAAGGGAATCCCTGCCGTTGCGGCGGTGCTGGCAGTTTTTGCGGTAATATTCCTTCTTCCGAAAACAGATTCCAAGACGGACGAAACAACAATCGGCAAGGTTGCTCAGTACCCCGACCTTGCGGTTATCCAGATTGTAGGCACAATACTGCTCTTTGCGGTTTTGGTGTTTATAGTGTACTTTATTCCTAACAAGAAAACTGCCCTTAAGAGGCTCGTTCCTGCAACCGTTGCAACTGTGTTTGTCGGAAGTGCCGCACTCATCTGGTACGGCATAGCTCAGGGCCCTTACCAGGATTACTATATCGACCACGCAATCAACGGCGAAATCGACCTGCCGAAGCAGGAGGGCGAATTCTACCGTATAGATACAAGCGAGAATGTTGACAACTGGTGTATGTTCTGGGGCTATTCGTCAATGAGATGCTTCCAGAGTACAGCCTCGCCGTCAATTATGACCTTCTACGAGGATACTATGAACATCACCCGAAACGTTGCAACAAGAGTTGAGCCGAGATATTACGCACTCCGCCAGCTCCTTTCGGTTAAATATTACCTCAAGCAGGTAAGCGACGAGGACACAGAAATCCCCGTTTGTCCTGTTGACGGCTTTGAGTATATAGATACCCAGAACGATTTTTATATCTACGAGAACGAATATTATGTTCCGATGGGCTTTGCGTTTGACAAGTATGTGCGTCTTGAGGACACAGAAAAGCTTACAACCGCACAGACCTCTACTCTTGCAATGAACGCAATTTTCCTCACAGATGACCAGATTGAGCGCTATGAGGGACTTATCGAAAGCTACGGCGATTCTCTTTCCGCATCGAGGGACAGCGTTTTCAAGTCTGCAAAGGACAAGGCAACAAAGTCATGCTACTATTTCAAGGAGCGTTCAGACGGCTTCGACGCTAAGATTAAGCTCGAAAAGCCATCGCTTGTGTTCTTCTCAGTGCCTTTTGACAAGGGCTTTACAGCTTATGTGAACGGCGAGAGAGTCAAGATTGAAAATGTCTATGACGGACTTATGGCAATCGCAGTTCCTGCAGGCGACAGCGAAATTACCTTTGAATATGAAACTGTCGGACTAAAGGCAGGTCTTGCTATTACCGTCGGCGGAATACTTCTCTTTATGATTTATATGGCAGTAACATCGAAGCTTGCAAAGAAGAACGGTGTAAAGGTAATCGACGGCAGAGAATACGACTATGAAAGCGTCGATGATATGACCGACGAGGAAGCAGAAAAGTATTTCTGCGCCGAGGATTTTTACGAGCTTGATGACAACAAGGAACAAGCCGGGGAGGAAAAATAATGCATCTTAGTGAAAAAACACTTTCGAGTGAGCTTATATTTGACGGGAAAATAATGAAGGTTACAAGGGACACCGTAGAGCTTGAAAACGGCGAAAATGCCTTCCGTGAGGTTGTCCACCACTCGGGCGGAGTGTGCGTCGTGCCTCTTTGCGATAACGGGGACGTGCTTCTGGTAAAGCAGTTCAGATATCCGTTTTCAGATGTGCTCTTAGAGGTTCCCGCAGGCAAGCGAGAAGCAGGCGAGGACCCACTCGAGTGCGGTATCAGAGAGCTTAAGGAAGAGGTTGGAGCCACAGCCGAGAAGATTATTCCGCTCGGCAGACTCTACCCGACTGTTGCCTACGACACAGAGGTTATATATATGTACCTTGCAACAGGTCTTAGCTTTTCCGAGCAGAAGCTCGACGAGGACGAGTTTCTCGACGTCGTGAGAATGCCACTTTCCGAGGCGGTTGAGATGGTTATGCAGGACAAAATTCCCGACTCCAAGACACAGCTCGCCCTCATTAAGGCAAGCCTTGTAAAGTAAAGGAAAACAGTACAGCCGTATCTGTAGCGAAGCATCGGAATATAAAGACCACCCTACAGGCAATTATGCCTTCGCCCTACCGATAGGTGTTCTCTTTACTCCACGCTTTCTTCTTGAAAGAAGAAAGACTTGGTAAAGAAGAACTTGTTTCGGATTTAACACCTTCGGTGTTCTTAAAATCCGAAACGGAATTAACCTACCAAGAAACTCGCTCAACGTTTTTGCCAGCGTACCGCTGGAGCCTTTTGCAGCTCCGATAAATGACTGCTGACAAAAAGTTACTGAGTCGCTGCGGTCAGCATAAATACACATATGAGCGGTGTTTTCAAATTGAACACCCCTCGTCCTCGCCACAGACTCCGTCGAACTTTATTAGCGTCGGTACACAAAAACTGTTGTCGCCTTCAAGGGTACGAAAAAGTGTCGGTGCACTTTCCGCTCCTACCGATAGGTGTTCTATACTGCTTAAGCGAAAACTTTCCTACGAGGGCGTTAGTAGGTTAAAAAAACGACCGTGAAAGCTCACGCCGAGTGAGTTTCACGGGCTTGAACTCTTTCGTCCTTTCTCTTTCAAGAGAGAAAGGACATTGCTCCTTGAAGGCGGTGTTTGGCTTTACTTCACATTTTCGAGGTGGGCATGTCCAGCGGTACGCTGGCTTAATAATGATGGAGGAATAAACTTGAGTATATTTGAAAAATTAAAGGAGCTGTCTGCAAAGAACAGCCAGAATGCTCCGACCGGTAAGGTCGAATATATCATCGCAGGACTCGGAAACCCCGGCGTTACCTACGAGGACACACGTCACAACGCAGGCTTTATCGCCGTTGATGCACTTTGCGAAAAGCTCGGCGTAAAATGTGAAAGAGCAAAATTCAAGTCAATGTATGCAGATGTCATGATAAACGGCAAGCGTTGCCTTGTGATGAAGCCTACTACCTATATGAACAACAGCGGAGAGGCGATTGCTGAGGCAATGCAGTTTTATAAAGTACCGCCACAGAAGCTGATTGTCATCTATGACGATATTTCACTCGAGCCGTCAAAGCTCAGAATACGCAGAAAAGGCTCGGACGGCGGTCATAATGGCATCAAAAGCATCATAGCATTAACGGGAAGCCAGGACTTCCCCAGAGTAAAAATGGGTGTCGGAAAGAAGCCACACCCCGACTATAACCTCGCAGATTGGGTGCTTTCAAGATTTACAGAGAGCGAAAGAAAGCTCATCGACGAGGCGGCAAAGAAGGCTGTCGAGGCTGTACAGCTTATCGTTTCGGGTGACACCGACAAGGCAATGAATCTGTATAACTCGTAGTGAGCCCAAGCATCGGTATCTCACAAACCATAAGAAAAATATAATCCCAGGGCCGACAGCAGCTGTCCGGCCCGTGTTGTCGTTTCAGAATAGTCAAGGAGGAAAGCCAAAGCTATGAACAACATCTTTTATCGCATCTGCGATTGTCTTCCGTTTTATCGGGAGCTTAAAACCGCCGTGCTCAAGGGCCATACACCTTTGTCACTCACCGGCGTGTACAATATCCACAAGTCGCAGACGGTATTGGGACTTTCAAGACTCGGAAACGTCCTCGTAATCTGCGACGACGAACCTGCCGCAAGGCGCTTTGTTACCGACATAAACGAGCTTGCAACAGAGGAAATTGCCTGCTTCTACCCAGCAAAGGACTACACCTTCGCACATACCGAGGGAGCCTCAAAGGAATACGAGCAGGAGCGAATCTGCGCACTTTCTAAAATCCTCTACAAATCCTGCAAGGTAATGGTCGCAAGTATCGAGGGCGCATTGCAGGCTTGTATCCCACGCTGGGCACTCAATAAATACAGCTTCGAAATCAGGCAGGGCGACACAATAAACCCGGAAAAGCTCACCTCTCTTCTCGTCGCATCAGGCTATACACGAGCCGAGCAGACAGAGGGTGCGGCGCAGTTTTCTGTCCGTGGCGGAATTATCGACATTTTCCCTGTCAACGAGCCGTCACCTGTGAGAATTGAGCTGTGGGGAGACGAGGTCGACAGCATCTCGCTTTTTGATACCCAGTCGCAAAGACGTGCCGAGCAGGTGGACTTTGTCCGTGTCTGCCCCGCAAACGAGATAATTTTTCCGTCAAAAGAAATCTTCGCTTCACAGCTTGAAGGGGTTGCCAGCCGTGCAAAAGGCAAGCGTGCAGACAAAATCAAAGAGCACATTTTTGCCGACATAGAGCTTGTAAAAAGCGGAATCACCCTCTCGCACGCCGACAAATATTACGCACTCGCATACCCCGAAACAGAGTGCATTACCGACTATTTCAAGGACAGCATTATCTGCTTTTCCGAGCTTTCAAACTGCCGTGAAAAGGCAAAGGGTTTCCTCGGACAGCTCTCCGAGGACCTCAAAATCCTCTACGAGGACGGGCTTCTGTGTCCCGAGCTTGAGGGCTTTTATTTGGAAGAAGCAGACCTTGCGTTTCGGGCATCGCAGGAAAGACTTATATACCTCGACACCTTTATGCGTGGACACAGCGACATAAAGCTCAAAAAGCTTATAAATGCCGCCTGCTTCCAGACATCGGGCTGGGGCGGCGACTTAAAGCACTTAAAGTAGGAGCTTTCATCCCTCACAAAGCAGGGCTACTGCTGCGTTGTGCTGGGCGGAAGTGAAAAAACCGAGTCAATACTCGTTTCCGACCTTCGTGAGGAAGGAATTTCCGCCGAGCTTTTAAAGGACGACTCGCCGCTCTCCGAGGGAATGGTCTATGTAAGAGCAGGAAGCGTGTCGGGCGGCTTTGAATACCCCGACGCAAAGCTTGCACTTTTAACTCAGATTAAAACCACCAAAACCCGCCACAAGATAAAGCGTCACAAGAAGGGCGACGAAATAAAGAGCCTTTCGGATATCACCCCCGGCGACTATGTGGTACACTCGATGTACGGCATCGGAAAGTTTTCGGGAATTACGAAAATTGAGAAAAACAACGTAACAAAGGACTACATCACCGTAAAGTATCACGGCAGTGAGGTGCTGTACGTCCCCGTAACACAGCTTGACCTGCTTTCAAGATATATAGGAGCAGGGCAGGAAGACAATATAAAGCTCAACAAGCTCGGCACGGCAGAGTGGAAAAACACAAAGCAGAGAGCGAAAAAAGCCGTCGAGGATATGGCTCAGGAGCTTATCGAGCTTTACGCAAAAAGACAGATGGCAAAGGGCTTTGCGTTCTCGGGCGACAACGACTGGCAGCGTGATTTCGAGGAAAGATTCGAGTACAGAGAAACCGACGACCAGCTGCGAAGTGCCGAGGAAATAAAGTACGATATGCAAAAGTCTGTGCCTATGGACAGACTCCTGTGCGGAGACGTAGGCTTTGGAAAAACCGAGGTCGCACTCCGTGCGGCGTTCAAGTGCGTGCTGGATTCAAAGCAGTGTGCAATTTTGGTGCCTACAACCGTTCTGGCATGGCAGCACTACCAGTCGGCAATAAGACGCTTCGAGCATTTCCCCGTAACAATCGAGCTTCTGTCACGTTTCAGAACACCCAAGCAGCAGAAGGAAATCCTCAAAAAGCTTAAAACGGGCGAGGTGGATATCGTCATCGGCACACACCGCCTTGTCCAGAAGGACATAGAGTTCAAGGATTTGGGACTTGCGATAATCGACGAGGAACAGCGCTTCGGCGTAAAGCACAAGGAACGCTTCAAGGAGATGTTTGCGGGAATTGATATGCTTACGCTTTCGGCAACACCTATCCCGAGAACGCTCAATATGGCAATGAGCGGAATCAGGGATATGTCGGTCATCGAGGAGCCACCGCAGGACAGATACCCCGTCCAGACCTACGTTATCGAGCATAACGACGCAGTTATCGCCCAGGCTATTGCAAAGGAGCTTCGCCGTGGCGGTCAGGTCTATTATATTCACAACAGAATTGACAGCATCTACCAGTGTGCAGACAAGCTCCAGAGGCTTCTCCCCGAGGCAAGAATAGGTGTTGCACACGGGCAGATTGACGAAAAACAGCTCTCGGAAATCTGGCGTCAGCTTATCGACAACGAGCTTGACGTGCTTATCTGCACGACGATTATCGAAACGGGAGTTGACGTTGCAAACGTGAACACTCTCATTATCGAGGATGCCGACAGACTCGGGCTTTCACAGCTCTACCAGCTCCGTGGACGTGTCGGAAGGTCAAACCGCCGTGCGTTTGCCTACTTTACCTTCAGACGTGGAAAGTCGCTCTCCGAGGTTGCAACCAAAAGACTCAACGCAATCAGGGAGTTTACGCAGTTCGGTTCGGGTTTCAGGATTGCGCTTCGTGACCTTGAAATCAGAGGCGCAGGCTCAGTTCTCAGCGGAAAACAGCACGGCCACATGGAAGCGGTCGGCTACGAGATGTATATGAGGCTTCTGAGCGAGGCCGTCGCAAAGGTCAAGGGCGAGGAAATACCGACAACCAGCGAGGACTGCCTTGTTGACGTTTCTATAAACGCTTATATTCCCGAAAAGTATATCGAAAGTGCCGCACAGCGAATCGATGCATACCGCAGAATTGCCGCAATCACCAGCGAGAGCGATTCGATGGACGTTATCGACGAGCTTATCGACAGATACGGTGACCCGCCGAAGTCGGTTGTCGGACTTGTGCAGGTTGCTCTCATAAGAAATATGGCTTCAAGGCTCGGTATTTCGGAAATCGCACAGCGTGCAGACAAGGTTTACTTCTATGTCAAGTCGCCGACGGTTGAGCAGATTACGGCGCTTTCTCAGATGTACAAAAACCGTATCCAGTTCAAGGACGGAGAAAAACCGCACTTCTTTGTTTCTCTTGACAAGAAGCAGAAAACTCCCGACCTCATGGACGAGGTCGTTAAGACGATGCACAATTGCTCCGATATCACAAATCAGTAAAAGGCGATTTGAAGCAGGAATGCATCGACACTTTTTCGTACCCTTGAAGGCGACAACAGTTTTTGTGTTCCGACGCAGAAAAAGTTTGACGGAGGCTGTGACGAGGACGAGAGGTGTGAGGCTTAAAAAGGCACGCCAACAAAAACGTTGAGAGAGTTTCTTGGTAGGTTTATTTTCGAATTCAAAAGCTCACGACTGAGTGAGTTTTGAATTCTTGAACTCTTGGTACTTCTCTTTTAAGAGAGAAGTACAGAAACACCGCCTTGGAGGAGCAATGCAATTTTCTTTCTTGATAAAGAGAAATTAAAGTACTTTTCTGTCTTAATACAGAAAAGTACCAAAAGAAATCAAGTCCTCGCCCTTGCTCTTCGCATACGGCGAGCCAGCCTAACGCTGGGCGTTTGTCCCCCCCTCAGGGTGAGCAAGCACTCAAAAGTTATCATAGCCCCCTCAAGATGCCCACCCGATTGCATTTTCAGCTCTCGCATGGTGCGAGGGTGGGCTTGCAGAATTTCAAAGAAATTCTGCCCGACGTTATAAAGAAAAGCTCTCATTATCGGGGCTTTTGGTTTGTACCCTTGAATGTGTAACAGTTTTTGTGGCTGAATGACACAAGCAAGCATTAGTCTTGTAAAACAAAAAGTATTGTGATATAATACATCACAACGGTAAATATTTTACGAAACGGAGAAATCCCATGAAAAAGCTACTCTCAAAACTTCTGTCAATTTCGCTGTGCAGTCTGATGGCGCTCACCATAACCGCCTGCTCGTCGGGTGACAGCTCCTCTGTTCCCGAAAGCTCACAGCAGAGCTCTGACAGCACATCCGACAGCTCGCAGACTTCACAGCCCGACATCCCTGCGGGTGAAAATGTCATGCCCGTCCTCTCAATCGATACGGTAAGCGAGGACAAGAATGCAATCGATTTTGCTACAAAGCCGGTTGCACCCCACGTTTCAAGCCAGATTGCAACCTGGACTCCGGGGTATGTAATGCCACCCGAGCCTTACTACGAGGACTGCACCATTAAGCTCAGCGACACCGACGGCACCGAGCTTTTGTCCGATGTTTCCGCACAGGTCAAGGTAAGAGGCAACTGGACAACAACCTATGACAAGAAGGCATTTCGTATAAAGTTCGAGGAAAAGCAGAGTATGCTTTCTCTCAATGACGGCGCTGCGGCTAAGAACTGGCTTTTGATGGCAGAGTACAAGGACGCATCGATGCTCAGAAACAAAACGGCACTCGATATTGCCCGTGAAATTGTTGCGAAGGACAACCTCTACTGCTCCGATGCCGAGTTTGTTGAGGTGTACATAAACGGCAATTATTGGGGCGTTTACCTGCTTTGCGAGTATCAGCAGATTAACGAAAGCCGTGTCAATATAACCGAAGCCGAGCAGGACTATACGGGCACCGATATCGGCTACTTTATGGAATTTGACGGCTACTATTATAATGAGCCCGAGCTTCAGCAGTTCTTCGTTGACTACGTTGACAACGCTCCACTCGTGCCTTACGACGGAAACGGCGGCAGCGGAAAAACCATAACCTGCATGGGCAGAGGCAAGAAAAACGTCGGCATTACTATCAAGAGCGACATCTATTCCGAGGAGCAGAGAGATTTCATCGCAGGCTTTGTGAACGGTGTCTATACAATTATGTATGAGGCAGCCTACAACGACAAGGCATACGAGTTCAACTCAGACTACTCGGCACTCGTCGAGTCATCGCTTACTCCGAGAGAGGCAGTTGAAAAGGTTGTTGACGTAAATTCGCTTGCTTCGCTTTATCTTATAAGCGAGCTTACCTGCGATGCCGATATCTACTGGTCAAGCTTCTTTATGTCCGCAGACTTCGGCGAAAACGGCAACAAAAAGCTCACCTTCACCGCCCCCTGGGACTTCGACTCCGCTATGGGTAACAAGGACAGATGCGCAAACGGAAAGGGCTTCTATGCCGCAAATATCGTCCCCGATGTTAACGGCGGAGAGTACTACACAGTAAATCCTTGGCTCGCAGTTTTAATGTATGAGGACTGGTACCTCGAAATCGTTAAGGAAAAATGGCAGACCGCATACAGCGACGGAGTTTTCGAGCGTGCGATTAAATCAGTGACAGACGACGCTTCAAGCCTCGCTCCCGCCTTCGACCGTAACTACGATAAGTGGAATAATATCAAAAATAACGACTCTTTCAAAAATGAACTCGCCCACGGCGCCGCTAAGTGTAAAACACACTCCGAAGCCGCCGACTACCTCGCCGATTGGCTCTCAAAACGTGTCGAGTTCATGAATTCCCAGTTCGGTCAATAAGTACTCTACCCATACATAGGGTATACGTGTACTATTGAGGAAAACCCTTTTGAAAAAGGGTTGTTCCTCAAACTCCTTTCCTAAAACTTTTGTTATAAATTTCAGCCCCATAGGGTACACATCAGGAGAATGTTTTGGATTTCTCAAGACTGTGATAGGTACCCTATGGGGCTGAAATCATATTAAAAGTCTTTGTAAGGGGTGCACAGGTCCAGTAAAAACGGACAATAGAAAAAAGGTCCCCTCCTATGGTATAATAAAAGAAAACCATAGGAGGGATTTTTATGTCTAAAAGGTACGGACACCTAAAGC
>JAGALZ010000040.1 GCA_017848055.1 Oscillospiraceae bacterium | reverse complement strand
GTACCCTATGGGGCTGAAATTTTAAATCAGAAGTTTTAGGAAAGGAGTTTGAGGAAAAACCCTTTTTCAAAAGGGTTTTCCTCAATGATATACGTAAACCCTATACGTATACTACTTTAAATCCGTACCCCTTTTTTGTTTGCTAGCAATTAGCAGCAGGAATTGTCACAGCCACAGCCGTTGCCGCAGGAAGAATTGTTGTTTCCGCATCCGCCACAGCAGAAGAGAATGAGAATAAGAATGATAATCCACCAGCATCCGCCAAAGTTATTCATAGTATTTGCTCCTTTGAGTGTTAGATTTAAGCCTACGCTCCGTTTGGATTGTGGCTTATAGTATAATTTATGACAGAGCAAAAAATGTGTTACTCAAAAATGAGGAAAGCTGAATTTGTCCCTTGAATATAATAAACTTGAAGGCGGCACGAATACTTTTTACTTAAGGTGTCAAAGCTTAGAATGCAGAGGGGATATCCCACTCATTATTGCAATGGAAAGGAGATTGCGGAATAAAAATCCGCAGGAGAACTTTATGTTTGATGAGTTTGGAACTGATGGCTTTACAAAGAAGGCGAAGGAGATATTAAAGCGGAGCTTGCAGCTTGCCGGCTCTCTGGGACATACCTATGCAGGCTCGGAGCATATTCTCTGGGCAATAGCCGATGAAGGCTCTTCAACCGCCTGTATAGTTCTGCAAAAGAACGGAATAACCCAATCAATACTCTCAGAGAAAATCCGCAAGACAATCGGCATAGGCACTCATTGTAAGCTAAGCAATGACGATTTCACACCCACAGCAAGAAGAATACTTGAAAACGCAATGAGTATGGCAAAGCTGGGAAAGAATAAGCTCGCAGGCTCGGAACATATTCTGGGCGCAATTCTGAAGGAGAAAAACTGCTGTGCAATGAATCTTCTTGCACAGCTTGGAGTAAGCGTACCAAGACTGATAGGTGATTGTGCCGTGACATCTCTTCCCGAGGAAACACCCGGCCCGCAAAGTGTCTCAAAGCTTGAAAAGTATGCCAAGGAGCTAACAAAGCGGGAGGTCTGCGGAGCGTTTGACCCGGTAATTGCCAGGGATAAGGAGATTGAAAGAGTAATAGAAATTCTCTGCCGCCGTAATAAAAACAACCCCTGCCTCGTTGGTGAAGCAGGAGTCGGAAAAACAGCAATCGTCGAGGGAATAGCAACGAAAATCTGTGACGGAAGCGTTCCCGAGGGGCTAAGGGACAAAAGAATTTTTTCAATAGATTTGACAGCACTTTTGTCGGGCGCAAAGTACAGAGGTGACTTTGAGGAACGACTCAAGCAGTGCATAGATGAGGCGGTGAACGCAAAAAACGTCGTCTTGTTTATAGATGAGATTCATACAATTATCGGTGCAGGTGCCGCAGAAGGTGCAATCGATGCCGCAAATATCATAAAACCACAGCTCGCAAGAGGCCAGCTCCAGCTTATCGGTGCAACCACCTTTGATGAGTACCGACGCTATATCGAGAAGGATTCAGCCCTGGAAAGACGCTTCCAGCCGGTTATGGTCGAGGAACCCGATAACCACACAACAATCGAAATAATCGAGGGGCTTCTTTCAAGGTATGAGCATTTCCACAAGGTCGAAATAACACGGAGTGCAGTAAAGAGTGCAGTCGATTTGTCGTCAAAATATATCTTCGACAGATTTTTCCCCGACAAGGCAATCGACCTTATCGACGAGGCGTGTGCAAGAGTCAGAATAAGAGAGCAGGAAAAACGCTCGTCACATTCGGTTTCAAAAGCATTTTCCGATTATGTTGCAGGGAAAATCACAAAACAGGATTACCTCGAAGCTTTGACCCTCAAGGTCGCAAACGATAAGATGAAGCCTCTTATTACATCTAAGGATGTCGCACAGGTCATCTCGGATAAAACGGGAATACCGCTCTCGTCACTCGGCGAAACAGAAGCTCAGAAGCTTATGAGGCTAGAAGGTGCACTGTCAGAGCAGGTTATAGGCCAGCAAAAAGCGGTGAGTGCCTTGTCAGGAGCAATCCGCCGTGCAAGGTGGGGAATACGTTCACCAGACAGACCGATAGGCTCGTTTGTGTTTTCAGGGCCGAGCGGAGTAGGTAAAACGAAGCTTGCAAAAGCACTCGCCAAGGAGCTTTTTTCACGAGATGACGCACTCATAAGATTCGATATGTCCGAGTTTATGGAGCGACACAGCATCTCCAGGCTGATAGGCTCACCGCCCGGATATATCGGCTATGACGACGGCGGTCTGCTTACCGAAAAAGTAAGACGCAAGCCGTATTCAATCGTCCTCTTTGACGAAATAGAAAAAGCCCATCGTGATGTTTTTAATATCCTTCTTCAGATTTTAGAGGAAGGCTTCCTTACGGATACAAAGGGAAGAAGAGTTTCTTTTACAAATACCGTGATTATAATGACAACCAACCTCGGTTCGTCAGAAAACGTAATGAAAAAGCAGGTCGGATTTTCGAGAGAAGATGCCACCTTTGACGAAAGCAATATGTCAAAGAGCCTCAGAGAGTTCTTCTCGCCTGAGCTTCTCAGCAGAATCGACGAGCAGATAATCTTCTCTCCACTCGATAAAAGCTCGCTTTCCAAAATCGCATCGGATATGCTCTCTGAGCTTTCAAACCGTGCAAAACGGGCTGGTACAACCGTCAGCTTCTCCGATAGCGTAATTGATTACCTCTGCGACGGCGCAACAGTACAAAACGGCAGTGCCAGAGCTATCAGACGTGCAATATCTTCTGAACTCGAAAGTATGGTCTGCGACTATGCAATCGCCAATCCGCAGGAAAATGCTCTCCTCGTTACCGTCGAGAACGGTAAACCAATCCTCAAAAGCTTCTCTCCCGATGCAACTACCGCCGTCGTCGACGCAAGCTGATAATCCCCATAAATTAAAGATAATGCTCGTATAGAGATTTTACGAGTGTATTGAGGAAAACCCTTTTGAAAAAGGGTTGTTCCTCAAACTCCTTTCCTAAAACTTTTGTAATAAAATTTCAGCCCCATAGGGTACCTATCACAAACTGAGAATTTAAAATGTTCTCTTTGATGTGCACCCTATGGGGCTGAAATTATGTTAAAAGTCTTTGTAAGGGGGTTCGGGGGAGAAACTTTCTTCAGAAAGGTTTCCCCCGATATATACATATAAAAGCTTCTGTATGAGCATTACCTTTATCTACGGGGATTTACAGGTCTTTCTTAGTGAAAGCGTCCCAAGCGATGAGCCAGAAGATAACCATATGAACAGCGATAACGCCTATGGCAGTATTGACTGACTGGTAAGCGAAAGAAGATGAGCCCTTAGCGATGCTTTCGAGGTCGAGGTTAGCGAAGATGAGGTATCTTGCCCAGTCGAGCTTCATAGCACTGAGAATGGAAACAACAACATTTCCGCCGAGCATGCAAAGCATACTGATACCGATAGCAAAAGCGGAGCTTCTCATAAGAGTAGAGATAGCGAACGCAAGAGTAGCCATAACAACTACCTCAATGCTGTTTACAAGGTACGACTTGAACACCTTAAGTAATCCGAATGTTGCGACAACCTCGCCGTCAACAACCTCATACATACTTTCTCCGATAAGAGAACCGCCGAAGAAGATTAACGAAACAATAGTTGATACGATGAACAGTAAAATGAGCATTATGTAACCCATTGAAATAACTGTGAAATACTTTGATACAAGAATCTTCCAGCGTTTTACCGGGTTAATAAGCAGGAACTTGATAGTACCGTTAGAGAATTCGTTTGCAACAGAAAGTGCTGCAATTACGATAATCAGAAGTCCGATAAAGCTTACCGCACTTGTGGACATACCCATAGAAGTCCAGAAGTCAATGACGTATGATTCGTTTGGGTTGACTGAATCTGCAACATTGTAAGTCACATCGTTTTCAAGCATGTAGTCGCTGAGAGTAACAATGTCCTTAGCTTTGCTGTATTCGTTTCTTGAAACATTACCGATTCCGTTTTCGTAGCCTATGACAGCGATTGCCGACATCATACGATTGTACGAATCAAAATAGCGTGAATCGTAGTTGCTTTCAGTCATGCTAACGTCCAACTCATCGAGCTTTCCATAGTAGTAAACGTCGTTATCCCTGAGGTATGTGAAGTGGTCGATTTTTGCTTGAACAATTGCCTTTTCGGCATCGGTTGCAGCAAGCAGCTTTTCAGCCTCGAACATCTTAATCTGAGTATCATAGAAAACCTTGAGGTCGTTGCTTTCGAGAATATTCAGTATAGCAGCGTACTGGGGGAGCTTCTTTACTGTCTCTGCTGCCTTTTTTGTGGCAATACTGTCGGCGATATCATAAGCCTTGTACTGTAAAGCCGTAATTTCAGCTTCGGTAAGATTGGTGTCGATTTTTTCGAATTCTTCTGCTAATACCTGCTCGTAGAATTCTTCATCATAGCCCATCTCGATTAAGTCGTCAAGATTTTCCAGAATAAGATTATATCTCCAGTCGCTGTCGTTTGATATGTTGTAAGCAACTATCAGTTTTGACTCTTCAAGGGTAATTACCTCTTCTGCGGTAATACCAGATGTGCTGTCACGGTTTTCAAGACCTTCAACAATTTCCTTATGGTAAGCAACGAGGTCTGTGCTGTCATCACCATAGTAAACTGTGTCGTTGAGTTCGGATGCAATTTTAACAATTCCCGGGAATACAAAACCGGCAGCCACAATGAGAATGAGCATAACAATTGTCGAGGTGCGCTTTAAGTTCTTTATGTACTCGTTTTTCACAAGATTCGCAAACTTACCCAATCTGACCGCCTCCTTCCTCTTGGTGTGTCATTTCGATGAATACATCTTCAAGTGACTTCTTTTCTTCCTTGCGCTGGCAAGCGTAAAGAGAAAGACCGCTTGTTATAATGAGAGCGTTGATTTTAGCGATTTCCTCTCTTGCGGTTGTGTTGTCAAGAATAACAGTAACACCCTCGCCGACAGTAACAGATGTCTTGTAATCTGAAAGAAGCTCAGCCGTTTTTGCAATGTCGCTTGTTTCAAGCAAGTATTCAGCCGAAGTACCGCTTGAAGCGTGGAGCAGCTCTTCGATTGAGTAAACACCCAACATCGAGCCGTTTGCAATAACACCTACTCTGTCACACATAAGCTCCATTTCGCTCATAAGGTGAGAGGATACGATAACGCATACACCCTCTTCGTGAGCAAGCTTCTTGAGAATGTCACGAAGCTCCTTGATGCCCGCAGGGTCAAGACCGTTTGTAGGCTCGTCAAGGATAAGTACCTTCGGGTGGTGAAGGATAGCCTGAGCAACACCGAGTCGCTGACGCATACCAAGAGAGTACTTTGTGATTTTTTCATTGATTCTATTGCTGAGACCTACAAGCTCTACAACCTCTTTGATTCTTTCCTCAGTAACGCCTGTTCTCATTCTTGCGTACTGACGAAGGTTCTGAAGACCTGTGAGCTGCTTGTACATCTCAGGATTTTCAACGATACCGCCAACGTTGTCCATAGCCTTTTCAAAGCTCTTTGCAACGTCGTTTCCGCATACCGAAATCTCACCGTCATCGATAGAGAGAAGTCCGACAATCATCTTGATTGTTGTAGTCTTACCTGCACCGTTAGGGCCGAGAAAACCGAAAACCTCTCCGCAGTATGCATCGAATGTAATATCGTGAAGAATGTGTCTTTTGCCTATAGTCTTGTTTAAGCTTTTAATGCTGACCGCAATCTGTGGGAGAACTGCGGCCTGATTTGTGTTTTCAGTCATTTGCATATTCTCCTTTCTATACAAACCAGAGATAGCCGTTTATTCCGCATATCTTCCACTGTCCGTCTTCCTTGACAAGCTGGAATTCTACATCCGACATTTTGCAGGTCATCTCTGTAGGAATATCCGAGAAGTGATGATAGTATACAGGGAAGAGCACTCCGAACTGACCTTTTCCCTTTACAACGTATACAATATCAGCGACGCAGGTAGCACCGATTGAGCCATTCTGCTTTACAGATGTAACCTTGACAGTCGGTGTTATTTCTGTCAGAGCATTATTGCTGTTGATATCGTCGAAATACTGCGGATACTCCAGAAAGCTGTCTTTTGTTTCATAGAATGCAGTCAGGCTGTAGATATTCTGATTGTCGATATAGTCCGACTGAATCATATTATCGTTGATTACCTTGGTCAAAGCGTCCTGAAGCTCCTGCACGATTTCCTCGTCATTTGTTCCGTCAAGCTTGGTCATAATGCTGTTTGCCTCAGCAAGCTCGTTGCAGAAGCCGATAACAGTATCCTTAACCTTTTCAGCTTCTTCTTCCTTGAACTTGTCGTCTGCAATATTTACATATACAGCAAATATCGCAAGGACAATAACTGCGAGCAGAACACCACGGTTCATACGCTTTAGTTTTTTGAGCATTTAGCTGCCCCCTCTCAATAAATATAACATTTAACATTATACTATAGATAGCATAT
Source organism: Oscillospiraceae bacterium (assembly GCA_017848055.1). Classification (GTDB taxonomy): domain Bacteria; phylum Bacillota; class Clostridia; order Oscillospirales; family Ruminococcaceae; genus UBA7477. Next base: position 29,576 of record JAGALZ010000040.1, on the reverse strand, counting down.
ATTGTCAAGTTATTAACAATGGAATACTTTAAAAGCTCATATTTTAATATTTCCTTGACAAGTCAGCCTAAATAAGCTAAAATAAGTCTACACACTAACAGACGAATCGGAGGATTCTTATATGGCAAAATACTGCAAAAGTTGCGGCGAAGAAATGAAGGGGAGCTTCTGCGAGAAATGCGGCTACGGAAAACCGCAGGAAAGAGCAAAGGCGTTTGATAAATATAAGTCCAACAGACAGATAAAAGAAGAAAAGCTTAAGCGTTCTAAAAAGGGTGGTAAGAAGAAGGCATCGCCTGCATCTATCGCAGTCCTTGTAATAGTCGCACTTCTGGTAATCGTGCTTATTCTCTTCGGACTCAATAAAGCAGGCATAATCGGCGGTGGTGACAAAACAGAACCAATAAAGGCGTACTTTGAAGCAATAGCAGAAAATGACTATGACAAGTATGTTTCAACAATGCCTGACGCAATAGCCGAAACTTATGACGAGTACTTGAAGACATTTTCAATGTCCAAGGAGGATTTCGTAAAGCAGAGCTATTCTGATTATTATATGCTTTTGGGAAGCAGCTTTACTGTAGAGGTAAACTGCGGCGAACAGACACAGCTGGGCGGCTCGGAGATTGAGGATGCCGAAAAGAGCTATCAGCAGAACTTCGGCGAAAAGGTCAACTTCAAGGACGCATATATCGTGAATACTGAGGTTGTGTTCAAGGGCAGCGAAACAACAGAAACCTACTATTATGACGTGTATGTTGCAAGAATCGGCTTTAGCTGGTATATAGTAAATATCGAGGACTACTATACCTCAGATGAGCTTGCAAAGTAAACAGAACAAAAAAGAGCTTTTACAGATGTTATTTCTGTAAAAGCTCTGTTTTTATTGGGAAGCTTTCAATGATTAAAGCTTGATTTTGTAGCTGTCGCAGCCTGCAGGAATGTCGAATACCTTGTCGTCAACCTGAGCCTTGAATGCGCTGTCTGTCTTTGTGAAGGAGAGTGCGATTTCATCGCCGTTTCTTACAGCAGTGATTTCGAAAATCTCGTTTGCTTCCTTGTCGTAAATCTTTCTCGAAGCGTTCTTGCCGTCCTCAAGACCGAAAATACGGAAGGTAGCGTTTGTGAGGTAATCGTACTCAACATCTCTTACAAAGTCGCCCATCGGAATGATGCTGCCCGGCTTTGCGTAAAGAGGAAGTCCGAAGTAGTCGTACTTCTTCTGGTACCAGGAACCGCCCATAAGCTTTTCGCCTGTCTGAATGTCAGTCCATTCTCCGCCGACAGGCAGGTAGAAGTCAGCAATGCCTTCCTCGTTGAATACAGGAGCAACAAGCAGGGAGTCACCGAGCATGTACTGAGTATCAACCGAGTGAGTGCCCTTGTCGTAGCCGAAGTCTACAACCATTGACCTCATCATGGGAACGCCGGTTTCGTGAGTGTAAACAGCATTCGAGAAAAGGTAAGGCATCAGCTTGCCCTTAAGCTTTGTGAAGTGGCTGGAAACCTTGCAAGCCTCTTCGTCGAAGTTCCATGGCACTCTGTATGATGAGTTGCCGTGATATCTTGAGTGAGTTGAGAGAAGACCGAATGCAGTCCATCTCTTGTAAAGGTCAGGAGTACCTGTTGCCTCAAATCCGCTGATGTCGTGTGAGAAGAAGCCGAAGCCGGACATACAAAGTGAAAGTCCGCCACGAAGTGTTTCCCACATACTCTCGTAGTTGGAGAAGCAGTCACCGCCCCAGTGAACAGGGAACTGCTGACCGCCGACTGTTGCAGAACGTGCAAACAGACAAGCCTTGTTTTCGCCGTAGTATTCCTTGAGAACATTGAATACGCACTGGTTGTAAAGGTGTGTGTAGTAGTTGTGCATTCTGATTGGGTCGGAGCCGTCAAAGTATGTAACTCTTGTCGGGATTCTCTCGCCGAAGTCAGTCTTGAAGCAATCAACACCCATCTCGCAAAGAGCACGGAGCTTTGAAGCATACCATTCACTTGCGTCAGGGTTTGTAAAGTCAACGATAGCAAGTCCCGGCTGCCACATATCGCACTGGAATACAGAGCCGTCAGGGTTCTTGATGAAATAGCCGTTTGCCATACCCTCGTCAAAGAGGTAGGATTTCTGGCTGATGTATGGATTTATCCACGCACAAATCTGAATGCCCTTAGCCTTGAGTCTTGTAAGCATAGCCTTAGGGTCAGGGAACATTCTCTCGTCCCAGGTGAAGTTGCACCACTCAAAATCTCTCATCCAGAAGCAGTCGAAGTGGAATACCTGAAGAGGAATGTCATACTCTGCCATCTTGTCGATGAAGGATGTAACAGTTTCCTCGTCGTAGTTTGTTGTAAATGAAGTAGTAAGCCACAGACCGAAGCTGTAAGCAGGTGGGAGAGCAGGCTTACCTGTAAGGTTTGTGTAAACCTTGATAACGTCAGCAATCGAGCCACCGCCGATAAGGAAGTATTCCATGTGCTGACCTTCAACAGCAAAGGAAACCTTTGAAACAGTTTCGCTTGCAACCTCGAAGGTAACCTTGCCGGGGTTGTTTACGAATACACCGTAGTTGTTTGTTGTAACATAGAAAGGAATCGACTTGTAGGTCTGCTCTGAGCAGGTGCCTCCGTCGTTGTTCCAAACCTCAACAGTCTGACCGTTCTTTACAAAGTTTGAGAACTTTTCGCCGAAGCCGTAAATCTTTTCGCCGACTGAAATGCCGAGCATTTCTCTGATTGTAGCATTGTCGCTTGTTTCGCTGTGAGCGTAGAAGCGCTGACCTGCGTCAGCAGCCATTTTTCTGTCAGTAACCCACTGTTCTTCCTCAATGAGGGAAGTGGTTCTCCAGCCGCTCTTTGTGAGAAGCTTGTCCTCGTAGTAGTACTCAACGCTCCAGCCGCCGCCCTGACCGCCGATAACTACCTTTGTCTTGTTAGAGATAAGCTCGTAGCCGCCGTTTTCTAGCTTGTTAATAACAGGCTTGAAATCCTTGTCCTCGTAAAGCTCAAAGTCAGGGCCACGCTTGATTGTGCCTCTGAAGTGGTCGATGCTTACCTTTATGGTGTCAGGAAGCGTTGATGTGAATGTAATTTCGAGCACAGGGCCGCCGAGGGTCATACCTCTGTTCTGAATCCACTGTGCAGTTGCATAAACGTGAAGAGCATTTTCGCTTGCAGTCACCTCGTACATCTGGGTGGCATAGCTTACGTTGTAGCCGGGCTGGTTAAGCCAGAAGCCGTCGGAATACTTCATAAAAGTGTCCTCCTGAAAAAATTCGTTCTGATGACAAAGCCGTGCTTTGTCTATAATTTTATTCTACTATGTTTTCTTCCGTATTGCAATAGCAATTTAAATATTTTTATGTGAATAAACGAAACAAATCTCCCTGCAGAATACGTTTACAAGGTTAAAATCTATGATTTTTTGAAACGTTACAAGTTTTAAGCAAATTAAAAGCGGCAAGTCCTTGATAAGACCTGCCGCTGAAAAATTAAACCTTGAGGTATTTGCCGGTGCTTATTGTTGTTCCGAGTGCACCAATGAGTGTTCCCGCTGCTAAATAGCATACAGTAACAGGAAGTGCAATGCTGTCAAATGCGTAGAGTGACTTTGTGCCGATGATGTTCATAAGCTTGAGCTGGTCGTTGAGAACCGTGTAAAGCTCGTTGTACGCAAATCTTGTCAGAATAAGTGCGCCAACCGCAGAAATAATACCGATAAGCATACCTTCAATAAAGAAAGGGACTCTGATAAAGGTATTTGTCGCACCAACATATTTCATGATGTTGATTTCCTTGCGTCTTGCGTGAACGCTGGCTCTTGTGGTGTTTGAGATAATAACAAGACAAACAACAACAAGCGCAAACACAACTGTCGAGGAAACAAGTGCCACGATATTTCTGATGCTTACAAGTGCGCTCGCAAACTCAGTAGGTGACTGAACACTTTCGACACCGCCGAAGGTCTTGAGCTGGCTTGTGGTGATATCCATAAGCTCCAGGTCAGAAACCTTTACACGGTATGTGTCAGGAAGAGGATTGTCGTTTTCAGCGTACTGCATGAAGCTTTTTTCCTCTTCTGTCATATCCTCAACAATGCTCTTCCAAGCCTCTTCCTTTGAGTAAAACTCTACGTTTGAAACATTGGAAAGCTCCTTAATCTGAACAAACAGATTGTCTGTCTGCTCCTGGGAGATATCATCGTGAAGAATAACTACAATTTCATTCTTGTCCTCAATTCCCGAAACAATCGAGGAAATGTTTATACCGACAAGCACCGAGAAGCCTACCAGCATAAGCGAAACAAGCAGGATACAGAAGGAAGCAAACGACATCATTCTGTTCTTCCATACACTTGTAGTACCCTGTTTTACAAGATAACCTATACTACTTATTCTCATTGTTGCCTCCCACTTCCTCGTCGAAGACGATTTTACCGCCGTCGAGATTGATTACACGTCCACCGAAGTAGCGGACAAGGTTGTGTTCGTGAGTGACCATAAGAATGGTAGTACCGCATTCGTTGATACATTTTAAAAGTTCAACGATATCGTAAGAAAGCTCAGGGTCGATGTTACCCGTAGGCTCGTCGGCAATGATAAGCTTAGGGTCGTTTACGAGAGCTCTTGCGAGCGCAACTCTCTGCTGTTCACCGCCTGAAAGCTGTTCAGGATAAGCCTTCATCTTGTCTGAAAGACCGACAAGCTCCAGAACGTAAGGAACCCTTGTCTTTATGTACTTTTTCGGAGCATCAATAACTCTTAAAACGAATGCGATATTTTCGTATACCGTCATTGTCGGAATAAGTCTGAAGTCCTGGAAAACAACGCCGATAGTTCTGCGAAGCTTTGAAATTTTGCTTCTGCGGATTTTTTTGAGGTTGTAGCCGTTAGCAATAACAGTACCCTCTGTTGCGTCGATTTCCTTGAGTATAAGCTTTATAAGTGTAGATTTACCGGCACCGTTTGAGCCGACAACGAAAGCGAAGTCGCCGTCGTTGATTTTTAAGTTTATTTTATTAAGAGCGTCAACGCCACTTGAATAAGTGACGGATACGTCCTTGAATTCTACCAATGCTGCCACCGCCTTTTGTTTTGCGAAAATTTTTCCGCTGGCCGTGTGACAGTCAGCGGAAAAGACTTTTTATCTATCTCTTGTCTGGTCCGTTTAATTAGAACTTAACGGGATTTGAAGCGAGGTACTTCTTAACCATAAGCGCAATCTTGAAGATGATAGCGTGGTCAAATTCTCTCAGGTCAAGACCGGTAAGCTTCTTGATTTTCTCGAGTCTGTAAACGAGTGTATTTCTGTGAACGAAAAGCTTTCTTGAAGTTTCGGAAACGTTAAGGTTGTTTTCGAAGAAGCGCTGAATCGTGAAAAGAGTCTCGTGGTCGAGCGATTCAATAGAGCCTCTCTTGAAAACTTCTCTCAGGAATGTGTCGCAAAGAGTTGTAGGGAGGTGGTAGATAAGTCTTGCAATACCGAGATTATCATAAGAAACGATAACCTTGTCTGTATCGAATACCTTACCAACCTCAAGAGCAATCTGAGCTTCCTTGAAGGAACGAGCCAGCTCCTTAACGCCCTCAACAACAGTACCGATTCCGACATTTACTCTTGTGTAGAACTCACTTGAGAGTGTATCGGAAATGGAACGAGCGAGCTTTTCGAGGTCCTTGGACTCAATGTCATTTCTTACTTCCTTAACAAGCACGATATCAGACTCTGTGATATTGAAAACGAAGTCCTTGTTCTTGTCAGGGAAGAGGTTCTGGATAACATCGTAAGCGGAAACATCATTTGTAGAGATGATTCTGATAAGGAGAACAACTCTTGAGATGTCGGAGCTGAAGTGAAGCTCTCTTGCCTTAACGTGGATATCGCCCGGGAGAACGTTATCGAGAACAACATTCTTTATAAAGTTATTTCTGTCGTACTTTTCATCATAGTACTGCTTGATGCTTGAAAGGGTAATAGCGAGAATGCTTGCATACTTTGCTGCAACCTCGTCTGTGCCCTGAACGAACACGGCATAATCAGGCTTGAGGTGAGCACCGAACGGCTTGTATGTATAGCCGTCACGAACGAAGATATCGTGCGAATCATTGAGGTCAAGGGTGACGTACTCATTTGTAGCGCCGTTCTTCGAGAGGTCTGAGCAAGCGATAATGGACGCATTTTCGTCGATTACTCCGATTTCTGCGTCGATGGTATCACGCATCTGGTGTACAACACTTTGAAACAATCTGTTTGACATGATTTTTTCACCTTTCTGCATTTAATAAAATCTTCGGCAGAGAAAAATCCGCCGCTGTGTGCGTTAGAATTTGTTTAGGGAAGGTAACTATTCTGCTAAAAGTCACAAAAATCCCGTATATATATCAAAATTATAGCACAACATTGCGAGAACTTTGTTAATAAACTGTTAACGTTCACGAATATTCGAGGATTTTTTTATCTATTTTGTATATTTTAAGCTGACAGGGCTTCAATTTGCAGCTTTGAGTTTTGTAAAAACAAAACAGGCAAAGCCCGTAAAAAGGCTCTGCCTGCGAAGTTCGGTAAAAAATTATCTAGCGTCCTCAGAGAAACCGCTCTCAACGAGGTCAACAAGACCGTCAACAGCGTCCTGCTCATCGATACCGTCAGCAATGATTCTGATAGAAGTGCCGCCAACGATTCCGAGTGAAAGGATACCAAGAAGGCTCTTAGCGTTTACTCTTCTCTCTTCCTTCTCAATCCAGATAGAAGACTTGAATTCATTTGCCTTCTGGATGAAGAAAGTTGCTGGACGAGCATGAAGTCCAACCTGATTCTGTACTACTACGTCTTTTACGAACATATAAATCTCTCCATTTCTGATATTACGGTTTAGCGGTAAAACCCGCCTATTGGTAATAAACTTCCCTGAAAATAAATTTCAATCTGCTATCATCATTATACTTGTTTTATTGTTCTTAGTCAACGTGAAAATATGTACAAAGCCCCGTTTCAATCAAATTTTCTGCTTTCTGCTCACCACTTCACAAAAGATTCAGGAGTTGTTTGTGCAAATTCACTACAAATTTTTAACGCTTTGCAACACATTAAACAACCAAACGCCGCAAATTGGAAAATACTGTAACAATCAGTCTTCGTCGGTTTTGTCAAAATCACAATATTTGTTAATTATATCTAAATCCTTCTGAGGAAGTGCCGACAGGTCAAGAAGGTCAGGTCTTTTGGTGTAGGTGGTGATAAGGCTCTGTTCATGACGCCATTTTGCAATGTTTGCGTGATGCCCCGAAAGCAGAACCGCAGGAACCTTTTTGCCATGCCATTCTTCGGGTCTTGTGTATTGCGGATATTCCAAAAGTCCGTTGTAGTGGCTCTCATCCTCGTAGCAGTCAGCACTTGCAAGTGTTCCCTCAAGCATACGCACCACGCTGTCAACAAGCACAAGCGCAGGAAGCTCACCGCCGGTCAGAACATAGTCGCCGATTGAAATCTCCTCGTCAACAATCTCCTCGATTATTCTGTTGTCAACACCTTCATAGTGCCCACATAATATAAATATGCTTTTTTCCTGCGAAAGTTCACGGCACCTTTTCTGAGTCAGCGTCTTGCCCTGTGGGGACATATATATAACATGTGGTTTTTCTCTGCCTTCGGTTACCGCCTCAAAGCAGCGGAATATAGGCTCTGCCTGCATAAGCATACCCTTCTGCTCGCTGTACGGAGTGTCATCAACTCTGCGGTGCTTGTCGAGAGTATAATCTCTTATGTTGTGGCAGAAAACCTCGAATATGCCCTTTGTCTTTGCCCTTCCGACAATGCTCTCTTCAAGGTAATTCATACACATATCGGGGAAGAGGGTAGCGATGTCAATTCTCATTCGTCGTCCTCCTCAAAAAGACCCGGAAGCGGAATAATTGTCATAAGCGAGTTTTCAATATCGTTTTTCACAATAACCTCAGGGATAGCAGGGATAAGATACTCCTTGCCGTCGTCGGATTTTATCGTGTAAACATCGTTTGCACCCGTCTCGGAAACGTCTGTAATCCTGCCGTAAACCTTACCTGTCTCAGCGTGTCTTACCTCCATGCCGATAAGGTCTTGAACAAAATAGCAGCCCTTTTCAAGCTCCACGTCATCTCTGTCCATAAACAGAATGCGGTTTCTGAGCTTCTGAGCCTCCTCAACGCTGTCACAGCCCTCGATTTTCATAATGACCATATTCTTCTGAACTCTTGCGTATTCAATTACAACCTCGGTGCCGCTTTTGTAGAAAAGCACCTCAAAGCTTGCTAAAAACTCAGGGTCGTCGCACCACGGCTGAACCTTAACCTCGCCACGAAGTCCGTGAACAGAGGTGATTTTTCCTATTTCAAGATACTGCTTCAAAGCCAAAGCAATATACCTCCCGTACATAATATTTTATAGAAAGTATAATATAAATTCCCCGGAAAGTCAACCGCCCGAAGCTTGTGTGCAACGGGCGGAAAATGTGACTATATAACTTTAATTTCAAACCAGAATACCGAGCCTTCGCCGACCGTGCTCGAAACACCGAACGCAAAGCCGTGCTGCTTTAAAATCTGTTTTACAATCGAAAGACCGAGTCCCGTGCCGATGACATCTCTCTTTGATTTCGGTGCACGGTAGTATCTGTCGAAAATGTGCGGCAGAAGCTTTTCGTCAATGCCCTCGCCGTGGTCGCAGACTTCGATTCTCACAAAACCCTCTTTGTTGAGCTGTCTTATAATGACCTCTTTATCCTCACCGCAGTAGTTTACGGCATTGTTTATAAGGTTGTAGAGAACCTGCTCTATAAGTGCAAAATCAGCAAGGCAGGTGACATCCTCTGAAAGCTCCGTGTGAATGTTATATCCATCCTGCTCGTTGAGAAGGGTATACCTCGACATAACCTCAGAGAGCTTTTCGTGCAGTGAGAATTCGTTCAGTTCAAGCTCCTTCTTCGCACTTTCAAGCTTCGAGAGCTCTAAAATGCTGTTTACAAGGTTTGAAAGTCTGTCAGATTCGTTTATGATAACATCAAGATGCTCGTTTCGCTTTTCGGGATTGTCACCCGAAAGGTCTCTTATCATCTCAGCGTAGGATTTTATAATAGTCAGCGGAGTCCTCAGGTCGTGCGAAACATTTGCAACAATGTCACGTCTGAGCGTTTCGACTCTCTGAATCTCATCGCTTGCCGTGTTGAGAACGTCTGAAAGCTGATTTACCTCTCTTATTTTCGATGGCTCAAATTTGACGTTCAAATCACCCTTCGCAAATTTTTCGGCGGTTGCGGTAAGCGAGTCAATCGGTCGGCTGAATCTTTTTGAAAGGAACAGCGTTATGATAAACGCCAGCTCAAAAATGATGACTGTGATGTAAATGAGCTGTTCTTTTATGATGTTTGCAGTAGCGTCGATAGGCTCAACGGAAGCCTCTATAAAGATGTAGAAGGTGTGGTTTGTGTCGCTTTGCGCAGAGGTGACATAAATCATTTTCCTGATGTCGTCATTACCGTCGAGCTTCGGAGTTATCGTAATCCAGGATTTTCCCGAATCAATAAGGCGGCTTTTCATGTCGTAAAGTCCTCTGTTGAAGTTGCGTCTTATGTCTGCATCGATGAGCGAAAAGCTACCCATAGTGTTTTCGTACTGCACAAGATTACAGCCCGAATCGGTAACCGCAATCGCAAATGAGTTTTTAAAGGCAAGATTTCTTACCTGCTTTGCAAGATTCGGCGAGTCAATATTGTTTTCGATTTTGTCTGCAACTCTTCCCAGGTCACGGCTCTTCATGGTTTCATAGTAGCTTTCAAGAAAAACATACTGGAAAAGCCAAAGAAGCAGAAGAATTATCGTCACAAACAGCATAAAGCTTGTCCATGTGTAAAGCCGCAGACTCTTAGGCTCACGAAGCTTTCCGATAAATTTTTCAGCGTGCTTTTTCAAACTTGTATCCCATTCCTCTCAGGGTAACAATAAGGTTGCGGTATTCACCGAGGCTGTTTCTGAGCATTTTTATGTGAGTGTCAACAGTTCTGTCATCACCGTAAAAATCATAACCCCATACTTCCTCAAGAAGCTTTTCTCTTGAAAGAGCAATGTTTATGTTTCTCACAAGGAAGAAAAGCAGGTCGTATTCCTTAGGAGTCATCTGAACCGGCTTTGAGTCAATGAGCACCTCTCTTGCCGCAAAGTTTATTTCAAGACCCTCGTACCTGAAAACATCCTTTGACCTGTCATCCGAAGAAGAGCCTCTCTTCAGCGCAACTCTTACTCTTGCCATAAGCTCTTTCGGGGAAAACGGCTTTACAACATAGTCGTCAATGCCCAGCTCGAAGCCGAAAAGCTTGTCGTATTCTTCACCCCTCGCAGAGAGCATTATAACAGGGATGTCCTTGATTTTCTTTATTTCCTTGCAGGCGGAAAAGCCGTCAAGGCGAGGCATCATTATATCCATAACAATAACGTCGAAATCCTGGCTTCTTACCTTTTCGACAGCTTCCATTCCATCGCTTGCTTCCGAAACGGTAAATCCGCTGAACTGAGCGTATTCTCTGACTACCTCTCTTATCTTGTCCTCATCGTCAACAATAAGTATTCTCGGCATCTTATTTCCTCCTGACAAAGTTTTTATTCATAGAAATTTTATCATATAATTGTGAAAGTCCCGTGATAGCCTATAAAAAGATTATAACACCTAATACCTTTTTTCGCAACCCAAAAGAAAAGCGGACCGCCCTTTTGTCAGACGGTCCGGCGAAGCGGGGAAGTATATGAAAATCGGTGGAGACTTTTATGCGTGCTGACGTGCCTTGCAGGAAAGCTTGATTTTGTCGGTGATAAGTGCAATGAATTCTGAATTTGTAGGCTTTCCCTTGCCGGTGTTTATGGTGAATCCGAAGTAGGAGTTGAGAGTGTCAATGTCACCTCTGTCCCAGGCGATTTCAATAGCGTGTCTTATCGCACGTTCAACCCTCGACGGAGTTGTGTCAAAGCTCTTTGCAACCGTCGGATAGAGAATCTTTGTAATACTCTCAAGCATCTGAGAATCGTTAACCGACTGGATAATAGCCTCTCTCAGATAGTGATAGCCTTTGATGTGAGCAGGAACGCCGATTTTGTGAATAATGTCTGTTACAATGACATCAAGACTTAAGGATGATGTCTGGGAATTGCTGTAGGAAGATTCTCCGTATCCCAGAAGTGACCTTATTCTGTCACCAAGAATTTCGAAGTCAAACGGCTTTATCATATAAAGGGAAGCGCCTGCCTCCATGACACCCGTTTCAATAAAACTGCTCGAATAACTGCTTGATACAATAAATGCAGGCTTTTTGTAGCTTGAGCTGTTTACTCTCTTTATAAGCTCAATAGCATCAATCGACGGCAATGCATAGTCGATAAGCACCACATCGGGAGCCTCGTTTATGATTGCATCGAGAATTATCTGACCATCTCTTGCCCTTGAAATTACGTAGAAGCCCTGAGAACGAAGAGTCGCTATACAGGTGGTAGCAAACTCAGTTCCCTCATCTCCTACAAGTACCTTGATTTTGTTGTTCATTGTTTTGTTCCTCCGTTGTCAATATTTTTTATTTCTTCCATATTATACCATATGTTTTTACCGATTGCAATAGCAATTTCCAAAAAATTCCAAAAACTTTTCTTTCTTTTTCACTATTATACGACAATTCATCATCAATAATCAATGATTGTATAAGAAAAATTCCCTAGGAAGCGTCCTTCATGGCAGCCGATTGATTCTCCTCGGCTGCCGAAAGAAGGGTGCTGTACATGTTTTCTGCAAAGATTCCGTAACCACGGCTTGTGTCCTTCACAAAAACGTGAGTGACAGCGCCGACAAGCTTTCCGTCCTGGATAATGGGACTTCCGCTCATTCCCTGAACAATTCCGCCCGCAATGTCCGAGAGCCTCTCATCGGTTACGTGGATTACCATATTTTTAGTGCCGTCGTCTGATAGGTTTATCTTTTCTATCTCTATCTCAAATTCCTGCACACCGCCGTTTCCGAGAGTGCAAAGAATAGTCGCATAACCGCATTCTATATCCTGCTTGAAGCCAAGCGGAATAAGCTTGTGACCTGAAGGAATCTGAGCAACCGTTCCGAAAATTCCGCTTTCGCAGTTTTCAAGAATCATTCCCAGCGACGGACGGTTGGTAAATACGCCCTGAAGCTCGCCGGGGTCGCCGTTTTCACTTTTTCTTATTCCCGTTATCTCAACCGGCGCAATTGCTCCCTTTCCGCATGGAAAGATTTCTCCCGTCGTGCTGTCGCAGACAGGGTGCCCGAGTCCTGCAAGCATCGAATGCTCAGGGTCGTAAAAGCTTACCGTTCCGATTCCCGCACAGCTGTCCCTTATCTGCGCACCTGCCTTGTAGGTTCCGTCGTCGGGAAGGGGAGAAAGCCTGAGACTCTTTTTCTCTGAATTTCTCAGAATAATAAGCTCCATAGGTTCGCCCTTGCTTTCCATAATTATATCAGCAAACGATTGATTTGTGTATACCTCTTTTCCGTCGCAGCTCAGTATCACATCACCTTTTATAAGTCCGCATTCCTGCGCAGGACACCTGCCGTCAATATCGTAAAAATCAACAACCACCGCACCGCCTGCCTCAAGCTTTATTCCGAAAGGATTTCCGCCGACCGCAAGCATCGGCGGTTCAACCGAGCTTGCAAAAACCGTCTTTATGGGAATTGTCCCCAGGAGCATAAGCTCTCTTTGGTTGACAGTGTTCCTTATAGCCGGAGTATCTTCTCCGACAGCTTTGGATGTAATAAAGTCATATTCTCCGAATCGAAGCTCCTTGTCAGCATCATAAAGGTATTCGTCCGAAAGCCTTGCGTCACAGCAGCCTATCATTATAAACAGCATCGCAGATATAATACCAAGAGTTGTGCTGAGTGACCTTGCCGCCGTTTTCATTTTTCTTTTTCTAAGCATCAGAATTTAATTCTCCTTTCCTTGTCCTATGCACTTATAATTTGCTTAGCTGAGATTAAAATGCAAAAGGAAAAGCAAGCATTATTTTCATTGGCTGCAAAGCTAAAAAGTACTTGAATTTATATAGCTGTTTATGGTATAATATTTGTGTATGCAAATCAGCGAAAAAATTTGGAAGGAGCTGTATTTTTCTAAGGTAAATCAAGGAAAATACTATACATATATATGTCCAGAAAATCAAGGCTCAGAGCGCTTAAAGCAAAGCAGCTCACCGCACAGAAGGAATATGAAAACTACGAGAACGAGCTTAAAGAACAGGCCCGTGAAGGCAAGCGCAGCCGTGCAGCAGTAAAGTACGAAAAGAAAGGCAAAAAGGAGCTTTTAAGAAAAGAGCCCCTCTTTGTAAAAGCACTTCGTTTTGTAATGCTTCTGCCGTATGCGGTAAACGGACTCTTTTTAGGAACAATAACCGTTATCGCAATTTTGTTCTTAGACCTCGATATGCCAAACAGCAAGGCGTATTTCATACTCGCTTCTGACGTGCTCCTGACAGCAGGACTCATACTCACATTTATGAAAAAGTATATCCCCGCATTCGGCTTCAATGCCGTCGGAACAGGACTTTTCGTCAGCGTCGGAGTAAGCTTTGTAAGCCGTATCCAGAAGCATATGGAAACTCACCACGTTGACCCCGAAAACGCAAATATGGATGTAAAATATATGCTGTATTTTTATCCGATGCTCATTCTCGGGATATGCTCCGCAGTGCTTCTTGCTTATACTATTATCAAGACAGTAAACCGCAAAAAACGTGAGCGTGAGAGATTCAATAATATGCCCGTTAAGAGTATTATTGACGACTAAGCAAGAGAAAATTATATTTTGCTCAAAAAAGTTGTTATGTAAGACTAATTGATACCGAATTGTAATTGACTATTTGAAAAGTATGGTCTATACTATAATAGTAAAATAAATGACCAGATAGAAATAAAGAACAAAGGAAAAAAGGAAGTATAGCTCAATGGTATTCGCAGATTTATTTTTCATGTACTTTTTTCTGCCTCTTTGTCTGATACTGTATTTTTCGACAAAGAAGCTCCAATACAGAAACGCCGTGCTTGTGGTGTTCTCGCTCATCTTCTATGCATGGGGAGAACCGAAGTGGATAATCTTACTGCTTGTAAGCACAATAGTAAACTGGATATTAGGACTCATAATAGGTAAGAACAATGAGAGCGTGGTCGCAAAGATTGCACTTTTTGCATCGCTTATATTTAATATAGGTGCACTCGGAGTTTTCAAGTATTCGGGATTTATCATCGAAAACATAAACTCAGCCTTTGGTACTGATTTTTCACCGCCGGGCTTTACACTCCCTATCGGAATAAGCTTCTACACATTCCAGATACTCTCGTATATAATCGATGTATATTGGGGCAAGGTGCCTTCTCAGAAGAAGTATTATAAGTTTCTTATGTACGTTTCGCTCTTCCCACAGCTCGTTGCAGGCCCTATTGTAAGATATTCCGAAATCGCAAAGGAAATCGACGACAGACGTACAAAGCTTTCCGATATGAGCGACGGACTTTCTAGAGTAATACTTGGTATCGCAAAGAAGGTAATCGTCGCAAACAGCCTCAACAGTATCGTCCAGAACTGCTTCGGTGATATGTCCGACGGCTTTGCAGGACTCAAGTCAATCTCCACAGTCGGCACATGGTACGGAGTTATCGTTATCGGTCTGTGGTATTACTTTGACTTCTCCGGTTATTCGGATATCGCCATCGGACTCGGAAGAATCTTCGGCTTCCACTTCAATGAGAACTTCAACTATCCTTACATATCAAAGAATATAACAGAATTCTGGCAAAGATGGCATATCTCGCTGGGTAGCTTCTTCAGAGATTATCTTCTGTATGTGCCGATTTTCGGCAAAAGAAGAAAGTACGGCGGACTTTTCCTCGTATGGTTCTGTACAGGTCTCTGGCACGGAGCAAGCTGGAACTTCATCCTCTGGGGACTCTATTACGGTATGTTTATAGTAATAGAAATGAAGATAGGCAAAAAGAAGATGAAAAAGCTCAAGGGCCCGCTTGCGCATCTCTATATGATAGTCGTCGTGGCTATCGGCTACGGAATTTTCTATTTCGAGGATATCTCTTCGCTCGGAAGATTCTTTAAAAATCTCGTTGGCTTCGGCGGTAACGGATTTATCGACTCTTCTACAATCACAAGCGTGAGAAACAACCTGTTTTTGCTTCTCGCAGCAGTCTTGCTCTCAACGCCTATTGTACAGAAGGTCAAGAAGCTCGGCGACAAGTCGCCTCAGGCATGCGTCGCAGTGAACACAATCGGAATTGCACTCAATGCCGCAATGCTTATTATAAGCTCATTGCTTCTTCTGAACAATACAAACAATCCATTCTTGTATTTCAGATTCTAGAACAATAAAGGAACAACAGCACTATGGAGAATAAAAAGAAAAACAATTACGATAAAGGCAAAGGACTTGTTACCGGTGTCGAGGTCGTAAACTCCAAGTCCGGCAAGGAAACTCTCAATCTCCAGCTTGACCCCGAGAAATATAAAAAGCTCCAGGACGAGCATGAGAGAAATAAGAGAAAAGCCGCCAGAAAAAGAGTGTACGACAATACAAAACAGAGCATAAAGAAAAAGATTCAAAGCTCGGTCGAAGGGGACTTGCCGTCGGTTGACGATAAGGACAGAGAAGTAAAGGCATTAAAGCTCGAAATGCAGTTTATAAATGTCATCGCTATGCGGCTTATCATAATAATTATCGCAGTCATCCTTCTTGTCGCAAAGCGTGAAAGCGGAATAAGTGAGCACGATAACCGTGAGCTCGCAACTTTCCCTGAGTTTTCACTGTCAGCATGGTTTGACGGAAGCTTTACAAGCGGAGTTACCGATTATTATACCGATACTATTCCATACAGAGAAAACCTTCTCGGCTTCTCTTCAAAGTTCAGTAAGCTCTACGGACTCAATTTCAAGAACGAGGACAGAGTAGTGCAGTTCGGTAACGTCGGCAATGTCGAAACAGAGGAGTTCACAGGTACAATTACTACAACCTCAAAGCTCGAAATCTTTACCGGCACACAGGTGGTTACTACTCCTCAGGCAAGCGAAACTACACCGTCAGTTACAACACCGCAGAGTGAGCCGGGCAGCACAACTCCCGTTACCACACTTCCTGTCGAGGACGGAAGACTTTCAAACGGTATCCTCATTGTCGGCAGCGGCGAGGACGTAAGAGCACTTGAGGGCTACGGCGGAAGCTTCTCCTACGGCAAGAACTACGCTAAGTTTGTAAATAAGTATAAGCAGGATTTGGGACAGTATGTAAATGTCTACAGCATGTGCATACCAACCGCCTTCGCATTCTATTGTCCTGAAAATCTCAAGGATAATTATGGCGACCAGCTTGACAATATCAATAATATCAGAAGCCACCTCGACGGTGTTATTGATATCGATATCTACAGCGTCTTAGAGGCAAGAAAGAACGAGTATATCTATTCCCGTACCGACCACCACTGGCAGCCGATTGCCGCATATTATGCCGCAAAGGTCTTTGCAGATGCCGCACAGGTCGATTACAAGGATATCTCAACCTACGAAAAGGTCGTAGAGGATGACTTCCTCGGAACACTTTACGCTTACAGCGAGTATGATGCCGAGCTTAAGAAGTACCCTGATACCTTCACCTACTATAAGCCGTGGAACAACAGCTCTCTCAAGGTTACCTACTATGATACAGACTTCAAGAACGGCGAGAGAAGCAGACTCTTCTTCAAGGCTTACCAGAAGATAAATCTCTACAGCTCCTTCCTCGGAGATGATAAGAGAATCGCACACATCAATAACCCCGACTGCAAGAACGGCAGAACCCTCGTAATATTCAAGGACAGCTTCGGAAACGCACTCGTACCTTTCCTTACAAGCTCGTTTGAAAATATCTATGTCGTTGACCTTCGATACTTCACACCGAATGCTATCGAGTTCTGTCAGAATGTCGGTGCAACAGACGTTCTGTTTGCAACCTGTATGTTCACCTGCTCGAGCCAGAAGGTAAACTACATCGAAAACATCAGAGTTCAGTAAAGGAAAATAAATATGAAAGAGCTTCAGTACCCATTTGACTGTGCATATATCTTAAAGAAAAAGCGCAGCATTAAAAAAGCACTTCTCTCAGACGGCAGTACAAGGATAAAGAAAAAAATCGCTGTCCTTGGCGGGTCAACAACGGGAGATATAGTGTCTGTACTGGAGCTTTTCCTGCTTCAGTACGGAATTGAGCCGCAGTTTTATGAGTCCGAGTATAACGCATACTGGCAGGACGCAATGTTCGGCAACGAGGAGCTTGACTCATTTGCACCCGATATCATAATCCTGCACACCTCAAACCGCAACATCACCGAAACCCTCTCTATGTCAATGACAAAGGAAGAGGTCAGCGAAGCCCTCGAAAGACAGTATTCTCACTTTGAAGTTATGTGGGAAAAGCTTAAGGAGAAGTTCGGCTGTTCAATCATACAGAATAACTTCGAAATGCCTCTCTACAGACTTCTGGGCAATGCCGATACCTATGACTACCGAGGAATGACAAACTTCATTTCAAGGCTCAATATGAAGCTCTATGAGTACGCACAGTCCCACGACAGCTTCTACATAAACGATATAAACTACCTCTCGGCAAGCTACGGACTCGAAAAGTGGTCAAACCCGCTTTATTGGTATATGTATAAGTACGCACTCTGTACAGATGCAATTCCATACCTCTCTTACAGCTTGTCAAACATCATAAAGTCGCTTCTTGGCAAGAATAAGAAGATGCTCGCACTCGACCTTGACAATACATTGTGGGGCGGAATTGTCGGCGACGACGGAGTGGAGAATCTCCAGCTCGGCGAGGAAACTCCCGTTGCGCAGGGCTACAGAGAGTTCCAGCAGTATGTGAAAAAGCATAAGGAGCTGGGAATTATGCTCTCTGTCTGCTCAAAGAACGATGAAGAAAACGCCGTAGCAGGTCTTAAGCACCCCGACGGCTGGCTCTCTCCCGACGACTTTGTAAGCATAAAGGCAAACTGGGAGCCTAAGGATAGAAATATTGTTTCTATCGCAAACGAAATAAATATAATGCCCGACAGTATAGTTTTTGTGGACGACAACCCCGCCGAAAGAGCAATTGTTTCCGCACAGGTGCAGGGTGTCGCAGTTCCCGAAATCGACAGCATCGAGAATTATATCCGAACTATCGACAGAAGCGGATTCTTTGAGGTTACAGCATTTTCTGAGGACGACCTCAAGAGAAACGATATGTATATCGCAAACGCAAAGCGTGCGCAACAGCAGGCGAGCTTTGAAAATTATTCCGACTATCTTTTAAGCCTTGAAATGCAGGCAACAATAGGCGACTTTGAGCCTATGTATATCGCCCGCATAACCCAGCTTACAAATAAGTCAAACCAGTTCAATCTCACCACCAAACGCTATACGCAGGCACAGATGCAGGAAACATTTGAGAGCGACGAGTATATAAGACTCAGCGGAAGACTATCGGATAAGTTCGGCGATAACGGTGTAGTGTCGGTAGTAATCGGTAAAAAGCAGGGAGAAGAGCTCCACATAGAGCTGTGGCTTATGAGCTGCAGAGTCTTAAAGCGTGATATGGAATATGCAATGCTCGACCGCCTCGTTGAGGAAAGCCGCAGCTGCGGTATAAATAAGCTCGTCGGTTATTATTACCCGACAGCAAAAAATAAAATGGTAAAGAATCTGTACTCAGACTTCGGATTTGAGAAAATTTCCGAGGACGAGGACGGTAACGCCGTCTTTGAACTGCCGATAGAAGGCTATGAGAAAAAGTGCAGCGTAATTAAATATTGATTTTTGGAGGAATAGAAATGCTTAATGAAAGACAGGTTTACGAAAGATTAAATGACGTTTTCAGAGACGTTTTTGACGACGAGGATATCGAGGTTGACGCTTCAACAGTTTCAGACGATATCGAGGACTGGGACTCAATGATGCATATCACTTTAATCGGTGCAGTCGAGGACGAGTTCGGCGTAAGATTCAAGATGGGCGAGGTCTCCACTATGAAGAACGTCGGCGAAATGGTAAGAATCATTTTGGACAGAGCGTAAGAAAACAAAAGAGCACCGCAAAAAGCGTGTTGTCCTTAACGGAGTAATACGCAAACCGAGTGGGATAACGAAAAAATACAGTATAGTCAAAAGGCTACTTCTCATAAGGATGTTTTGAATATCCTATGAAATCAGCCGATTGACGAATGCGAAGAAGATGACAGTATAGCAAAGCGCTATGCTGTCTTTTCTTTTTCTGTTGAACTCAAATACGAGTGGATTTTTACAGGTTTATTTGAGAATGAATTGAACCACTATCAAAAGTTCAAAAAAATGTTGGAAATTTTGTATTGCAAATAATTATTGATTATGGTATAATGACTTAAAATTAAATACCGATATGAGAAGATACGGTTTGAAAAGTTGTTAACTGAGTAGATGAAAAAGGGAATCAGGTTCGAATCCTGAACAACCGCCATTACTGTATTTGACTGAATGGGAACACAAAGTCCATTGAAGTGTTGGGTAGCAATGCTTGCACTTTGAGAAGGATAGTTTCCGCGGCAATATACATTGCCACATCATAAGTCAGGAAACCTGCCGTGTCTTTTTAGGTTCAACACAACTTTGGTGAGAAGAGTGCAGCCGATTTATCGCCGCATAGTCGGCTTTGGTTTTGCATTCTTTTTTTATTTGTAAAATCCAAAGTCATTTTTTCCTATGCATTGTTATAAATCTGTTGTACTCTTTTGACCTATTTGGTTGAAAGGGTATTTTTCTATTTTGTAAAGGAGGTTAGATAAGTGACAAACGAAGAGAAAAAGTCCTTGGCGGAAGAACTTTTACGACAAAAAGCTAAGGAACTCGGAAGATTGCCCCGCAAGGATGATTTTGATGAACCGACTCGGTCACGAATCAAAGCCTTCTTAGGACCTTGGCCAAGAGCATTGGAGGCCGCCGGACTCAAAGAGCCGAGACCGGTTGCTGAAAAAACAGTAAAACGCAAAAAGTCGGCAGCAAAATGCAAAAATCAAGCTGTTTCAGCTAAACAAAAACTGGAACGGCGCAGAGCACGCTCAGAGGGTGCAAAAGCGTCCTCGACCGATGAAACAAAGTAAAAAATATCAAAAGGAGAAATTTGTTATGAACAAGAGATTTCTTAGTATCCTACTCGCCGTAGTAATGGTATTTACAATGATACCTTTGACGGCATTTGCTAACGGAAATGCTTTATTGACGTTAGAAGAACTCAGAGAGGAAAAAGGCGCAATCACAGTAGAGGCCTACAATATTGGACATGGATTCTTGGTTGAACCGTCTCTCTATACCAAGGAAGGAAAATCAACAGGCGATATTACTGTGGATTTTCTTACAAGCAAAAATATCAATTACCAAGGTTCTACCTCCTATTTCAGTGGATTTGAATTTGATGATACTGTTGCACCGCAATATCCCGATTATTTAGAGCCGTATTTAGGAGAACTCAACAACGAAGGTGATGGTAACGGCTATCTTGCAGAGTTTGATTATAGCCAATATGCCGGGTGGGTTTATACCATCAATGATTGGTGGGCATCTTTGGGTGCGGATTCTTCTGTTCCCGGACAGGAAATTACCGACTATAACACAGGTGAACCTGTTGTTCTTGGTGATATAATCCGTTGGCATTATACCGTTTACGGTTATGGTGCCGACTGTGGTTTCCCGAGTAATGTTATGGCAGAGTATATGGGTGGAAACTTATTTACTCAGGAGGACAAATCAGACCTTATCTTTATCTTGGCGGCTATCAACGATTACTATGGCAATCTTGCTACGGACAATGTCTATGAAACAGCTCTTGCGGTAGCGGCTGACCCTCTTGCCACTGCTGATGATATTACTGCTCAAGAAGCAGCTCTTACGAGCTATATTGAAAACACCTTTTTCGGCAATGAGGAAACTCCCCGTGAAGCGCAGGATGTAAGCGCTGTACTTAACGCTGTAATGGCACAACTTGCCACAACCGTTGCCGAGCCCTCTTTCAGCTCCACCGGAGGCGAATGGACGGTTCTCAGCCTTGCACGTGGTGAGTATTATGCAAAAAATAATGCTTATTTTACTGGTTATTATAATCGCATCGTAGAAATGGTTAATGAAACCGCCGCATCGGTTAATTTGAACGGCGCATTACAAAAGAATAAATCCACCGAAAACTCCCGTCTGATTGTAGCTCTTTCCTCCATCGGCAAGGATGCGACAGCGGTTGGCGATTGGAATTTGGTCACTCCTTATAATGATTTTGATTGGATCAAAAAGCAAGGCATCAACGGTCCAATTTGGGCATTGATCGCTCTTGATTCCAACGGTTATGTTACTACCGACAGCACAATTCGTCAGCAATGTGTGGATTATATTCTTGAAAAACAGCTTGATGACGGCGGTTGGGCTCTGTCCGGTACCACTGCAGATCCCGACATGACCGGTATGGCTTTACAGGCATTGCGCGCGTATAAGGATCAGTCTGCAGTTTCAGCAGCTGCTGAGGAAGCATTCAATCGTCTTTCTTCCATCCAAAATGATAACGGCGGATACGCTTCTTGGGGTACTGTGAACTCTGAAAGCTGTGCACAGGTGATTGTTGCGTGCACTGCATGGGGGATTAATCCCGATACCGATTCCCGTTTCATAAAGAACGACAACTCGGTAGTAGATGCCTTGCTTGATCACTATTTGGAAAATGAAGCATTGTTCGAGCACGTTGCCAATTCCGGCTCGGATTTAATGGCAACCGAACAAGCTACTTATGCGCTTGTTGCCTATAAACGTTTTATGAATAGTAAAACGGCGCTTTATGATATGTCAGACGTAACCTTCGAAGGTAAGGATGAGGTTGTGGTCGGCAAACCTAAGGCCACTCTTGGCTTGCCTGCTCAGATTACCGATGATATCGGCAAGACCTTTAATGCAACCATCAGCCTTGACCAGTGGGATAATACCGCCGGTTATAAACTTATTGACTTTATTGTGGATGTTCCCGAAGGACTGAGTGTTACAGCAGTTACTGCCGGAAACCGTCTCGGTGGCGGAACGGTTAATTACAATCTTGAAGCCGGCACCGGCAAGCTCCGTGTAGTTTACTTTGATGCAAACAACCATAGTGATATTACCGTTAGCGGAAACGCATTCCCTGCACAGTTCTTTACCGTGACTTTCAAAGTGGATGTTGCAAACGAAGGCGATAAACTCGGTGTAAACATCAGCGGTATGTCCATCAAGCTCAATTCGGATTCTACCGAAGAAAATGCAATGATCATTGTTGATACCGCAAACGCAACCGGCTCTATTGACGTTGTAAAAGGCATTTCTTACAGTGCTGTATGCCTCTATACCGGTGATGACGTTGACCTCATTCCTTCCACTAAGAAGGCGATTGCCGTTTCGGTGGTTGGTATCGAAAACGCTACAAAACTTACATATAACGACGGCACTAATGAATATGAGTTTAAGTACAGTGCAGAAATTACTGAAAAGACCGGTGTTGCAACCTACGTTGCCTTGGTAGATGCTTCTATTGATATGATAAAGTTTGCAACTAAGACAAACTTTACCTTTACGGAAGATACTGCAAGCGAGATCACTTTCGGTGATTCCAACGGCGACGGTGTTATCAACGCACAGGATGCTCTTGCCGCAGTTGATACTTGGCTTCGCAAGACCGATGCGCCCGACGATGCTGAAATTTTGGCGCTCAACGTAAACAGCGACAGCCGTATCAACACCTTCGATGCTTTGGGTATCGTTGAAGCATTTGTTGACGATAGCGAATATCTCATTGTTACCAAAGCAGCAACCCTTAGCACAAACAATTAAGTGAATGTTTTAAGGGGTGGGAGAACACTCCCACCCCTTATCCCTTTAGGAGAGATATTATGAGCAAAAGATCTATGAACCCCAAAACGAAAAAGAAACTGATTATCGGTATCAGCGCCGGAGTGCTTGTCCTTTTGTTGATACTTTTTCTCCTTTTGTTTAAAGGATGTAGTCATAGCATTTTTGGTGGTACGCCTACCCTTTCCATTGAAACACCGCAGAAAATAAGCAAGACCGACACGCAAGAAATTATGCTTGATGTTACGATTTCATCATTTGGCGATGCTATCTATCCTGCGGCAAGTATGAGCATATCCTTTGATTCTTCACGGCTCGAATTTATTGGCATAGAAGAAGGTAACGTGTTCATTCGTAACGATGAGGGTGAGATACCACAAAAGCTCCCCGAATGGAGTTGTAATCCCGAACAATGCAATAAGTCCGGCAAAATCAACATTATGTATCTTGACACTACCGGCGGTAAAAACGCTTTCAGCAAAGAACTTCTTAGCACAGATGAAAACGTGGTTCTTCGGTTGAAATTCCGTCTGCGTGGAAGTGTACGAAGCGGTGACATTTGTGATTTAATTTTTGACGATGCGGTGTTTGCGGCGTCGGATGAAACGGAAAGTCTTGCAATGACGACCGATACCTTAAAAGTTAGAAACGGAAAAATTGTAGTGGGTGATTAATTATGAAGCGAATAATAAGTTTAGTTTTAACGCTTATTCTTCTGCTGTCTTTCACGGCGTGCAGCGGTAACTTCGCACAGGTGGATTTAAAAGAGCCGATTGCACTTACCGAAGACGGCATTATAGAAAAAAGCGTTTTTGATAAAATAAAGAACGAAAATGCCATTGCTACCTTTACGGGCGAGTCGGGTGATTTTAAGTATGAATGGACGGTTTTCGGCAGCGACCTTGTTGACACAAGAGATGTAAACCTATCACTCGCTTTGGAGAAAACCGATAAAGGAATCAAAATCAAGTTTTCCGAAGCAGAGGATTTCGGTTTTCCTGCTCTCTTGTCTATTCATTTAAACGAGAAATGGACAGCAAACAGTGCCACCGCTTTTGATGAAGAAACGGCTGTTTATTCTGTTTCTGTCACCGGCAGCAAAACAAGTATTCTCAATATTTCCGTTAATAAAATCGTGGCAGAATGTGAGATTTTACCAGATGATACAAAACAGGAAGAAAATACATCCTCTACCGAATCAAATAAAGACACAACGCCAAGCAATAACCAAACCAATAAAACTGACGATTATCTCTCTGATGTAAAGGAGTCGGATGACCGCATCTATTCGGACGGTAAAAACAAAGAAAAAGATAAATACGAAACCGATCCCGTTCCCGAAGGTAAGCCGATGCCTGTGGAACCCGAAGATCAGGAAGTAAACAAAAAGAAATCCTACACCTGTACCTTCTCCATTGAATGCTCGACTATACTCAATAATCTTAAAGACCTTGACCCCGATAAGCGTGAACTTGTTCCCTCAAATGGTGTTATTTTGGCACCCACAAAGGTTACTTTCTATGAGGGTGAATCTGTGTTCGACGTGCTTCAGCGAGTTTGCAAGGAAAAAGGTATCCATTTGGAGTCCTCTTGGACACCCATCTATAACAGCGCATATATTGAGGGGATACACAATCTGTATGAGTTTGATTGTGGAGAATTATCAGGGTGGACATACTGCGTTGACGGGTGGTACCCGAACTATGGTTGCTCCCGTTATCAACTTAAAGACGGTGAAAAGGTAGAATGGAGATACACCTGCGATCTTGGCAAAGATGTAGGCTGTGATTGGATGGGATAATGATGCGTGATTCCTTTGCGGATTATCATCCGTTTAATAATTTTCTGTATTTTACACTCGTAATCGGGTTTTCCCTTGTGCTGAGTCACCCTTTGGCGCAAGTGATAGCTCTCATTTGTGCGTGTGCTTATGCCATTAGCATAGACGGTAAAAAAAGCGTTTTATTTCTGCTCAAGTACTGTTTGCCGATGGTGCTTTTAACCGCCTTTATTAACCCCGCCTTTAACCACGAAGGAACCACCATTTTACTCTATTTCAGTAACGGTAATCCGCTTACATTGGAAAGTATCTTATATGGTTTCTCGGCAGGTGCCATGCTTATAACGCTGTTACTCTGGTTTTCTTCTTTTAACCGAGTAATGACGTCGGATAAGTTTATTTATCTGTTCGGCAAAATAATTCCTGCGTTGTCTCTTGTGTTGAGTATGTCCCTGCGGTTTGTACCAAAATTCAAATCACAGATGGCAACCGTAACCGAAGCACAACGAAGTATCGGCAGGGATGTATCAAGTGGCAGTCTTTGGCAGAGAACCAAGACGGCAATCCTTATTTTTTCGATTATGATTACATGGGCGCTTGAAAACGCCATAGAAACTGCCGACAGTATGAAAAGCCGTGGATATGGATTAAAAGGCAGAACCGCCTTTTCTATCTACCGCTTTGACGTGCGAGATAAATATACACTAATTTGGTTTGGCTTTTGCGGATTGTTTTTGCTTTCGGGCACATTGCTTTCGGCGTTTGGCTTTCGCTATTTCCCGAATGTGCGCTATGCCGCACTTGATATGACAACGATACCGTTTTACTGCGTATATTTTGCACTTTGCATTACCCCTGTTGTACTAAATTTGAAGGAGGAGAGAAAATGGAAAACTTTAGTTTCAAAAATGTAAGCTTTGCCTATCCCGAACAGGAAAATAAAGCGCTCCGTAATATCTCCTTTGAGGTTAGTCAGGGTGAGTTTTTAATTCTTTGCGGCCCTTCGGGTTGCGGTAAATCCACACTTCTTCGTCACCTTAAAACCTGCCTCACACCTCACGGTGTACTGACGGGCGAAATATTGTTTGATGGAAAACGCTTAAGTGATGTAGATGAGCGCACACAGTCGCAGGAGATCGGCTTTGTATTGCAATCTCCCGAAAATCAGGTGGTGACCGATAAGGTGTGGCACGAACTGGCTTTTGGGTTAGAGAGCCTTGGTTACGACACCCCCACCATTCGCCGCCGCGTTGCAGAGGTTGCCGCTTTCTTTGGGATTGAGAATTGGTTTTATAAAAATGTTACAGAGCTTTCAGGCGGACAAAAGCAGCTTTTAAGTTTGGCGTCTGTTATGGCGATGAGTCCGAAAATCTTGGTGTTGGACGAGCCAACCGCACAGCTTGACCCGATTGCCGCCGCAGACTTTTTGTCACTCCTCGGCAAGATCAACCGTGAGCTTGGTATAACCATTATCTTGACCGAACACCGCTTGGAAGAAGCGTTCCCTTTTGCCACAAGAGTAATTGTAATGGAAAAGGGTGAAATCGTTTGTGATGATGCTCCCGAAAAGGTAGGTTTGCATCTTCGGGATAAGGATAGCGGAATGTTTCTTGCAATGCCTACAGCAATGCGGGTATGGGCAGGGGTTGAAACAGACCTTGCGTGTCCTCTGACCGTGCGTGACGGTAGTGATTTCCTTGACTTACGAAATAGTGAGAAAGCAATTTTACCTATTACCGCAGAGCAAAAGCACACCTATGACGATGAAATTACCTTGCAATGCGATGAAATATGGTTCCGCTATGAAAGAGATCTGCCCGATGTGGTAAAAGGCTTTTCGCTGACTTTACATAAGGGTGAGTTTTATGCCATCCTCGGCGGTAACGGTGCAGGCAAAACCACCTCTCTTAAAGTTATCTCCGGACTGCGTTCTGCCTATCGTGGAACGGTACAGACTAACGGTAAGGTTGGAATGTTGCCACAAAATCCGCAGGCGCTTTTTGTAAAAAGAACGGTGCGTGAGGATTTATATGAAGCGTTGCGTGACGTAAAAATCTCCAAAGAGGAAAAGGACGCTCAGGTTGCCCGTGTAGTCGCTCTGTGTTCGCTTCACGATTTTCTTGACCGTCACCCTTATGATATTTCGGGCGGTGAGCAACAAAGAACCGCACTTGCAAAAGTGCTTTTAACATCACCTGACATTCTTCTCTTGGACGAACCTACAAAGGGTTTCGACGCAGAGTTCAAGGTGACCTTTGCGGATATTATTGATAAGCTGACAAAACAAGGTGTTACCGTTCTTATGGTGAGCCACGACGTACCTTTCTGTGCTGAGTATGCACACCGTTGTGGTATGTTTTTTGACGGCAATATTGTGGCGGAAGGCACTCCCCGTGAGTTCTTTTCAGGCAACAGCTTTTATACCACTCCTGCCAACCGTATGGCACGGCACTTGATTCCCGATGCCGTAACGGTAGAGGATATTATTACTTGTTGCGGCGGAATAGTTACAAAAGCAGAAAAAGAAGCAGAAGTTCTTCCGTTGCCCGAACCGACACCGAGAAGCGTTAATTTTAAGCCTACACCTCTTAAACTATGGAGAAAGATACTTGCACTTGTATCCGGACTTGTAGCGTTCGGTGTATTCCTTTATGCAACGGGCATTACCGATCTGTCTGCCCTTGTAAATTCCTCGGGTATTAGTTCGCAGGGCAAGGAGCAACTATCGTTGTATATCGTTTTGTTTGCGGCGTTAACGGTTTTCCTATTTGCTATCGGACGGCGAAGCGAACCGCCTCTTATAGCACAAACTCCGAGAGAAAAACGGAATTTGAGCAAACGCACTATAATGGCAACCGTTTGTATTTTGCTTTTGATTCCGCTTACAATCTTTGCCGGTGTTTTCTATATGAACGACCGACAGTACAATCTTATTGCGCTTTTGATACTTTTTGAATGTATGCTGCCGTTTATTCTTGTGTTCGAGGGCAGAAAACCAAAGGCGAGAGAGCTTGTTACCATCGCTGTACTTTGCGCTATCGGTATTGCAGGTAGAAGTCTTTTCTTTATGCTTCCGCAGTTCAAGCCCGTACTTGCGCTTACGATTATTGCCGGCGTTGCCTTTGGCGGAGAAGCAGGATTTTTAGTGGGAGCCGTCACGATGCTTACCTCCAATATGCTTTTCTCGCAAGGCCCATGGACTCCCTGGCAGATGTTCGCAATGGGTATCATCGGTTTTCTTGCCGGTGTGCTTTTCAAAAAAGGTTGGCTCAGACGAACCCGTGTATCCCTTGCAGTGTTCGGTGCATTTACCGCCATTATCATCTACGGCGGTATTATGAATCCTGCCGCCGCCTTTATGGTATCGTCGGAAACTATAACCCTTAAAGCATTGTTTGCTTATTACATAACGGGACTGCCGATGGATCTTGTTCATGCCTTTGGAACGGTAATCTTCATTATGTTTGCCGCAGAACCGATGCTTGAAAAGATGGATAGGATTAAAGTCAAATACGGATTGGTGGAATAGACAATGGATCATAAAACAATTAAAGAATTATGTATCAAAGAAGGATTTGTTGATGTTGAGATTATTAACACTTCGGAAATTGTCTTTGATGCATCCTTTCGTCCGTACTGTGAAGAAAACCTATGCGGTCAGTATGGTGCAAACTATTCCTGTCCTCCCGATTGCGGCACCCCCGAAGAAATGAAACAAAGGGTGCAGAAACATAAATACGCTTTGGTGCTGAGAACGGTTTGGGATATCAATGATTTTAAGGATAGCACCTTAATAAAGACTGCCAAGCAAAAGCATAATGCTTATACGATAAGCGTTATCGAGCAGATGGAAAAGCAAGGATATAAAGGTTTTATGGTGGGTGCTTCCGGTTGCTCGTTGTGTAATCCTTGTTTAATTACAGAGGGAAACCCCTGCAAGTTCCCAAACAAACAGTATTCTTGTATGTCCGCTTACTGCATTTATGTGAAAGATTTAGCCGAAAAATGCGGTATGGTTTATGATTACAAAGAGGGCGCTTTGCCGTTTTTCAGTATGTACGTTTATGATTAAAGAAAGGGTGTGAAACCGCAGCAGTGAAGAATTCATTCTGTTTTTTCAAAAATGTTGAGTGCGATAAATTCCCTTGCCATAAGGTAACAAATGATGAGGAATTCAACTGTTTGTTTTGCTATTGCCCTCTGTATCATTTGGAGAACTGCGGCGGCAATTACAGTTTCACCGATAAAGGTGTGAAGGATTGCTCCGATTGTACCCTACCGCACAAGGCGGATAATTACGAGTTTATAATTTCAAAGCTTAAATGATTTCCATAGGCGGTGCCAAAAGTGCCGCCTATTTTTTATATTTGTCTGGACTTGTGGGAGTTGTTGTGGTATGTCTTTGTGTTGCAAAAAGGAGGTGCAACGCACATGACAACACTTGAAGATCTGTACTATGGCAACATCAGTCCACACGAAAGGTACATAAAGCGTGGCTCGAGAGTTGACCAACTCGTAAAGCTCATATGCAAAAACGAGGAAAGCCTAACGGCAACGCTCACCGAGCAGCAAAAAGAAACCTTTGAAAAGTTCAAAGACTGCCAAAGTGAGCTTGCAGGACTGACCGAGCGAGATGCATTCAGGGACGGCTTCATCCTTGCAGTGCGAATAATGGTCGAAGCGATGGAAGGGTTAGAAACGGTGGAAGATATATGAAAAAGATAATATTGCTTCTTCTCTGCTGTGGGGTGCTCGCAAGTATGGTGGGATGCGGTGGCAACAATGTACCGCCGCCTACCGAGAGTCCGCCAACAACGGTATCGGAAACGATAATAACAGAAACACCTACCGAAACAACACCGCCTGT
>JAGALZ010000039.1 GCA_017848055.1 Oscillospiraceae bacterium | reverse complement strand
TAGCCGATGTGGTTGTAGCCGATGTGGTTGTAGCTGATGTTGTTGTAGCTGAAGTAGTTGTAGCTGATGTAGTTGTAGCTGATGTGGTTGTAGCTGAAGTAGTTGTAGCTGAAGTAGTTGTAGCTGAAGTAGTTGTAGCTGATGTAGTTGTAGCTGAAGTTGTTGTAGCCGATGTAGTTGTAGCCGATGTTGTTGTTGCTGATGTTGTTGTAGCTGATGTTGTTGTAGAAGTTGTAGTAGTTGGGTCATCCCAGCTGATTGTGAGCGGGCCCATGAAGTCACATCTGTGTGACTCAGCACCTGTTCTGATTGACTCAGCAATGATGTTTCCGTCAATGTTCTGGTCAGCATTTACGTCTGCGTAAGGAGCAAGTACGCTTCCGAGGGAAGTCTTGCCGTAGTTGATTGTACCGTGGAAGAGTCCGTCAGCAGAAGAGCTGTCATAGAAGTTCCAAAGAACGATTGTACCGTCGTTAACATTGATTTCCCTGTTTGTTACTACGGAATCATCAGAACGGTAAATCTTTACCTGAGAGTTTGTTGTGTACTCTGTGTATCCTGCGAGGTCAACGTTGATAACAAGACTCTGCTGACCTGTGTAGCTGTCAGCCTCTCCGTCGTTGTCTGTGTCAACATAGATTGCATTGTGGATGTTGAATCCGTTCTGAGCATCATAGAATTCCTTACCTGTAAGGTTTACAACGTTCATTCCTGTGTCAGAGAGTGTGATGTTCATAACGTTGTCCTTAGCGGAATGTGTGATTGTATCTTCAAGCTTTGAAGCATTCTTAGAGAGATTGCCATACTTAGCCTGGTACTTAGCAAAATCAATGTAATCTTCGTGAACGTGGTAGATATGCTTTTCACCGGAGTGGTTCATATCAACGAGATTACCATCAATTCTGAGCTGACCGCTGATAGGATTAGATACAGTGAAGTTACCGTTGGAATCAGTTACAAGAGTTTCAATCGGAATAAGCAGGTCGGTAATAAGTGTGGAACCCTGAATCTTGATGGACTCAGTTGCAACACTGACTTCAACCGATACTTCCGGATGAGTACCTGTAGCGTTGTTGTTCTGGTTTGTACCCGATGCCTGCGAAGCGTCAACATGAGGTGCTGCGAAGTTTCCGTTACAATGTGCAGCAAGCTCGATGCTGTCGAAAGCAAAGAGGTGGAATGTGTTAGCAATACCAAGTGGTCTGCTGGTTGGGTAGTAGCTGCTGTCGCTGTAGCTTCCTGTGAGAATCAGCAGTCCGTCAGCTGCTGTGTCTGCAGAACCATTTACACAAAGGCCGCATGTACCCATTGTGAAAGCGGTTGCCATAGCGAGAAGTTTTCTCATGAGCTTCATATACTTTTCCTCCAATATAATAATTATCGTAATTTTAAATAATAGTTAAGCTATTGTAGTTTAATTATAAATCCTAACCAATTAAATGTCAAGATGTTTAACGAAAAAATATTGCATAAATATTTCGGAGTTAATATATACGTAATAAACAATCTGCACAAAGGCAAAATTTGAATACGATTTCCACTTTAATTTTCTCAGAATGTGTGCTAAAATAGACATGGTAAGAGGAGGAACGAGAAATGTTCAAAGGCTTTGACGCAGATGCTTTAAGCTTCATGCAGGGAATAAGAAAAAACAATAATAAACAGTGGTTTGAAGAGAACAAGAAAACCTATATAGATAAGGTGTATCACCCGATGAAGGAACTGTGCAAGGAGCTGTTTGTGCCGTTCGCCGAGGATGCGACAATGATGGCAAAGGCAGGTCGAATCTATCGTGATGAGTTTTTCCCTCCTTATTTAAAGTACAGGGAAGAAATGTGGATAATCATCAAGCACGAAGCGTTCCACTGGAACAGAACTCCGTCGCTGTTCTTTGAACTCTCAGGTGACGGTGCTACTTTTGGACTTAAAATTCCGAAGCCGGAGGCAGGTGTTATGGAGCTTTTCAGACAAAAGCTTATTCAGTCGCCGGATTATTTTCTTTCACTTGTCAAAATACTTGAGGAGGACTTCGGCATTACTGTCGGCGGTGATGAGTATAAAAGAGCAAAACCGGGTGCCTTTGAGGGCGCAGAACGCTTTTTCAAAAAGAAGGGCCTTACATTCTATGTCACCGTAAAAAGTAAGCGAGAACTCTATTCAAGAAAAATCTTAGAGCATACAGCTATGGTCTTCGATGCACTCTTTCCGCTTAATGAGTTTTTCCACGAGCTGGTAGGTGAGTATGAGGTGCATAAGGCAAAACAGCTCATCGAATCAACAACAGAGCCACAGCCCGAAATGCCAAAGGCCCCTGCCAACGACTTTATGTGGTAATATAAAATGCCGTACCAAGGAGAATATGTGTTACTAAGGGAAGCTCTTTGAAAAGTCGGTTTTCCTCAAATTCTTTTTTTAAAACTATTATAATAAAATTTCAGCCCCTTAGGATACCTATGGGGCTGAAATTATGAGATAAGTCTTTGTATGAGTGCTCCGCAGAAAAGATACATAGCTCTTTAATTGCGGATTTTTCTTAATGCAGATATTTTATATTACATAGAATAGGATACAAAAGAACTGAAGAAGACTGCCTGCAACAACGAACAGGTGGAAAACGGAGTGCATATATCTGTGCTTTTTGCCGAGTCCGTAGATAATTGCGCCAACGGTGTATGCAATACCACCGAGCAAAAGAAGGAGAATCCCGATTTTATCGACAGATTGGTATGTTGCCTTCGCCGCAATTACAATACACCAGCCGAGACCGATGTAGCAAACCATCGAGAACTTCGAGTATTTCTTGAGGTCAATAGCCGTAAATACAGCCGCAATCGCCGATACACCCCACACAATACCGAAGAGAACCCAAGCAAAAACGGATGCTACTGTTCTGATTGAGCATAACAGAATCGGTGTGTAGGTTCCTGCTATAAGGAAATAGATGGTGCAGTGGTCAACTACCTGCATAACCTTTTTTGCCATACCCGAACGCAGTCCGTGGTAAACGCTTGAAGCAGTGTAAAGAAGGATAAGTGAGCTTCCGTAAATAGCCGAGCTTACAACAGCCCAAACGTCGCCGTGCATCACTGATGTTACAAGGCAAAGTACAAGTGCAACAACACCGAGTGCTCCGCCGATTATGTGAGATGACATATTGAAAATTTCCTCTCCCTTTGTGTAAGAGGGGAGTATTCTGTCACAAAGTCTGGTTCTTGTCATATTAACGCCTCCTATTTTAGTCTTACGTTATCGTGAGATAAGAAGAAAAGTGCGAGTGTACCGGGACCTACATACGAGCCTGTTACCGGTTCGAAATCTACTGTTATGATATCCTTTGGCGGTTTTGATTTTGCGATAACCGAAGCTAAGTAAGCCGCATCCTCGGGACAGTCAGCCTGGGATATCGCAACAGTCTGTACCGCCTGATTTTCAACAAGCTCTTCGTATTTAGCCGCAAGTGCCTCGATTGCCTTTTTTCTGCCTCTCACCTTTGAGAATGCAATTATCTTACCCTGAGCGTTGCCTGTAAGAATAGGCTTTATGTTAAGGACTGTGCCTATGCCCGCAGAGATTCCCGAGAGTCTGCCGCCACGCTTTAAGTGCATAAGGTCGTCAACTGTGAACACCTGGAACATTCTGTCCCTTGCTCTGAGAAGCTCTTCCTTTACTGTGCGAAGTGAAAAGCCCTCTTTTCTGAGAACAGCCGCCCTCAGTGCCAGAAGTCCTTCTCCCATTGATGCACCCAGCGAGTCTATCAGCACAAGCTTTCTGTCGGGGAATTCTTCCGAAAGCTGTTTCTGTGCAATCTGAGCAGAGGCAAACGAACCGCTTACACCAGACGATAATCCCACGAAGAGTATGTTCTTGCCTTTCTTTAAGAAAGGAGTGAAGAAGTCGATGTATTTCTGCGGATTTATCTGCGAGGTCGTAACTCTCGCACCATCTCTAATTTTCTGATAGTAGTTATGACAGCTCCATTTTGCAGTGTCTTTGCATATGTGTTCTTTGCCGTCTATAAAGTAAGAAAAAGGAATTATTTCAATTCCGTGCTTTTGCGCAAGCTCGGTAGGAATGTTAGCCGCCGAATCAGTTATGATTACATAGTCCATAGTGTGATGCTCCTTGGTTTGTTCTTACAAGTTTATTATAGGCAGTAATGCACAAACTATCAACCTACAGTCCATTTTAAGGGTAGATAGACCGGGAAAGCGACTCTCCCGACTATAGGAGAGTCGGTAAACTGACAGTAGAAAATCCCGATTTTAGGAGCTTTGCAGCGGTGGAATGAAAAAAGAGTGCCTCTTTTCACAAGAAGCACTCTCAGCGTGTCGCTATTAACTTTTATAAACCTTTGGCTGAAATTTTCCGCCCCTCATCGAATCGAGCAGGGCATAGAAGGTCGAAATATCAAAGTCCTCGCCCTTGTAATACACCTCAAAAACCAGCCCCATATATGCTGATTTATATCCCGAATCTGAAAATCCGCAGCTCTTGTAAAACCTGTCACGCCGTACTCTTTGGTGGTAGTTGGGAGCATCCTTTTCGTCAAGCGGTTCGATTTCAAGAACAAGATTGTTATCGGGAAACGTCTTTTCCATAAGCTCTAAAATCGCCCTGCCGTATCCCATGCATCTCTTGCTCCTGTCAACTGCAAGAAAGCATATATAGGTAAGTCCCATGCCGATTTTGAAGTAGGAGAATCCTATGAACTCATTTTTATCGTAAAACGCAACCAACTCGCCGCCGTCCTTTGCAAACTGCAAAAGCTTTTTTGTCGGTACTCTCTCATTGTCGGGGAATGCCTCGATGTTGAGTCTGTCTATGTCATTTAGACAGCTCTTGTCTTCGGTTGCTCTTATTATCGAAAGCTCCATATATTTGCACACTCCTTTTGTATATTATAGATTGTAGCACATCAGAGTATACTTTACAAGCTGAGGAACAAGGAAATATGTTAATAAACTGTTAACTCAAATGTCGGACACTTGACATTTTTTTGTTTTGAGAATATAATATGTAACATAAAGCAAACCGACGAAGGAGAGTAAGTAGCTCCTCACTTCGATTTTCAGAGAGCTGTCGTTTGGTGAGAGACAGTATTCGGGTGATTTGTGAATGGACTCCTGAGGGTGACCGAAAGCCGAAGGGCGAGTAGCAGTCAACGGGTATCTGCTCCCGTTATCAGTGCAGACTTGTATCAGTGAGTACGAGAGTGAGAGGGCGCAAAAAGCGTCAACTTGGGTGGTACCGCAGGATTATTGTATAATGCCTGTCCCTTGAATTTCAAGGGGCAGTTTTTTGTGTGCGACGGAGGTACAACTTATGTGTATTTTAGCAAAACGATGGCGTAATTTATTTGCTTGAGAAATTTTAATACTTATTACAGAAAGGAAAATATATTATGAGCAAGACAATTCCATACAAGATTTATCTCGAAGAAAGCGAGCTTCCAAAGCAGTGGTACAACGTAAGAGCAGACATGAAGAACAAGCCTGCTCCGCTTCTCAATCCTGCAACTATGCAGCCTATGACAGTAGAAGAACTCAGCGACGTGTTCTGTACCGAGCTTGCAAAGCAGGAGCTTGACGACCAGACAGCATACATCGACATCCCTCAGGAAATCCTTGATTTCTATAAGATGTACCGTCCTGCACCGCTGGTAAGAGCATACTGCCTCGAAAAGGCACTCGGTACTCCTGCAAAGATTTACTATAAGTTCGAGGGTAACAATACCTCAGGAAGCCACAAGCTCAACAGTGCTATCGCACAGGCATACTATGCAAAGCAGCAGGGCCTCAAGGGTGTTACTACAGAAACAGGAGCAGGTCAGTGGGGAACAGCTCTCTCAATGGCTTGTGCATACTTAGGACTCGATTGCCAGGTTTATATGGTTAAGTGCTCTTATGAGCAGAAGCCTTTCAGACGTGAGGTTATGAGAACTTATGGTGCAAATGTTACACCATCTCCATCTGAAACAACTGAAATCGGAAGAAAGATTTTAGAGGAGTTCCCTGGAACATCCGGAAGCCTCGGCTGTGCAATTTCCGAAGCAGTTGAAGCTGCACAGAAGCAGGAAGGCTACAGATATGTATTAGGCTCTGTTCTTACACAGGTTCTTCTTCACCAGTCAATTATCGGTCTTGAAGCTATGGCAGCATGCGATAAGTATGATATCAAGCCTGATATCATCATCGGTTGCGCAGGCGGCGGTTCTAACCTCGGCGGTCTTATATCACCGTTTATGGGAAGAAAGCTTAGAGGCGAAGCTGACTACGAGTTTATCGCAGTTGAGCCTGCATCCTGCCCGTCACTTACAAGAGGTAAGTATGTATATGACTTCTGCGACACAGGTAAGGTTTGCCCACTCGCTAAGATGTACACACTCGGAAGCGGATTTATCCCATCTGCAAGCCACGCAGGCGGTCTTCGTTACCACGGTATGAGCAGTGTTGTTTCTCAGCTCTATGACGACGGCCTTATGTCAGCAAGAAGCGTAGAGCAGACATCTGTTTTTGCAGCTGCTCAGCAGTTCGCAAGAGTTGAAGGAATCCTTCCTGCACCTGAAAGCTCACATGCTATCAGAGTGGCAATCGACGAGGCTATGAAGTGCAAGGAAACAGGCGAGGAAAAGACAATCCTCTTTGGCCTTACAGGTACCGGCTACTTCGATATGATGTCCTACCAGAAGTTCAACGACGGCGTTATGGGCGACTATATTCCTACA
Source organism: Oscillospiraceae bacterium (assembly GCA_017848055.1). GTDB lineage: Bacteria > Bacillota > Clostridia > Oscillospirales > Ruminococcaceae > UBA7477. The sequence goes on along the minus strand of JAGALZ010000039.1, from coordinate 80,350 downwards.
GACGACGAAATCGAAAAGAGCCTCGCAAAGCTCCCGAAGGTTGAGTAATAAAAACCGACACTTTTAAGACGGAGAGCCATAAAGAAGTATTACATGGACTTGTTGAGGAAAACCCTTTTGAAAAAGGGTTGTTCCTCAAACTCCTTTCCTAAAACTTTTAAAATTAAAATTTCAGCCCCATAGGGTACTCATCAAAGAGAACACTTTCATTCTCAGTTTGTGATAAGTACCCTATGGGGCTGAAATCATATTAAAAGTCTTTGTAAGGGGGGCGGGGGAGAAACTTTCTTCAGAAAGGTTTCCCCCGATAAATTCATATAATATACTTCTGTATGGTTGTTTATCTTAAGAGTGTCGGCTTTTATTTCTGCCCGTAGTATGCGTTTTCGCCGTGTTTGCGCAGGTAGTGTTTATCGAGAAGCTCACGCTGCATAGCTCCTGCCTGAGGGTTGAGCATAAGTGCGTGGTAGTTCATAAATGCAATTTCTTCGAGTACAACAGCGTTGTGAACAGCATCCATAGCGTCCTTGCCCCAGACAAACGGCCCGTGGTTTTTCACAAGCACCGCAGGAATTTGCGAAGCGTCCTTTCCGCTGAATGCCTCTATAATTACCTTGCCTGTCTCTTTTTCATATTCACCGCCGATTTCCTGAGCAGTCATAGCTCTGGTGCAGGGAATTTCTCCGTAGAAGTAGTCGCCCTGTGTCGTTCCCATTGGCGCAATTCCTATTCCAGCCTGAGCGAACGAGGTTGCCCAGCGGCTGTGAGTGTGTACAACTGCGCCGATTTTGTCGAATGCCTTGTACAGCTCTAAATGAGTCGGGGTGTCGCTCGACGGATTGAGCTTGCCCTCAATTACGTTGCCCGTTGCAAGAGATACAAGGACAATATCCTTTGCCGACATTTTTTCGTAGCTTACTCCCGATGGCTTTATAGCAACAATGCCCATTCTGCGGTCGATTGCAGAAACATTGCCCCATGTAAAGGTCACAAGACCGTGCTTCGGTAAAAGACAATTTGCCTCAAATACCTTTTGTTTTAATTCTTCCAGCATGTGTATTTCCCTTTCTAAAACTGCTTTTGCAGACTTATATTTTTAGTAAATCCCAGCATGTATTCTTCAAACTGCGATACACCCTCAGCTTGCGGCTTCAGTGTTACAGATTCAGAATGCACAAAAACCTCGCTGTCAAGCCAGTCGGGGAGAGCCTTGCCGTTGCCCTTAATCATGTATGCAGCAAGAAGCGCCATACCCCACGCACCGCCTTCACCTGCAGACGAGTTTACTGTGATAGGTGTACTGAGAGCATCGGCAACAATCTGCTGTGCAACACCCTCAACCTTGAAAATTCCGCCGTGTGCAGTAAAGCTGTCAAAGGTAAGTCCTTCCTTCTGTGAAAGTATGTCCATGCCCATCTTCAGCGAAGCAAAAGCCGTCATAAGCTGTGCCTTCATAAAGGAAGAGAGTGAAAGCGAGCTGTCAGGCTCTCTTAAATACATCGGTCTGCCACTCTGTGTTCCTGCAACAGGCTCTCCCGACAGGAAATTGTAGCTGAGTATGCCGTCTTTGGCAGGGTTGCCAGACATTGCATTTTTGTATAAAAGCTCGTAAAGCTCGGATTTTCCTATGTCAACACCAAGAAGCTTTGAAAATTCACCGAACACCTTTACCCATGCGTCAAGCTCGCAGCAGCAGTTGTTGCAGTGTACCATTGCAACATCCTTGCCGTCAGGAGTCGAAACGATGTCAATCTCAGGGTAGTATCCGCTGAGAGGCTTTTCCAGAACAGGCATCGCAAATACAGAGGTTCCCGCTGAGATGTTTCCTGTGCGTACCCTTACAGCGTTTGAAGCAACCATTCCCGTTCCTGCGTCACCCTCAGGAGCGCATATCGGAACACCTGCCTGAAGTAATCCGCTCTCATCAAGGAATGCCGCACCATCAGCGGTCAGATAACATCCCTCCTGACCTGCTGTCATTATAGAAGGCAGAATGTCACAAAGCTTCTTTTCAAAGCCCTTCTGTGTGAAAAGCTCCTGCGTTTTTGCAAGCATTTCTTCGTTGTAGATGTTTCCGCTTACAGGGAAAATTCCCGATGCCTCGCCGACTCCTGCAACACGCTTGCCCGTCAGTAAATAGTGAATGTAAACTGCCAGAGTTGTTATGTAGGAAATCCTGCCAACGTGTTCTTCACGTTTCAGAATAGCCTGGTAAAGATGTGAAATGCTCCACCTCTGCGGAATGTTGAAGGAAAGAAGTCCGCTGAGCTCAGAGCTTGCCTCTTCGGTTGTAGTGTTTCTCCATGTGCGGAACGGAACGAGCAGTTCTCCGTTTTCGTCAAATGCCATATATCCGTGCATCATAGCCGATACACCCATACCCGAAAGAGAGATAATCGAGGTGTCGTATCTGTGGCTTACATTGTCGCAAAGGCTTGCGTAACAGCCCCTTACTCCTCTGTGTATCTCATCGAGAGAGTATGTCCAGAAACCGCCCTCGAATTTGTTCTCCCATTCGTAAACACCCTCAGCAATCGGAGTGTATTCTTCATCTATCAGCACAGCTTTTATTCTCGTCGAGCCAAGCTCAATTCCTAAAAAAGCTCTGCCGCTTGTTATTGTATCGTAAGCATTCATATTATCAGCTCCTTACAGAGTAAATTATAGCATTATTTTATAATAAAGTAAAGAACGGAACACATAGTTTCAAGTACCATAAATGCACAAAACCACACTTGATTTTTTGTGACAAATGTAGTATAATATATTTTATATTACTTAAAACATATTAAGAGGTTATGTTATGGAAAAGGTTGGATTTATCGGAGCGGGCAATATGGGCTTTGCAATTCTCAAGGCAATCGCCGGGAGCAAAAGTGAGGCTTCGCTCTATGCTTTTGATACAGATGAGCAGAAGCTCTCAAGACTTGAAGAAATGGGCGTAAAAGCACTCGGCAGTGAGTGTGAAGTGTTTGATAACTGTAAGTATGTCTTTCTTGCAGTAAAGCCACAGCAGCTCGAAGAGGTACTGCGCAAAGTCAAGGACAGCGTAAGGGAAGATACCGTTATCGTGTCAATCTGTGCAGGAATAACAGGCGAGTATATCTGCTCGATGACAAGACAGGACGCTAAAGTGGTACTCGTTATGCCGAACACTCCGCTTCTTTTAGGAGAAGGCGCAACAGCACTTGCAAAGTCGGGTAAAACCTCTGACGAGGAGTTTGCATATGTTTGCAGTGTGTTTGGTATGTGCGGTGAGTATGCAGTTGTTTCTCAGGATAAGATGAAGGAAATTATCGCAATAAACGGCTCGTCGCCTGCATTTATCTATCTGTATGCAAAGGCGTTCATCGACTACGCAAAGTCTGTAGATATCGACGACGAGGTTGCAAAAAAACTGTTTGCCAAGACGCTTATAGGCTCTGCGAAAATGATAACTGACAGCGGTTATTCAATCGATGAGCTTATCACAATGGTTTCGTCAAAGGGCGGAACAACCATCGAAGGACTCAAAAAGCTCCGTGAAGGAAATCTCGAGCAGACAGTATCTGAGTGCTGCAAGGCTTGCACAAAGAGAGCCTACGAGCTTTCAAAGTAAAACAGCAGTTATTTTGTGAAAGGACAGTAGAAAATGGGCTTGTTTTCAAATTACAATAACGCAGGACCGGGAATTCCTAAAATGCCGCAGGAGAAAAAAGGCTTCTTTAAATATATGGAAGTATTCGGCAGACATTTCTGGGACCTTGCACTTTTAAATCTTCTCTATCTGGTTTTCTGTATTCCGATTGTTACATTTGGTCCGGCAACCGCAGCTCTTATAAAAGTTACAAGAAACTATTCTCAGGAACGAAGCTGTTTTATGTTCCATGAGTTCTGGAAGACTTTCAAATCCAGCTTCAAGCAATCATTTATTGTAGGAATTGTTGATATTATACTCGCCGTCTGGGCAGTTTATATGGTTGTGTTCTATTACAATTTCTCGCTCTATTACGATATAGGAAAGGTTCTTTTGGTAGTAGCAATCAGCCTTATGCTTATCATATTCCTTATGCACTACTACATCTACCTTCTTATAGTTTCAACAAACTTGAAGCTCAAACAGATTATCAAGAACGCATTCTTGCTCACCAGCTTAGGTCTTAAGTCAACACTTATCACTTTCTTTACAACAGTCGGACTTCTGATTGTGCTCCTTCTGTTCTTGCTGTCAGCTTCTAATATCGGACTTATTGCTGACCTCGTAATTATCTGCGGATGGATGTTCTCGTTTATTGGGTTTACTATAGGCTTTAACTGTTACCCGATAATCAGAAAGTACGTTATCCAGCCATATTATGAAAGCCGTGGCGAAAAGAATCCGGAATTCGATTATCTTAGACCCGCCGATGAAGATGATGCCATATTTACCGATAAGGGCGGCTCGGAAGCTCCCGTAAAAATGCAAAGAGGAGAAAAGAAACAAAAATCAAATAACAATTCCTCAAAGCCAAAGGGCGGCGGAAAAAGAATCTCATAACTCCTACCGTAAAAGTAGCATCTGTATAGGAGTTTATATGTACTTATCGGGGGAAACCTTTCTGAAGAAAGTTTCTCCTCCGAACCCCCCTTACAAAGACTTTTAATATGATTTCAGCCCCATAGGGTACACATCAAGAGAAGCTTTAAAATTCTCAAGAATGTGATAGGTACCCTATGGGGCTGAAATTTTATTATAAAAGTTTTAGGAAAGGAGTTTGAGGAATAACCCTTTTTCAAAAGGGTTTTCCTCAATAATACACATAACCTCTTAGACGAATGCTATTTTTGCAGTCGGGTTATACATTTTGAGATGTCTTGGAGAGAGCCTCGTCGATATGAATGCAGAAGTTTTCTTCACCGACAAGCTCTGCGAATCCGGACTTTTTCATAGCTGCGAGTGGTTGTGAATTAACGTGAGATAAAAGCATTCTGATGTTCTGGGATTCACATTTGCGGTAAAGCTCTTCGAGAGAGTTCATAGCAGTCGAATCTATAGCAGGAACAGCTCTCATTCTAAGGATAAGATAGTCGATGCTTTCGTCGAGCGAAATGGAAAGAATCTTATCTGCCGCACCGAAGAACATAGGACCGCTTATTTCGTACACTCGTACGTTTTCAGGAACGGCACGAAGGTCGATGCTCTCATTGTCGTTTTCGGGGTCGATGTACTTCCAGCCGCTGACGCTTGCCTCGTCGCTCATACGCTTCATGAACAGCATAGCGGCGAGCACCATACCGACCTCAATTGCAATTACGAGGTCAAAGATTACAGTAAGTGCAAAGGTGATTATCATAACAAAAGTGTCGCTCTTGGGAGCGTGCTTTATTGTCTTTACAAACTTTCTCCACTCGCTCATATTGTAAGCGACCACAAAAAGTATAGCCGCAATACAAGGCATCGGAATAAGCTCAGCGTAAGGCATAAGTACAAGAAGTACAAGCAGCAGAACGATGGCGTGAACCATGCCTGCAATCGGAGTTCTTCCGCCGTTCTTTGCGTTTGCAGCAGTTCTAGCAATCGCACCCGTTGCAGGAATACCACCGAAAAGAACAGATGCAATATTACCGCAGCCCTGTGCAACAAGCTCCATGTTGGAGTTGTGCTTTGAGTTTACCATGCTGTCAGCAACAACGCAGGATAAAAGTGACTCGATGGCTGCTAAAATTGCAATTGTAAAGGCATCGGGAATAATGTTTGAAATGCTCTTTAAGCTAAAATCAATACCCGAAAAATCGAGCTTAGGAAGTCCAGAAGGAATTGTGTAAAGCTCACCGATTGTAAAAACGCCATCATCAAGTGTCGGGATAAGTTTTACAAGTGCCGCACATACAATAACAGCGATAAGCGACGGCGGAATCCTCTTTTCGAGCTTCGGATATACAATAAGAATAAGAAACGCAACTGCACCGATTACAAGCGACTGCCAGCTGAAGGTGGAGATAGCATCAATGTTTGCTTCAATCTTTTCAATCGTTTCAATCGGTTTTACACCTTCTGCGTATGTAAGACCAAGAAAATCCTTAATCTGACCTATGAGAATTGTAACCGCAATACCCGCCGTAAAACCTGTCGTTATCGTGTAGGGGATAAACTTTATAAGCGAGCCCAGCCTGAAAATACCCATAAGAATAAGTATAATTCCCGCAATAATCGTCGCCAGGAACAGTCCGCTCATACCTTGCGTTGCTACAATTCCGGCAACGATGGTCGCAAATGCCGCAGTAGGGCCGGCTATCTGTACTCTGCTTCCACCGAGGAAGGAAACAACAAATCCCGCCGCAATAGCAGTATATACACCGCACGCTGGCTCAACACCCGATGCGAGTGCCAACGCAATCGAAAGCGGAAGTGCAATAATCGCTACAATGATACCTGCAATAACGTCTTTGACAAGCTGCTGTTTAGAGTAAGTCTTCATGACCGAAAAAAGCTTCGGCTTCAAATATGTCTTTTTCAAAAAAGATCCCTCACTTTTATATTTGTCCGCAAAAAACTCCCTTTTGCGACAATGCAAAAGAGAGCTGCTCGTGGTGCCGGTGGCGGGGGTCGAACCCGCACGGTATCGCTACCACCGGATTTTGAGTCCGGCGCGTCTGCCAATTCCACCACACCGGCATAAGCGTTTCTTAAAACACCTTTGCAATTATAGCACAATTCGGGGGCTTTGTCAACTGCAAAAAATAATCTTCCATAAAAAACGAGCGTGTATTTTGTGGATAATTACAACAAAAATATATCTCGTACTCTCTTGCAATTTGTGAAATTTTATGGTATTATAAATATACGCAATAAATAATTCGAGGGGGATTATTATGACAATAAATGAAATGACCGTTATGATTTGCGATGACTCTATGTTCGCAAGAAAGAAGATGAAGGACTATATCCTTTCTCTCGGAGTAGCTGCATGCTACGAGGCTGCTGACGGTGAGCAGGCTGTGGAGAATTATAAGGAATATAAGCCTTCAATTGTTTTTATGGATATCGTAATGCCTAAGAAGACAGGTATCGATGCTGTTAAGGAAATCATTGAGTTTGACCCTGACGCTAAGATTGTTATGGCTTCTTCTGTTGGTACCCAGAACCACCTTAAGGAGGCTATCAATGCAGGTGCATTTGAGTTTCTGCAAAAGCCGATTTCCAACGACCAGATTTCAAAGCTGATTGAAATGATTACGAAAGGAGTCTGATTGTAATGTTTGCACAGTTTTTCGGTAGCTTTCTTCTCAATGAAGGCCTCGTAACAGCCCAGCAGCTTGCAAAGGCTCTGGACGATAAGAAGAATACCAAGACAAGACTCGGCGTTCTTGCAATCAACGCAGGCTATATGACAGCAGGCCAGGTAGAATTTATCCACCAGGTTCAGTCAACAGTCGATAAGAGAATAGGTGATATAGCCGTAGAAATGGGCTTTGTAACCAAGGAACAGGTAGAGGAGCTTTTGTCAAAGCAGCCTCAGGATTACCTTATCTTAGGTCAGACCCTTGTAAACAACGGTGTTCTGACAAATGCCCAGTTCGAAAAAGCACTTGCTGATTATAAGAGCTTTAACCAGCTCTCTGAGGATGACCTCAACGGCGATAAGACAGATAAGCTTGATAAGATTATATCTGACTTCTATAAGGTCGACGGTGTAGATACAGTGAGATATTCTTCATATCTTACACTCCTTTTCAAGAATCTTATTCGTTTCGTAGGCGATGACTTTACACCGCTCAGCGCTTCAGTTGTAACCTGTGCCGACTATGAAAATATGGTCGGACAGAAGGTTAAGGGCGATAATTCCGACGCTTATACTGCAATCTGCTGTGATACAGATATCTATGTCAAGTTTGCAGAAAGATTTTCCGAAGAAAAGCTCGATACAGCTGACGACTTTGTAAACGCAACAGTAGGTGAGTTCCTCAATCTCCATAACGGACTGTTTATCGTAAACCAGTCAAACGAGTATGGCGAAGAGATGACACTTGAACCTCAGGAATTTGTTTATAAGACAGCTGTAGATTTTGATAAGACAACTCTCGATGTCCCTGTTGCTTTCTCGTTCGGTACTGTCCACTTCATTGTTTCAAATCTTTAATAAGTATAACGCACCGCTTATATTTCGCGGTGCGTTTTGATTTGTAAGAATTATGCATAAATTTTGCATTCGCTTTTTCGTTAAAATGCCTATGACATTATTTTGGCTTTTCTGATATAATTGAAATAAGAGAATGTCCGAAATAATGAAGTGAGCTTAATATGATGTTTAACATAGGACAGTACGTCGTTTATGGTGCATCCGGTGTCTGTAGGATTGTCGGATTTGAGATGAAAAATTTCGGCACCGCACAAAACGAGTACTGCAAGCTTGAACCGCTTGAAGGTGGCAGCTCGGTGTATTATATCCCGACAGATTCACTCGATTCGAAAGTAAGAGCCTTGTATACCCCTGAGCAGATAGAAGCACTGATTGCGAAGATTCCTTCAATTGAACCAATCGTGATTGATGATTTTCGTAAGAGAAAGCTCGTGTTATCGGCTGCAATGAGAAGTTCAGACCCTGAAACACTTATCGCAATGATAAAAAGACTGTATAACGAACTGTGTGACAGAATCAGCCTCGGCAAGAAAACCAATCTGACAGACGACAGAATTATGAAGGATGCTCAGAATCTAATCAATCAGGAGTTCTCGGTTTCGCTCGGAATTGATAAGTCAGAGGTCGAGAGCTATATTTGTGAAAAGCTGAAATGATATATCACAGCGGCAGGGAAATCTCCCTTGTCGCTGTTTCTTTGTTAAAGTGACGAAGTCTGACGCAGGGAATTGACTGATGAAAAAGAACAATTCTGATTCTCTCCTCGACAATAATACCCAGATAAGTTATTGTAGCCCAGATGAGCGAAAACGGTAAGCAAATTTGTCCGAGATAATTAAAAGGCATATCAGAGTAATCCCATATAGCAAGTCCCATAATCAGATTTGTAATCATTCCGCAAAGGAGCTCTGCGGTGGTTATGAACAGTGCACATACTATAAGCTGTTGTATAAGGGACAGCTTGTCTGCCCGACGTAATTTGCTTGTGTAGCTTATAAACATAAAGCTTATCCCGCCGAGAAAACCCATGGAAATGTGTGTGAAGCCTCTCGTCAGTACCTCAATCGTACCGTACGAAAGAGCTCCGATAAAGAAAATGAAAAGTGCTCTTATTGCAGGATACAGAGCGTTTCTGAAATTTATGCCGATTATCGGAATCAACTCCTTGTTTTAAATTCACTAAATATAATGTGTCCTGAAATGACGTGAATAAATCTGATTTGCAACAAAAAATCAAGACAAAATTTTGCCTAAAATTGCAACATACAGATTGACAATGTAATTTTATGCTGATATCATATAAATAGTAATTCTAAGGAGGTAATCAGATGTTTTTAGCTGATGAAAAAAGATATGATAAAATGATATACAATCGCTGCGGAAAAAGCGGACTGAAGCTCCCCGCTGTTTCTCTCGGCTTCTGGCAGAACTTCGGCAATAAGGGAAGCCTTGCAAATATGGAAGAAATGGTGCATACCGCTTTCAACTTAGGTATCACACATTTTGACCTTGCAAACAACTACGGCGGCTACGATGGAAGTGCCGAGCGTAATTTCGGTGCAATCCTCGATGGTATGCGCCATTACCGTGATGAAATGTGCATCTCCACAAAGGCGGGTTATGATATGTGGCCGGGCCCATACGGGGATAAGAACGGCTCAAGAAAGTACCTCACAGCGTCACTTGACCAGAGCCTCAAGAGAATGAAGCTCGACTATGTAGATATCTTCTACCACCACGTGTATGACCCGAACACTCCGCTTGAGGAAACAGCCCTTGCACTCGATAACGCCGTAAAGCAGGGCAAGGCACTCTATGTAGGTATCTCAAACTACAACAGCGAAAAGACAACCGAAATGATAAATATCTTCAAGGAGCTCCATACTCCGTTTGTTCTCAACCAGCCTTCGTATGCAATGCTTAACCGCTGGATTGAAAGAGATGGACTCGATAAGCTCGCAATTGAAAAGGGCTTTGGTCTTGCTGTATTCTCACCACTCTATCAGGGTCTTCTTACAAACAAGTATTTAGGCGGAATTCCTGAAGATTCAAGAGTCGGCAGGGGAGAAACCTGGATTGGAAACGAGATAGACGAGAAGATGCTTACAAAGCTCAATAAGCTCAACGAGGTTGCACAGGCAAGAGGTCAGAAGCTCTCTCAGCTCGCACTCTCGTGGGTGCTTAATAATAAGGCTGTCACAACTGTGCTTATCGGTGCAAGCCGTCCTTCACAGATTGTTGAAAATGTCGCTTCAATTGAAAAGCTCGACTTTACAGCTGAGGAAATACAGAAGATTGAAGATATCCTCGCACTCTAAAGTGAAATCAAAAAGACCGATTGAATTTCAATCGGTCTTTTCTAATGTGAGAATTACGAAGCCTTTTTCCAAGGTGCATTATCTGTTCTCTGCTTGATAAGCTCCTTGATGTAAATACCTGTTTCGGTAAGCTCGTTGTTGCTGTCCTTAACGAAGATGCTTGAGCCCTCTTCCTTGTCATTGATAGCCCAGTTACAGCTTGAGATGCCCTTTTCATCCATCCACTGGAACCATTCCTCTGTGGACTGCTTAGCAATAGCACCGTTTCCGTCAGCATTAACACTGCCCCACTCGGTGATGAAGATTGCAATGCCCTGTTCCATTGCGTTGTCAGCCTCATCTCTGAGCCACTTGCCGTGGGTACCTGCATAGAAATGAAGAGTGTAAGCAACATTTTCGTCCTCTATAGGATTTGTTGCAGCGTTCATAACCTTCTGTGACCACTGTGGTGAACCAACGATGATGAGGTTATCGGAGTACTTTCTGATTTCAGCAATAACAATCTCAGCGTACTCCTTGACTGTCTTCCAGAGCACCTGTGTAGGCTCGTTGTACACTTCAAAAATTACGTTGTCATACTGACCGTATTTCTGAGCAAGCTCACCGAAGTATCTTACAGCCTCATCAGGGTTGTTGTGAGCACCGTGAGAGTGCCAGTCAATGATTACATAAACGCCACGTTCAATAGCCTGCTCGATAACATCCTCAATGAGAGGCTCACATGATGTGTCATAAGGAACACCGTCATCCATTACACCGTAAGAGCAACGAACAACTTCGCATCCGTAATCGTCAACCATATAGTCAACGTAGTCAGCAGTGTAGTACTTCTGTGACCAGTTGCTCCAGAAGAAGCTCATGCCTGTTACTCTCATAGGCTCACCGGTCTTGCTGCCTGTTATCTTTCCGTCAACAACCTTCATCTCGCCGTAGTAATCAACCGGAGTAGCTTCCTTTGCAGGAGCTTCAGGCTCGGAGCTTGAAGCTTCAGGCTCTGAGGAGCTGTCGGCTTCGCTCTCATCAGCAACGGAATCTGCAACTGATGAAGAATCAACAGCAGAAGAGCTGTCAGCATTGTCATCTGCCCAAGGCTTGATAACGATAAGTGAAATAGCCGCCGCAAGTACAACTACCGCAGTTGTAATCGCAATAATTACCTTCTTGTTCATAATTTTATAAGACGGTGTGTTCTATTGCAAGCCTGCACGAGCAGTAATGCTCCACCGCCCCTCCTTGACAATGATTTTAGCACGATAAATTAACAAGATATATCTAAGATTTTACTTGTATATCAAATCTGTGCTGCGTATTATTACGAAAAGCTTTTCGTAATAAAGTTTTTTGTACAAGGCTCACCAAATCCCACAGCAAGTGCGTTTTAGGAGCAATAAAAAATCCTCCCCGAAAACCGAGGAGGATAATTTTCGTAACATAATCTTAATTCTTAAAAATGTTTGTGTATTCGCTATCAGTTATATTTATTATATCGCCGTCCATAAACTCAACCGATATAGTAACCATAGAGGATGAAGCATATGAATGATTATAAAACTTTGTAGCGTTAGTGTATTGTTTTGATTGACCGCTTTCTAATGGTCCGGTTATTTTCATTCCAGTAATGTTTTGACCATCAATTTCATCATAGATAGGGTCTCCGACTGCATTATAGCAAGACCATTGTAATGTAATATATTTTATTGTTTTGGGTGAGTTGTTTTTTATATCGTATGTCCATTCTACGCCACCAACATAATCTATGTTGTATGTTATGCTCATAATAGTTATTGGTGATTTCTTAAGTATGTTTGTTTTTTCGCTATGATTACATATGGTGCAAGTACGTGCTTGTTGTCCTTCTTTTTCAGTTGTAGGCTCTATGATAGTAGTCCATTCTCCAAAATTGTGAGGTAGAGTAGAACCTTCTTCAACAGTTTCGGATGTTCCGCATACAGAACATTTGTTGATAGTCTGCTTTGGGTGAGAACAAGTTGCTTCTATAACCTTGTCTTTTTCCCAAGTGTGAGCAAGAACCTCACCACTTTCTATGTATTCAGTTGTTCCACATCTTGAGCATTTCTTTTCTATCTTCTGTTTTGATGTGCATGTTGCTTTTTCAACAACTTGTTCAACCCAAGAGTGATGAGCATCAATTGTTTCTTTGGTTTCGTCTCCGCATAGTGAACAAACTCTTATTATGTATCCGCTATTAGTGCAGGTTGAATCTTTTTGTTCAACTATATTATATTCATGTGATGTACACCAGCCAACAGGGTCTAATTTGGGTCCAATAATCATTGTAGCAATAAATATGATTAAAAATGCTCCAAAAGTAATAGCAGAGATTATTGAACATTTGCGAGCCTTATTCATTTTTTCTGTGTTTTTAGTTAACTTAAAGAAAAGTTTTCGTAGCATAGAAATAACAAATATGCCGATGCTTGCGAAAAGACCTAGTCCAGATATGACAACCAATGCCGTTCCCATTTTTCTTCCTCCTAAATTATATAAAATAAAAAGTGCGGCTACCGAAGTAACCGCACAAAAACGCAAACTCCGATAGTCGCCAAACTAACTTTATGTGAAATCGAGTGCAAGCACACTATATCATCATAAATGGAATTTGCATTTTGTCAAATTCAAAGATGATAATAGTATGCTAAAAAAGAGCATAGTTATCCCATAAAAAGATAATGCACTCACAATTCACAAATATTAAGTTAGTTTGGCAATTATCATTATATCATAATCAGGATAGAAAATCAATAGAAAAAAGACACCCATCGAAAAGATGGATGTCTTTGATAACACAACAAAATGTAATTATCTCTTTGAGAACTGAGGAGCACGACGTGCAGCCTTGAGACCGTACTTCTTTCTTTCCTTCATTCTTGGGTCACGAGTGAGGAAGCCAGCCTTCTTGAGTTCTGGACGGAGCTCGCCGTTGAACTGAAGGAGAGCTCTTGAGATACCGTGTCTGATAGCACCAGCCTGACCTGTAACACCGCCGCCTGCAACTGTGCAGATAACGTCGAAGTTTTCAGTGTTGTTTGTGAGAGCGAGAGGCTGACGAACGATGAGCTTGAGTGTTTCAAGTCCGAAGTAGTCGTCGATGCTTCTGCCGTTGATTGTGATATTACCGGAGCCAGGGTAAACTCTTACTCTTGCAACAGAGTGCTTTCTTCTGCCTGTGCCGTAGTAGTATTGTGTCTTTGATTCGTACATCTTAAGTTAGCTCCTTTCTTAGAAATTGCACTCAACAGGGTTTCTGGAAGCCTGATTGTGTTCAGCACCCTTGAAAACTCTGAGACGTGTAGCAGCCTTGCGGCCGAGTGTGTTGTTAGGGAGCATTCCTGTAACAGCGATTGTCATAGCTCTGTCGGACTGCTCAGCCATAAGCTTGTCGTACTTGATTTCCTTGAGGCCACCAATCCAGCCTGTGTGCCATCTGTAGTACTTCTGATCAAGCTTCTTGCCTGTGAGAACAGCCTTGTCAGTGTTGATGATGATTACATAGTCACCGCAATCAGCGTGTGGAGCGTAAGTTGGCTTGTGCTTACCTCTGAGGATTGTAGCAGCCTTAGCTGCAACTCTACCGAGAGAAACGCCTTCTGCATCAAGGATGTACCATGTACGGTTAATGTCGTTTGCCTTTGGCATGTAAGTTGACATATTCTATTCCTCCATTGTATTTTATTTCTTTCAATCTGTATTCTGACTGAAACAACATTAACTATTATATCATCTTTTTGAAACTTGTCAATAGGTATTTTGCCGAATTTTTAATTTATATCCCTCAAACGCTTGAAATCTCTTTGTTTTTCTTTATTTCTCTCCATTTCTCGCTCGCCGTTTCAATTTTGCGATTTGTCACTAATGGGATAAAAAAGCCCCGTTGTTTGTTGCAAAATGACGGATAAATCATAATAAAAGGGCGTCCGAACCTACTGCGGACACCCTCTGTTTACTTATATTCTTGCAACTCCTGTGTCTCTTGCAGCCTGAGCTACTGCCTTTGCAACGGCTGTTGCAACATTCTTGTCAAGAGCCGATGGGATAATGTAGTCAGCTGAAAGCTTGTCATCTGTAACAAACTCAGCGATAGCCTTTGCAGCCGCTACCTTCATCTCGTCGTTGATGTCAGAAGCTCTCACGTCAAGCGCACCACGGAAGATTCCCGGGAATGCAAGCACGTTGTTAATCTGGTTAGGAAAGTCGCTTCTGCCTGTTCCTACAACTGCCGCACCTGCTTCCTTTGCGAGGTCAGGCATAATTTCTGGAGTAGGATTTGCCATAGGGAAGAGGATAGGGTTAGGAGCCATTGAGCGTACCATATCCTGAGTAACACAGCCGGGAGCCGAAACGCCGATAAATACGTCTGCACCTGCGAGAACATCAGCCAGCGAGCCCTTTCTCATTTCTCTGTTTGTGATTTTCGCCATCTCAGCCTTTTCAGCGTTAAGACCGTCTCTGCCCTCGTAAATGGCACCCTTTCTGTCGCAGAGAACAACATCCTTGAGTCCCATTGCGATAAGCAGTCTGATGATAGCAATACCTGCCGCACCTGCACCGCTTGTTACTACCCTGATTTCGTCGAGTTTCTTGCCTGTCAGCTTGAGAGCATTGAGCATAGCGGCAAGACATACAACAGCAGTACCATGCTGGTCGTCGTGGAAAATCGGAATATCACAGCACTCCTTGAGTCTTCTTTCGATTACAAAGCATCGTGGAGCTGAGATGTCCTCTAAGTTTACACCGCCGAATGAGCCTGCAAGAAGTCGTACAGTGTTAACAATGTCGTCAACCTCTTTGGAGCGTATACAAAGAGGAACAGCGTCAACGTCGCCGAATGCCTTGAAGAGTGCACACTTGCCTTCCATAACAGGCATACCTGCCTCAGGGCCGATGTCACCCAGTCCGAGAACAGCAGTGCCGTCAGTTACAACAGCGACAAGATTTGAACGTCTTGTAAGCTCGTAGCTCTTGTCAACATCCTTCTGAATTTCAAGACAAGGCTGTGCAACACCGGGAGTGTAGGCGAGAGAAAGGTCATCTCTTGTTTCAAGAGGAGCACGGCAGATTACCTCAACCTTGCCCTTCCATTCGTAATGTTTTTTAAGTGATTCTTCTGCGTAATTCATAATACATACCCTTTCATATAATCTTTAGATACAAGCGAATTATAGCACAGTTTTTCTCATATTGCAATGTTTTTGATTAAATTTCGGCATTATATTTGTATACTGATACAGTATACATTTGCAAATAATTATGATATAATAATGGTAAAGAGAATGGTTTAATTGTAGAATAATCTGTAAATACTATATACAAATAAAACGGAGGGATTTTATGAAATTTGCATTCTTTGATACAAAGCCCTATGACAAGCCGTCGTTTGATCATTACGGTGAGCAGAAGGGGATTAAGTTCAAGTATTACGAAACAAAGCTCAATGAGGATACAGCAGAGCTTGCAAAGGGCTGCGACGGTGTCTGCGTATTTGTAAACGACGACGTAAGTGCAAAGGTTATTGATAAGCTCTATGAGCTCGGCGTAAAGCTTATAGCACTCAGATGTGCAGGATATAATAATGTTGATGTAAAGCACGCATTCGGCAAAATCCACGTCGTAAGAGTTCCTGCATATTCGCCTTACGCAGTAGCAGAGCATGCTATGGCAATGCTGCTTACCTCTGTAAGAAGAATACACAAGGCATACATCCGCACAAAGGACTTCAATTTCAGTTTAAGCGGATTGACTGGCTTTGACCTCCACGGCAAGACGGTCGGAGTTGTCGGCACTGGTAAAATCGGAAGAATTTTCATAGATATATGCAAGGGCTTCGGAATGAACGTGCTTGCTTACGATAAATTCCCTGCAGAAAACAGCGGTCTTAACTATGTTACACTTGACGAGCTTTACGAAAAGAGCGATATAATTTCTTTCCATTGTCCGCTTACCGAGGAAACCTATCATATGGTTGACAGCGGTGCTGTCGAGAAAATGAAGAAGGGAGTAATCCTTCTGAATACTTCAAGAGGAGCTCTCATTGACGCAGAGGTTCTCCTTGAAGGTATCAAGTCGAGAAAAATCGGCGGTGCCTGCCTCGATGTGTACGAGGAAGAAGCCGATATATTCTTCGAGGACTTCTCGGGACATATCGTCGAGGACGACACCCTCGCAAGACTCATCTCGATGCCTAACGTGATTGTTACCTCGCATCAGGCATTCCTTACCGAGGAAGCACTTGATAATATCGCAGAAACGACAACCGATAATATCGTCGAGTTCTTCAAGAGTGAAGGCTCGTCAAATGAGCTTTGCTACCATTGCGGAAGAATTGAGGAGTGCAGAAAAAACAGACAGTGCAAATGCTTCTGATAATATAAAAGGACTTACCGTGCAAAGCGGTAAGTCCTTTTTGTTTTATATTACAAGACAGATTTCATCATCTGAAGGTGGCTCGAAGAGCAGGCTTGCTTTTCTCAGCAATCCCTCGTCAACAAGATAGCTTTCGCAGCTTTTTTCGGCAGTGACAGCAAGATTACGCTTTTTTATTCTTTCCATCCATTCGCCTTCGGGAATATCAAGATAATGAAGCTCGTATTCAAAGCCGTGTTCTATAAAGAAATGCCTTATCCGTGAACGTTCTTCACTTGTCCACAGCCCCCAGTCGAGAACTACATCACTGCCGTTTCTGAGGATTTCCAAAGCCTTCGTGAGCAGGTATTGTTGAATCCTTTGCAGTATTTCGTCGTGTCTGTCGCCGAGCTGACCGCCGAGAACGCCGAGCGTGATTTCATCGCAGGATAAAAGCACACCACCGGATTTTTTGATGAGCGACTTTGCATAGGTCGTTTTCCCACAGCATATCCTGCCGCAGGTAGCTATGATCTTAGCCATTATGCTGCCTCCTTATCGGCAGCGTTGTTCATGAAAATATCAATTAGAATATTATCTTTTTCCTCGCCATCAAGAATTTTTCCGCCAAGCTCAACGGTATCAACTTCAAGACCGTTGAAATAGTATCCGTCGTAGTCGAGGATAAATCTGATGACAAGCTTTTTATCGGAAATCATACCCGAAGCGGTAACGATTCGCTCAGAGCCTTCTTCCTGATAGGAGTATTCAATCTTGCTGTCTTCCTGTGAAGTGTAGATTTCTCCGTAGCAGTACTTATGAATAAGCACATCCATAATATACTCATTGTTTGCAGTCAGACCATCACCCTGCGGAAGATTTGTTATGTAGCTCGAAGAGTATTGACTGACATACTCGCAGAAGGTTTCATCAGTAGCAAGAGCGTTCTTGACAAAGCCGTTGTTTATAACTGCAAGAATAAGACTTGCAACCGCAAATGCAGTAATGGCGCTTGACCTTTTGAGCCAGCTGAATCTTTTTGTAATGTAGACAACAGGGAACAGTACCGCAGGAGAAATGCGGTCACCGTTCCACATACCTAAGCGTATGAGCTTTTTGTTATCATAAATACATACAGCAATTCTTACAACGATGACAAGTCCCCAAAGGAGAAATCCGTGATAAATACTTGTAGCGTAAATGTTGAAAACTATCCCGAAGAGCGGTAGGAAAGCAACATACCACATCAGTGCATTATCTGCGGTCGGAAGATTGGAAATATCAATGGTGCTGTTGTTGACAGTCTGTTCATTCATCGCTCATTTTCTCCTTTGACTGTGATTTGTAGCCCCAGCCATCAATGCCGCTTCGACGCAGAGCGCCGAAAATACGGTCTGTAAAGCCCTTGTCGTTTTTCTCCATCTGAGAAAGGTATTCCTTCATATCCTCACGTTTGGTATGTCCGTCAACGGGGCATTTGGACTTTACGACCTCAAGGTTATTTCTGCCCGCCGCACGTCTTATGTCCGACTCCGGAGCTAAAACCATAGGACGGATAAGAGTCAGGTCTTTTCTAGAAAGATAGCTTTTGGGCGAAAAGCAGCCGATTCGTCCTTCAATGAATAAGTTCATCATAAACGTTTCAACAGCATCGTTGAAATGATGTCCGAGTGCAACCTTGTTGCAATGAAGCTCCTTTGCCGCATCGTGAAGTGCGCCTCTTCGCATTCGTGCACAAAGCGAGCAAGGATGGTCTTCCTTTCTTACATCAAATACAATCTGACCTATCTGTGTGCGTCGTAACGAGTATTCTATTCCCATTTCTTCGCAAAGTTTTGAAACAGCCGAGTAATCACCCTCAATACCCGAAAAGCACGGGTCAAGCGTCACAGCAACTATTTCGTAGTCAATGCCGATGAATCGTCTTAACAAACAAAGTCCCTTGAGCAGAACAAGGCTGTCCTTTCCGCCGGAAACCCCAACAGCAATCCTGTCACCGTTTTGTATAAGGTCAAACTCGGTGATGGCTTTTCTCATATATCCTAAAATCTTCTGCATACCAAATCTCCGATAAATAAACTATACACTATATTATATAACATTTTCCCTTTCGTTTCAAGTGTAAAATAAAAGGCATCTCCCACAGCGGAAGATGCCGAAAATTCTATTCCTCGTCGTTTAAGTACGTGTCAACAATAAAGCGTGGTCTGTGCTTTGCTTCAAGATAAATCTTTCCGAGATATTCGCCGAGAATACCCATCGACAGAAGCTGAAGTCCGCCGAGAGCCCAGATTGAAACCGCAAGACTAGCCCAGCCGACAACGGTGTGACCTGTGAAGAATCTTACAAGGAAGTAAATGAGCATGCCGATGCTGACCATAAACGCAATTACACCCATTGCTGTTATGAATCTCAGTGGCTTAACAGAAAGTGAAGTGATACCTTCCCACGCAAGTGCAAGCATCTTTTTGAGCGGATACTTGCTTTCTCCCGCAAGACGCTCCTTGCGTTCATATTCGACAATGGTGCTCTTGTAGCCAACCATAGGAACAAGACCTCTGAGGAATATGTTTACCTCATTAAATTCAGAGAAGGAATCAAGAGCCCTCGCGCTCATAAGACGGAAATCTGCGTGATTGAAAACAATCTTCGCACCCATCTTGTCAAGCACCTTGTAGTAGCCTTCAGCAGTAAAACGCTTGAAGAAGCTGTCCTTTTCTCTCGAGGAACGCACACCGTAAACAACGTCGTAGCCGTTTTCGTACTGCTCAACCATTTTATCAATAGCGTCAATGTCGTCCTGAAGGTCAGCGTCAAGCGAGATAACAGCGTCGCACTTGTCACGTAATGTCATAAGTCCGCCGAGAAGAGCGTTCTGGTGACCACGGTTGCGGCTCATTTTGATACCGCCGAAACGCTTGTCTTCTTCGTGGAGTCGCTCGATTATCTCCCAGGTCTTGTCCTTGGAGCCGTCATCGATAAATATAATTCTGCTGTCAGCAGTGATTTTGCCTGCAGCGTAAAGGTCGTCGTATTTTTTCAGCAGCTTCTGCGCAGAGTCAGGAAGAACTTCTTCCTCGTTATAGCACGGAATAGCGAGATATAGCTTTGTCAAAGCTATTCACTTCCTTTCATAGTCGTCAATGACTATGATACCACAAAATTAACACAAAGTCAACGATATTAAGACACGGCGGCACCTTGCCGCACTAAACCGCGCGTCAAGACGCCGCCTTATCCGTTAGAGTCCGAAGCTTATCTGAAGAGCATTGTCTATCTTTGTCATAGAAGCCGTGTCAAGCTCACCCATGCGTTCCTTGAGCCTTCGCTTGTCAATGGTGCGAATCTGTTCCAAAAGAACAACCGAATCCTTTGCAAGCCCGCAGGATTTTGAACTCAGCTCAATGTGTGTGGGAAGCCTCGTCTTGTCACGCTGACTGGTAATAGCCGCTGCAATAACAGTCGGGCTGTGCCTGTTTCCGATGTCATTCTGAACAATAAGTACCGGACGTATGCCACCCTGTTCAGAACCAACAACAGGACTTAAATCCGCATAGTAAATCTCTCCTCGATGTACCGACATCTGGTATCCACTCCCTTCTGAATATAGTATAGCCATAAGAAAGCCCTGTAAACATATGTAAGAAAATTTCATAAATCGAACTCTGTAATAGTATATGCTTTTGAAGGTGAAGCTGTCATAATAAGCGGAATGAAGTCGCAGTTTGTGTATTATGCTGTAAAAAGGAACGTGTTTTCGCACTTTTTCAACAAAAATATATCGGTATGTTTGACAATGTGATATAGCTGTGATAAAATTAAACTAGCTATTTTCGGGAGGTATCATAATGGTCTGTAAAAAGTGTAAGGAAGTTCTGCCTGACGACGCAACAGCGTGTACCTGCTGCGGCTATAAAATAAAGCAGAAAAAACCAAAGGAACCAAAAGCCCCAAAAGAAAAAAAGCCGATTGATAAGCAAAGCATTATTTCAAAGCTCAAGCTCGGCGGCGTAATAGCAGGACTCGTAGTGGTCGTTGTGATTATTATTTCACTCATTATAAGCTTGTTTACAGGTGAGGGAATAAAAACCGCAGAGGAGCTCAGCGAGTATATTGGAGAAAGCGTATTTGATGCCATAAATGAATCGAATCTTAAGGTTTCGGATGAATCAAAATTTTCAGCTGTAAATAATGCAGTGAAGTTTGATTACCTCATCGAATCAGAGGATTCTGTAAAGGTTGATGGTATCAACTTTCCTGAATGGGCAGTTACAATATGCCTCAATGAGGACGAGGAAATAGTAACAGTTACCTATACTGATTTTACAGTTTGTAAGAAAAACCATAAGGGCGAGGAAGCCGACGGCGAAATAAATCTCGATAACGTAAAGAAGAATCAGAAGTTCAAAAAGGTGTTTGATGAGATAGACCTCGACCCGTACAGCATCACCTATGAAAATGCATTCGTTACCTATACATATAAGTATTACTATGAGGATGAAGCTGAAAATGAACAGGCAGTAAGACTCACGGTTACCTATAATAAGAATATGGAGTACCAGTATTTCAACTCAACTCCTGTGTACCCATCTGATATCTGATAAACTGAAACGGACAGTCATAAATTTACAGACTGTCCGTTTTTTGGTATGTAACTGTTACAAAAATACTACAAATGGTTGCTGAAAGTTCACAAAATCGGCTTTTCGGTTGACAAAATCCGCTGTTGCTGATATCATAAGCTTGAAGTATGTGCGCATGCTTTGTTTGTGTTGCGCATTTTTATCAAAAGAGGAGGAAGAGCTTTGGACAGTAATGAACTCAATCTGTGTCTTGGCTGTATGAATGAGCTTGACGAGAACGGCAACTGCATAAACTGTAGCTACGGAAATGATATTCCGAGGATTCAGCCGTACCTTGCAGCAGGCACAATACTTGATAACAGATACCTTGTCGGAAGACTTCTTACATACAACGGCGAGGGTGCATCTTATATAGGCTATGATAAGGTAGCACACGAGAAGGTCGTTGTCAGAGAATATTTTCCAGATACCTTCTGCACAAGAAGCAGAGGCTCTGATGTCGTGGTTGTAAATCCTGATTGTCTTGCAAAGTATAAAACCTATATGTCTGAGTTTGCAGAGGTAAATAAAACACTTTCAAGACTCAGAAGCCTGCCGAATATCGTTCCGGCTGTTGATATGTTTGCACAGAATAATACAACCTATGCAATCTATCCTTATGTTGAGGGCGTTTCGCTTAAGAAATTCCTGCAGTCGAATTCGGGCAGATTATCGTGGGAAATGATAAAGAAGCTGTTCCCACCGATATTTACATCTTTAAGCCTTGCACATAATGCAGGTATTATCCACAGAGGTATCTCGCTTGAGAACATAATCGTAACAACTAAGGGCGAGCTTAAGATTATCGGATTCTGCATCAGCTCAATCAGAACTTCAACATCCGAGCTTACACCTGAGCTTTATTCAGGATATGCAGCTCCCGAGCAGTACAGTTCACTCGAGTGGCAGGGAACATGGACAGATGTATATGCGATTTCTGCAGTGCTCTACAGAATGCTTACAGGCTGCGTTCCTACCGAAGCGTACAGACGAATCGGTAACGACGACCTTATCGCACCGGTTAAGGTAAATCCGGAAATTCCTGCAAGTATATCACATATCATAATGAAGGGTATGTCTGTAAAGAGCGAGGAAAGAATCCAGTCTATCACAGAGCTTGTTACAAGACTTTTCGAACAGCAGACAGCGTTCGTCGAGCACGAAAAGGGTGCAACTCAGACAATTCCGGTGCAAAAGCCGCAGACTCAGCCTGTACCTAAGGCAAAAAACCAGGAGGATGAACAGTCTGAGAAGATAAAGTCTATCGTAATTGTTGCACTTGCCGCATTCTTTGTTCTTTTGGCAATAATTCTTATAATCATCGTGTTCAGCGGCGATTCGGACAGACAGACATCAAGTATTCCGCCAAGAACTTCGTATACAACAACTACCACTACAACACCGTCGCAGGATGACAGTGTCCCTGAAGAATCAAGTCAGACATCTGCTACAACAAGCGGACTCGGCGAAGGCTCACTTGTTCCGAAGCTTGTAGGTATGAATTATAAGGCAGTAAAGGATTCCATTTCTTCTTCGTTTACCGTAATAGTAACCGAGCAGTATGACAATCTCGACTTCCAGAAGGGATATATCATCAGTCAGAGCATCGAACCGGGTGTTTCGTATAACCCGAACAACCGCCCTGAGCTTAAGCTCGTTGTTTCTGCAGGTCCTTCTAAGCTTGTTGTTCCTACATTTACAAATCTGGCACAGGATATCTATCTTGAGATTCTCAAGTCAGAGGGTATAGCATATGAAACAAAGACGATGTATTCTTCATTCGTGCCTGAAGGAGTAGTATGCAATACAAGCGTTGCTCCCGGTGGAACTGTGGATATAACGAAGAACGAAATTCTTATCGTTTATATCTCACTTGGTGTGGACCCGGCAACTACCACCACAACTACACCGACAACGACAACACCTGCCGAACCCGCAGATGACCCGACATCGGATACTTCCGATACATCGGACAGCCAGACTACAGAGCCTGCAGTCCAGGATACACCTGCAACTGAATAAAATCAAACGGCTTGCGGTAAGTAAACCGCAGGCCGTATTGTTTTATGAAATACGCATAAGATAGTAAGAAAAGGCAGGTGCATTTGTATCAAAACGGCAAAACTCTGTAATATTCCTTGACAAGAGAGAGGAAATTGTGGTATTATGTACTTTGTCAGAGTGTGATTGTTTGTGGAAATCACGCCTTACGGACAAGCTTAACCGCTCGGTATTCTCGGCGGACATTATAATAACTTTTTCAGAGAGGAGGCATCTTTTTAAAGCGCTTTGGAGGCTTTAAAAGATGGTGAAATCATGGCAAAGGCAATTGGTATCTTAACAAGTGGCGGCGACGCTCCCGGAATGAATGCTGCAGTCAGAGCAGTAACAAGAGCAGCACTCGCAAAGGGAATCAAGGTTTACGGAATCAGAAGAGGTTATAACGGCCTTATCAACGGTGATATCGTAGAGCTTGGCGCAAGAGATGTTTCAGGAATTATGCAAAGAGGCGGCACAGTCCTCTATACAGCAAGATGCCCTGAGTTCAGAACTGAAGAGGGTATCGCAAAGGCAGCAGAGAACTGCAAGAAGATGGGCGTTGACGGTATCGTAGTAATCGGCGGCGACGGTTCCTTCAGAGGTGCTGCTGACCTTTCAAGACACGGAATTCTCTGTATCGGTCTTCCTGGCACTATCGATAACGATATTGCTTGCACAGAGTACACAATCGGTTATGACACAGCTATGAATACAGCTATGGAAATGATTGATAAGCTCCGTGATACAACACAGTCACATGACAGATGCTCAGTAGTAGAAGTAATGGGCAGACGTGCAGGATATATCGCACTCAACGTAGGTCTCGCATCAGGCGCTGAGGCAGTTCTGACACTCGAAGAGGGTTATGACCTCGATGAAATCGCTGCATCTATGATTAACGCTTCCAAGACAGGTAAGAAGCACTTTATCATCGTAGTTGCTGAAGGAGTAGGAAATGCTGAGGGCATCGCAAGAGAGCTCCAGGAAAAGACTCAGATTGAAGCAAGAGCCACAATCCTCGGCCACGTTCAGAGAGGTGGTATCCCAACTCTCCGTGACAGAGTTATCGCTACAGAAATGGGCTACTACGCAGTAGAGCTTCTCGAGCAGGATATCTCCAACAGAGTAGTTGGTATGAAGGACGGCAAGATTTATGACGTTGATATCCAGGAAGCACTTTCTATGAAGAAGGAGTTCCCACACAAGCGTTATAAGATTGTTCACGATACTGCATTCTAATTTTTCTTACAACAAAATATAATCACACAGAGTAGAAAACCAAGCGTGAAGTGTCAGGCAGACGGGGAGTTGTTGCCTGAACGAAAAGGGTAGTGCCTTGCGGTTTGGTTTTCGCATCCCGCTGAATGTGTAACCGAGGCTCTTCATGCTCCGATTATGCATAGAGGCAAAAAAATTGCTCGCATAACGGAGGTAATAAATATGAAGAGCTTTTTGGGTATGTTTAAAAAATCAGCAATGGAATTCAAATCGGTAAAGTGTATCGCCTTCACGGGCGTGCTTATCGCAATCTCAATGCTTATCGAAATGTATTCCATTGACCTTGAATTTTTCAAAATCAATTTTGCATTTTTAGCAATCGCATCAATAGGAATGCTGTTCGGGCCAAGTGTTGCACTGTTTGCAGGCTTTGCAGGGGATATTGTCGGATTTATGGTTCATCCGTCAGGAGGCTTTCTCCCTGCTTATGTACTTGTCGCAGGACTGCAGGGACTTATATACGGCATCTGCCTCTATCGCAGAAACGACAGCCACAGCCTTGTGTTTGTCAATAACGTGACAGGCAAGAAAACGGATATCACTCTTTATGTACGAGCCATTATCGCAAGATTGCTTGACATCATTATTATAAACCTTCTTATCAACACAAAGCTCAACCTTCATTACGGCTTCATACCCGAACAGGCGTATACAGAGGCTGTTATCACGAGAATCGGGAAAAACGTAATCGAGCTTTTCGCCGATATTCCGCTCCTTTTCGTGATACTTCCCGTTGTGCTTATGCTTTTCAGGAAGGTTTCCGCAAACGAAAGAAAAACAACATCATGCTAAATAACAAGGACTGCAAAGGGAATTTCCCTCGCAGTCCTTTTTGTATGTAATTTATTCTGCGTCTTCAAGTGCCTGCGCAACCTTCATCATAATTGCACATTCAATACGCTTCTTGAAAAGTCTGCAGCCGTATTCGTAAATACCGGTGATTGAGCCTGTTGCGTGATAAGCGTTTGCCGCACATCCGCCGCTGCAGTAAAGCTTTGCCCAGCAGTCCTTGCAGTCTTCTCTTGCATAAGCGTTGCACATCTTGAACTCATTCTGAAGCTCAGTGTTTGTAACACCACGCCAGATATCGCCCATGCTGTACTTTTCGTCACCTACAAACTGATGACAAGGATAAAGCTCGCCCCAAGGAGTTACCGCAAGATACTCTGTTCCCGAGCCGCAGCCCGAAATTCTCTTGTAAATGCAAGGGCCGCCCTCTAAGTCAATCATGTAGTGATAGAAGGTGATAGGCTTGCCCTCCTTTTCACGTCTGAGCATCTCGAATGCAAGCTTCTCATACTGCTCGCAGAGAACAGGGAAGTCCTCCTCGGTCAGTGCATACGGGTCATCAGGAGCACATACCACCGGCTCCATCGAAAGCTCGGTAAATCCAAGGTCAGCCATGTGGAGAATGTCGCTTGTGAAATCTATGTTGTTGTGGGTAAAGGTGCCTCTCACATAGTAGCCTTTGTCGCCACGCTCCTTGACAAACTTCTGGAATTTCGGAACAATGGTGTCGTAGCTTCCCTGACCTGTGTAGGTCTTTCTGAGTCTGTCGTGAACGTCCTTTCTTCCGTCAAGCGAAAGAACAACGTTGTGCATCTCCTTGTTTGAAAATTCGATAACATCGTCGTCAATGAGCATACCGTTTGTTGTAAGAGTAAAGCGGAAGTTCTTGCCGTGCTTTTTCTCAAGCTCCCTGCCGTAAGCAACAAGCTCCTTTACAACGTCAAAGTTCATAAGCGGCTCACCACCGAAGAAGTCGACCTCGAGGTTTGTCCTGCCCTTTGAATTTTCAACAAGAAAATCGAGTGCACGCTTGCCCGTTTCAAGGCTCATAATAGCTTTTTCGCCGTGATACTTGCCCTGACTTGCAAAGCAGTATTCGCAGTTTAGGTTGCAGGTGTGTGCAACGTGCAGACAAAGCGCCTTTACCTGGGTGTGGCGGTTTTTGAAATCAAAAGCCTTGTCAGCGTATTCGTCCTCGGAAAACAGCTTGCCCTGGGCTTTGAGTTCCTCGATGTCGGAAATTGTGTCAAGGATGTCCTGCTCTGTAACGTCGGGGTATCTTTCCGAAAGAGTGGAGATAAGCTCCTGCTTCGGTGTACCCTCATAAAGTGCAATAGCGTCGTAAGCGAGGTCATCAACACAGTGAACACTCGAGCTGAAAGCGTCAAGTACAATGTTGTAGCCGCCCAGCTTGTACTGATGTATCATAATAAAAACTCCGTTTCAAGTAGTATACAAAATGAGTGCCGTCTACTGAAACGTAAACGGCACAGCAAATCTTTTTAAATAAAGTTAAAGCTTAGTCCTTCTTGCCGCACTTCTCGCACTGCTGGTTAGCAACGCCGCAGGAAGTCTTGCAAGCAGACTGGCAGGATGTCTGGCATTCGCCGCAGCCGCCGTTCTTAACGCTTTCCTTCATATCTCTTGTCTTGATAGTAACAATTCTTTTCATGGTGAAAAATCTCCTTACAAAATTTTGTTTAATTTATTATACCGCATTTTCCCTCTCTTGTCAAGAGGGGGAGAGGGGAATAAAAGCAGCGTGAGAACTACTTTTTATTGCAATGATTTACTCTTTAATAAATACAATAATCCACTGATAACCGTTATGACCGCAAGCGGCAGCATTGTAGCTTGTGGATATCATATGCTGATAGTGAGCCGGACTGTCTATCCAAGCTTCAATCGCCTCATTGGGAAGAGAAGCTCCGGAGCAGTTTATCTCTCCTCTGAATGAATCATACTCTATGCCAAGTTCTTCAAATATACTGTCAAAATACTCACCGTTTGGCCTGAAGTGGCTGAAAGATTCTGTGAGCTCCTTTGCACGAATATCCGCAGCTTTTTGAAGCTCTGATGAATACTTCAGTTCAGGGAGTCCTAATGACTTTCTGTGTTCATTCATAAGCTTGAAGCACTCGTCGTCATAAAGAGATATGTCTTCAATCGTGTTTACTTCGCCACCGTATAAACTAGTATCAAGTAAGTATCCTTTTGTATAGCCTACCAATTTCTTTTCATTTGTAACTATTTTATACAATCCGTTTTCTTTAGCTTCTACAAATACTTTAGTATGAGCAGCCAGCATACATACTGGTTCGCTGGATGTATCAGGCTTTGAGTACAAATATGAATCTTTATATATATAACGATAGTTACCTATCTTCGGATCGCTTGCCGTAGTCGTCGTAGTAACCTTTGACTGAGTTGTTTCCGCAGGCTTGGTTGTCGTAGCCTTAGTGGTAGTAGTCTGCTTCTTTGTGGTGGTTGTTGCCTTCTTTGTAGTTGTCGTCACCTTTGGCTTTGTTGTAGTAGAATTTTTCGTGGTAGTCGTTACTTTCGGAGTCGTAACAATTGTAGTTGTCGTAACAGCAGGTTTTGTTCCTTCCGTTTCCGATTTTTCAGTAGTGGTACTTACGGAAATTTCCGATGAGGTTAAAGAAGAAACGCTTTCTGTATTAGAAGAACTTTCTCCTTCTGTATGACTTGCCTCATTAGTCATCTGCGTTTCTGTAGGCACCTGTGATTCTAAAGCAGAGGTCGTTGTGGTCGTTCCCTCGCTCTGAGACGTAGCGGAAGCAGATGTGGTTGTAGTTGTAACAGATGTTGAGCTCGGAGTAGTAACCGACATACTACTATCTGTATTACTGCAAGAAGATAAAGCTAAAGCCACAAATATACTAACTATAAATTTTCTCATGCTACACCTCTCAAAGAAGATATTACAATAACAATATAATATATTTTACTATGAAAAGCAAGTTATTTAATATATATTTTCAGTATTTGTGGAAAAAGATAATACTTTTATTCGAATATGAAACAGAACAAAAAAATAAGAGCCTATAAGACTCTTATTTTTTAACTCATTCGTGATAACCACCAAATAATTGGCAGCAGTAATATAACGTACCGTATACATCATCATAAACTGAATAGAACCCTATTCCTACCAAAGAAAACTCGCCTTGTAACATAGTATTCTTGTGACCTTCGCTTTCGCAGAGCTTTGTAAAAGTATACTCTGCTCTGCCACCATTGTTCATTGCAATGTTTTCACCTGTATGCCACATCAAATACCAGTCATCACCAAATGCATCCCATATAGCTGAACCTCCGCTTTCGCCGTTTGGCCTTGTATGGCTGAATTTTTCTGATAGTTCTTCAGCTCTTATCCTTGCAGCCTCCATAATTCTCTCATCTATCTCAAGCTCAGGAAGTCCATTTTCAGACCTTAAATCATTTACAAGTTCGACCATCTTATATGCTTCTTCAAGGTCCTTTTGCGGATCTACTTGACCTGTTTGCACCGGCTTCTTCGTTGTAGTCGTTGAAGGAGTTGTCTCAGGTTTCTTTGCAGTGGTAGTGGTTGATGTAGTAGTTACCTTTTCATCACCAAGAACGGTAGAGGACATATATCCTTCAATATCATTGACCGTCACCTTATACCAGCCGTTTTCACATATACCGATGATTCTTATACTAGTATTCTTTTTTACAGTGTGAACTATATCATACTGTGTTCCGTTACCGCTGCGGATATTTGCATCTTTGTTAGCATACATTATTGCATCATAAGCAGAAACCTTGATAGAAGTAGTTGTAACTCTCTTGGCGGTTGTAGTAGTTGATGCCATAGTTGTAACTGTTGTAGTACTCTCGGATGAAGATTCTGATTCGGTTATAGAATCAGTTTTTGAAGTAGTTGTAGTTAGAATACTTGTGGTTGTTATAGTTCCGCTTGGTGAGGTAGTTGATGATGTAGTTGTAGAAGAAGCAGAAGTACTTGATGTCGCTGTAGTTGTAGTCGTAGTCGTAACAGATGTTGAGCTCGGAGTAGTAACTGACATACTACTATCATTATTTCCGCAAGCACATAGCGTAAGCGACAATGCAAATACCAGAAAAATTTTCGTTCTTATTTTCAAAGTAATCATCCTTCCATCAGCAATTTGTCTGTTCGACCTTCCGCTGATGCGGAAGGACGAACAAATTGTGTAACAATATAATAATTGTAAAAAATGTTAATTTGTGGTGCCTTCCTTATCTGCCAGCATGATTTCCATAGCACCTGCGTTTGCTGCTATTCTGTGAATGTCTGCGATTGTGCGTAAAGTATCGGCACCTATGTGCTCCCAACTCAAATTGCAGGAAATACGGCATTCGTACTCGCTGTCTCGGAGAAGCTCCCAGACATTAATTCCAAGCAGATAGGACAGCCTTGTAGCCACTTCAAGACTTGTGTCAGACTCTCCGTTCTCAATATCTGTAAGCTCTTTTTGGGTGATTTTAAGGTATTGTGATAGTTGCTCTGGTTTTACATTAAGCTTATCTCTGAACTTAATAATCTTTACTCCTAAAGTCATGTCAATTTCCCCTTGTCCTGTATACAATATAGAACATTATTTCGGGGAATGCAAATTTTATTTCAAAACTGATATCATTAAACTGCCGTAATCTGTGTGGATTTCAACCCCCGCTGCTTCAAGCTCGGCTATGCCCGAGAGAATGCCGTCTGATATTTCTTCGCCCGGTGCCAGAAGCGGAATCCCCGGCGGATACGCAAATACATACTCCGCTGAAATCCTGCCCTGTGCCTTTGTAAGCTCCACGCACTCTTTCTCACGTCTTACCGCCTCGTATGAGGTCATACATACCTTCGGTACACCGCAAAGCGTAAGGGGGAGCTTCTGCTGTGGTGTAAGTTCCTTGTCAATCTCAAAAAGTGCGTCAATAAGCCTCTCGAAGCCTTCGCAGGTGTCACACATACTGCTCATTGTAACAACATATCTCGCACTTGCCATTTCGCACTCAATTGCGTAACTATCTCTCAGCCTCGCAAAAAGCTCAGAGCCGCTTATTGATGCCTTGTCGCAGGCAATAATAAGCTTGCCGTAGTCGTCAGTTCGGTAAATCCTGAGAGCTTTGAGCCTGAAAGTTCTGTCGTAAAAATCGCCGAGCAAGGATTTGTACTTATCTGCAAGCTGACAGCCTTGTTTTTCAATCAGCGTCATACATCTGTCAACCGATGCCATAAGCGGATATGAAGGGCTCGATGTTTCAAATGCCGAAAGCGATTCTGCAAGCCTTGCAACGTCGATTTTATCCGAGTATACATTAAGACAAGCAGTCTGAGTAAGGCAGGGGAGCGTCTTGTGCAGACTAACAACCGCAATGTCAGCGCCGTAAGCTTCCTCAAAACCGCCCATTAACGGCAGATGTGCTCCGTGCGCCATGTCAACCATGAGTAATGCACCGTATTTATGACAGACCTTGGCAATTTCGGGTATATTGCTTATTACACCTTCATAAGTAGGCGAAGTTATTACAACCAGTCCTGCACTACTGCTTTTGAGTGCGTTCTCTACAGACTGAGGAGATATTCGCCCCATAATTCCCGTGGACGCATCAAACTCAGGGGATACCCAAGCAGGTGAGAGCTTGTAAAGCTCGATTGCCTTGTAAACGGACTTGTGGCAGTTTCGTGCCGCAACAATTCCTTCGCCGATACAGCAAAGGCAGGTGATTGCCGACATAATTCCGCAGGTGCTTCCGTTAACGAGAAGAAAGCTCTTTTTCGATTTGTAAAAACTGCAAAGCCTTGACTGAATGTCGTCGATTATCCCGTCAGCCCCATGCAGGTTATCAAAGCCTGTAATTTCGGTTATGTCAATTTCATAGGGGAGAAGCGTTCCCATAAGTTCGGTGTTCCTCTTGTGCCCCGGCATGTGAAAGGGGTAGGTCTTACCCTCTGAAAGCTCATTGAGCCTGTCTGTCAGCCTTTTCATATGTTCTCCTCAAGTCGTGTAAGTATCGCATAAATTTCATCGCTGGTAGCTAAAAATCTCGAGAAGGTGCTTGCACTTCCCGAAGCAATACCGAGCCTGAAAGCCTTTTCAAAGTCGCCGTTTTCTATGTATCCCGCAATAAAGCCTGCTACCATGGAATCTCCTGCACCTACCGAATTTATTACAACTCCTGCCGGTGCTTCGGACTTAAGCTCGAGCCCATTTTCCGAAACAAACACCGCACCGTCGCCTGCCATTGAAACAAGAACGTTTCTCGCACCCATATCCTGAAGCTTTTTAGCGTATGAGATAATCTCGTCCTTGTCATAAAGTGTAGTCACACCGAACATCTCCGATAGCTCAATGTTATTCGGCTTTATAAGAAACGGTTTCTGAGGAAGAACGTTCAGAAGCAGGTTTTTAGATGCGTCAACAATGATATTGACACCCTTTCCCGAAAGCATCTGCATAATGTCAAGGTATACAGTATCGGGAAGTGTTGACGGAATGCTTCCTGCCAGCACAAGATAGTCACCCTCACGCAGTAGCGAGAGCTTTGTCATAAGTGCATTAAGACTCTGAGAATCTATTTCAGGCCCCGAGCCGTTTATCTCGGTTTCTTCCTTGTCCTTGAGCTTGACGTTGATTCTGGACATTCCGTTTTTGAGAGAAATGAAGTCGGATTTTACACCGTCTCTGTCAAGAAGTCTCTCAATCTCTCCGCCCGTAAAGCCTGCAGTAAAGCCAAGAGCCACGCTTTCACAGCCTAAGTTGTGAAGCACAGTTGAAACGTTTATGCCCTTACCTCCTGCAAGGATAGTTTCACTCATAGTACGGTTTATTCCGCCGAGCGTAAAGCCGTCAGTAATGATAGCGTAGTCAATCGACGGATTAAAAGTAACAGTATATATCATATCATTTCCTCCGATAAAATTTTCTAAAAGTAATTATACAATAATATTTTATTATTTACAAGGCTTGATGCAAATGTTGGGGCAAAAAAAGCTCCCCTGAAAAGGGGAGCGGTAGGTTGTTACATTATTCCTTCTTCGTCATCGTCAGCGATTTCGCCTGTGATGATAGCTCTGAGCATCTCGAACTCCTCGTTTGTGAGGGTAACGCCCTTGCCCATTCTTGTGTGGTCGGGTGACCACTCTCTGATGTCGTACTTAGGCTCTCTGTCGTTCCAGCTGACAAGGTTCAGTTCCTTTGTCCAGCCCTTTGCGTTTTCAGAGAGAACACCTAAGTTTTCTGTAATTGTGAATGTAAGCTCTGCCATTGTTTTTTCCTCCATATATTAAAATCTGTTTATAAACGGTATAAATCGCCATAGCTTTTTCGGAAGTATCTTTCTTGCCATTTTAAGCATACAGCCGTAGTTGAGTATAAGAACTGCGATAAATCCGCCGATTAAAGTTACCCACCTGAGTATTACACCGAAGCTGTTTACGCTTACTGTCATAAGTGCTAAAATCGAAGTGTTAACTACAATTTTCATAACCGAGAATTCAAATGCGATAAATCTTCTTGCATCAATACAGCGTACAATGAATACTACAATGTATGACGCAATTGTTGAAATAACAGCCGCCGCAATTCCGATTTTCGGAATAAGAGTAAGGTTTATGCCGACGTTTATAATTCCCGCAATAAGACTTGTTATAAGCGAGTTTACGGAACGCTTTGTTACAACGTAGATTGTACCCATAAACGTGGTAAAGCAAATAAACACAGTAGAGAACACAAGCCCCGGAGAGTAAAGAATCGAACTCATTGCGTCTTCGCCCATCCAGATGTATGTCAGCGGTCTGATAACCATGATTATTCCAGCCGCAATGATATAAAGCACCGACTGGTTTACATCAAATACATTCGAGTAGAATCGGTTTCGCTCCTCCGATTCGTTTTCTGAAATCGCACTCATATTCCATGCCTGACCGAACATCATATAAATTGTCGTCAGAAGATTCGGTATCTTATAGGCGATTGACAGAATACCCGCATCGGCACGGCTCATATAGTGAGTAACCATAAATGAGTCGGAAGAATTTGTGATAAGCCACATTATCTGAGTCGGGATAAGCGGTATGCAGTAGGCGAGCATCGCCTTTGCAAGCCCATGGTCAAACGGGTCTTCGGATTTTTTGTAAAGGGGAGTGAAGTATCGCCACAGCTTTGCTGTAAACATCAGAAATATAATCGATGCAACGTCAGCAAGAACAATCGAGAGCAGATAGCCCCTGATTCCCATCTTGAATACAAGCAGGAATAAAACGCTGAACAAAAGCGTAAAAAAGGTGCACAGTATTCCGTTTACAGCGAAAAGCCGTACCTTCTCCATTGCTCTTACAAAAGTAGCATATAGCGTTTTCAGACTTGAAATGGAAACATATAAAAGCAGCAGCCATACGTTGTTGCCTATGAATTTCTGTACAAACGACGAGTCGTATAGAAAAACAGACGCAATCGCCAGAAGTGAAATTCCGAACAGAATAACCGCATTTGCTATCGAGAAAATCCTTTTTTTGTTGTAGGACTTGTCAAGCCCGAATCGGATAACAGCCTCGGAAACAGTCAGCGAAACTATCGGCAGAAGCCAGTTTGCCGTCTGAGTAAAGTTTTCGGTAATGCCAAGCTCTGTATCAGTGAACAGTCTTGTGTATATGCTGACGAGCAAAATCGCCAGCACCTTAGAGCTGAATGAGCCTACCGCAAATATGATAGTGTTTGAAAGCAGTCCCTTGTAGCTGCTTTGCTTTGTATCTGCCATATTAACATTCCTTGTTTTTAATAGTAAAAATTGTCCTGCGTTTTATTATACCACATTTTAAGAAAATTGCAACATCATTTGTGACAGGACAGAAAAATCGACAAAAAACTATTGCATTTTTAATAAATTGTTGTTATAATAAAATTGTATACAAAAAATATAACAAAACGAAAAAGAATAGGAGATAACGCTATGAAAACTATATTGAAAATAACCGCAGTACTTGTGGCAACCGTATCAGCTTTTGTAGCTGTGAAGGTGCTTTTATCAAAAATCGGAGTCTCAACAGTAACCTACTTCCCGGTTGATGAAGAATAGCTTTATAAATTCCATTAAGCGCCAGGTATCCCGGCGGATAGTCCGTCGGGATATTTTTCTGACAATACGGAGGGTAATATGCTGGACAAAATAATCGATTTTCTTCTTGATGAAACAAAAGACAAGTACTTCTTTATGTCGTCCCACGAAAAACTTACCGAACTCAATGAAGTAAAGAAGCGTGACGAGATTTTTGCAAGTTTATTTTATATGGTATTGTTTGTAACATGGGTTGTTATGGGCTTTACTATGTGGCTTCAGGTTTCCGCAACCCTTATGTCAACCGATGCAGGTATGCTCGAGGGCTTTCTTGATGCAATTCCGTTTGTAATCTTTTCGGTAGCATTGTTTATGGAAGTAGCGGCTCTTAGAACAAATTCGAGAATGTCATTGTTTATATATTTGGCAACAAATGTGCTGGCTGTAATTATAAATCCGCTGTTTACTTTTTGTATCATCTGGTTCATTATTTACTTACCAACATGGTGCAAGTTCCAGGCAATGAGGGAGCAGCCCGGGTATCCGACATTTTCCTCTGCCGAATCTGACTGCTCACAGTATTCCCTTACAGAAAGACAGCGTACAGCATATGAGTCCAAGAAGTGGCGTGATATGGACGACCCGGATAAGAAGCTTCAGAACAGTGAAAACTTAGATAAGATATTAAACGGCGAAATGTCGCTCGATGATTATCTTGAGGTCGAAAAATATGCACCGAGTCTTGGCAATGATGACTAACGGAGGAACGGATGGTAAAGATTAAAATCAGCTCGGTAAAAAACGCAGAGGATATAGGCGTTGTAAATGAGCTGGGCGTTGAGTATGCAGGACTTGTATTCTATGAAGATGCGGGCCGTGTTACGGGCAATATCGCATCGCATCTGGTATTTGATTTAAGACCTGAGATTGATACTGTCGGAATATTTAAAAATCACGAGGCAGGGGAGATAACGGTGCTCCTCTCAGCAGGAATAATAGATATGGTGGAGCTTTGCGGAGACGAAAGCGAGCAGTATATCGAGAATCTGAAGCTTCGTGCAGAAACGAAGGTAATAAAGCATTTTTCAGTCACAAAGCAGTCTGATGTCCTCGTGGTGAATGCAACCAAAGCGGACATCGTGTCAATCAGGGCAAGCGAGCTTGAAAAGCTGGGTGACGCAAAAAAACTTATCACAAAACCTGTTATTGTAAGAATGGATTTGACCTGCGAAGAAACAGCGGAGATTCTGATGGGGATTTCTGCGTACGCAGTTGATATTATGGGAGAAAACGGAAAAACGGACAAACTATCGGCAAAAAAGCTCCAGGAGCTTATATTACTGTAAAGGTGGACGTTAATTATGGAAAGACAGCTATTTTGTAAAGGATATACTTGGGGCGCTTTTTCAAGAAGCGGAATGTATCAGACAAAGCAGGCCCAGGAGTCGATGACAAGACTTGCTGAAAACGGACTCGACTGGATTTGTATCCCTGTAAATGCATACCAGGAAAGCTATATGTCAACAATGGTGCATCCCGTGTATGGCAGAACTCAGACTGACGACGATGTTATTTTTGCAATAAACTATGCAAAGAAGCTTGGACTCAAGGTATGCCTCAAGCCTATGGTCGATACAATGGACGGTGTCTGGAGAGCAAGAATTTCATTTCCCGAGGAAAGCCGTGTCGATTACTGTGACAGATGGTTCGGCTCATATCTTCAGTTTATGCTCCACTATGCCGCAATAGCCGAGAAAACAGGCTGCGAAATGCTCTGTACCGGCTGCGAGCTTGATGGTATGGACATGAATGCCAAGAGATGCCTCAATATGATATCTGAGGTAAGAAAAGTCTATAGCGGACTTCTTATGCACAACATAAACCACGGCGACGAATTCAAGTATTCCTGGCTGTCAGCTGTCGATGTTATCGGAATTTCTGCTTATTACAGACTTACTGACGGCATTGATGTAAGCTATGAAAAGATGATGGAATCCTGGGCAAGAGTAAAGGAAAGACTCGTCAAGGCACATGAGAAATACGGCAGACCTATTATGTTTGCCGAAATCGGTATAAGAAACGAACACGGCTGTTCGGCTTATCCTTATGACTTCAAGCATAGGGCTGATGTCGCTCTCGATGAGGACGAACAGGCTGACTTCTATCGTTCTGCGCTCGAAAGCTTCTGGGACGAAGAGTGGTTCAGAGGCTACTTCTGGTGGGACTGGAAGGCAATCCTTACTCCTGAAGACAAAATCCACGAGAACCGTGACTTTACCTGTTACGGAAAGAAGGCTGAAACAGTCCTCAGAGAGTGGTATACAAAGTAAAAATTCAAGGCTGTGCATATTTTGCATAGCCTTTTTGTTTGCTGTAATTTCGGAATGAATAAACCCGACGACAGACTTAATTGATTTATTTAAACAAAATGTAATAAAATTCAGGGTTATTGTAATCAAATTGTATGTTTTTACAAGTTGCATTGACACTAATAATATGGTATAATACTAGTATGTAACACTGCGTGTTGCAGATTATCCGTAAATAATATCATTGAAAATCGGAAAGGATATAAGCATGGCAAATAATTTCGATATTTCCGGCTCAAAAGATAAAACGTTCACAGACCTTGATATAAAGCTCAGCTCATCTGAAGCTTTAGAAAGCAGTTCTCCTGCAGAAACATCTGCTACAGATGTTCGTCGTGCACGTGCCCAGGAGATGGCAAAGCAGATTGCTATGAATATCGGCTTTGGGAATGATGACCAGAACACCGATAATCACGAATCTGCACAAGGTTCCAACGAAGCTACGAGGGTGACAGAAATGGCTACAAGACCTGCATCAAGAACTTCTTCGGGAGCTCAGCGTCCGGCATCGCAGAGAACGGGTGCACAGCGTCCGGTTTCAGGACAGAGAAGACCTGTCCAGTCAGGTTCTCAGAGAACCGCAAACGGTCAAAGACGTCCTGCTCCGCAGAATGCCGCAAGAAGACCTGCCTCTTCAAGACCTGCACAGCCTGCAAACAGAAGACGCAGAAAGAAGAAGTCGTCCGGCGGCAAGACAGCAGCATTTTTCCTTATCGGATTGCTGGTGCTTGTCATTGGTATGGGATATTTCATAGGTCTTGTGCTCACTAACGGCGCATTCCTGCCCAACACTACAATCAACGGAGTAGATGTCGGAGGAATGAATCTCCAGGAAGCAACAGAAGCTGTGGATAACAGCGATATAGCAACCACTCTTGTTCTTACTCAGGAGGACGGTTCGGTTGCATACTCCATACTTCTCGATGAATTCGGGTATACCTATAACACTGACGAGCAGATTCAGAAGCTGTACAGCGGAATCGACCGTAAGACGTGGTTTACCTCTCTCTTTAAGACTACTGAGTATAAGCTCGAGGCTTCGCTCAGCTACGATGAACCGAAGCTTAAACAGAGACTTCAGAATATAAAGTGGGCTGTAATTGAGCCGCAGAATGCATTCATTACAAATTCCGGCGGAAACTACCAGATTGTTGATGCCGTTGACGGTAACGAAGTTGACGCTGAGGGACTTGTAAATCATATTCTCGAAGAGGTCAGAAAAGGAAAGCTCAAGGTAACAATCTCGGATTATTATTCTGTAAGAAAGGCCGAGATTCAGTCAGCTGACCTGCAGGAGAAGCTCAAGTTCTACCAGCAGTTCAAGGACTTCACAATCACTATTGACTTTGACTATACACAGGAAAAGCTCTCAATGGATGATTACCTTTCATGGCTCGAATTTAAGGACGACGGAACATATTCAGTTAAGCACGACGAGGTTGCTCATTATGTAAGCTATCTCGCAGATACCTATGATACCTACGGAACTACAAGAAACTTCCACGCAACACTCCAGGGAAATATCCGTGTGGAGCAGGGCCCGCAGGGAACATATGGCTGGCTTATCGACAAGGATAAGACAACAGAGAAGATAAAGAAGCTCCTTCTTGAAGGAAAGAGCACTACTATTGACCCTGTGTATGCAACAAGACTTGATAAGTATGGCGTTGCATTCTTCACATATAAGTCTGATGAAAGCGCAAGAAGCGCCGAAACAGATATCGGAAACACATATATCGAGGTTGACCTTACAGCCCAGAGGATGTGGTATTACGAAAACGGTGTCTGCAAGTTCCAGACAGACCAGATTGTAACAGGTCTTGCTTCGGACTCTGAGAGAATTACTCCAGAGGGCGTTTACGAGATTCTTGAAAAAAAGAGCCCTGACTACCTCTCCGGCGACGGATATTCCGACGTTTACGTTAAGTACTTTATCAGAATATCCTACGAGGGTATCGGATTCCACGACCTGAGCAGAGGAAGCTATGGCGGTAATATCTACCTTACCAACGGCTCACACGGCTGTATCAATATGAAGCTTGCTGAGGTTGAAAAGCTCTATGGCATGGTTAAGGGCGGAACACCGGTAATAATGTACTATTAAGCAAAATAAAACGAGGTGAACAATTCACCTCGTTTTTGTTTTTATCCTTATTTCTGGGACTCCTTGATAGCAAGCTCAAATCTTCGACGGATTTCGTGTCCCTCGTATCCGTCCTGCTGAGAAAGCTTTGATTTAAGAGCAAAGCCCCCCGCCATTCTTGCGTGACCGCCGCCGCTGCCGACACCCTCGAGTGCCTTTTGTGCGATTTTTCCTGCATTAAGCGACGGAACCTCGGAACGTACGGAGAATTTGTAGCCGTCACCTCTGATAGCATAGATTACACTGAATTCTATGATGTCAAGCGCTAAGATGAAATCTGAAATCATAGCGATAAGTGCATCAGGACACTCAAACGGAATGTATGCATATCCCACGTTCCCGAAAACACTGATATTTTCAATTGCAGAGCCGTAAGCCTTAAGGTCGGTAAACTCCATTGTGTTTATCTTCATCCTGTCTAAAAGCTCGTTGTCTGCATAAGGGAAAAGCTTTGAGTACATATCAATGTCAAGCTGTGTAACACCTCTTGAAAAATCTGAGGTGTCCATTTTGATGCCGTAAACAAGTGCCGACGCTACGTTTTCGTCAATCGGAATATCATTATCGAAAAAGTATTCTGCAATAAGTGTTGCACAAGCTCCTACAATACGTACATCCTTGTATTCATAATCGCATTCGGTAATAGTAGGATGGTGGTCGATGCAAGCAACCTCGTTACCGATAAGGTCAGTAAGATTTGAGTTGAACTTCTGAGCGTCAATAGTTACAATCTTGTCTTCGCAGGATAAAAGCTCAAGGTCTTTAATCTGAGTCATTCTGATGCCGAAGTTGTTAAGCATAGCGATAGCGGAAAGCTTTTCGGCTGTGCCGTCATAGCAGATGCAGGCATCGATACCGAAATGTTCAAGAAGACTCTGCAAACCGAATGCGCTCGCAATTGCATCAGGGTCAGGGTAGTTGTGCGTCTGAATGAACACTCTGCCCGTTGACAGAATTTCAACTAATTTTCGCAAATCCTTCATAATGTATTCTCCTTATGAATGTATAATTTCAGTAAAGCTCAGGTCGGATTAATCCGTTTAGGGTATTATATCACATTATAACAAAAAAGTCACTATATATTTTGCATTTAAGTTAGTCAATAATATGAAAGTTTTAGCATTCTATTGACAAATAACTCGTGTAGACTTAGAATATATTTGTGTCGTTGCGACTGCTGCCGGCAATGGCTGTAAAAAAACAGGCGGCATAAAGAAAAGGTAGACTGTTTATGAAAGAAAAAATTATAAAAATATATGATGCG
Source organism: Oscillospiraceae bacterium (assembly GCA_017848055.1). Taxonomy (GTDB): domain Bacteria; phylum Bacillota; class Clostridia; order Oscillospirales; family Ruminococcaceae; genus UBA7477. Next base: position 39,993 of record JAGALZ010000039.1, on the reverse strand, counting down.
GCAAAGAAGTTTTCCAAAGAGAATATTCTGATGCTCGTTTTCGTTGCTTCCTGCGTTATAAATTCAATATTGCTCAGAGCATATACCGTAAAGAATTATTTTGCAATCCAGCCGATAATGGCTGAAATCGGCGTATGCGTTCTCTTCTGCGTTTTTGGCTTCTTCATAAAGCCGAAAAGAAGAGTTATCTATTATTCGATTTTATCTTTGATTTTCGCAATTCTTTGCGGTGCAAATTCAATCTATTATTCAAATTACCGCTCGTTTATTTCCTTCTCGCTCCTTGCAACGGCATCACAGCTCGGCGGAGTCGCAAATGCTGTTACCGGATACATAATGGAAATAAAGGACCTTGTGTTTATCTGGGCTCCGATGGCGGTTCTTGGAACTCATTTTTACATCAAGAAAAAACATCCTGCTCACTATGCAAAAACCGAGAGTGTGCAGAAGGGAAGAAAGCTTCCGCTTAAGGTGTTTATATGTTCTCTGTGTATCCTGGGCGTTTTCGCACTTACCCTTACAGGTACGGACTGGTCAAGACTGCGTAAGCAGTGGAACAGAGAATATGTCCTCGGAAAGTTCGGTATGTGTATTTATCAGCTCAGCGATATTGTTTCTTCGGTTGCCGCTAAGTTCAATACAATATGGGGATACGAAGAAAGTCAGCAGACATTTACCGATTTTTACGATGAGCCTCACAAGGACGGAAAGAATGCCTATACAGATATCTTCAAGGATAAGAACATTATAGCTATCCATGCGGAAAGTATCCAGAACTTTACTTTAGGTACATTTATCAATGGAGAGGAGCTTACTCCGAACCTCAACAAGCTTGTAGACGAGGGAATATATTTCTCCAACTTCTATGCGCAGGAAAGTGTCGGAACAAGCTCTGACTCAGAGTTTACATTCAGCACATCGCTCCTGCCTGCAACAAGCGGTACAGTTGCGATTAACTACTGGGACAGAAACTATACAACAATCCCTAAGCTCCTCGGGGAAAAGGGATATTATGCCTTCAGTATGCACGGAAACAACGGCTCATACTGGAACAGACTCAATCTTCATAGCTCATTCGGCTACCAGAGACTTTATCACTATTCGAACGACTTCAATCTCGATGAGAACATCGGACTTGGACTTTCGGATAAGTCGTTCTTCAGACAGGCAATCTCAAAGATTCAGCAGATTGATAAGGAGCATCAGAATTACTACGGCGTTATGATTATGCTCACTAACCATACTCCGTTTACGGATATTGAAAACTACAGCGATTTCGAAGTTGACTTCAAGTACAAGAAGTATAACGAGGAAACGGGTGCTTACGAGGAAACCTCTGCGGATTTCCTTGAGGGAACTTCAATGGGTAGCTATCTTAAGTCCGTTCACTATGCTGACGAGGCAATCGGTCAGTTTATAGGTGACCTTGACAGTGCGGGATTGCTTGATGATACTGTTATCGTTGTCTATGGCGACCATGACGCAAAAATCAAGGAAGAGGAATACGAGTACTACTATAACTATAATCCGTTTGAAGACGAAGTGCTTGACGAGGATGATGATGCATACATCGCAGTAAATGACTTCATCTATAACATCAACAGAGAAGTTCCGTTCATCATCTGGAGCAAGGATATGCCTTGTGAGCCGGTTGAGGTAACTACAGTTATGGGTATGTATGACTGTCTGCCGACACTTGGTAATATGTTTGGCTTTGAAAGCGAGTATGCCCTTGGAACAGATATCTTCAGCCTTGGAAAGAACGAGGAGAATGTCGTTATATTCCCTAACGCAAGCTTTTTGACTGATACTATCTTCTACGATAGCCAGACCGGTGACTATTTTGATATGACCGGATACAAGAATCTTGCAACAAGAGTTTCCTGCAACCAGATTTACTGGAACTATAAGAGCCCCGTTTACAGCGAGGAAAGAGATTCAGCCTTCAAGTCCCAGCCGTCGGAGTACGTAGAGGAAGAGCTGGAGAAGAGAATCAATAACGGTGTCGTAGACGAGGAGTATATTGACTATTATACCGAGTATGCAGAAAAGCGTATCGAGGTTTCAAATGCGATTATCTTCCATGACCTTATCGAGGAGCAGACGCAGGAAAACGAAGAAGTTCAGAATGCAAGCTGATAAAAACAAAGACCTGAGAGAAAATCTCAGGTCTTTTTGTATGCAACAGGATTTGAGCAAAACAAAAGCGCCGCTTATAGCGACGCTGCTTTTTCGGATAAGTGTATTAAATTCGTAAAAAGTAATTAAGCTCTTTCTACCTTGCCGGAACGCAGGCATCTTGAGCAAGCGTAAACGTGACAAGGAGTACCGTTAACAACAGCCTTTACTCTCTTAACATTTGGCTTCCAAGTTCTGTTTGTTCTTCTGTGAGAATGAGAAACCTTAATTCCGAAAGTTACACCCTTTCCGCAAATATCGCACTTTGCCATCAGGTTGCACCTCCTTTTCAATAATCAAAATATGCAACGTTATTATTCTAACAGAATTCACACAAAAATGCAAGTGTTTTTTTCAATTTTTTTTAAATTAACTGATTTTTTAAAAAAGTTTATGCGTTATTACAAAAAATTGAGCATAATGACCTTGTAATTTTACTTAAAATATAGTATAATACAATATATATTAAGATTAAAGTGGGGAAATATGTGTTGCAGATGAGGCAACACCGAAGGAAGGACACATAATGAACGCAGATACCATTATCCAATACGGCGCAAGAATCATGATTATTTTCATGATTTTACCTATACATGAGTTTGCCCATGCCTATATGGCATATAAGCTCGGCGACAATACCGCTATGTATAAGGGCAGACTTACAATGAATCCGCTTGCACATATCGATATTATCGGAGCTATATGTCTTTTGTTTACGGGCTTCGGCTGGGCAAAGCCTGTTCCGATAAATCCTCTTAAGTTCAAGAAGTACAGACGTGATACGGCACTTACAGCACTTGCAGGTCCGCTTTCAAACCTTATTGTTGCCTTTGTTGCAACAATCGGTCTTAGAATTGCTGTTGCAGCAGATGATAATTACCGTTTCAGAGACGGTATCCTCTACTATATAGAGGGAACCAATAATACTCCGGTATACTATGTAATCCTGCTTCTGTATTTTATAGTTACAATCAATATCGGACTTGCAATCTTTAACCTCATTCCGATACCGCCGCTCGACGGCTCGAAAATCCTCAGCTACTTTACATCAGCAAAGTACGAGATGTTCCTTGTAAGAAATCAGATGGTAATCCAGTTTGCTTTCTTCCTTGTACTGTTTACCGGCGTTCTTTCAAAACCGCTCAGCTTTCTTGGAGACAAGGTTTTTGAATTCTTCTTGTTTGCAACAAACTGGGTCGAAAATTTGATGAGGTAGCAAATGGAAAATAATCTTACCTTTAAGCTTGATTGCTTTGAAGGGCCAATGGATTTGCTTTTGTTCCTTATTTCAAAGCATAAGCTCAATATCAACGATATCGAAATCGCAGTTCTGTTAGAGCAGTATCTGCTCTATATCGAGGATTTGTCGGAAACTGATTTTGAAACTGCAGGCGAATTTCTCGAAATGGCTGCAAAGCTTATCTATATTAAAACTGTCAGCCTTCTGCCAAAGCCTGAGGAAGCGGAAGAACTCAAAAAAGAGCTTGAGGGAAAGCTTATCGAGTACTCGCTCTGTAAGGCTTGTGCACAAAGACTCGGCAGAAATTATGTCGGCAGCGACAGCTTTGTAAGAGAGCCTATGGAAATCGAGGTGGATAAGACCTATAATGTTATCCATACTCCTGATGTCCTGCTGAATGCGTATCTTGCTATTTCAAGCAAAGCAAAGCGTGCCGCACCACTCAAGCCGTCGGTTTTTGAGCCGATTGTGTCACACAGAATTGTGTCGGTTACCTCGAAAATTATTTTTATACTTAAAAACCTCTATACCGTCGGCACCTGTCCTATGGACAAGCTTTATGACGGAGTAACGGATAAAAGTGAAAGAGTCGCTACCTTCCTGGCTGTCTTAGAGCTTACAAAATCGGGAAGAATAAAAATAAGTGACGATAATTCCGAGCTTCATTTTGTCGGAAATCGAGTAAGAGAACGTGCCCAAAGAACACATGAGAGCCATAGCGAAGATTCATCTGAGATTCAGGACGAGGATGCCGATGCGGCAGTAAACTGCATAGATGACAACCAGGTGCAGGAAGAGTTAATCAGCAATGATGATAATAACTCGCAGAATCCTCATAAAGTAACAGCTTCACTCAAAGTGAACCTTTGGAATAATCCGGGCGCAATGCGCCACTATCATATCGCAACCGGAGCACTTAGAAAAGCAAATCTCTGGGGATATGTCAAGAAAGGCAGTAATATATGCAGATAAATGAACTCGTTGCAGTTGCCGAGGCGGTGCTTTTTGCAAGCGGTGAACCGATTGATGCACAGAAGCTCTCTGAGGTGCTGGAAATAGAAGAAGAGGGTGTCGGTGATGTTATGACACTTCTCGAGGACAAACTTGCACAGTCTGACAGTGCGCTTACAGTGCTCAGACTTGACAATTGTTATCAGCTGTCAGTCAGACTTTCTTACAGTGAGTATATCAAAAAGGCTATGGAGCAAAAACGAAACACTGCGCTTTCTCCTGCCGCAATGGAAGTGCTCACGATTGTTGCCTATAACCAGCCGGTGACGAAAAGCTTTGTAGAAAATGTCAGAGGGGTTGACAGCTCGTCAACAGTCAATTCGCTGGTTGAAAAAGGACTTCTTGCGGAAGCGGGAAGACTCGATTTGCCTGGCAGACCGATAGCTTATAAAACAACACATAATTTTCTGAGATGCTTTTCTCTCTCGTCATTGTCCGACCTTCCTGAGATACCGAGAAAGAGTGAGCAGATTAACCTTGATGAAATCATCGAGGAAAATACAGCACAGTCAGAGTAAAACTACATAATACCAGCTTGAAAAGGAGATGATAACTATAATAGCACTTTATATTATTCTTGGAATAATTGCGTTTATCGTTATCCTTCTTCATTTTTCGGTAAAGGTAAGGCTCGAAGCGAAAACGGGTGAAAAACCTGTTTTCGAAATCAAATGGCTGTTCTTTACAATTTTCCCACGAAAGAAAAAGGAAAAGAAGAAAAAGGACGACCCGCCTCAGGAAGATGAGTATAAATCCGAGTTTACAGACGAGGATATTGAAAAACTCATAGCCGATGCCGAAAAGCTCGATGCCGAGGAACAAGCCCTCACGAAGCCGACAGAAGCCGTAAACGAGAGTCCGCCTCAGGAGAAGGAAGAAGAGCCGACACCGGAAAAACCGGTGACTGAGCCTGAGGACAAGAAAAAGGAAAAGAAGAAAAAGAAGGACGAAAAGCCTGCCGAGGAATCTTCCGAGCAATCCGCTGAGGATACTGCCGCTGAAGAAACCGAGGAAAAGAAGGAAGGCGCTATTGCAAAGGTTAAGCGTTATTTTGCAATGGTAAAGCCTTACATTCCGATGGCTTGGAAGTATTTCAAGAAGCTTCTTAAAACGATAAGAATTACAAAGCTTGATATCGAGCTTACCTCCGGTAAGGAGGATGCATACGAGGCGGCTATGATGTACGGAAAGCTCAATGCCGCACTCTATAATGTGATAGCACTTTTAAGTCGTATATTTACTGTAAGAGTGCTCAAGAACACTAAAGTCAACTGCAGATTTGACGAGAAGGTGTTCGAGTACGACGTATCAACCGTCGTAATGGTAAGACCAAGCGCACTTATTGCGATTGTGTTCTGCATAGGAATCAATTTCCTGCGTATTTTCATCCGTGAAAAGTTCAGAGCATGGAGAAAGAGAAGACGTGAGGAAAAGGAAAATAAAAAGCTCGAAAAGCAAAATAAAAAGCTTGAAAAGCAAAAAATCAAAGAAACGGAGTTGTAATTAAAATGAGCGCTAATAATCTTGAAAATCTCGTAAAAACTGCAATGGAAAAAATCCACGAAATGGTAGACTGTCAGACAATCGTAGGTAATCCTATCACTGTCAACGAAACAACTACAATTATCCCTGTATCAAAGGTGTCCTGTGGTTTTGCTTCGGGCGGTTCCGACCTTCCTACATCATCCTCAAAGGATTGCTTCGGCGGCGGCTCGGGTGCAGGTATCACAATCTCACCAATTGCTTTTATCGCTGTAACAGAGAACGAAGTAAAGCTTCTCCAGCTTTCTATGAATGCTCCTAAGGAGAACGCTGCAATCAATATGCTTCCTGAAATTATCGATAAGGTTACTGCTTATCTGCAGAAGAAAAAGGAAGAAAAAGCTGAATAATTATTCACGGATTTTTTGATAGGAAAACGCACAAATTATTGTTGTAAGAAATTATGGCATACGTAGTTTGTGAGGTATTCCTATGATGAAAATTTTGAATGTCGCTGTCTGCTTCTGCCTTATTATCGGATTCTTACCCGTAAATAAGGCAGCGGCTTTTTCTATGAATGATATCTCGGCAGGGTCAGCTGTCGTTATTGAGCTTGAGTCGGGAAAGGTGATTCTCGAGAAGAATGCATATTCCAAAAGACAAATGGCAAGTACGACAAAAATAATGTCCACGCTCCTGACTCTCGAAAGCGGTGAACTTGATAAGAAGTTTACCGTTGACAGTGAGGCAATAAAAGTTGAAGGCTCTTCAATGGGGCTTTGTGAGGGCGATATCGTAACAAAGCGTGACCTTTGCTACGGTATGATGCTCCCAAGCGGAAATGATGCCGCAAATGCCGCCGCAGTCAAGGTTGCAGGAAGTGTCGAGAGCTTTGTATCGCTTATGAATAAGAGGGCCGGGGAGATAGGGCTTGAAAATACACATTTCGTTACGCCCTCAGGTCTTGACGACGACACAGATGAGCATTATTCAACAGCTTATGATATGGCAATGCTTACAAGGCACGCCCTGCAAAACGAGGATTTTGCAAAGATATGCTCCGAGCAGGCAGTCTGCCTCGAATACGGAAACCCACCGTATAAACGCTGGCTATATAATTCGAATAAACTGCTCGGCAACTGTGAGGGGGTAAAGGGCGTTAAAACCGGCTTTACCGATAAGGCTGGAAGATGCCTGGTGTCTTTCTGCGAGCGTGACGGAGTCAAGCTTATTTGTGTGACACTTAGTGCTCCTAATGACTGGCAGGACCACAAGCGAATGTATAACTACGCATTCTCTCAGCTTTGTAATATCGAGTTGCCGTGTGATTATTACGGCTTCTGCCTGGATGTGGTTGGAGGAGAAAAGTCGGGGATTATGTGTTCGGTGAACGATAAGCCCAGAGCAACTGTATATTTGACTCAGGTGGACAAAATTACTTGCGATGTTATGCTGCCCAAGTTTGTCTATGCTCCTGTTTCACAAGGAGAAAAAGTCGGTCAGATATGCTTCTATTGCGGAGATGAGCTTATTTCAACCGCTGATATAACGGCCAGAGAATTTGTCAAAGCACAAGAACCCGAAAAAAAGAGTATCTTTGACAAAATCAAGGATAAATTTGTTTTTGAGTAAGTAAATAAGGCACCCGTCTTAAACGGCGGGTCATGCCTTTTATAAACACCGCAGGGATTGCGGGAAAGGACGGATGTTTTATGGAAAAAATCAGAATTCAGAAAATTATTGCGGATGCAGGCTATTGCTCCAGAAGAAAGGCGGAGGAGCTTATTTCGCAGAAAAAGGTCAAGGTTAATGGCAGACCTTGTAGCCTCGGCGATAAAGCAGACCCGAAGAAAGACCTCATCAGCATCGATGGCGAAAATCTCTATATTGAGAAGAAAAAAGAGCTTGTGTACCTTATGCTTCATAAGCCCAGAGGCTACATAACTACAGTTAAGGACGAGCAGGACAGAAAATGTGTAACTGACCTTGTAGAGGATATCGGAATAAGAGTTTATCCTGTCGGAAGACTCGATAAGCAGTCAGAAGGCCTCTTGCTTTTGACAAACGACGGAAAGTTTGCAAACGAGATTATGCACCCATCGCACCACGTCAGCAAGACATACCGAGTAACAGTACGTTCAATGCTTACCGATGAGGTTGTGGCAAAGCTTTCTGAGGGTGTTGAAATCGACGGAAGAATGACTCTTCCGTGCACAATTACCGTGCTTACAAACGAGCCTGAAAGAGCTGTTATGCTTATGGTTATAAAAGAGGGAAGAAACCGCCAGATTAGAAAAATGTGTGAGGCTGTAAATCTTGAAGTTGCAAGACTTAAGAGAACAGCAATCGGCCCTGTAAAGCTTGGTATGCTCCAGCCGGGAGAGTACAGAGAGCTTTCTTCGGAGGAGCTCAGAGCACTCAGAGCGGCTCTTGCTAAGGGTGCACCTCAGCCAACCGTTAAGAAGAAAAGGAGATAAGCCCGTATGCTTCAGATTTTACAGACAAGAAATATTGAACTTTATAGTGAGAAGATTGCCGGTTTAGGACTCGAAGACAGCTTTCCGAGTGTTGTGGAAGCAACGGATAATGACGCTGTTATCGGCATAGGAATATACCACATGGATTTTGAAAACGGCGAAGTCGTGATAGACTACTGTGAATGGAATGACGATATTCTTCTGCTCGACGGTATTATCAGAAGCATTCTGTTCCTTGTTTATATGAGAGGAATCGATAAGGCAAGATTCTCGGAATCAATTAAAAACGAGTGCACAAAGCTTGGATTTGTCAAGGATGACAGCCTCAGACTCGATAAAATAAGTGATGTTCTCGATGGCTGCAAGCATTGTAAATGCGGCTCGTAAACAGTCAGAAAAAGCAAAGGGAAGGGGATAAAATAACCCTTCCTTTTTGTTTTGTGTGATTTGTGGTGTATGCCCTAAAATGGTAACGAAAATTGTGCGAAACGTAAAAAGTCGCGTCAATTGAAAATTTATACTTGCGAAGTATTACAAAAAATAGTATAATGATATTTGTATAGTTGTGACTTGACGAAAACGATTTACACACCGTTTTCTTGTCTAAATTAGTTCGAATGGAGGATACTATATGTCTGATACAGCAAGACAAAGACTGGCATATTTGTTTGATAACGGGGAGTTCACAGAGCTCGGCGCAATGACTAAGGCAGGCGACGACCTCAGCGGAGTTATTACTGCATACGGATATGTCGAAGGTAATCCTGTTTATGCTTTTTCTCAGGACGTTAGCGTAAACAGCGGTGCTCTTAACAAAACTCACGCTGCAAAGATCGCAAGAGTTTATGACCTTGCTTCAAGAACAGGCGTGCCTGTTGTTGGAATCTATGATTCCTGCGGTGCAGATGTCAATGACGGCTTCGGCGCAATGGATGCTTACGGAGAGCTTCTTATGTGGGCTTCAAACCTCTCAGGTGTAGTTCCGCAGATTTCCGTAGTTGCAGGTGTATGCGCAGGATGCAGCGCAATGATGGCAGCTTGTGCTGATTTCGTTGTAGCTTCAAATGACGCTGAAATTTTCGTAACACCTAACTCAAAGGTTTCAAACCTTGCAGCAAATGCCGCTAAGAACGGTATCGTTTCTGCAATCGCTGACAATGACGAGGACGCAGTTAAGCTTGCTAAGGATATCCTCACAAAGCTTCCGCAGAACAATCTCTCACCTGTACCAATGTACGAATATGAGCAGTCTGCTGAAAGCTTCGGTGCTAACGTTCCTGAACAGGCAGCTGCTATCTGCGATGCAGGCAGCCTTACAGAGCTCTACGCTCAGTACGGTGACGCTGCTTACACAGCACTCGGTACAATCGGCGGTTCTACAGTCGGCATCTGCGGTACTGACACTAAGGATGCAAAGCTTACAGCTGATGATTGCTCTAAGCTTGCAAGATTTGTAAGAACCTGTGACGCTTTCGCTATTCCTGTAATCACTCTCGTAAATACAGAGGGCTTTGATACATCGGATGATACCGAAATCAGCGGCGCAGTAAAGAATATGGCTAAGCTTGCTCACGCTTACGCAGAGGCAACAACAATCAAGCTTTCTGTAGTAACAGGTAAGGCTTACGGTGCAGCTTATATCGCACTTGCAGGTAAGAATGCAAACGCTGATATGACATTCGCTCTTCCAAAGGCAGTTATTTCTCCTGTTGCTCCCCTTACAGCTGTTGAAGTGCTCAATCATGACGCACTCAAGGGTGCTGAAAATACTGAGGCTACAAGACTTGCCCTCGCTACAGAGTACAGTATCGGTAAGGCAAGTGCCAAGAATGCAGCTGAGTACGGCAGCATCGAGGCAGTTGTAGAGCCTGCAGATTTGAGAACTACACTTATCGGAGCACTCGATATTATGGCAGGTAAGCGTATTTCCAGACTTCCTAAGAAGCACAGCAACATTCCTATGTAATTTAATCTATTGGAGGAATTCAAGATGAAAAGATATAATATCACAGTAAACGGCAAGGCATACGACGTAGCAGTAGAAGAAATCGGCGCAGACGCTCCAATGACAGCAGCACCGGTTGCAGCTCCTGTAGCAGCACCTGCAGCTCCTGCACCTGCAGCAGCGCCGGCTCCTGTAGCAGAGGGCACAAAGATTACAGCTCCAATGCCTGGTACAATCCTCGATATCAAGGTTGCAGTTGGTGACACAGTTAAGAATGGTCAGGCTCTCGTTGTTCTCGAGGCTATGAAGATGGAAAACGACGTTAACTCTACCTGCGATGGTAAGGTTCTCAGCATCAACACAACAAAGGGCTCATCTGTTGAAACAGGCGCAGTTCTCGTAGTTGTTGGCTAATCGTAATTCTAGATTTCATTTGAAAGGACAAAAAAGATGGCTAAGCTTAAAATAACCGAAACCGTCCTTCGTGACGCACATCAGTCCCTTATTGCAACAAGAATGCCTATCGGCGATATGCTTCCTATCCTCTCTCAGATGGATAAGATTGGCTTCCATTCCGCTGAGGTATGGGGAGGAGCTACATTTGACTCCTGCATCAGATTCTTGAACGAAGACCCATGGGACAGACTCAGAACAATCAGAAAGGAAATGCCTAACACAAAGCTCCAGATGCTTTTCAGAGGTCAGAATATGCTCGGCTACCGCCACTATGCAGATGACCTTGTTGAGTATTTCGTTCAGAAGTCTATCGCAAACGGTATCGATATTATCAGAATTTTCGACGCACTCAACGATATTCGTAACCTCGAGACAGCTATCAAGGCTGCCAAGAAGGAGAACGGACACGCTCAGGTTGCTATTTCCTACACAACAGGTGAGGTGTTCACACACGATTACTATGTAGATTACGCTAAGCGTATCGAAAGTGCAGGTGCAGACTCTATCTGTATCAAGGATATGGCTGCCCTTCTGACACCTTATGAAACAGGTGCACTCGTTAAGGACCTCAAGGCTGCTGTTAATATCCCAATCCAGCTCCATACTCACGCTACATCAGGACTTGCTTCCATGTGTATCGTAAAGGCAGTTGAAGCAGGCGTTGATATCGTGGATACCGCTATGTCACCACTTGCTCTGGGTACTTCACATGCACCAACTGAGTCCATCGTTGCTACCTTCCAGGGCACAGAGTACGACACAGGAATTGACCTTGTTGCACTCAGTGAGCTGAGAAATTACTTTATGGGACTCCGCAAGAAGTATATTGATGCAGGTCTTCTCGACCCATCAATGCTTGCTACTGATACAAACGCACTCCTTTACCAGGTTCCCGGCGGAATGCTCTCCAACCTTCTCTCACAGCTCAAGCAGGCTGGTAAGGAAGACCAGCTCGACGCTGTTCTCCAGGAGGTTCCAAGAGTTCGTAAGGATTCAGGCTACCCACCGCTCGTAACTCCTACTTCCCAGATTGTTGGTACACAGGCTGTGTTCAACGTAATTATGGGTGAGAGATACAAGACCGTTACCAAGGAATTCAAGGGTATGGTAAAGGGTGAGTACGGCAAGACTCCTGTTGAAATCAGCGAAGAGTTCAAGAAGCAGATTCTCGGCGACGAGGAAGCTATCACTTGCCGCCCTGCAGACCTTCTCCAGCCAGAGTTTGAGAAGATGAAGCAGGAATGCTCAGAGTGGTGCCAGCAGGAAGAGGATGTCCTCACATATGCTATGTTCCCGAAGGTTGCTCCAAAGTTCTTCGAGCAGAGAAGAAACGAGAGATTCGGTATCGACAAGCACGCTGACCTTGACAAAAAGGTAATGCCTCTCTAATCAAAAATATAATCCCGAAGGATTTTGTCCTTCGGGATTTTCTATTTATAACGCTTTTTTCAGTGCCTGGGCGAGCTGGTCAGGGCAGGAGGTTTTCTTGAAACCGCAGGTAGTTCCTTCAAGTCTTGCGATTACATCCTCGACCTTCATTCCCTTGACGAGTGAGCCGATGCCCTTGAGGTTTCCGTTACATCCGCCTAAAAACTTAACGTCGGTAACAATTCCGTCCTCAACTTCAATATCGATTCTCTGTGAGCAAACGCCCCTTGGAGAGTAGCTGTACTTCATTTTTAAAACTCCTATTTTTTCTGATTTGCCGCAATAGCCTTGAATATCTTTTCAAGATTTTCGTCATCGGTTGTGCGGCTTCCGATGTAGGTAGGCTGCTCGTTGTAAAGACCGTGGAAGTCCGAACCACCGGTTACGATAAGATTATATTTTTGCGCAATATCCAGAAGCTCCTGCTTCTTTTCTTCAGTGTCAGCAGTGTAGTGATATGCCTCAATGCCGTCAATTTTGCCTGCCTCGCAAAGTTCTTTGAGAAGCTCTACGCTGTCAAACATGTAAGGGTGTGCCATAACTGCAATACCTCTTGCAGAATGGATAAGGTCAAGAACAAAATTTACATCCGGATATTCTCTTGTAACAAGACAGGTTCCGTTTTCACGGTTAAAAAGCTTGTGATTAAGCTCACCGTAGAAAGAGGTTGCATAGCCATAGTTTACAAGCGCACGCATAATATGCTGCTTGAAAAGGCTCTTACAGCTTTTTGTGTATTTAAGTACAGCCTCAGGTGTGATAGGATAAAGCTCCATTACCTTGGCAATCATATCGTTAGAGCAAGCTTTTCTTATTTCACACGACTTAAGGCAAAGCCCCTCAAGTCTGTCAGGCTTTTGCGGTGCATAGCAAAGTATGTGAACTCTGCAATTTCTTTTTTTATCCCAAGCGGAAAGCTCCACGGCAGGGATAATCGTCACACCGTATCTTTCACCAAGAATCTGTGCTCTCTGTGAAGAAGAAAGCGTATCATGGTCTGTGATTGCAAGTACGTCAAGCCCCATACGCTTTGACTGAACTATGATTTCTTCAATTCCGAGAGAACCATCGGAAAGGGTTGTATGACAGTGTAAATCACCAATCATCTGCTGTAACCTCCATTCTGTCAAGAAGCAAAACTCCCCGACAATTAAATGACTTAATTATTATAACACATTTCGATAAAAATTACAAGTGCTAATGACGAAATTTAATGCAAAATGTCAAATACTGTCGAAAAACTCTCTCACAAACCATGGCGAATCAACTGAGAAGGTTTTGCCGTCAAGGTAGGAAAGCACGCCTGCGTCTGTCTTGAAATCAAATGAAAGGCTGTGAGAACAAAGTGCCTGAGTCTTTACACCGTACTGTCTGTTGTCAGCGTTAGAACCATATTTTCCGTCGCCAAGAAGCGGATAACCGAGGTATGCCAGGTGTGCTCTTATCTGATGAGTTCTTCCCGTAATGAGGTCGACTTCCAGAAGCGCAAGCCTGCCTTTTTCCTGAAGCACTCGGTATTTGGTTATTATAGTTTTGTTGCGTTCTGTCTTGTGTGAGGAAATCTTCACAGTCTTTGTCTGCTCATTCTTTTCAAGATAGGCAGTTGCTGTCTGTTCTTTAGGAGAGGGAACGCCTATTGTAACACACAGATACTTTTTCGAAAGCTCTCGGTCTTTGATTTTCTGATTCATTATACGAAGTGCCTCGGCTGTCTTTGCACAGATAACGATGCCCTCGGTGTTGCGGTCAAGTCTGTTGCAAAGCGAAGGAGTAAACGAAAGCTCGTTTTCGGGCGAGTATTCACCTTTGTCGTAAAGATAATGAAGCACTCTGTTTATGAGTGTGTCATAACCGCCGGATTCATCATCGTGAACAACAAGCCCGACCTTTTTGTAAAGAAGCATTATATTTTCATCTTCATAAACTATCTCAAGGGATTTAGGAGCCGAAAGAAATGGCTTGTCAGAGCCTTTTTTATCAAAGAATTCGTCGTTTATGTAAAGCTCGAGAACATCACCCTCACAAAGTCTTGTTGAAATCTCGCATCTCTTGCGATTGAGCTTTATTCTTTTGAGTCTGATGTATTTGTACATAAGATTTTTCGGAAGCAGCGGCATCGATTTTTCAAGGAATTTATCAAGTCGCTGACCTGCGTCGTTTTTACCTATCGTAAAGCTTCTCATAAACTTTTCTCCCGTTTCAGATAAGATTTGTTCTAAAACAGATTATAGCATACTTTATCAGAAAAATCACCCCCTTAATCCATAAATGTTCTTTACAATTTAAAATAGCTGTGATATAATGAGAACATAAGTTCAATGGCGGTGAGTTTATGAAGAATCTGCATGAGGGACACAGAGAAAGAATGCGAAAAAAGTTTCTCAAAACGGGTATTGAAGCATTTACAGAGCACGAGGTTCTGGAGATGCTGCTTTTCTATGCCGTGCCGAGAGTCAATACAAATGAAATTGCCCATGAGCTGTTAAACAGATTCGGTTCACTTGGCAGTGTCCTCAATGCACCGGTCGAAGCACTTACCGAAACAAAGCATCTGTCTGAAAACGGAGCGACATTACTAAAGCTTATTCCGCTGATACTGAAGCTATACCCAAGAGAGCCTAAATCCGCTTGCATGGACAATTATGATGAACTTAAAAGCTATTTCAAAAATGAATTTCTGGGCGCGAGAAATGAGCAGTTCAAGGTCGTTTGTCTTACGCAGACATTCAATGTGATATCCTGTGAACTGATTTGTGAGGGCGATGTAAATGTTGTAAAGCCCGAGCCTCTGAAGATTGTTGAAACCGCACTTAAACATAACAGCCGAATTGTTATAATTTCTCATAATCATCCTACCGCACTGTCGCTTCCGAGTGACGACGATATTACTACCACAAGAATGTTCAAAAGGGTATTAGAGCCGCTTGGTATAACTCTTCTTGACCACGTTATCGTGTCGGGCTTCGGCGACGTTACCTCTATGAGACAGAGTGGATATATGAGTATACTTGATAAATAAAGCTAAGGAGTAACCGTGAAAAAGATACTTGATAAATTTGAGCTTGTCTCTGAGTATAAGCTTTCAGGCGACCAGGAGCAAGCTGTAGATAAGCTTGTAGAAGGAATAAAAGAGGGTAAGCGTGAGCAGACGCTTATGGGCGTTACAGGCTCAGGAAAAACCTTTACCATGGCAAACGTTATTGAAAGGGTAAACCGACCAACACTTGTGCTTGCACACAATAAAATCCTTGCAGCTCAGCTTTGTACTGAGTTCAAGGAGTTTTTCCCTAACAACTGCGTGGAATACTTCGTATCCTATTATGACTATTACCAGCCTGAGGCATATATTCCGAGCAAGGACGTTTACATCGAAAAGGACAGCTCGATAAATGACGAAATAGATAAGCTGCGCCACTCTGCTACAACCGCTGTAGCTGAAAGACGTGACGTTATCATCGTAGCGTCTGTTTCCTGCATATATTCCCTCGGTGACCCTGAGGAATACAAGAGTATGGTCGTTTCTGTAAGAGAGGGTATGATTAAGGACAGAGATACCCTTATAGCCCAGCTCGCAGGAATACAGTACGAAAGAAACGATATTTCGTTTGAAAGAAACAAATTCCGTGTGCGTGGAGATGTCGTTGAGATTTATCCCGCAAATGCAACCGAAGAAGCGATAAGAGTTGAGCTCTTCGGCGATGAAATCGAAAGAATAAGTGCAATAAACGTCGTAACAGGTGAGGTTACGGCAAAGCTTTCACATGCTGCAATTTTCCCCGCAAGCCATTATATCGTCGGCAGAGATAAGATGCTCGAGGCGATTGAGGAAATCAGGCAGGAGATGGAGGAAAGGGTAAAATACTTCGAAGAGAGGGATATGCTCATCGAAGCCCAGCGTATAAGACAGCGTACAAGCTACGATATGGAAATGCTCGAGGAAGTCGGGTTCTGCAGCGGAATTGAGAACTATTCAAGAGTGCTATCAAGACGACCTGCAGGTTCTCAGCCGTATACTCTTCTTGACCACCTGCCGAAGGATTTCCTGCTGCTGGTCGATGAGTCGCACGTCAGCATTCCTCAGGTAAGAGCTATGTTTGCTGGCGACAGAGCAAGAAAAACTACTCTCGTCGATTACGGCTTCCGCCTGCCGTCAGCATTTGATAATCGCCCTCTTAAGTTTGAGGAGTTCTATGACCATATTTCGCAGGTTATATATACTTCTGCAACTCCCGGTCCTTTCGAGAAAGAGCATTCGGAGCAGATTGTAGAGCAGATTATCCGTCCGACAGGACTTCTTGACCCGCTTATCGAGGTTAAGCCGACGCAGGGACAGATAGAGGATTTGCTCTCTGAAATCAACGTGAGAGTAGAAAAGAATCAGCGTGTGCTTGTTACTACACTTACAAAGAAAATGGCAGAAGACCTTACCGAGTACCTCAAGGGCTACGGCGTAAAGGTAAGATATATGCACCATGACATCGATACTATCGAGAGAATGGAAATCATAAGAGATTTGCGACTGGGCGAGTTTGATGTCCTCGTGGGAATTAACCTTCTCAGAGAGGGACTTGACCTGCCTGAGGTATCGCTCGTAGCTATACTTGATGCGGATAAGGAAGGCTTTCTGCGTTCGGAAAGCTCGCTTATCCAGACAATAGGCAGAGCCGCACGAAATGCCGAGGGTACGGTAATTATGTATGCCGATGAGCTTACGGGTTCAATGGAAAGAGCAATCTCTGAAACAGAAAGACGTCGTGCTATCCAGATGGAGTATAACGAAAAGCACGGCATCATACCAAAGACCATTCGCAAGGATGTCCGTGACGTTATCGAGATTTCCTCTAAGGAAGAGGTCGAGTATTCAGCACGTCAGAAGAATAAGCTTTCCAAGCGTGAAACAATGGCTCTTATTGATAAGCTTACAAAACAGATGAAGGAAGCTGCGAAGATGCTCGAATTTGAGCATGCGGCATTCTTAAGAGATAAAATCGCCCAGCTCAGAGGCGAAACTGAATAATTTTGAAAGGCAGTATTTTTTCCTATGCAAAGCAAAGAAATAGTAATTAAGGGAGCAAGAGAGCATAATCTCAAGAATATAAGCCTCACAATCCCAAGAGATAAGCTTGTCGTAATGACGGGACTTTCAGGCTCGGGAAAATCATCTCTTGCGTTTGATACAATCTATGCCGACGGGCAAAGACGTTATGTAGAAAGTCTTTCTTCGTATGCAAGAATGTTTCTGGGACAGATGGATAAGCCCGATGTAGATACAATCGAGGGGCTTTCTCCCGCAATTTCAATCGACCAGAAAACAACATCTAAAAACCCACGCTCCACAGTCGGAACAGTTACAGAGATATACGATTACCTGCGTCTTCTGTACGCAAGAATAGGTGTCCCTCATTGCCCCGTCTGCGGTAGGGAAATAAGGCAGCAGTCGGTAGACCAGATTGTCGATAAGATAATGGAGCTGCCGCAGGGAAGCAAGGTGCAGCTTCTTGCTCCCATTGCAAGAGGCAAGAAGGGCGAGTACCAGAAGGAGCTTGACAGTGCAAGACGCTCCGGCTATGTAAGAGTCCGCATCGACGGCATCACCTACGACCTCTCAGAGCAGATAAAGCCTGAGAAAAACAAAAAGCACAACGTCGATATCATCGTCGACAGAATTATTATCAAGGATGGAATAAAGTCAAGAATTACCGACAGCATCGAGGTAATTTCCGCATTGACGGGCGGACTCATCGGAGTTGACGTAATTGACGGCGAGGAAATGCTTTTCTCACAGAGCTATGCCTGCCCCGAGCATAATGTATCAATCGAGGAGCTTAACCCGAGAATGTTCTCGTTCAACAGCCCCTTCGGTGCCTGCAAGAAGTGTATGGGACTGGGTGTTTTTAAAAAGATTGACCCCGACCTCATTATCCCTAATAAGAACCTCTCGATTATGCAGGGTGCAATAAAGGCAAGCGGCTGGAACAGCCTCGATTCAAGCTCTATTGCTATGATGTATTATTCTGCTATATCCCAAAAGTACGGTGTTGACCTTAATACACCCGTGAAGGATTTACCGCAGGATGCTATAGATATCTTCCTCTACGGAACTATGGGACAGAAGCTTGACCTTGTAAGAAAAACCGACTTCGGCGAGAGCAGGTATTCTTCTGACTTTGAGGGTATTATCCCGAACCTTGAAAGACGCTACAGTGAAACCACAAGCGACTGGTCGAAGGCGGATATCGAAAGCTGTATGTCAGAGGAAAACTGTCCTGAGTGTAAGGGTAAAAGACTCAGCCCCGAGTCGCTTTCTGTAACTGTCGGCGGAAAGAATATAGCCGAGCTTACCGACCTTTCCGTGGCAGATGCACTTGAATTCTTCGGTGGTCTTGAGCTTACCGAAAAGGAAACAATCATCGGCGAGAGAATTATCAAGGAGATAAACGCAAGACTTGGATTTTTGCAGAGCGTAGGACTTGAGTATCTGACTCTTTCCCGTTCAGCAGGTACACTCTCGGGCGGCGAAAGTCAGAGAATAAGGCTTGCAACCCAGATTGGCTCGTCGCTTGTCGGCGTGTTGTATATTCTCGATGAGCCTTCAATCGGACTTCATCAGCGTGACAACGATAAACTCATAGCAACGCTCAAGCACCTGCGTGATATAGGTAATACCCTTATTGTCGTAGAACACGACGAGGACACAATGCGTAGTGCCGACCATATCGTAGATATAGGCCCGGGGCCCGGTATCCACGGAGGAGAAATTGTTGCCCAGGGTACAATCGAGGATATCATAAATGAGGAAAAATCAATCACCGGTCAGTACCTCAGCGGAAAGAGAAAAATCCCCGTTCCCGAAAAGAGAAGGGAAGGAAACGGAGAGTATCTCACAGTTGTGGGTGCAAGACAGAATAATCTCAAGAATCTTACTGTTAAGATTCCGCTGGGTACATTTACCGCAGTAACAGGTGTGTCGGGAAGCGGAAAGTCAAGCCTAGTGAACGAGATAATCTATAAGGAGCTTGCAGGAAGACTTAACCGTGCAAAAACTCATTCGGGTAAGTTTGATGATATGCTCGGCGTAGAAAATCTCGATAAGGTAATAAGTATCGACCAGTCACCGATTGGAAGAACACCACGCTCTAACCCGGCAACATATACGGGCGTGTTCAATGATATAAGAGACCTGTATTCAGAAACCACCGATGCGAAAATGAAGGGCTACGGCCCGGGAAGATTTTCCTTCAACGTAAGAGGAGGAAGATGTGAGTCCTGCCAGGGTGACGGTATCATTAAGATTGAAATGCACTTCCTGCCCGATGTGTATGTTCCTTGTGAGGTCTGTCACGGAAAACGCTTTAACCGTGAAACCCTCGAGGTTAAGTACAAGGGTAAGAGCATATACGACGTTCTGGAAATGACTGTCGAGGAAGGACTTAAGTTCTTCGAAAATCATCCGAAAATCGCAAGAAAGCTCCAGACGCTTTACGACGTAGGTCTCGGATATGTGAAAATCGGTCAGCCTGCAACAACGCTCTCGGGCGGTGAGGCACAGCGAGTAAAGCTTGCAACCGAGCTTTCAAAGAGAAGCACGGGAAGAACCTTCTATATTCTCGATGAGCCTACAACAGGCTTGCATACCGCCGACGTTCATAAGCTCGTTGAGGTTCTGCAGAAGCTCTGCGACAGCGGAAATACAGTGCTTGTCATTGAGCATAATCTGGATGTCATAAAAACCGCCGACCACATCATCGACATAGGCCCCGAGGGTGGCGATAAGGGCGGAAATATTGTCGCTGAGGGTACTCCTGAGTTTATAGCAGATTGCGAAAATTCTTATACCGGCAAGTACCTAAAACAATACCTTTAAACGAAAAAGCACCGTTTCAGTTTCGAAATGGTGCTTTTATTGTGCGGTTTTTTAATACGAAAGGCGAAATTTTATCGAAAACAGTATAGACAAAGAGAAGAAAATGTATTATAATATATGTGTATGAATGTGCGAAAATTTAAGTTTTCGAAAGGAGAGCTGTGAGAAAATCACAGCACTGAGTTTTATATGAGAGTAATAACAGGTGAGGCAAGAGGCAAAAAGCTGATTGCACTTGAGGGCGACGAAATCACCCGCCCAACGACCGATATGGTCAAGGAATCTATTTTTTCAATTATCCAGTTTGATGTTCCGGGGGCTAACGTTTTAGACCTGTTTGCAGGAAGCGGACAGCTCGGAATTGAAGCAATAAGCCGTGGTGCTTCGCATTGCGTGTTCGTTGAGAATAACCGTGACGCTCTGGCTGTAGTAAAGGAAAATGTCCTTTCCTGCAAGTTTACAGACAGAGCAAGAATCCTCCATATGGATTCGATTGAGTATCTGAAAATGGCAAAGAAGGATATCGATATCGCCTTCGTTGACCCGCCGTACAGAAGCGGCGTTATCGAAAAGGTGATGCCACATCTCGAGAGAATTATGAGCGATAGGGGAATCGTAGTCTGTGAGCACGAAAAGGAGCTTGAGCTACCTGAAAGCTATGGCAGACTCGTGAAGAAAAAGACCTATAAGTACGGAAAGATTGCACTGACTGTCTATAGAGTGCCCGATGACGAGGAGTGATAGAATGAGAAAGATAGCCGTATGTCCGGGAAGTTTTGACCCTATAACACTCGGACATTTAGATATTATCGAAAGAGCCGCTTCGCTTTTTGAGAAGGTTATCGTGCTCGTTTCGTTCAACACGCAGAAAAATCCCTCGTTTTCCGTAGAAGAAAGAATCGCTATGATAAATTCTGTGGTAAGCGGTATGGATAACGTCGTTGTTGATTGCTGGGACGGACTTCTTGCTGATTACCTCAAGGATAGAAAGGCAACCGCTATAGTCAAGGGACTGAGAGCTGTTACCGACTTCGAGTATGAGTTTTCAATGGCTCTTGCAAACAAGAAGCTTTACGAGGGTGCAGAAACGGTATTTCTCACAACAAGCGAGGAAAACCTCTACCTCAGTTCAAGCCTTGTAAAGGAAATCGCCCGCTTCGGCGGAGATATAAGCAGCTTTGTACCACCTCAGGTGCACGATGTTATAAAAGAACGACTTAAGAGAAAATAAAGGAGAAGATGAAAAATGACAATTGATGAAATTCTCGACCTTATGGACGATATGCTCGATAACGCAAGTCCTGTAATGTTCAACAGCAAGAAGGTAACAATTGAAGTTGATAAAATGCGTGAGTTTATCGACAATATGCGTTACAATATGCCGCCTGAAATCAAGAGAGCAAAGGAAACTCTTGCAGACAGAGCAAAGATTATTGCCGATGCCAATAAGAAGGCAGAGGAGATTGTTGCAAAGGCAGAGGAAAGAGCTAAGATTTTAGTTGCAAATGACGCAATCACAAAGCAGGCAAGAGAGCTTGCGAATGATATAACCTCTCAGGCTTATAAGATGGACAGAGAAATCAAGAATGCACTTGCCGAGAATATGGCTCAGATGCTTGATATGACAGAGAGAACGCTCGTCAAGAATCTCAATGATATCCGTCAGACAAAGCAGGCGGTTAAAGAAGCAGGTAAAGCAAAAACTTCTAGATAAATGATGGAGGAACTCTTATGTCACAGTATAAAGCTTATTCGGTAAAATTAGGCCCTGCAAAGTGCGCCGTTGACCTAGGTGACGGCTCGGAAAGAGGAGAATATGTAAACCAGGATTATATCCTCAACAAGATGGGCAGACCGCACCGTTCAATCAGTCTTATGTATTGCTATTATCCTTATGATGAGCAGTGGCCGGGAAGAATTTCAGAGGTTATGAAGGATGCCAATGTTTCATTCCAGTGGGATTATCCTTATGATGACTACTTTACATACAAGGGCGGACTCGGCGGAAATCTTGAGGATGAGCCTTTCTGCTATATGAGAGATGTAAGAAGACACGGTCAGGACGTAACCCTTACACTTACTATGGACCCTCACCTCGACGATGAGAGAATTATAGCAATCGCAAAGGACCTTCGTACCTTCGGAAGACTCTTCTTAAGAGTAAATCACGAGGCAACCGGTAATTGGTTCTCATTCAATAAGAGAGCAAGCTATCAGGAGGTTGCAGACTTCTTCTGTAAGGTTACAAGAATTGTCCACGAGTATGCTCCGAATGTTAAGCTTATTCTTTGTATTGACGGCGCAAGAAGCCTCGACGCTGAGCATATCGAAATGGAAAAGGAATTTGCCCAGGCAGTAAGAGAAACAGATATCTTCTCCGTTGACAAGTATATGGCACTCCACTGGGGCTGGCCTTATGACGTTGCAGAGCCGGGCGGAAACAGCCACTCAAGAAGCGTTGTTGCAAACGTTTATGATATGACAAAGCTCTCCTGCGAGTTGTTCACAAAGATTTGTGATGGTAACAGAAAGCCTATGGTAATGAGCGAATTCAACGCTGACGGCGACGTTGTAGGCCCATACGACCAGTGCGAAATGGTTGAGGAATTCTGCTGGAGACTCAAGGAAGAAAACGCTGACTGGTTCTCAGGATTTACCTTCTATCAGTTCCGTGACAGAGGCAGACTCGGTCTTGAAATCCAGGACGTGAATAATCCTGATGTGGGTATCGAACAGCCTGTTATGAAGTCGTATAAGAAGATTATCAGCGACGAGTATTTCCAGCCGACAATGACAAACGGTGAGGAGCTCAGCTTCCCTGCAAAGCTCAGATGGGGTTCAAGCGAGGACGCTGAAGGTATCAGCGTACCTGTTCACTTTGAAAAGAATCCTCACTTCTGCGAGCTCTATTTCGAAGATGACTCAAACCTTATGATTGAAATCAACGGCAAGTGGTTCTATAAGTCACCGAATGCAAAGGTTATCGACCTTATGCCTGCATTCTTTGAAAAGCCAATCGACGGCGAGGCAGATATCTCAATCAATATGTTTGCTCCTCCTGCAAGCGGCGAAAATGACCTGAGCATCGAGGATGGTATGTATAATACATACGCTACTATTGAAAAGCTTCCGAAAATCAGAATTCTTTATACCCCTGTTGAAAAGTAATTCACAGAGCACCGACGAAGGTATTTTGTCGGTGCTTTTTTGCGTTATAAAACGTTTAAAATCATTGACTAAAGAATAAGAATGTGGTATACTTATAAAGAATATGAATATATACAAATTTGTGTTTTAGGAAGTGTAATGTATATGAAACCAATGCTATTAAAGCCTGCCTTCAAGGACTATATCTGGGGCGGCACAAGACTGCGTGACGACTTTCAAAAGGACTGTGATTTTGATAAAATCGCAGAAAGCTGGGAGCTTTCATGCCATAAGGATGGAAACAGCGTCATCAGTGGCGGCGAGTTCGACGGACTGACTCTCCAGGAGTTTATCGACAAGCAGGGTAAAGCCGTTCTCGGAACAAACTGCGAAAGATTTGAGAATTTTCCTATACTTATAAAGCTTATCGACGCTAAGGACAATCTTTCTGTTCAGGTTCATCCGAACAATGAGTATGCTCTGAGAGTCGAAGGCGAGTACGGTAAGACTGAGATGTGGTATATCGTAGACTGCGACGAAGGCGCAACCTTACTCTACGGGTTTAAGAACGAAATCTCAAAGGATGAGTTTGCAAAGAGAATTGCTGACAATACTTTACTTGAGGTAACAAACGCAGTTCCCGTAAAGAAGGGCGATGTGTTCTTCATCGAGGCAGGTACTCTCCACGCTATCGGCAAGGGAATACTTATAGCTGAAATCCAGCAGAACTCAAATACTACATACCGTATCTATGACTACGGCAGAGTAGGAAATGACGGAAAGCCAAGAGAGCTCCACGTGGAAAAGGCTAAGGATGTAACAGCACTGCGTCCTGCAAAGGCTTACCCTGAAACTGAAATAATTGCTAAGGACGGCTATACAGAAAAGCTTCTCTCTTCCTGCGAGTATTTCACTACATATGCCCTTGAAGTAAATGACAAGGCAACACTTACAGCTGATGAAAAGAGCTTTAACAGCATTCTTATTCTTGAAGGAAGCGGAAGACTCAGCGGCGAAAGTGAAATTGAGTTCAAAAAGGGCGACAGTATCTTTGTTCCTGCATCCTCGGGAGATTACACAATCGAGGGCAAGTGCAAAGCAATACTTACAAAAGTATAATTTTTCTAAAGGAGAAAATGAATATGAAGTATTTTATCGGAATTGACCTTGGCGGAACAAACATCAAGGCAGGCGTAGTAAACGAAAACTACGAAATCATCACAAAGGCAACCTGCAAGACAAACCTCCCAAGACCTGCAGAGGATATCTGTGCTGATATGGCTAAGGTATCACTCGAGGCAGTAGAGAAGGCAGGACTTACAGTTGACGACATCGAGTGCATCGGTATCGGTACACCTGGTATCGCAAACTCTGCCGAGGGTATTATCGAGTATTCCAATAACTTAGGCTTTGATAATGTACCGGTTGTTGAGCTTATGAGAAAGCATATCGACAAGCCCGTGTATGTTGAAAATGACGCAAATGCTGCTGCATACGGCGAGTTCGTTGCAGGTGCTGCAAAGGGCGCAAATAACGCTGTTGCAATCACTCTCGGAACAGGCGTTGGCGGAGGAATTATCATAAACGGCAAGATTTATTCCGGTTCAAACTTCGCAGGTGCAGAAATCGGACATATGGTTATCGAGGTGGATGGCCCTCAGTGTACTTGCGGCAGAAAGGGATGCTTTGAGGTGTTCTCTTCCGCAACAGGTCTTATCAGAATGACAAAGGAAGCTATGGAAGCTGATAAGCAGTCACTTATGTGGGAGATGTCAAAGGAAGATGACCATATCTCTGCAAGACTTGCATTCAATGCAATGAGAGCAGGCGACAAGTCAGCTACAGAAGTTGTAAATAAGTATATCAAGTACCTCGCAGCAGGTATCACAAATACAATCAATATATTCCAGCCTGATATCCTCTGTATCGGCGGCGGTGTGTGCAACGAGGGTGACCCGCTTCTTGTTCCTATGAAGGAGCTTGTTGCCAAGGAGGTTTACACAAGAGCTTCAAAGAAGAACACACAGATTGTAATCGCAAGCCTCGGAAATGATGCAGGTATTATCGGTGCTGCATTCCTCGGACTTTCAAAGTAGTGTGAGGTAAAGAGAGAATTTAATAAGTATCAGCAATGTTTCGTTCCTGCTACAGCGTTAGTGCTGTCGATACAGCACCTGAGCAGAGAATGATTGAAATCATTGATACTATCATCAGAACACATAAGAAAACCCCTATTGAATTATAAACAGAAAGGTTGATTAAAAATGGGCTTTAAAATTAAGAAGACTAAAAAGCAGAGAATTCTCGGAGCACTTTCTTTCCTGCTGTTCTCAGTTATCGTATTCTGCATCATCTACTTCCTTACATACTTCTTTACACTTCCTTCGTCATCACACGAGGGAGCAAAGATTGTTGAGGATGACTGGTATCTTGTAATGGGCAGAGAAGGCGACTACAGCTATTCTCCTGACCAGGGCGTAAAGTTTACCTTCAAGGATAACGGCAGATTTACTATTTCCTATGAGGACGGAGAAAAGATTGCAAGTGGCTTTTATAAGATAAAGCTTGAAGATAAGATTAACGGTGATATTGCAAATGGTACAATCAAGCTCCTCACTCTCCCGTTTGTTCAGAATTTCCCTGAGAAGTGGGGCTTCGGCAACGGCTTCAGAAATGACTTTATGTTTAAGTTTATCTATACAACCAAGGATGAAAACGGCGAAATCATCTATGAGGATAGTGACTACAATGTAATGAGTGACCAGATGGAAATCACAACAGATGATGCACTGTTCAGACTCGTAAGAGAAGACTCTGAAATCTTTGAGCAGATGCCAACAAAGGCTGAACATCTTTCAACAGAGGAGTAATTTAAGTTGAAGCTTTTATTAAAAAATATGCTGGTAGCAGACCATGAGGTACGCTACAAATCAGCTGTGGATATTCTTATTGAAGACGGAAAAATTACAGCCGTTTCAGAGAATATTTTAAGTGAAGCCGATAAGGTAATTGACGGAGAAGGTAAGCTTGTCGCTGCACCAGGACTTGTCGATATGCACGTTCATTTCAGAGACCCGGGATTTACTTATAAAGAGGATATTGAAACCGGTGCAATGGCTGCAAAGGCTGGCGGCGTAACAACTGTCTGCTGTATGCCGAATACAAAGCCGACAATCGATAATCCCGAAACAATCGCTTACATCTGTGATAAAGCAAAGAGTACAGGTGTTAAGGTGCATCCCGTGGCTTCTATTACCAAGGGACTTTCCGGCAAGGAGCTTTGTGACTATAACGAGCTTAAAAACTGCGGAATTATCGCAATCTCAGACGACGGAAGACCTGTCGAGAACGCTGAGCTTATGCGTCAGGCACTTGAAAAATCCAATGATAACGGGCTTCTCGTGATATCTCATTGCGAGGATCTCAATATCATAAACGGCGGTATCATCAATAAGGGTAAGGTCTCAGAAAAGCTCGGTGTCAAGGGGATGGACAGAGCTTCCGAGGACTATATTACCGCTAGAGAAATTGCCCTTGCAATGTCCTGCAATGCCAGAATTCATATAGCACACGTTTCTACAAAGGGTTCGGTGAATATAATCCGTGCCGCTAAGCGTGACGGCGTCAGGGTGACATGTGAAACATGTCCGCATTATTTCACCTATACAGATGACAAGCTTCTGATGCAGGATGCTGACTATCGTATGAGCCCGCCGCTTCGTGAGGAAGAGGACAGAGCTGCTGTCGAGCAGGCACTTCTTGACGGAACAATCGACTGCATAGTTACTGACCATGCTCCGCACTCAAAGGAGGACAAGGAGAATTTCCTGACAGCACCTAATGGTGTAGTTGGACTTGAAACCTCTCTTGCCGTAACTCTTACTCAGCTTTATCATACCGGAAAGCTCTCGCTTGACGAGGTAGTTAAGCTTATGTCAAAGAATCCAAGGAAGATTCTTGGCCTTGAAAATGTGTCTGTTAAGGCTGGAAGCACAGCAGACCTTGTTCTGTTTGACCCGGATGAAGAATGGACAGTAGAGCCTGAGAAGCTTCATTCAAAGTCGAAAAACTCTGTGTTCAAGGGCGAAAAGCTTAAGGGCAGAGTAAATTATACAATTACTAACGGCAATATCGTGTTTGAGCTAAACGATATCGACCGATAAAAGGAGGAGCTCTTATGTCTTTTGACAGACTCATTGAAAAAATTGTAAAGCTTCAGAACCCTACCGTTGTAGGTCTTGACCCGAAGCTTGACTATGTTCCTTCGTATATCAAGGAAAAGAAGTTCAAGAAGTATGGCAAAACCTTCAAGGGTGCAGCAAAGGCTATTCTTGAATTCAACAAGGGAATTATCGACGAAATCTGCGATATCGTTCCTGCTATCAAGCCACAGGCTGCATACTACGAAATGTATGGCTGGGAGGGTGTAAAGACTCTCTGCAAGACAATCGATTATGCTAAGAGCAAGGGTATGTACGTTATCACAGACGGTAAGCGTAACGATATCGGAGCTACTATGGAGGCTTATGCAACTGCCCACCTCGGTCTTACCGATGTTGACGGTGAAATGCTTGAAGCATTCGGAGCAGACGCTCTTACAGTTAACGGCTACCTCGGAACTGACGGTATTGCTCCGCTTCTGGAACAGTGCAGAGCACACGACAAGGGCATCTTTGTCCTTGTAAAGACATCAAACAAGTCATCAGGCGAGCTCCAGGACAAGCTCCTCGGCGATAAGGAAGTTTATGCTGTTATGGGCGATATGTGCGAAAAGTGGGGAAGCGAAGCTATGGGTAAGCTCGGCTATTCTTCAGTAGGCGCAGTTGTCGGTGCAACATATCCACAGCAGCTCGAACAGATGAGAGCTGCACTTCCTAACACATTCTTCCTCGTACCTGGGTACGGCGCTCAGGGCGGCGGAGCAGAAGGCGTTGCAAAGGCGTTTGACAAGAACGGTCTTGGTGCTATCGTAAACTCCTCACGTGCTGTAATGTGTGCATATCAGAAGGAAGGCTGTGACGAAAGAGATTTCGCAAAGGCAGCAAGAAGAGAAGTTATCCGCATGAAGGAGGATATTATTTCCTACCTTCCAAAGATTTCTCTCGGAGAATAGTAAAATATCGCAGGCGGTTTTGTAAGCCGCCTGTTTGTGCGTAAGATAAATGAAAGGATTGATACTTTTGTATACTCAGGGAAGATACCCGATTATTAAAAAGACAGCAATTGCAAAGGGTGTATTTGATATTATAATCAGCTGTCCCGAAATTGCAAATGCTGCATCTGCGGGTCAGTTTGCACAGGTAGCGGCTGACGGCTTTTTTCTTCGCAGACCGATTTCAATCTGCGATATCGACAAAGTTAAGGGAACTATCAGACTTGTTTTTGAGGTAAGAGGAAAGGGTACAGACAAGATTTCACAAATTTCCTGCGGCGACCTCATTGACATTATCGCACCTCTCGGAAACGGATTCAAGAAAGTCGAGGGCGGCAAGGCAATTTGTATCGGCGGCGGTATCGGTACCCCTCCGATGCTCGGAATTGCTAAGGAATACGGCGAGAACGCTACTGTTATAAGCGGATTTAGAAACAGCGCAATCGCTATTCTTCAGGACGACTTCAAGGCAAACGGTGCAAAGACAGTTCTTTGTACTGATGACGGAAGTGCAGGAATCCACGGCTTCGTAACAGACGCTCTCAAAAATGAACTTGCAAATGAAAAGCCTGATATCATCTATGCTTGCGGCCCTATGGGAATGCTCAGGGCAATCGTGGATATTGCTGAGGAAAACGGCATCGAGTGCCAGGTTTCCTTGGAGCAGAGAATGGGCTGCGGTGTAGGTGCTTGTCTTGTTTGTGCTTGCAGAACTGTCAAGGATGGTAAGGAAATTTATTCCCACGTCTGCAAGGATGGCCCTGTATTTGACAGCAAGGAGGTAGTTTTCGGTGAGTAATTTAAAGGTTAATGTTGCTGGTGTAGAATTCAAAAACCCGATTATCCCTGCAAGCGGTGCGTTCGGATACGGCAGAGAATACGAGCAGTTTTATCCGCTTTCTATTCTCGGCGGTATCTCAGTAAAGGGTACAACCCTCCACAGACGTGAAGGTAATCCACCTCCGAGAGTTGCTGAAACACCAAGCGGAATGCTCAATTCAGTAGGCCTCCAGAACGGTGGCGCAGAGAAGTTTTTAAACTATGAGCTTCCTAACCTCGCAACAAAGGATACAAGAATTATCGCTAATATCGCAGGAGCAACAGTAGAGGAGTGTGCACAGCTCGCTTCAATGATGAACGGCACTGCGGTAGATATGATTGAGCTTAACATTTCCTGCCCTAACGTAAAGCACGGCGGTGCTGCATTCGGTACAAATCCAGTAACTGCCGCTGAGATTACTTCTGCTGTAAGAAAGGCTACGGATAAGCCTCTTATGGTAAAGCTTTCACCTAATGTTACAGATATTACAGAAATCGCAAAGGCTGTAGAAGCCGCAGGTGCTGATGCTGTTTCTCTCATCAATACTTTACTTGGTATGAGAATTGATATCAAAACAGGCAGACCTATTCTTAAGAATAACGTAGGCGGACTTTCCGGCCCGGCTGTCTTCCCGATTGCCGTAAGAATGGTATGGCAGGTTTATAACGCAGTAAATATTCCGATTGTCGGAATGGGCGGTATCGCAACAGCTGAGGACGTTATCGAAATGATGATGGCTGGTGCAAAGGCTGTGCAGATTGGTGCAGCACTGTTCTCAGACCCGTTTGCTCCAGTTAAGATTATTGAAGGACTCAATGAATATTGCGACGCTAACGGAATCAAGAACTTAGCCGATATCACCGGTACAGTAAAGCCATGGTAAAGGAGAAAGTATATGAGCATTTTTTCACTGATTTTCGGAAAGAAGAAAACCCCGAGCATTGCATCTGATAATCTCAATATCGATATGAATCAGCTCGGTGTTTATGTAGGCAATGTTCAGTTTAATCTTCCTTGTAACATCAAAGAGCTTGAAGCTGTTTTTGGCGGTGCAAGAAAGGTCAGCACAAAGGTCGGTATGAATTTTTACTGGGATAACACCGGTGTAATGTGTTATACCCGTGACGGAAAAACTGTACATACACTTGCAGTCAAGGTGAATGATTCTGAGCTTTCAACCTCAGAAGATAAGAAAATGACCCTTTATAGAGGTGTGCTGACTGTCAACGGAATGGAATGGGAGTCTGTAATGAGAACGGGCAGTAAAACTGAGTTCTTTTTCAGAATTCCTCTGGGCAGAATGTCAGCAGTTTCGGAATACGGCGACTTTATGGACGATACAGTCCTGAGCGGTGTCGAAATTACCAGTGATGCAACAATTGACTCGAACTTTGAAAGTATAGCAAAGGAGTTTCCCGTATGAAAATAATGGCTGTTGATTACGGCGATGCAAGAACAGGTCTTGCAGTATGTGACAGAACTGAATTTTTAGCTTCGCCTATCGGAACAGTAGAGGAGTGGAATGCGCAGGTTCTGTGTATGAAAATCGCACACCTTGCACAGCAGTATGAGGTCGGCGAAATCGTAGTGGGATATCCTAAGAATATGAATGGCTCTGTCGGCCCAAGAGCACAGAAGTGTGCAGCGTTTGCAGATATGCTCTCGCAGATTACCGAAATTCCTGTTGTTTTGTGGGATGAGCGTTCATCAACAGTTGCCGCACATAATTATCTCAATGAAACCAATGTACGAGGCAAGAAGCGTAAGGCGGTTGTAGACCAGGTTGCCGCAACGATAATTCTGGAAAACTATCTCGATTTCCGTAGAAAGAAAGCCTCACAGCAAAAAAATACGGAGGAATAAAAAATGCCTTCATATAATAAGACAAATTGCGAAAACTGCGCAAACTATGTCTATGATGACGAATCGGAGTGCTATATATGCCTTGTGAATCTTGACGAGGATGAGATGTACAGATTTGTCAGCGGAACAAATTATTCGTGTCCCTATTTCGAGCTGGACGACGAATACGCAATCGTAAGAAAGCAGAACTGACGCTTTCTTCGGATATAGAAATGGAGTAAAAATGGAGTTTCAGAAATTCGCAGTCGGCGGAATGAGCTGTGCAGCGTGTTCCGCCCACGTTGATAAAGCAGTAAGAGCTGTGGACGGAGTATCGCAGGTGTCGGTAAATCTCCTTACAAACTCAATGACGGTGAGCTTTGAGCCACCCGCAACTGTAAAAACAATCTGCGATGCGGTCTTAAAAGCAGGATATACCGCAAGCGTTGATGATAATTCACCCAAAGAGCCTTCCGATGAAACTGCGGGACTTGTAAAAAGACTCGTAATTTCGCTCGTGTTGCTTTTACCGCTTATGTATGTCACAATGGGATATGTAATGTGGGATTGGAAGCTTCCTTCATTTATGACAAAGCAACCGATTGCAATAGGTGTGTTTGAACTTGTTGTAACGCTTGCCGTGATGTTTGTCAACAGAAAATTCTTCATAAGCGGATTTAAAAGCTTTCTGCGTAAAGCTCCGAATATGGACGCACTTGTGGCACTTGGCAGCGGAGCAGCATTTGTTTATAGCTCGGCTGTGCTCGTAAAGCTCGCAAATACCGGTGATTCTCACTATCTGCATGATATGTATTTTGAATCTTCGGCAATGATTCTGACGCTCATTACCGTCGGAAAAATGCTCGAGTCACTCAGTAAAAGACGTACCACGGATGCGGTTAAAAGTCTTATAAGCCTCGCACCTAAAACTGCTACTCTGATTGTAGATGGAAAGGAAACAGTAGTTCCTGCAGAGCAGGTCAAAATAGAGGATATCTTTTCTGTCAAGCCGGGAGAGAGTATTCCTGTTGACGGTGTTGTAATCAGCGGAGAGAGCGCAGTCGATGAGTCAGCGCTCACTGGTGAGAGTATTCCGGTAGATAAAGCTGAAAACAGTAAGGTAAGCTCTGCCACGATTAACAAAAGCGGCCATCTTATCTGCAGAGCAACCCACGTCGGTGAAGATACAACACTTTCGAGAATCATTTCAATGGTCGAAAATGCCGCCGCATCAAAAGCTCCTATATCAAAAGCCGCAGATAAGGTTTCGGGAATATTTGTACCGACAGTTATAGTCATTGCATTGATTACCGGTGCTGTGTGGCTTCTTCTCGGAAAATCCGTCGGATTTTCGCTTGCAAGAGCTATAAGCGTTCTGGTAATAAGCTGTCCGTGTGCGCTCGGACTTGCCACACCTGTAGCAATTATGGTAGGAAGCGGCGTCGGTGCCAAAAACGGAGTTCTGTATAAAAATGCCGAGGTGCTTGAGCTTTGCGGCAAAACAGATATTGCCATCTTTGATAAAACAGGAACAATTACCTGGGGAAAACCTGCTGTTACGGATGTCATCTGTGCAGAGGGGATAACCGATGAAGAGCTTATGTCTGTCGCTTTTGCACTTGAAGAAAAGAGCGAGCATCCGCTTGCAAAAGCAATTATGCAGGCCGCAACTGATACATCAGAATATCCTTCGGCAGAAAACTTCAAGGCATTGCCGGGTAGCGGCGTAAGCGCAAACATTAACGGTAAGCCGTCTATCTGCGGCAATCTTTCGCTTATGCACAAATATAATGTTGATTGTCTCGGACTTGAAAATACCGCAGCAACCCTTTCTTCTCAGGGTAAAACACCGCTCTATTTTGCTCTCGGCGGCAGATTGCTCGGTGTAATCGCAGTTTCTGACAAAATCAGAGATGACAGTAAAAATGCAATTTCTCAGCTTAAAGATATGGGAATAGCAACTGTTATGCTTACAGGCGATAATAAGGTAACAGCCAATGCCGTTGCCAGGGAAGTCGGAGTGGATTTGGTTATCTCTGATGTACTTCCGCAAGGTAAGGATACAGCAGTCAAGGTACTTTCTCAGTACGGCAAAACAGTTATGGTCGGTGACGGAATTAACGACGCCCCTGCACTTATAAGAGCTGATGTCGGAATTGCTATGGGCGAAGGCTCGGATACAGCGGTAGAAGCAGGTAATGTCGTTGTTATGCGTCCATCGCTTGAAACGGTCGTTACTGCGATACGCCTTTCAAGAAGAGTGCTCAGGAATATCCACGAGAATCTCTTCTGGGCGTTTATGTATAACTGTATAGGAATACCCGTCGCAGCAGGTGCGTTCGTGTCATTCGGTCTTACACTCAGCCCTATGCTCGGAGCAGCTGCAATGAGTCTTTCAAGCTTTTGCGTTGTAAGTAATTCTTTAAGACTCAATATGTTCAAAGCTAGTTCTAAACAGCATGATTATAAAAAATCAATGGTAAAGCTGCCACAGAATATAATAGCCGAAATTCAAAGTCAGATGGAGGAACTGAAAATGAAGAAAACCGTATATATTGAAGGTATGATGTGCAAACACTGTACATCACACGTTAAGAAGGTTCTCGAAGCACTTGAAGGTGTCGTAAGTGCTGACGTAAGCCTTGAAAACAATTGCGCTGTGCTTACTCTTGATTCAGATGTAAGCGATAAGCTCATAACAGACACAATTACAGAAAATGAGTACACAGTTGTAAGAATTGAAGCATAATCTTCTCCCCGCTAAGATAATAAAGCTTGGCGGGGAGTTTTATTTTACGCGGAACTCAAATGTGACAAAATCGAAAACGTTTTCGTTGACAGTGCATAAAATGGGCTGTTGAAGTTTGGTGTTTTTGCACAATGGAAACGTTTGAAATATTCTCAAATTCATCATAAAAATCGCTTCCAAAACCATTGACTTTGAGTCGTAATGAGTATATACTAACCATTAGCGAAATGTAAAAAACGCACGAAAAAACGATTCTTTTATGCTCGTTAAAGTTGGGAGGCATAGTATGTTCCAGGTTAAATGGCTGTGGTATAGCCTGAAGGGTTACAGAAAGTTTTACATAACGGCACTCTTTTTGTCACTTGTGTGTAATGTTCTGTATCTGACAACGCCGTATTTCAGCAAAGAGATTGTAGACACATATCTCACATCAAAATCAGCAATCGAAAACCTAAACAATAACAAGGAAGGTCTTATATGGCTTTTGGTTGGTATGATAGGCTTTACACTTCTGAGAACAATTCTTCAGTATAGCTGTAATATGACCTACGAAATCTCTTCTCAGGGTATGATTTATAAAATCAGAAACAAGCTCTTTGAAAGAGTCCAGAACCAGGATATGAACTTCTATGACAAAAACAGAACAGGCGACCTTATGACCCGTCTTACCGGTGACCTCGATGCTGTAAGACATACTGTTTCCTGGGTTATCAAGGGAATCGTTGAGTCGTTTTCATTGTTCACAGCGTCCATAGTATACTTCTTTATTATCAACTGGAAGCTTGCGCTCCTGCTTTTGTCTGTAACTCCGTTTATATTTATTTTCACTGTTGCGTTCAAAAGAGTTGCAGGCCCCGTATATGTTGAGCTTCGTGAAAAGCTTTCAAGACTTAATACGGATGCGCAAGAAAATATCTCGGGTAACAGAGTTGTAAAGGCTTTCGCAAGAGAAGAATACGAAAAGGAAAAGTTTGATAAAGCCAGCAAAGAGTTCTCTGTCGCAAATAAAAGAGCAGCACTCCTCTGGCTGAAGTTCTCTCCGTTTATGGATACCTTTGCAAATATTCTTTCTGTTATTATGCTTTTAGCAGGTGGTATTTTCCTCATAAACGGCTCTCTGTCAATGGGTGATTACATTGCTATTTCAGGTCTTATCTGGGCAATTGCAAACCCTATGAGAAACCTTGGTATCTATGTAAACGACCTTCAGAGATTTATGGCATCATCCATGAAGATTATCGAAATCTACTACTCACAGCCTACTATCGTTGACAGAAGCGATGCTGTGGATACAGAAGATAGACTTAAGGGGGAAATAGAATTCAAGGATGTTTCCTTTAAATATGGAAATACAGAAGTTCTCAGCAATATTTCATTTAAGGTAAAGCCGGGTGAAACTGTTGCCATTATGGGCGAAACAGGCTCGGGTAAGACAACTCTCATAAATCTCATTCCTAGATTTTATGATGTTTCACAAGGCGAGGTTCTTGTCGACGGCGTAAATGTCAGAAAACGTAAGCTCAAGCAGCTAAGACGTAATATCGGTATGGCTACCCAGGATGTACTTCTGTTTTCTGATACAATCGACGGAAACATTGCATACGGTGACTCAGATATGCCTGAGAATGATGTTAAGAAGTATGCAGAACTTGCTGCTGCCCACGGATTTATTTCCAAAATGCCCGATAACTATGAAACGCTTATCGGTGAACGAGGTGTAGGATTATCGGGTGGTCAGAAGCAGAGAATTTCTCTCGCAAGAGCACTTGCAATACGTCCTGCTATCCTCATCCTCGACGATACAACCTCAGCAGTCGATATGGAAACAGAAACACATATCCAGGAAAGCCTCAGAAATCTCGACTTTGACTGCACAAAGATTATCATCGCACAGAGAATTTCTTCAACCAAGGATGCAGATAAAATCATCATCCTCAAGGACGGTAAGATTTCCGAAATGGGAACACATGATGAGCTCGTTGCACTCGGCGGTTACTATAACGAGGTGTTTACCCTCCAGAACGAGGGCTTCGGAAAGGAGGCGGTTTAAATGGCAAGAAATCGTTACGACGTTGACGAGGTTCTTGAAACCCCGTTTGACTTTGGCCACCTGAAAAGAGCTTTCGTTTATATGAAGAAATACCGCAAGAAAATGATTCTTGCATTTTTCCTCAGTGTTATCGCGGCTGTATTTGGTCTTATGGGCCCTACGATTACAAGATATGCTATCGATAATACTATTCCGAATAAAGATGTAAAGCAGCTTCTGCTCCTGTCAGGACTCCTTGTTTTTACATTTGTAATTTCCGTTATATTTTCAAATATACGTTCAAGAATAATGACAGTTGTAGGTCAGGACATTATCTACGATATTAGAAAGGACTTGTTTGCTCACCTGCAGAAGCTTCCTTTCCAGTATTACGATGACCGTCCACACGGCAAAATCCTTATCAGAGTTGTAAACTACGTAAACTCTGTTTCGGATATGCTCTCGAATGGTGTAATCAACGTAATTCTCGAGATTCTGAATATGGTGTTTATCCTTATTTATATGCTTCTTACCGATGTAAGACTTACACTTGTTGTGTTGTCAGGACTTCCGCTGTTCGCAATTGTAATGTTTTCTATCAAGAAGCACCAGAGAAGAGCTTGGCAGGATAACTCGAATAAGAGTTCAAATATGAACGCATATCTCCAGGAAAATATTATGGGCGCAAGAGTAACTCAGATATTTGTCCGTGAAGATGAAAATGCGGCTATTTTTGACAGGTTATCAAAGAAATACAGAAAGAGCTGGATGAGAGCTGTTATTTTCTCAAACCTTGTCTGGCCATCAACCGATAACATCTCAACACTTGTCAGAGCTGCGATATTTGCTGTCGGCCTTCTAGTGCTTACCCCGGCCGCAGTATCGCTCGGAACAATCGCTGCAATGACAAGCTACGCATCTCAGTTCTGGCAGCCGATTATGAACCTCTCAAACATTTTCAATAACTTCATTAACAACATTGCTTACCTCGAAAGAATCTTCGAAACACTCGACGAGCCTGTCGGAATCGACGACAAGGAAGGCGCAAGAAAGATGAAGGACATCACAGGCAATATTAAGTTTGACGATGTTACCTTTGCATATGAAGAGGGCAAGAACGTTCTTGAGAATGTTTCATTTGACGTTAAGGCTGGCGAGAGCATCGCACTTGTTGGTC
Source organism: Oscillospiraceae bacterium (assembly GCA_017848055.1). Taxonomy (GTDB): domain Bacteria; phylum Bacillota; class Clostridia; order Oscillospirales; family Ruminococcaceae; genus UBA7477. The sequence continues at coordinate 2,996 of JAGALZ010000039.1, read as the reverse complement.
CTACCGGTGCTGGTAAGTCCACAATTGTGTCGCTTCTTTCAAGATTTTATGACTTGAACGGTGGCAAGATTACTATCGACGGTGAGGATATAAGCGAAGTAACGCTCCATTCTCTCAGAACACAGATGGGAATAATGCTCCAGGACAGCTTCATTTTCAGCGGTACAATCGCCGATAATATCCGTTACGGAAGACTCGATGCAACCGACGAGGAAATCGTGAAGGCTTGTAAAACAGTATGCGCAGATGAGTTTATCTCACAGATGGAAAATGGCTATCAGACTGAAGTGAATGAGCGAGGCTCAACACTTTCAGGTGGACAGAAGCAGCTTATCGCATTTGCTAGAACGCTTCTCTCAGACCCTAAAATCCTTGTCCTTGACGAAGCAACTTCATCAATTGACGCAAAAACCGAAAGACTGCTCCAGCAGGGACTTAACGAGCTTCTCAAGGGAAGAACATCGTTTATCATCGCACATAGACTTTCAACAATCAAAAATTGCGACAGAATTATGTTCATCAATAATAAGGGTATTACAGAGTGTGGCTCTCATGAGGAACTCCTCGCTAAGAAGGGCGATTACTATCATCTCTATACTTCCCAGCACATCGCATCATAGTGTTAAACCGCCATCGACAAAATCGTTGGCGGTTATTTTATACAAAGGAGCGAGTATATTTTTAGAAGAATTGTCACTATAAATATCAAAAGCTTTGTGATATAATTTTATTAACCTAAAAATATTACCTGTAAAGCGAATTATAGACGATAATGTTGCGAGAGGTGCTAAAAAATGAAACACAGTATTAAAAGATTACTAGCATATGTTTGCTGTATGACGCTTTTATCATCAATGATAGCAGGCTGTTCATCATCAGACAGCAGTAGCTCATCTGTTACAGATAGCTCGTCAGTAGTGGATTCTACACCTGATTTAGAACCTGATTCAAAGCCTGACGACGGAAAGCCGGAACCTGATGATAGCTCAGAAGCTCCGAGAGAGCCGTATTCTCCGTCAGAGGTAGTCTGGACAGAGCAAAAGGGAAGCGGACTTTTCTCGGTTGCAAGCGGAGTGTATGAGAGCGAATTCGAGCTTACGCTGTCAGGCGAAGGTGAGATATATTATACAACCGACGGAAGTGACCCTTCAACAAGCGAAACGGCTACGCAGTATACAGCACCGATAAAAATTACTGACCGAAAAGGCGACAAGAACGTTATTGCAGCAGTTGACCCTGCACTCTTTGATGCCGCAAATGTAAAGGTAAACAGCACCAATGACGGATTTATCAGCACATTGACACCGCCTTCTGATAAGGATGTCGATAAGTGTACAGTTATCCGTGCTGCCGTTAAGAATAGTGACGGCACCTTTGGCGACGTTCAGACAGAAACATATTTTATAGGCTCACTCTACGACCATATAGACGGAATCGGTGAGAGCAGCTATGCACAGAACGGTAAGCTTGCTGTGATATCAATTTCCGCAAATTATGAGGATTTCTTTGACAGCACAAACGGAATCTATGTCAAGGGCGATATATATGATAAGGCTCTTGAAAGCTTTCTTGCAGGAGGCGGCTGGCTCAATCCTGACGAATCAAGAAATCTCGACGCTAACTATAAGCAGAAGGGCAGAGAGTGGGAAAGAGAAGTCTGCATAAACTTCTTCGAATCAGACGGCGGAAATACCGAGTGTGTGCTTTCTCAGAACTGCGGAATAAGAATACAGGGCAACTACTCACGCTCTGATTTGCAGAAGGGACTTAGACTGTTTGCAAGAAACGACTACGGCGATAATAATTTCCGCTATGAGATTTTCGAAGGACTCAAAGACACAAACGGCGAAATAATTGATAAGTTCAAAACCCTCACTCTCCGTGCAGGCGGCAACTGCGCTTTTACAACAAAGTACAGTGACACCTACTGGCAGTCGCTTGTTTCAGAGCTTGACTGTGCTACCAAAGCATCAAGACCTTGCGTCGTATACCTAAACGGCGAGTACTTTGGACTTTATGTTCTCGAGGAAGATTATGAATCAGACTTCTTTGAAGACCATTACGGTGTGAATAAGGACGACGTTGTGCTCTATAAGGGCGACGCAGAAAAGCTGGCACTTGGTTATAAGCTCGACCTCGGTGACCTGCCGCAGGGAGTGCATAGGGAAGAATACTATTTCGATGAGCTTCTTGATTTCTTTAATAAACACAAGACTCTCAAAGACCAGGCTGATTTTGACGAGTTTTCAAAGCTCGTCGATACCGATTCAGTGATGGACTACTTTGCAGTTCAGGTCTGGATTAACAATAGGTGGGACTGGCCGGGCAAGAACTGGTCTATGTGGAAAACGACTACTGTAGACAGCTCTAACGAGTATAACGATTCACGTTGGCGCTTCTGCTTCTATGATATGGAGTTCGGCGGTGTAAGCGGCAGCGGCGATGCACGTACAAATACCATTAAAGAAGATAACTACAAGACTTATGGTCTGCTTGATACTGACACAAATAACCCTGCAGTTCTTTGCTTTGCGTATCTTATGACAAACGATACATGGCGCAATGAGTATTACGAAAAGCTCAAGGGACTCGGTGAGGGAACACTCGAATACAGCAGAGCAAAAGCAAGACTTGATGAGTTCAAGGACAGCTACACACCGCTCTATGACCAGTTCTTTAAGCGCTATGAGGGAACAGGCAGTGCAGATAATTCAAATTATGGCGGCTACGCAAGCTACCAGTGCATAGCAGATTTTATCGAATTGCGTGCAAAGAACATCCAGAAGATAATCGACTGGTGCGAAAAGACTATAGGCAGAATGTATAGGTAAAATAAAAAAGCTTCGGGAATTTCCCGAAGCTTTTTGTTATGTACTAATATGTAAGAGCGATTAGCCCTGGATATCAGCATCGTTGAATGGGTCACCGCACTGTGGGCAGAACTTAGGTGGGTTCTTAGGGTCAGCAGGCTCCCAGCCGCACTTGTCACACTTGTA
>JAGALZ010000038.1 GCA_017848055.1 Oscillospiraceae bacterium | reverse complement strand
GACGGCTTTCTACTTGAAAGCTGTCTTGTTTTATGGTATAATAAAAGGCAGTTTGAGAAATGTTAGGGAGGCGTTTTCCAAATGTATAAAGTGGGCTTTGATAACGATAAATATTTGAAAATGCAGTCGGAGCATATCCGTGAAAGAATTGAAAAATTCGGTGGTAAGCTCTACCTTGAATTCGGCGGAAAGCTTTTTGATGACTTTCACGCATCAAGGGTTTTGCCGGGATTCAAGCCCGACAGTAAGCTTCAGATGCTTTTACAGCTTAAGGATGAGGCTGAAATTGTTATCGTTATAAATTCTGCCGATATCGAAAAGAACAAGATAAGAGGCGACCTGGGTATCACCTATGATGTCGATGTACTGCGACTTATCGGACTTTTCAGAAAAATCGGACTCTATGTCGGAAGCGTTGTTCTTACTCAGTATGAAGGACAAGCTGCCGCAGATAATTTCCAAAAGCGCCTTGAAGCTCTCGGTATAAAAGCCTATAAGCATTATATTATTGAAGGCTATCCGTCAAATCTCCAGAAGATTTTAAGCGATAACGGATACGGCAAGAATGACTATATCGAAACTTCACGCCAGCTTGTTGTCGTAACAGCACCGGGCCCGGGAAGCGGTAAGATGGCAACCTGCCTCTCTCAGCTGTACCATGAGCACGAAAGAGGAGTAGCCGCAGGTTACGCTAAGTTTGAAACCTTCCCTATATGGAATATTCCTCTCAAGCATCCTGTAAATATCGCATATGAGGCAGCAACAGCTGACCTTAATGACGTTAATATGATAGACCCGTTCCACCTCGAAGCGTATGGACAGACAACGGTGAATTATAACCGTGACGTTGAAGTGTTCCCGCTTCTGAGTGCAATGTTCGAAAGAATACTCGGCGAGTGTCCGTATAAGTCACCTACCGATATGGGCGTAAATATGGCAGGCAACTGTATCGTTGACGACGAGGCAGTGTGTGAAGCCGCAAAGCAGGAGATTATCAGAAGATACTACGAAGCACTCTGCAGCGAAAGACTCGGCAGAGGTTCTAAGGAAGAAATCTATAAGATAGAGCTTCTTATGAACCAGGCAGGTGTCAAGGCAAATGACAGAAAAACTGTCGCCGCCGCTCTCGCCAAGGAAGCTGCTACCGGTGATACCGCCGCTGCTATGGAGCTTTCCGACGGTACAATCGTTACGGGAAAGACAAGCGAGCTTTTAGGTGCTTCCTCTGCAATGCTTCTTAATGCACTTAAAACACTTGCAGGCATCGACGATGACGTTTTGCTTATCGCTCCAAGCGTTATCGAGCCTATCCAGGCACTCAAGACAAGACACCTCGGAAACGCAAATCCAAGACTTCATACCGACGAGGTGCTTATCGCACTTTCAATCTGTGCCGTTACAAATCCGACCGTTCAGCTCGCACTCGACCAGCTCCATAAGCTCTCGGGCTGTGAGGTGCATTCGTCCGTGATTCTGTCGCACGTCGATGAAAAGGTGTTCAAGCGACTCGGCATAAACCTTACCTGCGAGCCTAAGTTCCAGGAAAACAAATACTATCAGAGCTGATAAACTAAAGCCTTTCTGCACATACTAAGCCGATGAAACGGAGGCGGTATGATGAAGAAGGGCTTTATCAGAATATTCTATATTATTATCGGAAGCGTCGCAGTCGGCATCGGAGTCAGTCTGTTTGTCAGCCCGAATAATCTGGTTCCCGGGGGAGTTACGGGAGTAGCAATTGTGCTTTCGAAGCTGATTGGAAGAGGCGTCGGTACAATTGCCTTTTTGCTCAATATCCCGATTATGATACTTGCACTGTGGAAGTTCGGCAGGGCGTTTTTCCTCTGGACGCTTACAGCACTCTTTGCTTCAAGCGTCGCAATAGACGCATTTTCAGTTATTTCTCCTCTGACAAACGACCCCGTTATAGCGTCGCTTGCGGGCGGAGGACTTATCGCAATCGGTGTCGGAGTGATATTCCGAACAGGTGCAACAACGGGCGGAATTGATGTTATTGTAAGGCTTATAAAGCTTAAAAAACCGTATATGAAAACGGGGAACGTGTTTCTGATTACCGATGGGCTTATCGCCGTCGTTTCGGGCTTTGTGCTTAAAAACCCCGAAAATGCTATATACTCGCTCCTGACAATTGCCGTTGCCGCCGCTGTTATGAATTTCGTGCTGTACGGTGCAGATGAGGCAAGGCTCCTTATCATCATCTGCGAAAATGAAAAAGAGGTAACAAATGCTCTTGTAACTGAATTGGGTGTTGGTGTCAGCATAGTGCAGGGCAGAGGGGGATTTTCGGACAGAGAAAAAAGCGTTCTCATAAGTGCCGTTAAAAACCAGAGCTTCTATAGGGCAAGACAGCTTGTCAGTCAAGCCGACAGCCGTGCGTTTGTGATAGTTTCGTCAGCTTCGGCAATATACGGCGAGGGCTTCAAGGACATAAAGAATACAGAAATATGACATAAAGGAGGAAGCTTTTATGGAGCTTCTTAAAGATAAAAAAGCGGTCATTTTTGACCTCGATAATACACTTTTGGATTCTCATAACGCATGGAACGAGGTCGACGAGGAGTTCTTCAGAAGAAGGGGACTTCCCTGCGAAAAAGATTACTGCCGAAGTGTTTCGACAATGTCCTTCAAGGAAGCGGCTGACTATACAATAAACCGCTTTTCACTGAACGAGAACCCCGACGATATTATCGAGGAATGGATGGGACTCATCGAGGAGCAGTACGCAAAGCATATCGGACTCTTTGACGGCGTCAAGAAGTTTCTGCAAAGCATCAAGAAAAGCGGAAAGAAAATTGCTCTTGCAACCGCCGCTTCTCCAAGGCTCTATGTGCCGGCGCTCAAAAATAACGGTATATATGATTTGTTCGATGCGTTTGCCTGCACCGAGGAAACCGCCCGTGGCAAGGGCTTCCCTGATGTATACCTGCTGGCGGCGGAAAGAGTAAACGAAAGCCCGTCCGACTGCGTCGTGTTCGAGGATATTATTCCCGGAGTCAAAGCGGCAAGGGCAGGCGGTATGACAGTCTGTGCATTTTTGAATCCCTATACACAGCCCGAGTGGTCAGAGCTTGAAAGACTTTCTGACTTCGCATTTCATGATTATAATGAGCTATAAAAAATCCCTCAGTCGGCACACACCTGCGGCTGAGGGATGATTATTTTATTAGGCTTTATTCTCGGATTTCTTGAAGTAACCCATTCCGAGCATTATGAACAGATACGGCGCAGTGTAATACATAGTGTTACCCACAAGAGCCGAAATCAGATAAGCGAGTGCCGCACAAAGACCGATAAGGTTAGAGTCCGTAAGCTCCTTGCGGTGTTTAAGTCCTCTGAGGTATATTGCAAAAACAGCAGCTACGTAGAATACAGCAGCAGGAATACCGAAGCATACTGCGTAGTTGATATACTCGTTGTGGCATCTGTCGCTGCCGACATCTATAACAAGACGATCTCCGGTTGCGTCGCTTCCGTGGCCTATAAACGGCTTTTCAGCGACGTAAAATCCGCCGTACTGCCACAGTTCCAAGCGCTGTATACCTGTAGTTTCCTCTGCCTCAAGTCCGGAAAGAGCACCCAGGTCGTTTACAAGCTGACCGTTATTAGATAAAAGACTTGTGCGTATGTGACCTGAGGTTAGTGCACCAAATGCTACTGTAACAGCAAGTATTGCTAACGGGATAAGCGTTAATACCTTGAACCCACCCTTTGAAAGCGAGTAGATAATGCATATTGCAATGCAGGTTATGCAGACAGCAAGCTCTGCTCCGAGAGTGTTGTTTATCAGAAGTGTAAGAACCGTAACAAACATTCCGAAACCGCATAGCACCTTGAATAATATCTTTCGTGATATAATTATTTGCATAGCAAAAACAATAATTGCCGTAGCGAGCAGATATCCGTAGTGGTTGCTGTTGTGGAGTGTAAATTCAATAATGATAATATTGCATGCGTAATGAATGTATACCTGAAGACAAGAAGCGAATGCAGTTACTGACAGAAAAACACAAAGGAGCATCTTTTTCTGTCGCTCATTGCGGTTAATAGCCATGAGCAAAAAGTAGACAATGTAGCTTAAAAATCCGACAAGTCCTTCCTTGCGGTATGCCTCACCGAATATTGTTATTTCTGACGGCGAATTGAGCAGAGTTGTCACTACCATCAGAATGGCGAAAACTCCTGCCAGTGCAATTGCGTAATGCCGCTTTAATATCTGCCAGGGATTTTCGTTTTGTACGATGATTTTCTTGACAGCATAGAGAAGCAGAGTAAGTCCGCCCAGAAGCAGTACGATAGGATTTATGTCCCTCATAAGAGACGGGAAAACAGGGGACAGATATTTATGCAGAAACTGAATTATAGGCCCCAGTACAAACATAATCGCTGCAATTATTCCCGCAGTATCAAGTGCAGAGTCTGGAATATTCAGAACCGCTTCTTTAAGAGTACGGCTTTTCATGATTTTCGATAAAGCGTTCATAACATATTTCTCCAATTATATGAGCTTAAGATAAGTATATTATACAGCATTATCATGAATTTGGCAATATAAAAAACCACCCGTTTACGGGTGGTTTCGATTTTAAGTGAATAACCAGTCATTGAAGAACTTTGCTATTGCATCCCAGTTCTTATATCCAAGATATGCACATATACCTAAGATGAACAAGATGAGAATAACAACAAAGAGCTTCTGACCGCTTCTGTGTGCAGTCATATGATTGTCAAATTCTGTGTTTTCAGCACTCGAAAATACATCTCTTACTGCGGAATACGGCAGCGTCGGGTTGAGCATATCGTTGATATTAACATCAGCATATTTCTCTTCGAGGGTCATCTCTGTACCGTCAAGTGCATAAGGTGAACGAAGTCTTTTTTCGTCATGGGTGCTTGTGTTTACAGCCTGCATGGTAAGGCGGGTGTCGCCTTCCTTGCCGAGGTTTCCGTTTCCGAAGGTAACATCGGTGTTAAGCTCCTTGATTACCTGGTTTCTTGCCTTGTTGGCTCTGAGCATCTGCATAAGTGTCTCGTTATAGACATTGTTCTCGTCAAGGTCAAGTCCGTCAACAAGACTGATTCCCTCGCCGGATGCAATTTCTTCTTCAGAAGCAACATGCTGTGAAGCAAGATATTCCTCGGTCAGAGAAATTCCCTTCATCGCAGGGTTTCTCAGAACAGATTTTTTCTGATTCTTTGAAGCTTCCTCAGCCTTTTCCGTAAGAGTCTGGATATCGTCATCCTCGGTACCGAGGTTTTCAAACATTCTTACCGAAAGAACCTCAACTGCCGACTGACATTCCATAGAGCCCTTTACAAGTTCCTTGAGAGGCAGAAGGATGATTTCACAGAAGGTCGAGTAGAAAGCCTTAATAGTATCGATGTCGTTATAATAAACATCGAGAGGATATCTGCTGTCGAAAAGAGTCATCCATTCAGTAGGGTCTGAGCAGATGAGCATATCTATGTACTTTGCAAGCTTAAACCACAGCGACTTGAACATGATATTTTTGTCGTGAAGAATAAGCCACATATAACAGCTCAGGAAGCAGTCGTAGCAGTCTATATTTTCGATATGAATTGTAACGTCCGTCTGTGAAGGGTCATAAGCATACACGCTGTCAGCAAAAGCAAACGCTCTGTAGCCGTTACTCATAACCTTGTCCTTAGCGGTTGTAATTTCTCCGATTGTTCTGTTCATAGCAGGCAGATGCGGTGAATCAAAAGGAGAAGTGAACTCTCCGATTGTGCCGTCCTCACACATTGAGCAAAGCATTTCGTATCTGTCTTCGATTTCTCCCGGTGTTGCACTTACCGGAAGTCCAAGTATACGGTAGGGGTTATTAGCAAATAACTCCGAGGCGGTAACGCCTAATTTATCCATAAACAAACCTCCTTACTTGTACCTTTTATTATAACAAATCGGGAAAATCAATTTATCACTATTTTAAAGCCTAATTATTAACGCAATGTAAACATGATTAAAATTTCGTAATATGTAAAAAAATATTTGCTTTTTTAGAAGATATGTAGTATAATAATATATTATATGTCGGGGAGGGAAATGCATAATGGGACTTTTCAGTAAGAAGAAGCCGCCGGAGCCACCGAAGGCTCAGCCGCAGATGCCGAAGGTGCAGACAATGCAGCAGGCAGCCGCAGCAGCTTTTGATGCAGACGCTTACTTCAAAAGCCAGGAAAGCAAGAGTGTCAAGGGCCCCAAGAGCATTAAGGAAAGCACTATCCGACAGAAGGTCGAGGAAATGGAGCTTATGCTCGCTCAGCGTGAGGAGCAGCCTGATTACCATGCCTACGACAAGAATCCCGTAAGGGAAAAGGAAATGAAAACTATCGATGAAAAGCTCAATACTATCTGTGCCGAGGTTGCCCTCAAGGAGGAGCATACAAGGTATAAGGCGATAAGGTCAGCTAACGTCGATGATGTCGAAAAGAAAGTAGAAGAGCTTTCGGAGCTGTACGACTATCTTACATATGAGGACTATAACATAAACAGCAAGCATGCGTTTGCCGATGTGAATAACGACGAAAAATTCCGTAGTGCTCAGGAGTCGGATATGGAGGCTGCCGAAAAGCGTGAAAAGGTTAAAAGCTCGATGCCAAAACTTACAGAGAGCCAGCTTGCTGCAATGGAAGAGTTTTCGCAGAGCGATATAAAGGCAAAGCCGATTGATGTACCGGATGATATTCCGGGGCTTTCAACCTCTATGCTTGACAGAATGACAAAGCAGTTTGAGGAAAAGTATGGCACACTGAAGGATGCCGCAGAGAAGGCGAAGGAGCAGGAAGCCAAGGAGGAAACACTTTCCGAGGAAGATGCCCGTGAGCTTGAAAGACTAAAGAGTATGTTCGGATAAAATACAGTTAGGAGTATAGTAATGAATATTGATATCAATTCACCAATTATCAAGTATGCACAGAAGGGAAATCCATTCAATTACGAGAAGCTTTTTATAAGCACAGTTAGTGATTATATCTTCGAGTACAAGAACGCTTCCTATGATAAGCTTACCGATAAGGATAAGTCCGTTTCACTTGCAAGAATCATCAAGAAGATGGAAGTAAACGGCGTTCCTGTTCAGGAGTTCTTCTCGGCAGAGCTTGAAGAGTGGAGAGAAAAGTGCGAGGACTCTTTCCAGGTCGTTTTAAGCCTCGTAAACACAATGAGCAGAGATATCTTCGGATGCTTTGACCCTAATATGAGAACCGAGCAGGGACATATGCGTACCGACAGAGTTTATGCAATCAATAATGACGGAGTCCTTGATTATATCACATACCGGGACGAGGAAAAGAAGGGACTATTCAAGAGAAAGAACGCAGAGCCTTCAAATGCACATAAGTATTTCGCAGAGCTTATGGATATGTGCCAGAAGGGACTGCTCCCTAAGAAAAGCAATTACGGAGGAAAGTAAAAATGGTTACTATTGAAATGGAAAACGGAAAGAAAATCAAGCTCGAGCTTTATCCCGAGTCTGCACCGATTACTGTTGCAAACTTTGAAAAGCTCGTAAAGAAGGGCTTTTATGACGGACTCTGTTTTCATAGAGTTATAAACGGCTTTATGATTCAGGGCGGAGACCCTCTCGGCAACGGTACAGGCGGAGCTGATGAGGACATCAAGGGCGAATTTGCCGCTAACGGAGTAAAGAACGATATCAAGCATGTAAGAGGCGTTATATCAATGGCTCGTTCCATGATGCCGAATTCCGCTTCTTCACAGTTCTTTATTATGCATAAGGACGCACCTCACCTCGACGGCCAGTATGCTGCATTTGGTAAGGTTGTAGAGGGAATCGAGGTTGTTGACGAAATCGCTGAGGTTGCAACCGACTTCCGTGATAAGCCAAAGGTTCCGCAGATTATGAAGAAGGTAACACTCGACTAGTAAATAATTAAGGCATCGGATTTTTCCGATGCCTTTTTTGTTGCCCCGACGGGCACTATTTTTTTACTTTTGCACAGATTGTGCCGATTATTCTGAAGATAATAAATGTTATGAGATTTGCTACAACAACGCTCGCACCCGCAGGAGTCGAGAATATGTAGGACGAGAATAATCCCACAATGAAGCATACTACCGATACGATTGCCGAGCAGATGATTACCGCCTTGAATCGCTTGAATACACCCATCGAGGTGAGCGCAGGGAAAACGATAAGTCCCGAAATGAGAAGCGTTCCCATCATTCGCATACCCAGCACAATAGTCAGTGCCGTGAGTATCGCTAAAAGCATATTGTAAAGATTAGCCCTTATGCCCGTCGCTTTTGCAAAGCTCTCGTCGAAGGTAACCGCTAAAAGTCTGTTGTAGAATACCACAAACAGCGTCAGCACACATACCGAAAGAATAACGCTCAGCTTTACGTCCGACTCGCTCATTATAAGAATGCTTCCGAACATATAGTTGTTTACGTCGGTAGTCATTCCGCCACCGAGAGATGTGATTATTACACCTATCGCAAGTGAGCTTGTCGTTATAAGCGCCGTTGCCGCATCGCCCTTGATTTTTCCGTTTTCAGAAAGCCTGAGCAGTAAAAATGCCGCTATCACAACAACCGGAATCGAGAAGTAAAGAGGTGTCCAGTTCATAACCGCCGCAACCGAAAGAGTGCAGAAGCCGACGTGTGAAAGCCCGTCGCCAATCATCGAGTAACGCTTGAGTACAAGGCTTACTCCCAGAAGCGAAGCACTTAAGGACACGAGTATTCCAACTATCAGCGCACGCTGGATAAAGGTAAGTGAGAGAAGGTCGTAAATTGTATCTATCATATCAGTTACCTCCTCCGCAAAGACAGTGCTCGTGACCTAGGAATTTCTGTCCCTCGTCACTGCTTATATAGTCCTCGGTCTTGCCGAAGAACAAAAGCGTCTTGTCAAGATGCAGAACCTTGCTTGCCTGCAATACCGCACATCTTATGTCGTGCGAAACCATAATAACCGTGATTTTCTCCTCGCGGTTGAGCTTCGAGATAAGCTCGTAAAGCTCGTTTGTCGCCTTCGGGTCAAGGTTTGCAACCGGCTCGTCAAGGATAAGAAGCTTTTGAGTCGAGCAAAGCGCCCTCGCTAAAAGTACCCTCTGCTGCTGACCGCCCGAAAGCTCGCCGTAGCACTTCTTTGCTAAGGACAAAGCACCCACTCTCTCAAGATTCTTGAGTGCAAGCTCACGGGTGCTCCTTTTGAAAAACGGGCAGGCACCGTTTGCCTTAAGACAGCCCGTCAGCACAACCTCCATCACAGAAGCAGGGAAGTCACGCTGTATAGCTGTCTGCTGCGGCATATATCCAATCTGTGCCGAGCTTAAATTATCGTATTTTATCTCACCCGAGCTCGGCTTTAAAAGTCCTAAAAGCGTCTTCATAAGGGTGGATTTTCCCGAGCCGTTCTCGCCGACAACGCAAAGATAGTCGCCGTCTTCAAGTGTAAAGCTCAGGTCTTGTATTGCTTCAAAGCCGTCGTAAACGACAGATAAGTTTTTAACACTAAGCACCGCCATCAGTTGAGTGCCTCCTTAAGAACTTCAATATTTCCCCTCATAAGCGAAAGGTAGGTTGCACCGTTTTCTATCTCCTCATCGGTAACATTGTGGCAGGAGTGGAAAAGCAGCGACTTACAGCCCGTCTGCTCAGCAATCGAGTCAGCAACAGTCTGTGCCGAAAATTCAATGTATAAAACGACAGGGATGTTATCAGCATTGATTCTCTCAATAAGCGATGCCATAGTCTGTGCACTCGGCTCTGTTTCTGTCGAACAGCCCTCGAATGCCGCATAGCAGTCAAGCCCGAAGTCCCTTGCGAAGTATACAAACGGGAATCTGTCGCCGAAAACGAGAGTCTTTCTCTTTGAGCTGTCAACAACCGACTGAATCTCACCGCAAAGAGCCTCAAGCTCCTTTACATAGCTGTCGCAGTTCTGCTCGTACTTGTCCTTGTTTTCGCTGTCGATTTTGCAGAGCTTTTCGCAGATGCCCTGAGTGATTGAAATCGCATTTTTCGGCGAAGTCCATACGTGCTCGTCTGTTTCGTGCTCGTGCCCCTCATGGTCGTGGGAGTCCTCATCGTGACTGTCCGTGCAGGTGTCCGCAAAGTCAATCATTCGTACAGTATCAACAGGCTCGTCAAACGATTCTAGTATGTCCTCAACCCACTTGTCGTTTTCACCGCCGACATAGATGAACAAATCGCATTTCTCTATTGCAAGAATGTCCTGCGCAGTCGGCTCGTAGGTGTGGCTCTCCTGACCGGGCTTTAAAAGCATCGTTACCGTTGCACCGTCACCGCAAAGCTCCTTTGCGAAGTCGTAGGACGGGAATATCGTTGTTACAATATTGAGCTTTCCGTCGTTTTCCTTGTCCCTGCCCGGAATGTCGCAGGCGGTAAGTGACAATGCACCAACCACAAGACACATCACCGACGCTATGCATTTTTTAAAAAGGGAATTTCTCTTAATCATTGGGTGTTTGCCTTTCTTTACTCAGTTTCGAGTCCCGCACATTTTGCGCAAAGCCCGTACAATACCGTCTTTGCGTTGTTTACTTTGAATGCGTGGTCTTTTTCTATGTGCCTTGACAGCTCCGAAATGTGGTCGCAGTCAAGATGAATAAGCTCACCGCAGCTTTCGCACTTCAGATGGAAATGCTCTCCGCAGTCGCTGTGTTCGTCAATGTATTGATAGCAGGCGGAATTGTCCACCGTCAGCTCGTAGCGCCTTATAATTCCGTCACGGCAAAGCTTGTCAAGCGTGCGGTAAATAGTCGCTCTGCCAACAGAAACGCCCGACTGCGAAAGATACTTTATCAGCATTTCAACGGTCATGTGCTTGTCCTTGTTCTCTTTAAGGCATTCGATAACCTGAGTGCGCTGTTTTGTCTTGTATTCTGCCATTTTGGTGTCCGCCTTTCGTTTAAATTGAAATTGATACTCAGTTTCAATTATTATATCACAAAAAAGCTCCCCTTGTCAAGAAGGGGAGCGATGTAATTACTTCTCCAGAGCTGAAATCTTGTCAACTCTTGTCTGGTGTCTGCCACCCTCGAAGCCAGTGTTAATAAAAACATCAACAAGCTCTGTTGCAAGTCCCGCACCGACAACTCTCTCTCCGAAGCAAAGAACATTTGCGTCGTTGTGAAGTCTTGTAAACTTCGCTGAGAAGATGTCACTGCAGCAAGCGGCTCTTATGCCCTTTATCTTGTTTGCCGCCATAGACATTCCTACACCTGTACCGCAGATGAGAATTGCCTTTTCAGCCTCACCGCTTAAAACAGCTGAGCAAACCTCGAGTGCCTTGTCAGGGTAGTCGCATTTTTCACCCTCGAAGCAGCCGAAGTCCTTGTATTCTATTCCCTTTGAGTCGAGATATTCGCATACTGCTCTTTTGAGTGCAACAGCTGCGTGGTCATTTCCAATTGCTATCATATTTTTCCCTCCGTAAATTATGAGTGTGCCTTGTCTTTTTCAGCCTTTGTGTTCTGTAGGTACACAGCGTCGAGCATCTCCTCGCTCACAAAGCTGTCCTTGTCAGCCATAGCCGCCATGCAAACCGAAACAGCGTCCTGCATAGCGTCCTTTGAAGGCGCAACACGCACGTTTTCGTTATCTGCGAAAAGCTCACTCTTTATTTCTGCACAGCAGTCGCCGACGATGATTATATCGCCATTTACGCTGTCAGCAAAAGTCTTTATTTCTTCAGTCGGACAAACCCTGTCGTTGTAAATGCAAACAGCGTTCTTGCCGTCTGTCTCGTATGCCCCGAAGTACATAACTCCCTTTCTCGCCTTCATAACGGAAAGAACAGTTGCCTTTGCAGAGCAAACGTTGTACGCAAGCGCCTTTAGCGTCGAAACACCCGCACACTTGCATCCGAGTGCCATACACATACCCTTGACCGCCGCAATTCCTATTCTCAGTCCCGTGTAAGAGCCTGGGCCGTTTGCAACAGCAATGAGTTCTACCTCTGAAAGCTCCCTCTCAGCGTCTGCAAGAAGCTTTTTTACAAGCGGAAGAATCACCTGCGAGTGGGTAAGCTTTGTTTTGAACTTAACGCTTGCAATTACCTCATCCTCGGTGCAAAGCGCAACCGAAGCGATATTTCCCGAGGTTTCAATTCCCAAGGTCAGCAAATCGTTCATCCCCCTCAACAGTAATTTCTCTTGTTTCGTCGTCAATGCGGTCTATGGTGATAACAATGCATCCGTCGGGAAGCTCGTCCTCGATGTTTTCGCTCCATTCGCAGGCGATGACCGTGTCATCATCCATGTAGTCGAAAAAGCCGGTTGTTTCAAGGTCTAAAGCACCCGTTATGCGGTACATATCGAAATGCACAAGTCTTAGTGACGCTCCTCTTGCAACATATTCGTTGACAAGCGAGAAGGTAGGCGAGTAAACCTCGTCGCCAAGCTCCATCCCAATGGCGATACCTCTGGTGAAGGTGGTTTTTCCTGCACCCAGACCGCCCTTGTATGCAATTATATCACCGCCGAGGAGCTTTTTTCCGAGGCTCTGTGCGAGCGATATTGTGTCCTCGGGGCTGTGTGTTACATATTTAAAAATCATATATATCCCTTGTCGTTGTAGTAATTTAAAAGAAGGTCAACCATTCTGCCGTAGCTCTGCCTGCCGTCCTCAACGCCGTTGAATTTTAAGTTTGCGTCAAGAAAATCGTTTCCTATTTCGTCAACAACCTCGCTCGGAAGCAAGCCCTCGTCCTCTTCCTGAACGCTTTCCCAGTAGTCCTGGTTACCCTGGATATCAACCCAGATATTGTAGTCGATAGAGTAGGTTATGTCGTTGTAGCGTTCCTTGTAGGAGTCTTCCATGTTTGCAACAGCGTCAAACGACTTGTTCATAACATACTTGAGCGCCGAGAGATATCCGCTGTAGCGATACTCGGCATTTTCCGACTCAGAGCAGGCAAGGAAGGCAATGAAGTTCGCCTCATCCTCGAGTATAATTCCCTGAGTGTGTATGAGCTCGTGAGTTACCGTGCATGGCTTGTTGCTGTTGTACATAAGGTGGTTGTAGTTTGCCTCTAAGGTAAACGGGAAGTAGATTCCCATAAGATACTGCTGACTCATAAAGTATGAGTTTATGACAGGCTTTGGGTTTGTGTAAAAGCCGTCAAGCACGGGGTATCTGTCAGAAAGTGCGAGAAGATTTTCCTTCGCAGTTTCCGAAAGGTCAGCGGTCAGAATAAACGCACCGTTTTCGTCCCTTTGAATCTGCGAAGAAGCTTCGTTTGTCTTTTTGGCAAGTGCCTCGTAGAGGTCAAGAAGCTGTGCTACAGTGTAGGAGTCTTCGGAGATGCCGTTTTTGGAAGCAAAGGTCGAGCACTGGTACATAATAAAGCAGTTGAGCGTTTCTGTCACCATAACGTAGGCGACACACCACGCAACTATCTTAAAATATATGTGGCTGACTCTTTTTCTTCTGCCCTTTTTTATAATCATAAGGACTATGTAGAGGATAACCGAAAGCGGAAGCCCTATAAGAGCTATCAGAATGAGAATCTCACCTACTGAGAACGGTATAGGGGAGAGCAGTCTGCCGAAGGTATTGTTGAATACTGGAAAAACATATTCAAGGTAAGCATCCGCAAAGCCAGGAATAAGCCTTGCAAGGATGTTAAGAAGAATGCATATACCGAATACCGCAATCAGTGCGATGGAATTTTTCTTAAGCCTTGGAATTTTCATTAGAAAAGACCTGAGATGTTGCCCTCGTTGTCGCAGTCAATTTTGTTAGCTGCAGGAACCTTAGGAAGTCCCGGCATAGTCATGATGTCACCTGTATATGCAACAACGAAGCCTGCACCTGCGGAAAGCTTGAGGTCACGAACAGTGATTTTGAAGTTCTCAGGCTTGCCAAGCTTTGCAGGGTCGTCGGAAAGGGAGTACTGAGTCTTTGCAACGCAGACAGGAATGTCGCCAAAGCCGAGTGCCTCGATTTCCTTGATTGCCTTTTCAGCCTGTGCTGTGTAGATAACTCCGTCAGCACGGTAGATTTCTGTAGCGATAGCGTGAAGCTTGTCCTTGATAGGGAGCTTCTCGTCGTAAAGAGGCTTGTAGTCTGAAGGCTTTGACTCGATTGTCCTGCATACCTTTTCAGCAAGGTCAGTGCCGCCTTCGCCGCCCTTTGCGAAGATTTCAGCAAGAGAAACCTCAACGCCGAGCTCACGGCAGGTTTCCTCAACAACAGCGATTTCAGCCTCTGTGTCGGTGTGGAAGCGGTTGATTGCAACAACAACCGGAACACCGAACTTGTGCATGTTCTCAACGTGTGTCTTTAAGTTTACAATGCCTTTCTTGAGAGCCTCAACGTTTTCAGCAGTAAGCTCAGTCTTAGGAATACCGCCGTTGTACTTGAGCGCACGGATTGTAGCAACAAGAACTACGCAGGAAGGCTTGAGAGAAGCAAAACGGCACTTGATGTCCATAAACTTCTCAGCACCAAGGTCTGAACCGAAGCCCGCCTCTGTGATGCAGTAGTCGCCGAGCTTGAGAGCAAGCTTTGTAGCTCTTACAGAGTTACAGCCGTGAGCGATGTTTGCAAATGGGCCGCCGTGCATGATAGCAGGTGTGTTTTCAAGAGTCTGAACAAGGTTTGGCTTGAGTGCGTCCTTCAGGAGAGCAACCATAGCGCCGCAGCCCTCTAAATCTCTTGCGTAAACAGGCTTTCCGTCAAGGTCATAAGCTACGAGTATTCTTTCAAGTCTTGCCTTTAAGTCTGCAAGGTCGGAAGCGAGGCAGAGAATAGCCATAACTTCACTTGCAACGGTAATCTGGAAGCTGTCCTCTCTCGGAACACCGTTCACCTTGCCACCAAGACCGATAATGATGTTTCGAAGTGCTCTGTCGTTCATGTCAAGACATCTCTTGATAAGGATTCTTCTCTGGTCGATTCTCAGAGGGTTGCCCTGCTGGATGTGGTTGTCGATAAGTGCGCAGAGAAGGTTGTTTGCAGCAGTGATTGCGTGCATATCTCCTGTGAAGTGAAGATTGATGTCCTCCATAGGAACAACCTGAGCATAACCACCGCCTGCTGCACCGCCCTTGATTCCGAATACAGGGCCGAGTGAAGGCTCACGAAGTGCAAGAACAGCGTTCTTGCCGATTTTAGCCATAGATTCAGCAAGACCTACCGAGATAGTTGTCTTGCCTTCGCCTGCAGGTGTAGGGTTGATGGCAGTTACAAGAATGAGCTTGCCGTCTTCTTTGTCTGCAAGCTTTGTGAAAAGCTCCTCGGAGAGCTTTGCCTTGTAGTGACCGTATGGCTCAAGGTCGTCCTCGGAAATGCCGAGGTTTGCGGCGATTTCCTTGATTTTAAGCATTTTTGCGTTCGAAGCGATTTCGATATCTGTAAGCATAATGTTTTCCTCCCGTTTGGAATAAAAATATACACCATAATTATAACACATTACAAACTATTTTTCCATAGGAAATTTTAGTTTTTTCAAAATCTTTTTGATAAAAGAAAAACTGCCGCAGAGCGTATACTCTGAAGCAGTCATGGGAAATGAAAAAATTATAGGGGAGTACCGGATTTTCACCGGCAACGTGCAGGGCTTGGGGTATGGCCCCGTACGTTCTTGAAAGGGATGGAAAGAATTATCTTTCCGTTAGCTATACTATACAGCCTTTTTGTGATAGTATGGTGAATGTTAGTTGAAGTAAAAATGAAAGCTCGTTTACTGGTGCGCAAAGCAATCGCATCCGAAGCGAATCAGATACTTGATTTTCACACTCTTATGTGATATCATAATTATATATGTGTAATTTTATAGAAAAGGACGTGAGAGCTTGCTTTCGATAATACTTCCAAGCTATAACGAAGAGGATAATATCCTCGTTGCAACAGAGCGTATCGGCAGCCTTATGCGTGACAATAATATAGACTATGAGCTGATTTTCGTAAATGACGGCTCCAAGGATAAAACATGGGAGAAAATCTTAGAAGCTTCTGAGATTGATGAAAATGTTATGGGTGTGAATTTCAGCCGTAACTTCGGTAAGGAAAGCGCCATATTTGCAGGCCTCAAGCACGCAAACGGCGATGCCTGTGTCCTCATCGACTGCGATTTGCAGCACCCGCCCGAAACAATTATCGATATGTATAATCTCTGGAAGACCGGCGAGGTAGACGTCATTGAAGGCAGAAAATCAAGCAGAGGTAAGGAGAGCCTTCTCTATAAGGCTTTCTGTAAGGTGTTCTACAGTTCCCTCAAGAAATCCTCAGGTATAGATATGAAAGCCGCTTCGGATTTCAAGCTTTTAGACCGTAAGGTGGTAGACGCACTCAACGATATGCCCGAAAGACTTACCTTCTTCAGAGCAATGTCAGGCTGGGTGGGCTTCCGTACAGAGAATGTCTACTTCGACGTAAAGGAACGTAACGCCGGCGAATCAAAGTGGTCGGTAAAATCACTTATAAAGTACGCTATAAATTCCATCACCTCGTTCACTTCAGCACCTCTGCACGCAGTTACAATCTGTGGACTCATTATGCTTCTGGTGTCGCTTATAATGGCGGTGAACACCCTCTACAATAAGCTTTCGGGCAACTCCCTTGAGGGCTTTACAACAGTAATCCTTCTCCAGCTTTTCACATCAAGTATAGTTATGATAAGCATCGGAGTAATCGGCTACTATATCTCCAAAATCTACGAGGAGATAAAGGCAAGACCGAGATATATAGTAAGTGAAGTTAAAAAGAAAAAATGTGAGGAAGAAAGATGACAAAAGCAAAATCCAACACAAAACAAACGGCTGCCGCACCTAAGGTAAGCCTTATGGAAAGACTCAGAAAATGGGCATACGACAAAAGAGCGTATTTCCTCATTTTCGCAGTTCCGTTTATAATAATGTATATTGCCTACGCAATTTTCAAGGTGCACCCATTCGGTGAAGAATCAGTTCTCGTGCTTGACCTGAACGGTCAGTATGTGTACTTCTATGAAGCATTCAGAGATGCCTTCTGGGGCGAGGGAAGCTTCATATACGACTGGGGAAGAAACCTCTCGGGCGAAATGTTCGGCATCTTCGCATATTACCTTGCAAGCCCGTTTATGCTGATAGTATGCCTGCTGCCAAGGTCTTGTATGTGCGGAGCAATCGAGCTTATGCAGCTTGCAAAGATTGGTACTGCGGCTGTTACCTTTGCGTTTTTCCTTAATAAAACAAGCGAGAAAAAGCCCAAGCTTTCAGCACTCGTGACCTTCTCTACCTGCTATGCACTTATGTCGTATATGGTAGTAGAGCTTATGGACCCGATGTGGCTCGACGGCCTTATCTACCTGCCGCTTATATTCTGGGGCGTAAAGAGATTTGTCGACGATAAGGTTATGCTGCCGTATATCATTCCGCTGGCACTTATGTTTATAGCCCATTTCTATATCGGCTATATGGTCGGTATCTTCACACTCTTTTACTTTATCTATTACTGCCTTTCAAGAGAGGGAAGAATCCTTCCGAAGAATTTCTTCGGTGCCTGCTGGAGATTTTTCATCGGCACAGTTACCGCACTTCTGATATCCTGCTGGGTGCTCATACCTGTCTACAACTCCCTCAAGCTCGGTAAGATGGAGTTTTCCCAGGCAGACTTTACAATAAGAACCCAGTTTGACCTTCTGCAGTTTACCTCAAAGCTGTTCCCGATGTCCTACGATACAGTAAGACCTGAGGGACTCCCGATGGTTTACTGCGGCACAATTGCAGTAGTCCTGCTCCCGCTGTTTTTCTTAAACAGCAAGATTTCCATGAAGGAAAAGGTTTCCAAGGGACTGCTTCTCCTCGCAACCGTTATCTGTATGTATATCGCTCCTGTCGATATCGCACTCCATGGCTTCCAGGTACCTAACTGGCTGCCGTACAGATACTCCTTTGTGTTCAGCTTCTTCATGCTCGTAATTGCCTACAGAGCATACGAGAATCTGGATGGTATAACTACCAAGGAGCTGGGAAGCGTATTCTTCGGACTGTGTGCATTGCTTATTTATCTTGATACCCTCGGCTACGACCATTTTGGCAAAATCAGCTACGAAGTCCTCGAGGGGAACAAGAAGGATTATACAATCGGTGCAGTATGGTTCTCGCTTATCGCAGTCGGTGCAATGTATCTTATGCTGTATCTCGTAAAGAAATACAATACAAAGCTTGTCTGCTGGATGCTGGCAGGGGTAGTCGGTGTCGAGATGCTCGCTGTCGCACACGATACAGTTATCAAAATCGACGAGGACGTTGCATATTCAACCTATGAGTCCTACGCTCCTTATATGCAGGACGTAAGAGATACAGTAGAAGCGGTCAATAAGTTCGACGGCGGAGAGTTCTTCCGTATGGAATCAACTTACCACAGAACAGTCTGTGACCCTATCGGTACCGGCTACTACGGAATCTCCCACTCCAGCTCAACAATGAATGCCCCCGCACTTATGGCGCTCAAGTATATGGGCTATGCCTACGGCGGTAACTATACCAAGTACCAGGGCACAACTCCTATCACAGATTCTATCTTTGCTATAAAGTATCTTATGAACTGGGAAACTCAGTATGCCGCACATACAAAGATTCCAGCATACTACAATCAGGTTCTTACAACAAAGGATACAGGCACAAACATCAGCGTCTACGAAAACCCATATGCACTTTCTGTCGGTTTTGCCGCAGACAAGATGATGCAGTCATTTATGTTCGATGAGAGAAATCCGTTCTGGAATCAGAATATGATTGTAAACTATGCTCTGGGCGACAAGGGCGACAGACCTTTCACAGAGTATATGGAAAGAGTTTACCCTGAAATTATCGATACTGTGAACCTTTCAACAGTCCCAGTCAGCGAAAATCATACAAAGTATTATTTTACTGACAGTTCAATAGGCGAGTGCCACGAGGACTTCGTGTTCACAATGCCGAAGAGCGGTAACCTCTATATGTACTTCCCGACAATGTACGAAAGAAAGGTAAATATCTGGCTTGCAAGGGATGACGTGTTCTCAGCAGAGGACGACAATTTTGAGTTCGCAGGATATTTCTTTACAGGCGACCACTATTCTATCCTCAACTTAGGTCAGTTCAATGAGGGCGAATCTGTAAGGGTAAGACTTTCTATCCCGACAGAGGTCGGAGAAGCTTACTGGAGCGACGAGCTGTTCTATGTGTTCAACGAGGAGCAGTTCAAGAACGATATCACACTCGTTCAGGAAAATCTCTGGGAAATCACAGAGTTTGACGATACCTATATCGAGGGTAATATCACAGTAGGCGAAAACCAGCTTCTCTTTACAACCATTCCTTACGAGGAAGGCTGGACAGTTGAGGTTGACGGCAAGAAGGTAGAGCCAATCATCATTGCGGATACATTTATCGCAGTTGACCTTGCACCAGGCGAGCATACCGTTTCAATGTCCTATATGCCTAATTACTTTATAATTTCTATAATCCTCAGCATATGCGGCGTTCTGCTGGCAGCTGTAATCTTCGTGTTTGAATATAAGAACGGCAAGATTATAAAAAAGATTATGAAGAAAGTAAAGTAGCTTGACATTTGAACTTTAATGCGGTATTATAAATTCAGAAAACATCAGGAGGTTTTGACCATGAAGAAGCTTACCCACGGCGGCGGAGTTCCTATGGTGCTCTCGCTTATCGCACTTATCCTTTCACTCGTAGCGTCATTCCAGGAGTATCTTTTCAGATTTATCTACAATATTGCATTTGATGCAGATGCCGAAAAGGTGTTTGTAAGCAATATTATCGGATACTTTACAATGACAAAGAATGACGTTCCTGTAATCTCAATGTATACAGAAAAGGCGTTCATTCTCGCAATCATTTCTCTCGCAGCATTCCTCATCTTTGTCCTCTCAGGAAAGAAGAAGACAATCGTCGGCGGAGAAGCAATCATGCTTATCGCATCTGCAGGAGCTTGCCTTATCGAGCCTGTAATGTATGTTATCAACTTCCTTACAGGTGATATGAAGAGTGGACTTTCCGCAGATAATGACGGAGAGAGATTCAGATGCTTCTATGGTCTGCTCATTTATGTATTGCCAATGGTTATTTCCGTTCTTCTTATTGTAGCAGGTCTTGTTATCCTCGGCAGAGTTGCCGCAGAAAAGAACAAGGTTGAGGTAGCAAGAAAGGGCGCAGTTGCTCCGGTTGTTGCCGCACCTGCAGGTATCGCACCGGCCGTTGCCGCACCTGCATTTGCTCAGCCAATGCAGCCACAGATGGCACAGAATAGCGTAGCTATGGACGAAATCGCTGTTCCTGAAGTTGAGCCGGTTATAGCTCAGCAGGCAGAGGAAAAGTTCGAGGAAGCAGCTCAGCAGGCTCAGCAGGTAGCTGAAACCTTTGAAGAAAAGGCAGCTGAGGTAGAAGCAGTTATCGAAGACGCTCCGAAGGTAGTTTTCTGCGCAACCTGCGGAAACCAGCTCGACACTAACGCTAAATTCTGCAACAACTGCGGAACAAAGAGATAATAAAGATATGTAAAGCACTCTCCGAAAACGGGGAGTGCTTTTTTGTGTCCTATTCTTCTGATTTACGCCATGGAGAAAGCTCAAGTCTTATAAAGTAGCCTCTGTCGTGCTTGCAGACAGGACAAACAGCAGGAGCCTCTCTGCTCTCAAGTACATAGCCGCAGTTAAGGCACATCCACTTTGTCATGACATCTGAAACGAAAAGCTGTCCCTGCTCTAAAAGCGAAGCGAAGTATTCAAACTTCTTAGCGTGAGTCTTTTCGATTTTTGCGATGTTCTCAAAGTCCTGAGCAATCATTGCAAAGCCCTCTTCACGGGCATCAAGAGCAAAGGATGCGTAAACCGCATCGTGCTCCTCGTTTTCGTTGTGTGCCGCCATACGCAGAAGCTTTGCAGCATCAGTCGTGATATCAACAGGATAGGTTCCGTCAACACAGATGTTCTGTGTCGCACAAGGGCTTAAGTGGTTGTAGAAAATCTCAGCATGCTCCTTTTCCTGATTTGCTGTGAACTTGAAAAGTGCACTGACTACATAAAGCTTTTGTTTTGTCTGTGATGATGCCATGTCGTAACGTGTCCTTGCCTGGCATTCTCCGGCAAATGCCTTCATAAGGTTGAGCTTTGTTTTGCTCTGGTCAAAAACTGTGTTCATTTTTATTCTTCCTTTCAGTTTAGTTTACATTGCAAGTGTTCCGCCCTCGGACTCAAACAGCATAAGGATTTCCTTTTCCTCTCCCGTCATACAGTCAACGTAGATGAGAACATGGTTGTCGCTTTTGTTCACGCAGGTGAATTCGTAGCAGTAGCCCTCGGTTGTGTCAGAAAGAGGAATTGACGCAAGCTTTACGTTCTCGATTTCAAGCATTTTAGAAACGCTCTTCTTTGCCTCGTCTTCCGAAAGTTTCGGCTTTTTGAAATCCCGTTCACGGTGGTTCATGATAAAGCCCCTCGCATCAAAACCGAGGATTTCACCGTTGTCCAGAGCAACCTTTACCTTGATAAGGTCGCCGTAAACAATAACACCGTCGTCCTTGTAGGCGTAATTTATCGTGCATACATTTCCCAGCGACTCATAGTAGGTCACTTCCATGTTGTCAATATCAAGATAGTCAAGATACTTGTCCGCTTTTGAAATAGCGTCTTTTGCTGAAATCTTACTGTCCGAAGGATTTCGGTTTTTCAGCATATATACGATAAGCCCGCCCTTCTTTGAGATGCTTATGCTCGCCTCGTCGGTCTTGAAGGAGTACGCATCAATAGAGGAAGCCTCGTCGCCCGACTCTGAAAGCTTTGACGGGGTTGTTCCGAGTGCCTTTGAAGCAACCGCCTTTGCACCGCTTACGCTAACCTCGTCCAGAGACTCTAGCATAGCAGATTTTTTCTGCATAATGTGGTCGGAAAACGGCCCGTCATAAATAAGCGACGGATAGTCGGAAAAGCCTTCCTCGAATTCAAGGAAGCCGTCTGTCACATCAGGTACGTCACCCGACTGTATGTCGCTGTTTGTAAGTGAGCTTGCAACTTCCTCGGGCTCTATTTTTCCTGCTGAAATCATCTGTTCTATAGACCACATATTTGTGCTCAGCCTCTTTGAGTATTCGTAGAGCTGAAAAAGTGCCTTGTATTCCTCGTCGGTGATGTCACCGCCTTTTGCGGATTTCTCTGACAGGTAAACTGCGTAGTTGCCGACCTGTGATAGGAATTTGTTCGTGTTTTCAAGCCTCATTCCCGAAACGGGGAGTTGAGAAAGTGCAGTTTTTGCCGCACCTGCCTCAGCCAGAAGCTTTGCTGAAAGCCTTGACTGCATCTGAGGAGTTGCCGCATACAGCTCCTTTGAAAGTGTGTTTGAAATGTTTTCCGTTGCCTGAGAAAGCTCCTCGACCGCACGCAGATAGCCGGTTTCAATGATTAGCGCACTCTGAGAGTTTTCACGCATAAGCATAATGTTTTTTACAAGCAAAAGCAGTATCGCCGTACCAAGAAATAAAAGCAGACGAATCCATGCTCTTCGTGACATTGGTGTTTTCATAAATGTACCACTAAGCCTTTCCTTTGGTTTTTGATATTATCTGACTTTTGTACATGGATTATGCAGATATTTTTTATGTTGACAAGAAATTTTGTCTGTGCTAAAATCTCCTTAGGTCTAAAGCTTATATATGAAATGTATATTTATATAGAGTCATTGTGTTGCGGAGGATAGATTGATGGGAATAGTCGAGATTCTTATAACTGCGGTTGTCCTTTCTATGGACGCTTTTGCGGTTTCGGTCTGTAAGGGACTGTCTATGAAAAAAACGAGCCTGAAGAGTATGTGCATTGTCGGTGGCTGGTTTGGCTTTTTCCAGGCACTCATGCCGACACTCGGATACCTGCTCGGCTCGGCGTTTGCGTCGGTAGTGAATTCGGTTGCACATTGGGTTGCGTTCTCACTCCTTTGTGTAATCGGACTTAATATGATAAAGGAAGCCCTCTCAAAGGACGAGGGAAAAAGCGACTGCTCGCTTTGTGTAAAAGCAATGCTTCCGCTTGCGGTGGCTACAAGTATAGATGCATTTGCTGTCGGAGTTTCGTTTGCAATGCTTGATGTAAACATTGTCGCAGCGGTGATTTTTATCGGTATAGTTACGTTTACACTGTCTGCAATAGGTGTCAAGGCGGGTAGCGTCATCGGCACCAAGTATAATTCCAAAGCCCAGCTTGCAGGCGGAGTCGTGCTTATATTCCTGGGCGTTAAGATTGTACTCGAGCACTTCGGACTGTGGCTTTAAAATATTGCTTGAAAAATTGAGCGTTTTGTGGTATAATGTCTTATACTATAGAATTTGGGGGCGGCGATATGGTACTTCAGGAATCGGGAGAAATGTATCTTGAAACGATACTGATTCTGTCAAGAAAAACGGGCGATGTGCGCTCAATAGATATCTGTGAGTATATGGGCTATTCAAAGCCCAGCGTCAGCCGTGCAGTCGGAATACTCAAAAACGGCGGATTTATCACCGTGGACAAAAGCGGATATATCAGCCTTACCGATGAGGGAAAAGAGCTCGCCGAGAAGATTTACGAGCGTCATAATGTTATTACAGCCGTGCTTGCAAAGCTCGGTGTCGATGCCGAAACTGCTTCCGAGGATGCCTGCAAAATGGAACATGTCATCAGTGACAAAACCTTTGAGGCACTGAAAAAATATCTTGATTCAGACAAATAGACAATAAAAAAATCCGTACCTGCCGTAAAGAGCATATTCGTACAGATGTTTTGATGTGTATTTATTGAGGAAAACCCTTTTGAAAAATGGTTTTTCCTCAAACTCCTTTCCGAAAACTTTTAATATAAAAATTCAGCCCCATAGGGTATGTATCATTAGAAGAGAGTTCGTTTTCTCAGTCAGGTGATATGTACCCTATGGGGCTGAAATTGTATCAAAAGTCTTTGTAAGGGGGTACGGGGGATAAACTTTCTTCAGAAAGGTTTCCCCCGATGCATACATATAAAACATCTGTATAAACAATACCTTTAAGACAGGTACGGATTTGTTTTTTTGTTGTATTAGAAGTTTGCGCCGAGCTCGTAAGCCTTCTTGAGGTACTCTTCCATAAGCTTTTCTCTCTCGTCAGCAGGGAGAATGTCAGCGGAGAGCTTGTCGTATACGTTGATTTCGCTCTGCTTTGCATTTGCGAAAATCTTTGAGCCGAGCATTGTAGCCTTCATAGCTTCAATGTGAGCCTTACCCTGTTCGGTTTCCATATCCTCAGCAAGGCTGACAATACAGCTTGCCTTGTCGAGTGAAGGCATCTTAGGGTTATCGCCGTAAGCGAAGTCCTTTGTCATAACTCTCTGGAACCAACCAACGAGCATAGCAGGGGAAGCCGACCAGAAAACAGGGAAGATGAACGCAACAGCGTCACAGCTCTGAATCTTAACCTGCTCCTTTGCAACGTCACCGGAAAGGCGGAAGTCACCGCATTCACCGACTCTGTCGAAGAGGTATTCGCTCTCGGACATAGCCGATTCAAAATTCATATCGTAAAGGTCTGAGATTTCATAGTTGTGACCTGCTTTTTCAAGTCCTTCAATAAATGCATCCTTAAGCTTTGCAGTAAAGCTCTTCTTTGACGGATGGCAATAAACAATAAGTACATTCATGGCGAATGCCTCCTTCTCATATCTTGTTATATAAATTATACAGTTTTTTCTCAAACTAGTCAATACGAAAACGTTATTTGTTCAAAAAAATTTATCTTTCTCAGATGAAAAAAGCCCCTTGAGTGAAATCAAAGGGCTTAAGATTTATTCTGTCAGCTGAACGTCGGAAGGTACAGACTCGGAGGAAGGCTCATCTGTTATCTCAGGCTGACTCTGAGCCGGGAGCTCATCCGAACTGTCATCAGCAGAGCTGTCGTCTGTATTTTTCTCAATACCCAGCGCATCATAGTAAGATTCGGGATTTGAAGGCTTTGCAAATGAGAGCGCAGCATCGAGCACCGTCATGTCAGTGCCTGTCTTGCTGTTTTCGAAAAGCGAAAGAGTAATGCCGTCAACTATCTCGTATGGCTGAAATCTTATGCTCGCATCGTCGCCGTAGTACATCCACATGTTCAGAAGCTCTATTGCATAGCTGAACTGCTCGACAAGTCCGAGTTGTACCCAGCCGTCAAAGTCAAGCTGTGCGTTTTCGGCAACGTAAGCCTTGTCAAAGTGTCCGTTAAGAGTAAAGGATGAAGCTAGGCTACCCAATTGTCCCTTTCCTGCAAGAATATCAGCAAAAAGCTCGTCATTGTCACGTTTTACCGAAGAAGAGGAGTCAGGCTTTGAGCTGTCGTCTGATGAACAAGCAGTAAGTGATAAAGTTGCGGTGAGCGATAAAGTAATGCACAGAATCGCCGCAGTAATTCTTTTTCTCATAAACCAAAATCCTCCCTTGTGAAAAATTATGAATCTTTACATAATATTTTAAATAATTCTATGCGATTTGTCAACAGCTTAAAACAACTTTTTCGGTAAAAAATAAAATTTTTATCCAAAGTTGACGTGGCAGGTGATTTGGGGTATAATAGAAAAGATTTCGAAATATAAAGATGAGGAGATTATGATATATGATAACTTGGCTTTTGTATCTTCTGCCGTATCTTCTGTCATTTATGTCGGTCAATCTGACCGTCGGAATGATAGGCGAGTATGGTATGAGTAACATAAAGAACTCGGCATCTCTTATGGTACCGTTTGTCCTGCTGATGGTTCTTCTTGCAGCGTCTGTGGGTGCTGTCGTGTTCGGAATAATCAAAAAGAAAAGACCTCAGCACACAAGTCTGTCGCTGGGACTTGTTATGGCACTCAATGCCTATATGTTCACCGAAACCTGCACGGGAAGCTTCTTCATTAAAGAAAGCTTTCTTTATGCAATCCTCTCACCGCTTTTTATCTATATTTTCTATCTGCTCGGAAGTGCCCTGTTCAAAAGTCCGAAGATATATTATATAGTACTGACGGTGTTCTTTGAGTTTTTCGGAGTGCTCCAGTATTTTGTGTTTGCCTTCAGAGGCGCCCCGATAAGAGCATCGGATATAAATAACGTCGCATCTGCTATGGAGATTTCCTCTGATTACTCAGCTTCGGCAGGCTATGGCCCGCTGATTATCGCACTTGCCGTAGCAAATCTCGCCGCAAGTGTCCTGCTCGCAGTTTTCACAAAGATAAAGCCGATTGGTGTAAAACCAAGAGCAATAGTCGGCGGAGTGTCGGCTGTGCTTCTGGGCGGAATACTCCTCTCAAGCGGAAGAGTGCTCGACTACGGTGTTGAAAACAGAATTATAAAGTTCAACTTCTCCGGCAACGAGGACTTCACCTCTTACCGGGATACCGGAAATGTATACCTCTTCTTCCTCGATGTCATGAATTCCGGTTCAGGAGAGCCGGACGGATATTCTGACAAGAAGGCTCAGGAAATCCTTTCTTCCTTCGAGGTAACGGACGAAAAGCCGAACAGAACGCCTACCGTTATCGCAATTATGGACGAGTCGTTTGCCGACTTTGCAAGACTCGGTGCATTTGATACCGATAACGACTATATGCCGTTTTTAAGAAGCCTTACAGACAATACAATAAAGGGCTATGTGACAGTTTCAGCCTACGGCGGATATTCCTGCAACTCCGAATTTGAATTTCTGTCAGGCAATACAATGGGCTTTTTCCCGATGGGCTCAGCCGCCTACACGCAGTATGTAAAAACAAAGCAGGATTCACTCGTAAGCTACTTTGATTCCTTCGGCTATGATACCGTGTCAATGGCAGGCTGTTCGTCAACACTTTGGAATCTCGGTAAGGCATACGACTTTTTAGGCTTTGAAAACCAGTTCTACCAGCGTGACCTGGGCAAGGTAAATGCCGAGTATGTAAACGGCAAGCTTTCAGATGCCACACTTTTCAGAGAAGCAATCGGCAAGTTCGAGCAGAAGCAGGCAGATGTTCCGATGTTTCTCTTTATGACAACCATGCAGAACCACGCTTCCTACCAGCTTCTCGACGACCCGACGATTGAGCTTTCGGATATCGACGACGATACCGCCGAGGCATACCTCTCTGCAATTTATGAAACAGACAAGGCACTTAAGGAGCTTATCACATATTTTGAAAGCGTCGATGAAGATGTTGTTATCGTGTTCTTTGGCGACCACTACCCGCATATCGAGTCCTTCTCTGAGGAGCTTCTCGGTGCAGGGCTTGGAAGCCTCTCGACTGAACAGAACGCAAATCTCCACCAGACCCCGTTCTTTATCTGGGCAAACTACGATATTGAGGAGCAGCAGGATGTTGAAATAAGCCTCAACTACCTCTCGAACAAGCTCATCGAGGTCTGCGATATGCCAAAGACCGCATATCAGCGTTATCTCGATACCGTTATGGAGAAGGTGCCGTCGATAAGTGCCTTCGGATATAAGGGCGAAAACGGCAAATGGTACCGCTCAGGCGAAAAGAGCGACTATAGCGATTTGCTCGAGGAATACAATATCGTTCAGTATTATCTGATGTTCAAAAAGTACGAACAATAGCGGTTTTTATAAGTGTCATAATTTCAGCGGCAGGACAGGCTCCTGCCGCTTGTTTTATGGGGGAAATAGGGGCGAAAAAAATGTCGGAAATTTGTGAAAAAAACTATTGACAAAAGGGGTGCTATCCTTTATATTAAATATATTGCGTTTTAATTTAGTGTATTAACGCTTTGTAGCGGGGGAAATCTTTTGAAGTAATTTTCGCCGACTCGTAAAAGAAAGGATTGTTGGGATATGGACAATATAGTAAGTCTGAAAAATATTGTTGTTGAGTTTGAGGACGGAGAACAAATCCTCAAAAACATTAGTCTTGACATCAAGGACAAAGAATTCGTAACCTTCCTCGGCCCTTCCGGCTGCGGTAAGACTACAACTCTGCGAATTATCGCAGGCTTCCTTGAACCGACGAGCGGAGATGTTATGTTTGAGGGAAAACGTATTAACGACCTTCCTCCACATAAGAGAAATGTAAATACCGTTTTTCAGAGGTATGCACTTTTCCCGCACCTGAATGTATATGAAAATATAGCATTCGGTTTAAGAGTAAAGAATGTTCCCGAAAAGGAAATACTTAAAAGAGTAGGCGAGATGCTCGAGCTTGTAAACTTAAAGGGCTTTGAAAAGAGGTCTGTAAACAGACTTTCAGGCGGTCAGCAGCAGAGAGTTGCTATCGCAAGAGCGCTCGTAAACCACCCTAAGGTGCTCCTTCTTGACGAGCCGCTCGGCGCACTTGACTTAAAGCTCCGTAAGGAAATGCAGACAGAGCTTAGAAAAATCCAGCAGGCTCTCGAGCTTACCTTCGTGTATGTAACACACGACCAGGAAGAGGCTCTTACCATGTCCGATACTGTCGTTGTAATGAACAACGGCGTTATCCAGCAGGTAGGTTCTCCGACTGATATCTATAATGAGCCTGTCAATGCCTTTGTTGCTGACTTTATCGGAGAAAGCAACATCATCAACGGCTGTATGCCGCAGGACTGCGTTGTAGAGTTTACAGGAAAGAGATTTGAGTGCGTTGACAAGGGCTTTGCACCAAACGAAACAGTAGACGTTGTTATCCGTCCTGAGGACGTAAAGGTTATCCCTGCCGAAAAGGCAAAGCTTACAGGTATCGTTGAATCTGTAGTGTTCAAGGGCGTTCACTATGAAATGGTAGTAGACGGCGTTGACCATAAGTGGATGATTCATTCCACAAAGGCAGAGCCTGTCGGAGCTATGATAGGTATGGACTTTGACCCGTTTGATATTCATATTATGAAGAAGTCAGAGGAGGGATAAGTAAATTGAAGCAGCTTAAGATTTTTTCTGTACCGTATCTTGTTTGGATGCTCGTATTTATCCTCGTACCGCTTATAATGGTAGCGTACTTTGCATTCAGAACAGCTGACGGACAGTGGACAATTCAGAATATTTCAGATGTAGGACAGTATGCAAATATATTTGTCCGCTCAATCTGGCTCGCACTTTTAGCAACTGTTATCTGCCTTGTTGTCGCATATCCTCTTGCGTATGCACTTTCGAGAATGGAAAAGCATAAGCAGTCAACAATGCTGCTTATCGTTATGCTCCCTATGTGGATGAACTTCCTTCTGAGAACATATGCGTGGATGACACTGCTTGGCAATAACGGTATCATCAACAATCTCCTCGGAATGATAGGACTCGGCCCGTATAAGCTTATAAATACATCGGGCGCAGTAGTTTTAGGTATGGTATATAACTACCTGCCGTTTATGATTCTTCCTCTCTATTCAGTTATGGAGAAGATTGACAAGAGCGTTATCGAGGCAGCATCCGACCTTGGCTGTAACTCAAGAAGAGTTATTACAAGAGTAGTTGTTCCTCTGAGTCTGCCCGGAATTACATCGGGAATTACAATGGTTTTCGTGCCTGCAATCTCAACATTCATTATTTCAAGAATGCTCGGAGGCGGCTCAAACCTGCTCATCGGCGACCTTATCGAAATGCAGTTCTTAGGTAACTCCTACAACCCGCATCTGGGTGCCGCAATTTCACTCGTGCTTATGGTAATCATCCTGCTCATTATGACTGTAATGAATCAGTTCAGTCCTGATGACCAGGTGCTTATATAAGGAGGTGCGAAGATGAAAAGACTGGGTAAAATCTGGTTTGCAGTGGTTCTTGTGTTCCTCTATGCACCAATCTTCGTGCTTATCGTGTTCTCCTTCAACGAAACAAAGAGCCGAAGCGTGTTCTCCGGCTTTACACTCGACTGGTACGAGAAGCTTTTCCATAACAAGATTATTATCTCATCACTCATAAATACCATCATCATTGCAGTTATAGCAAGTATCATCTCGACAATTCTCGGAACACTTGCCGCAATCGGTATCAACAGTATGAGAAAGGTTCCTAAGGCAGTTGTGCTCAATATCACAAATATGCCTATCATCAACCCTGAAATCGTAACAGGTGTATCTATGATGCTTCTGTTCGTGTTCTTTGCCGCAAGAATGAATCTTGAGTTCGGCTTTGTAACACTCCTTATTGCTCATATCACCTTCAACGTGCCATATGTAATACTCAATATTATGCCGAAGTTCAAGCAGATGGACCCGCACCTCTATGAAGCAGCACAGGATTTGGGCTGCAGCCCGTTCCAGGCTTTCAGAAAGGTAATCCTGCCCGAAATCATGCCGGGTGTAATCTCGGGCTTCCTTATGGCATTTACATACTCGCTTGACGACTTTGTAATCAGCTACTTTACAAG
Organism: Oscillospiraceae bacterium; assembly: GCA_017848055.1. Classification (GTDB taxonomy): domain Bacteria; phylum Bacillota; class Clostridia; order Oscillospirales; family Ruminococcaceae; genus UBA7477. The sequence continues at coordinate 34,585 of JAGALZ010000038.1, read as the reverse complement.
CGGCTCTACTTCGCAGACTCTCCCTATCACTATCTATTCCATGACAAGACGTAAGGTTTCACCTGAAATCAATGCGCTCTCAACAATCATCTTCCTGGTAGTTGTTATAGTGCTTATTGTCAAGAATGTTATCGAGAACAGAACTGCAAAGCGTAATGCCGCATATAAGGGAGGAGCAAGAGAATGATGAAGAACAAGAAGAAATATCTCTCATTGCTCCTGAGCACCGTGCTGTTTGCATCCATGCTTTCAGGCTGTGCAAGCGACTCCGATAACGCCGAGGAAGAAGGCGAGGAGGAAGTTGTAGAGCAGACTCTCACAATTGCCGACGAGGACTATTATACCCGCTTCAAGGGCGACGATGTCGAAATCAACGTCTATAACTGGGGCGAATATATCTGTATCGGTGAAGAGGAGGGTACCCTCGATATCCTCACAGAGTTTGAGGAGCTTACCGGTATCAAGGTAAACTACACAACCTTCGCTACAAACGAGGAGCTTTACGCAAAGCTTAAGGGCGGCGGAGTAAGCTATGACGTTATCATTCCGTCCGATTATATGATTTCCAAGATGATTAAGGAGGATATGGTTCAGAAAATCGATATGAACAATATCCCTAATTACAAGTATATTATGGACGACTTCAGAAACCTCGAGTATGACCCTCAGAACGAGTATTCCGTTCCTTATACATGGGGTACGGTAGGTATTATCTACGATACAACCGTTATCGACGTTGCCCCTGAGGATATCGACTGGGACATTCTCTGGAACGAGGACTATGCAGACCAGATTCTGATGTTCGATAACCCAAGAGATGCATTCGCAATCGCTGAAATCATGCTCGGCTATTCTCTCAATACCGAGAATGAAAAGGAGCTTGAAGAGGCAGCAGAGCTTCTCAAGGACCAGAAGAAAATCGTTCAGGCGTATGTAATGGATGAAATCTTCGATAAGATGGGCGCAGGCGATGCCCTTATCGCTCCTTATTACGCAGGTGACGCACTTATGATTATGGACGAAAACGAAGACCTCGGATTTGTAGTTCCGAAGAGCGGTACAAACCTCTTCGTTGACGCTATGTGTATCCCGACCTCATCCAAGCAGAAGGAAGCTGCCGAGATGTTCATAAACTTTATGTGCGAGCCGGATATAGCCTATGCAAACATCGACTATATCTGCTACTCAACACCGCATAGTGCCGCTTATGATATGCTCGACGAGGAAGTGAGAAACGACCCTGTTTCTTATCCAAGCGACGAGGTAAAGGAGCATATGACCGTTTTTGTAAACCTCTCCGATGAGGCAAGCAAGACAATGCAGGATTTGTGGACTCAGATGAAGTCTGCAGAGGACGAAACTACAAGCAGATGGCTTATGCCTGTATTTCTTGTAGCCTGCCTGCTGGCGGTTATCGTAATCCTTATAAGACGACACATCAAGAACAAAAAGGATATTTTCTAAAGCTTTTAAGCCGCCTGCGGACGAAAATCCGCCGACGGCTTTTCTTTTTGCGTGTATAACCGAAAAGTTGCACAAAAATGCACCGCATATTTCTATATGGTGAGGGTCAAAACATTTAGTAAATATATTGACGAATGTGTAAAATGTGTGGTATAATTAGTGTTGTATACTATATCTTGTGGATGATAATAGAAGATTTTATCGAACTATACATAATTTTACTGTTCAGGGGGCTGAATGAAAAGATGGATAAACTGCTTAATTACGGAAGCTACTCGGCTTACAGAGAAACTGTAGAAACGCTTTCAAAAAAGCTTCACGAGCTTTTGGAGTACAGCTATGACCTGTCACTTACCAATACTGCCGTTTCTATCCGTGATACTATCGACAAGGTTGCCGACGAGCATTTCGAGGTAGCTATTGTCGGTGAGTTCAAGAGAGGAAAGAGTACTCTTATCAATGCACTCTTAGGTCAGGAGATTCTTCCTGCCGACGTGTTGCCTGCAACCGCTACTCTCAACAGAGTTACATACAACGATACTCCGTATGTTTCCGTTGAGTATAAGGACGGAAGCTGCGAGAAGGTGCCAATCAGCAATCTCCAGGACTATGTAACTAAGCTTACCTTCGAGTCGGAGCAGAAGGCTGAAACCGTTAAGGAAGCTACTGTTTACTACGATACAGAGTTTTGTAAGAATAACGTTGATATCATCGACACTCCGGGTCTTAACGACGACGAGCAGATGACAAACGTTACTCTGTCTATTCTCCCTGAAATTGACGCCGCTGTATTCGTAATCAGCGCAAACTCACCATTCTCACAGTTTGAAAAGGAGTTTCTTGAAAAGAAGATGCTCTCATCCGACGTGGGAAGAATTATCTTTATCGTAAACTGCTTCGGCACCTTCAGCAAGGACGACGAGGACAGAATTGTTGATACCGTCCGTACAAGAATTGAAAAGTACGTAATGGATAAGGCAAAGAAGGTAATGGGCGAGGACTCAAAGGAATTTGCCGTTTACCAGAGAAAAATCGGCGTTCCTAAGGTTATCGGCGTTTACGCTAAGAAGGCACTTATCGCTAAGATGAACGGCGACCAGCAGATGCTCGAGGAAAGTAATTTCCCTCAGTTTGAAAGCGTGCTGGAAAATATGCTCACCAAGGAAAGAGGTACAATCACTCTCCAGATTATCGCAAATAAGCTCATTAACAGCGGTACCGAGGTTCTCAATTCCGTTGCACTTCGTAAGAATGCACTTATGATGGAAAACGATGAGTTTATGGTACGCTATAAGAGCGCTATCGAGGAGATTGAAGAAATCAGAAATAAAAAGCGTGCAGAGTTCGTAAAGATTAACGATGCCGCAAATCAGGTATACGACGGCCTGCGTCCGCTTCTCGAGGACTACTGGACTCAGATTGAAGCAACTGCTATGCAGGTTATCGATTCCTACCAGATTAACCCTAATGACTTAAAGCGTGATAAGCTCAAGGTCGTTCACGGAAAGCTTGTCGATAAAATTCGTGAGAATATCGAAACAAGAGCTCAGCTCATCTGTGAGCAGATTCAGAACTCAATCAACGTTGCCCTCAGCGACGAGGCTGAAAGACTCCAGTCCTTCGAGGATGAGTTCTTCCGCAACGTAAACAGAATCCAGAAGATGTTTGATATCGACGATAAGGTTAATAACTCAGGAAGAGGCGTTGACCAGATTATCGGCTCGGCTATCGGCGCTTCGGGTATCGGTGCTCTGTTTATCGGCTTCAGAGAAGCAGGTATCAAGGGCGCTCTGCTCGGCGGTATCACAGGTGCTACAAGCTTCTATGCTACATTCTTCGCAGCACAGTACGCAACAGCAGCTCTCGGAATTGCCGCAGCATTCTCTCCGATTACACTTTTCGTTATCGCATTCGCAGGTCTTGCAGGTACATTCTCAGGTAAGTTTGCCGTAGATAAGTTCCTCGCACAGGAAAGAATCGAAAAGTATAAGTCCGACTTCAAGACACAGGTAAGAAAGCAGTTCCACGAAATGAAGCTGACAACAGACTTCTCCGAAACAGTCCGTCAGCAGGTATTTACCGCATTCGAAAGCCTCAAGAATAAGATTGAGCAGGAAACTGAAATCATACTCAAGGATACACAGAAAACCCTCAACAGCTTAAACGAGCTTAAGATGGAAAAGAAGATGGTTTCTGAAAAGGAAAAGGAAAGACTCCAGGGAATTGTCGCTCATACAAGCAACATCCTTGCTGATGCCTACATTCTCCATAAGGCACTCGTTGCAAATAACGACGAGCCTGCTGCAGAGGAGAACGAAAAGGCTGAGTAAAGACCTTGATACCGCAGAAATTTTGATTTAGGAGGAAACCACCGATGATTGATTCTTTCAGCAAGTTCGCTATTGAATCAGAGGGAGAAGTAAACAATCCGCTTCTTAAAATAGATACAAGCTTCCGTTCGTATCTCCTTGCATATACACGTTCCTTCAGCAACCACGTTGTTGACGGCGTGCTCGACTATGCCTTCGACGCTGATTTTGCTCTCAGACAGAAGATAACAGGTCTTTCTGGCTGGGCAAAGCTTGCAAAGGCAATAAACTCACAGGACGTAACCGAGGAAGCAAAGCTTCTGTTTTTGAAGGTCAACCAGGCAGGCTCTCTCAAGTACCCCGAGGTATACGAGATAGCAAAGCTGTGTGCTTCAAGACTCGAGCTTAATCTCCCTACTGTATTCGTCAGAGACGATATAGACAAGAAAATTATTTATTCTATCGCAAGCGATATCATCGAGCCTTGTATCGTAATTACAAAGGCACTCGTTGATATGTGCGATAAGGATGAGCTCCAGGTGCTCATCGGCAGTGAGTGCGGACGTATCCAGAACCACCACTGCACATATAATCTCGCATATAAGTACTTCAACTGCGACAACCGTGGCTTTGTGCCGGTCGAGCAGTCATATAAGCTCCCTGTAAGCAACCAGCTTCTTTACACACTCGCACAGTGGGTAAAGCTTGCCGATGTAACCGCCGACAGAGCAGGTATGATTTGCTGTGACGAGCCGGAAAGATATGCCGAAATTATCGCAGGACTCTACGAAAAGGGATACATTGACTTCTACAGCAGAACAATGAAGGACCTCAATTTCGAGAGAATTGTTACAATGGCACAGAACATCCACTATGCACCTGCAAGGAACATCAGAGTGGATAGAGATACAACAGACGACGAGAGAAGAATTCTTGCAGCAGTAGAGTTTTTAAACTGCGATTTGCTTTATAACTGGAGAAGCGAGCTTTCAAGCGAAGGTCTCAACGTTATAAACGGCCAGCTCTGCGATGTACGCTGCAACTTTATTCTCGGAACTTCAACTGCGGGGGTGTAAAAGATGGATATCAATAATCAGATTTATAAATCCGCAGAAGAAGATATTTCAAAAGTAAGAGGTTTTCTTGACGAGCTCAGAAAGAACGATAGGCTCTCGGATATCCTCGGCGTGGAGTTCAAGGAAGGACTCGATGTCTGGGATGCCCTCATCAAGAGAAGATGCGACGAGCCGTTTACACTCGTTATCCTCGGCGACTTCAAAAGAGGCAAGAGTACAATCATAAATGCACTTTTGGGAAGAAGCCTTGCGCCTGTAAATGTCGCACCCGAAACCTATACAATCAATGAGATTTCCTACGGCGAGCCTTCTATTACCGCTGTCCTTACAAACGGCAGTAAGGTAAAGCTTGCAAAGGAAGATATTACAAGAGAAAAGCTCGAGGAGCTTATGCCTACCCTTGAGGCTCCTATCGACCACCTCGATATCCGTGACAATGCACAGATACTCAAGGAAATCAAAATCGTCGATACACCGGGCCTTTCGGATATCGAAGACCTCGACGAGCAGGTAAACAGCTATCTTATGAACGCCGATGCTATAATCTATGTAGCAAGTGCGCTCCTGCCGTTCTCAGAAAGTGAACAGCTCTACCTTGCAAGCCATATCCAGCCGCAGAGATTCGGTATGCTGTATGTGCTTGTAAATATGCTCGATGCACTCAGTACAAGAGATGACGTTGAGAAGATTATGGCAAGAATTTCCCAGAAGAGTGAGGCAATCGTTCCTAACGCATTCGTTTACGGAATCAGTGCCGAGGAGGAGTACCGCCGTAAGGCAGGTATCCCGAGTGCTTCAAATAAGGACTTTGCCGATTACTATGAAACAGAGTTCCTGAAGTTCGAGGTTTCCTTAAAGCGTGATATTATCCTGCAGAAGGATATTATCAGAAAGAAGAGAGTCCTCGCAATGCTCGACCAGATGCTCAGAGAAACTCACGCAAAAATTCATATCTTCTCAGATATGTCTGCTCTTGACCAGAAGAAGTTTGAAACAATGACAGCTGAGTTTGAGGAGCAGTGCAGTACGATAAATTCATTCCTCGAGGCAAAAAAGCCTGAAATCCACCTTAACATCTTAGAGATGCAGCAGGAGGCTGAGGTCTGGATGTACGAGTTCTTCGCAAAGCTCCGTGAGAGTGTGCTCGAATGCAGACCTACAGAGTCGGAGAACGATATCGCCGCCGAGGATGTTGAAAAGTATTTCTATTCCTACCTTATGGATAAGGTTGGTGAGGCATACAGAACATGCCTTGAAATCCATAGCGGAAGAATGAACGAGCTTGTGGAAAAGATAAGCGACCAGCTTGCAACAAAGCTCGGTATTTCCGACCTTGCAGTTGTTTCGCAGTCAAATTCCGTAGACAGAATTTTAAGCGACGTAAAGAAGAAGGTTGCTCATTCTGTTATGAATGTTGCCCAGACAGGCACAAGCGAAACATTCCCGTCGGGTACAATGTCTTCGTTCAAGGATATCTTAAAGAAGAAAAAGCGTACAGATATCATCGATATCGCTCTTGAGAATTACGACGATATCCGTAACAATACAGTCAAGGATATCAAGGCAGCCTACCAGGACCTCGAAGCTAAGTCCGTAAAGCGTCTTGAAGGTATCTTCGAGCACCAGATTGAGGTCGGAAGAAATACCTTCGTCCAGGCAAAGGAAATGATGGGCAGTTACGATAACGATACTATTAAGGAAACTCTCGACAGTGCAAACAGCACTATTATCGGTACTTCCAAGCTGCTTGTGAAGTATAGTCTTGACGAGAATTAAATAACACGAAATCCGCAGAGGAAAAGCCCCTGCGGATTTTTTATGCTGTATGTAAAGAAAAAAGGCAGCCTTAATGAAGGTTGCCTTTTGATATGTAGAATTATTCGTCTGAGTCCTTGGATTTCTGATGTCTGTCGTAAAAGTACTGCAAAACATCTCTTCTTGTGATAATGCCGATGAAAATATCTCTGTCATCTGTAACTGGAACAAAGTTCTGATTCATCATCATAAGAAGAAGGTCTTCAAGCTTTGCATTTACGCTGACAGCCTTGTTTATCGTCCTTGGCTTTATCGCAGTAAGCGGAGTCTGCTCTGCAATTCTTAGAATATTGTCACTGTTGTATGAAAGGGAGAACCATAGAAAGTCGCCCTCTGTAACAGTAGCAATGTAGTGCCCCTCACGGTCAATGAGAGGAAGCGCAGTATAGCCCGAGGAACGCATCTTTTCAATAGCCTGACGAACTGTGCAGTCGTCGTGAAGATGAGCAACCTCGCACTTTGGTTTAAGGAAAAACAGTATGTTCATAACATGCCACAAAAGCGGCTTATGACACTTCCTTTCCAAAGGTATTTTAGGCGGAAAAATTAAACTTTCCCCTGAATATATTGTACAACATTTTTCACTCCCAGTCAATAAGAAAAAAGCCGAAAAGTGAACAAAAAATATTTTTGTCAGCATTGTAGGAATGTGGGGGTAGACGTTGACAAAAACACAAAAAAGGAGTACAATAAAGGTTGAATTTATTATATGTATTTATGTCTGAAAGGAGAACTCTGATGGACATTATTTCAGCAATCTTAGAGATTGACAGCAAGGCGAATGATATGCTCCGTGAGGGTGAGCAGGAGCGTGACAGAATCATCGACGATGCCGCAAAATCCGAGCAGAGCGTCGCTTCTGATATCAAGCAGGCGGCTGATGCCAAAATTGAAGCGTTCAGGTCGCAGGAGAAGGATAAGTTTCTTGTAAACAGGGCTCAGATTCGTGAGAAGCTTGCAGCCGATAAATCAAGACTTCAGAACGTGTATGACGAGAACCACGAAAAGTGGGAAGAGGATATCTTCGAATCCGTAATAAGCGGAGATTAGTACTCTGAAGATACCATTGCGAAAAGGCGGTGAGTAAGTGACAAAAGCGAGTGTGAACGCTACAATAACAAAAATCCGTGCCCTGCACGGCAGAATGCTTACAGCGCAGGATTATAAGATTTTAGCAGGGAAAAAGAGCGTTTCCGAGGTTGCGGAATACCTTCGTACACATGAACGTTTTTCTCACCTGCTTGCAGGAATTGACGCAAATACCATTCATCGAGGGTACCTCGAGGAGCTTATAAGAAAAAGTAATTTCGAGCTTTATGTAAAGCTGAGAGATTTCCAGCATCTCAAGCACGACGAGTTTTATAACTGCGTCTGTCTTAAATACGAAACTCAGCAGCTGCTGTCGCTTATTGCGTCGATTTTGTCAGGTACCAGAGAACAGTTTATCGTGAGCTTTCCTGCGTATCTTATCAGACAGACAAAGCTTGATTTCCAGGAGCTTTCCAAGTGTCAAAGCCTTCATGAGCTATCAAAAGCACTCGAGGGAACACGCTACGAAAAGCCGATGGGACAGATTGTCGGGCTTTCGGATAAGGCGGATTATCTCAGCTGTGAGATAATACTCAGAACTCATTACTTCAGAAACCTTCTGCAAAGTATAAAAAATGACCTTCCGAAAGCGGATGCCGCACTTATTTCAAAGGCTGTAAGAAGCGAGCTTGATGTGAGAAACGTCGTCAACGCATACCGTATGAAAGCGTATTTCGGAGCGCCATCGGAGCTTATGAAGCAGAGCAGACTCCCGTTTTCGAAAATGGGTAAGGAGAAAATGGAAAAGCTCTATGAATGCCGCAGCGCCGAAGAAATGATAGAGTATGTAAGGCAGGCTTCACCCGGCATTTCAGCATTGTTTGAAAGTGGGGATTTCATTGAAACCGCTATGGCAAGACTTAATCTCAAAGCGGCAAAGAAGCTTCTGAGAACGCAGTCTATGCCCGCCGTGTACTACGCAATACTCCAGCTTTGTGATATCGAAGCTGATAACATAACCCACATAATTGAAGGAATAAGATATGAGCTTTCAGATGAAAAAATCGAGGAGCTTATAGCATACTGACAGTAAAACCGAAAGGAGCTTTGGGACATGGGAATTGAAAAAATGCTGCTTGTAAATGTAGTAGGCAGTATGTCCGAGCTTGATAAAACCTTGCTTCGATGCTGTGAAAGCGGTTGCTTTCATATCGAGCCCGCTTCTGTGAAGAGTGGACAATCACAGAAAAAGGGACTCGAAATGCTCAGCGAGAAAAACCCGTATACTCCGATTCTTAAGGAGATGGGTGAGATATGCCGAAGACTCGGCATACAGACCGATAAAACGATAAATTACTCAGAGCCGGGATTTGAGGTTCTTGAGGACTTTGAGAGATATCTCGAGAAGCTTAAAAGTGAAATTAAAACTCATATCGACGAAAGGCAGGAGTGCTACAAGGAGATTTCCGAGAAGGGTGCAACCGCAAAACAGCTGCACCATATGATGGGTATGAATGCAAACTTCGAGCAGGTGTTCAACTGCGAGCACGCACATATCCGACTCGGCAAGCTCCCAGTCGACAGCTATGATAAGCTTGAGTACTATGACGAAACCTTCTTCTTTGTTCCGTTCGATAAGGATAAGCAGTTCTATTGGGGAATGTATTTCTGTACCAAGAAGGATAAGGTCATAGTCGACGAAATCTTCTCATCACTCTATTTTGAAAGAGTAAGAATACCTGAGTTCGTCCACGGTACTCCCGAAAAGGAGTATGAAGAGCTCCAGGACAGAATCAATAAGCTCTCCTTGCGTGTTGAGGAGATAAATTACGAGCTTTCAAGAATATCTGAAACCAGAGGCGACGAGATAAGAAAAATATATGCGCTTCTGAGGTTCAGACATAATACCTTTGACCTGAGAAAGAACGTAGCGTCGCTTAATAATAAATTCTATATGAAGGGCTTTATCCCGAAATCAAGAAGCGAGAACTTCAAAAAGCTGTTTTCGGATATCCGTTCAGTCAGCGTAACCTACCTTCCGCCTGATTCAGAGCCCGACCTTACAATCCCGACAAAGCTTAAAAACGGCTGGTTCTCAAGACCGTATATATCGCTTGTCGAAATGTACGGCGTTCCTGTGTATAACGGCATAAACCCGACGCTGTTTGTCGCCATAACCTATACACTTCTGTTCGGAATTATGTTCGGCGATTTGGGACAGGGCTTTGTGGTGTGGCTGGCAGGACTGTTTATGACATATAAGCTCAAAAACAAGTTCGGCGCACTTTTAACACGCTGCGGCTTTTCAAGTATGATATTCGGCTTCGTGTTCGGCTCGTTCTTCGGCTTCGAACACGTACTCGACCCCGTGTATAAAGCGATAGGTATGGGGCATAAGCCGATTGAGATTTTTGATAAAACAACATTTATCCTCATTTCAGCAGTTGCAATAGGCGTCGCGATAATCGCCATCTCGATGATTTTAAATATCATCACGGGCTTTAAACAGCACGACTACGAAAAAGCCGTTTTCGGCTGTAACGGTATAGCAGGCTTTGTCTTCTACTCATCTGTTATCGCCGCAGTGCTCGGAATGCTCACAGGTAAGTCAATCACAACAGCAGGCTATGTAATCCTGCTTATCGTCATCCCGATAATCTGTATATTCTGCAGAGTGCCGTTCTCAATCGCTGTGAAGTATAAGCGCTGGCAGCTTTCAGAGCACGAGGGAGAGGGCGGTATCGGAAACTTCATCGTCGAGAACTTCTTTGAAATGTTCGAGTTTATGCTCAGCTATGTTTCAAATACACTTTCCTTCTTAAGAGTCGGAGGATTCGTACTCTGCCACGCAGGTATGATGCTGGTTGTAATGACTATTATGGAAATGTTCGCAGGTGCGGCTCAGCCGATAATCGTAGTTGTCGGAAACCTCTTTGTAATGGCAATGGAGGGTATGATTGTCGCAATCCAGATTATAAGACTTGAGTTTTACGAGGTGTTCTCACGTTTCTACGAGGGCGACGGTATCCCGTTTGCACCGGTAGGCGAAAAGCTCACAACTGACATTGAATAATTTTTCGGAGGTATTTTATTATGGAACTCTTTATTTTACCGCTTATCGCAGTTTTGCTTCTGTGTGCACCGCTTGTGCCCGCAGTTAAAAAAGTAAAGACAGGCAAAAGCCCTAAGGGTGCTTTCATCTTCAACCTTTGCAGCTTCTTCGGAGTAATGGCTCTGGCAATCATCCTTCCTTTCGGTCAGGTTGTAAGTGCCGCTGAAGCTCAGGCAGCAGTAGATGCAGTTATCTCAACCGGTGCAGGTATCGGCTACCTCGGTGCAGGTCTTGCAACAGGTCTTTCCTGCGTAGGTGCAGGTATCGCAGTAGGTTCAGGCTCGTCAGCTGCTATCGGTGCGGTTTCCGAAGACCCTAAGTCCTTCGTAAAGGCACTTATCTTCGTAGTACTCGGTGAAGGTATCGCACTGTACGGACTTCTTATCTCAATCCTTATCATCAACGGCCTGGGCTAAAAAGAAGCTAGAAATTTAAGTGAAAAGGGGGGCGTGGAGCCTTGAAATTCTTTCTTATAAGTGATAATACCGACACTCAGATGGGAATGCGTCTTGCAGGAATCGAGGGTGTTGTCGTGCATACAGCGCAGGAAGTGCAGACGGCTCTCGATGATGCCTCTCAGAACAAGGACATCGCAATCGTCCTTATCACGAAAAAGCTCATAGATTTGTGTCACGATAAGATTTATGAGCGAAAGCTCACAAGTCAGAGCCCGTTGATAGTTGAAATTCCCGACAGACACGCAACGTCAAACATTTCCGATACAATTTCGGGATATGTTGCTCAGGCAGTCGGAATCAAGCTGTAAGGAGTGAGATAGATTGGCAGAAGTATCAGTTTCCGAAAAGCTGGAGCTGTTCAGTAAAACAGTATTCAGAGAGGCCTCAGAGCAGGTTAATAAAATGATTCGTGAGGCCGAAAAGGAAAGAGACGATAAAATATTGGGTGCAAGTGACAAGTATCTTGCGCTTGCAGAAAACAGAATAGAAGAGGAAAAGCTCAGAATTGAAAATGAGTATGTAAAGCTTGCCGCAGCAGAAAGTATTTCAGCCAACAAGGAGATACTCATGCTAAGAGCTGACCTTATAGATAAGGTCTTTGAGAACGTTAAGAAAAAGCTTGAAGACTTTACCGCAACAGAGCAGTATTGCCGCCGTCTGACAGAGCTTTGCAAGAAAGCAAGTGAGCAGATGAACGGTGCAATCGGACAGATTCTCCTCTCAAAAAAGGATATGAAGCTTGCAGAGAATATCCTTTCACAGCTGCCGTGCGGCTATAGTGCGGATGAGGATAGGTCAATAAAGCTCGGCGGAGTAAAAATCCGCTTTGACAGCGAAAACCGTATTTTTGACTATTCGTATGAAAACGAGCTCTCGCTCGCAAGAGAACGCTTCACCCATGAGGATAAGCTCAGACTCGGGGATTAACAAAAGGCGGAACGGAGTAATAACGTGAATAAGATATATTCAATCAACGGGCCTGTCGTTAAGGTTCGTGATACAAAGGATTTTCAGATGCTTGAAATGGTCTATGTCGGCAACCGCCGTCTTATCGGTGAGGTCATAGGCGTAACAAGCGAATATACAACAATCCAGGTCTATGAGGGAACAAGCGGACTCAACGTCGGCGAGCCTGTCGAAACAACGGGCGCACCTATGAGTGCAACCTTAGGCCCCGGAATTATTTCAAATATGTTTGACGGTATCGAAAGACCGCTCAAGGTTCTCGGAGAAAAGACGGGTGCCTTCATCGAGGACGGAACTGAGGTTACCGCAATTGATACCCAGAAGGAGTACGACGTAACTCTGACTGTAAAGGTCGGCGACGTGCTTCACGCAGGCGAGGTCTATGCTACCTGCCCCGAAACTGCACTCATAGAGCACAGATGTATGCTCTCTCCGTTTGTGAAGCAGGGCATAGTTACCTATGTCGCAGGAAACGGAAAATATAAGGTGAACGATGTAGTTGTAAAGCTTGACTGCGACGGCGAGGAAACAGAGCTTACACTCTGTCAGACATGGCCTATAAGAACCGCAAGACCGATTGCAAAAAGACTCCCGCCCGACAGACCGCTTATCACGGGACAGCGTATTATCGATACTATCGTCCCCGTAGCCAAGGGCGGTGCCGCTGCAATCCCCGGCGGCTTCGGTACAGGTAAAACAATGACTCAGCACCAGCTTGCAAAGTGGTGCGACGCAGATATAATCGTGTATATCGGCTGCGGAGAACGTGGAAACGAAATGACACAGGTTTTAAAGGAGTTCTCCGAGCTTATCGACCCTAAGACAAACCGCCCTCTTACCGACAGAACAGTGCTTATCGCAAATACCTCTAATATGCCTGTTGCGGCAAGAGAAGCGTCAATCTATACGGGAATTACCTTAGCCGAGTATTACAGAGATATGGGCTATCATATCGCAATTATGGCAGACTCTACTTCACGTTGGGCAGAGGCTCTGCGTGAAATCTCTGGACGACTTGAGGAAATGCCTGCCGAGGAAGGCTTCCCTGCATACCTGCCGTCAAGACTCTCCGAGTTCTATGAAAGAGCAGGCTATGTGAATACCCTCTCGGGTAAGGAAGGCTCGGTTACAATTATCGGTGCAGTATCACCGCAGGGCTCCGACTTCTCAGAACCGGTAACTCAGAATACAAAGCGTTTCGTCAGAACCTTCTGGGCACTGGATAAGTCGCTTGCCTATGCAAGACACTATCCTGCAATCAACTGGACAATGAGCTATTCGGAGTATTCCGATGATTTAAGCGATTACTATAACCGCAATGTCGCTCCCGACTTTATGCAGCTGAGGCAGCAGATTTCGTCACTTCTCCACGAGGAAGCAAACCTTATGGAGATTGTAAAGCTTATGGGTGCGGATGTATTGCCGGATGACCAGAAAATACTCATCGAAACAGCAAGAGTCGTAAGAGTAGGATTCTTGCAGCAAAACGCCTACCATGCCGACGACACTTATGTGCCGCTGAAAAAGCAGTATCTTATGATGAAGGCAATCCTGCTTCTTCATAGTAAAGCTAAGGAAGCAATAGCAAGAAAGGTGCCGATGAGCAGTATTATCGGTACAGGCTGGTTTGAAAAGCTTATCAAGGTAAAGTATGATATCCCGAATAACAAGCCGCAGATGTTTGACGAGTACGAAGCGCAGATGACATCTGACTTTGCGGCGCTGGTATCGGCGGTATAATGCTTTGAGAATGGAGTTTTCGTTATGTCAATGAAATATATAGGCCTGAGCGAAATCAACGGCCCGCTCGTTGTGCTGGATAAGGTATCGGGCGTAAGCTTCGATGAAATTGCCAAAATCAGACTCGACGACGGCTCTGAAAGACTCGCAAGAGTCGTAGAGCTTGCGGGCGATAAGGCAGTACTTCAGGTTTTCGAGGGAACAAAAGGACTCTCGCTTAAGAATACTCAGACTCAGTTTAGGGGCAGACCTATGGAGCTTGCACTCTCTACCGAAATGCTCGGCAGAGTATTCTCAGGCTCAGGAAAGCCGATTGACGGGCTGGGAGATATCTTTCCGCAGAAGTATGCAGATATAAACGGAAAGCCTTTAAACCCCGTCCACAGAACATATCCGAGAAACTATATCAATACGGGTATCTCATCAATCGATGCACTCGTTACGCTCATAAGAGGTCAGAAGCTGCCGATTTTCTCAGGCTCGGGACTTTCGCATAATAAGCTCGCCGTGCAGATTGTAAGGCAGGCAAAAATCGCAAAGGATAACGGTCAGGAGTTTGCGGTCGTGTTCGGCGCAATGGGCGTGCAGAACGACGTTGCGGAGTTTTTCCGCCGCAGCTTCGAGGAAACGGGTGTATTGCAGAAGGTCGTAATGTTTTTAAATCTCTCAAACGACCCTATTATCGAAAGAATCTTAACTCCTCGATGTGCCCTCACAGCCGCCGAGTATCTTGCCTTTGAGCATAATATGCATATCCTCGTAATCCTTACGGATATGACCTCGTATGCAGAGGCACTGCGTGAGTTTTCTTCCTCAAAGGGCGAAATCCCCGGAAGAAAGGGCTACCCCGGATACCTCTATTCCGACCTTGCTTCGCTCTATGAAAGAGCAGGAATCATCGAGGGTTCACAAGGCTCTGTTACACAGATTCCTATCCTCACAATGCCGAACGACGATATAACCCACCCTGTCCCTGACCTTACAGGCTATATTACCGAGGGACAGATAGTTCTCGACAGAGGACTCGACCAGATGGGCGTGTATCCGCCGGTTTCGGTGCTTCCGTCACTTTCAAGACTTATGAAGGACGGAATAGGCGAGGGCTTTACAAGAAAAGACCACTCAGCAGTTTCAAATCAGCTGTTTGCTTCGTACGCAAAGGTGCAGGACGCAAGAGCGCTCGCATCTGTAATCGGAGAAGAGGAGCTTTCAGCGCAGGATAAAACCTATATCCGATTCGGCAAGCTCTTCGAGGAAAACTTCCTCACTCAGTCCTTCTCCGAGGACAGAACCATCGACGAAACGCTCGACCTCGGCTGGCTCCTTCTCTCAACGCTCCCGAAATCTGAGCTTGACAGAGTGTCCAAGGGGGATATAGAGCTTTATTACGACGACAAGAAGGCAGCACTCAGATTTGACCTGTAGAAATAAAATTTATGCATTAAGGAGGTGAGATAATGCCTGCACAAAGACCGTTTGCAACCAAGGGAAACCTTATCGCCACAAAGAAAACCCTCTCTCTTGCAAAGCTCGGCTATGAGCTTCTGGACAGAAAGAGAAATATCCTTATAAGAGAAATGATGCTTCTTATCGACGAGGCGAAAAGTCTTCGTGGCTCTATCGAGGAAACCTATAGCGAAGCATATACAGCGCTCCAGCTTGCAAATATAACAATGGGTGTTATCTCTCCGATTGCTGATACTATCCCAATCGAGCAAAGCATCACACTCAGCGGTAAAAGCGTTATGGGTGTTGAGCTTCCGACAATTTCAATGAATAAGCCCGATAACACTGTCCGTTACGGCTTTATGAATACGAACTCACAGCTCGATAAGGCGTACATCGCCTTTAATAAGGTTAAGGAAATCACCGTAACTCTTGCGCAGGTAGAAAACAGCATCTACCGCCTCGCAGTTGCAATCAAGAAAACCCAGAGGCGAGCAAATGCCCTTAAGAATATCATCATTCCTAATGCCGAGGAAACCGTAAGATTTATCACAAATTCCCTCGAGGAAAAGGAACGAGAGGAGTTTTCACGACTCAAGGTTATCAAGGCAAAAAAGCTTCGTGAGAGCAAATAAAGCTTAATAAATCCAAACAAAAAACCTCAGATTGAATTCCAATCTGAGGTTAGTTTTTTATGGTTTAGTTTGAAGCCGACGGGACTCTGTACTTCTCAGCATACTGAGCATAAAGGTTCTTGTATTCGTCGTTAGCAAGCTTTGTTTCACGGAGAGATTCGTGAAGGTTGAGATTACCCTCAGCCATATCAATAATACAGCCTGCGATGTTGGAGCAGTGGTCGGAAACTCTCTCTAAGTTTGTGAGGAAGTCTGCGAACACAAATCCGAGCTGAATTGTGCAGTCGCCGTTCTGCAGTCTCTTTACATGGCGGTTGCGGAGCTTTGCATTGAGGTGGTCGATAACCTCTTCAAGAGGCTCAACTCTATGAGCGGCATCAAGGTCGCCGTTTGCAAACGCATCAATTGTAAGCTCTAAAACATCAAGTACAGCCTTCGAGATAACATCAAGCTCTTTTCGTGCCTGCTGGGAGAAGATGATGTTCTTGTCATGCATTTCCTTTGAAGCCTTGACAATGTTTGTTGCATGGTCTGAAATTCTCTCAAAGTCACCTATGCAGTGGAGCAGCGTCGAAACATTCTGGCTATCCTCGACAGAAAGTGATCTTTCGGAAATCTTTACAAGATATGTGCCGAGCTTGTCCTCGTAGTCATCGACACGGCTCTCGGCTTCGACAATCTCCTTGTCAGATGCCTCGTCATAGTTATGAGTAAGAGAAACTGCCTTGACGATTGCATCCTTTGTAATTTCGGACATCTTTACTGTTAAGATTCTGCACTGCTCAACAGCGATGGAAGGAGTGTTAAGGAATCTGTCGTCGAGTGCCTTGAATTCCTCGTCTTTCTTTACATCCTCGTCGGAGTCCTTGACAATGAAGCAAGCAAGCTTTTCGAGCTGTCTTGAGAAAGGCATAAGCAATGCAAGTGCGAGTATCTTGAATACTGTGTGGACAATAGCAATGCCCAGCGGAGTTGCCGCCCAACCGGTAAATGTAAAGCCTACAGCCATTTCAATAATCCAGTAGCCTGTAAGGAGTATGGCAGCACTTATAACGTTGAAGCTCAGGTGGACAACAGCGGCTCTCTTAGCGTTCTTGCCCGCACCGATTGAAGAAATCATAGCAGATACGCATGTACCGATGTTTTGACCCATAACTATAGGAATAGCAGTTGCGTAGGTTACAGTACCTGTAAGGGTGAGTGCCTGGAGAATACCAACGGATGCCGATGATGACTGAACGATAGCTGTAAATACAGTACCCACAAGAAGACCGAGAACCGGATTCTTGAAA
Organism: Oscillospiraceae bacterium; assembly: GCA_017848055.1. GTDB lineage: Bacteria > Bacillota > Clostridia > Oscillospirales > Ruminococcaceae > UBA7477. The sequence goes on along the minus strand of JAGALZ010000038.1, from coordinate 17,243 downwards.
AGCAGAAGAACATTCTTGAAGCTTTCAGACTCGGTAAGCGGATTAACAGCATCCGACATAGTTTCCATACCGAACATCAGAACAGCAAAGCCGATAAGAATAAGAGAAACGTCCTTTGCCTTTTCCTTTTTAGAGAACATTATCAGCACGATTCCGATGAAAGCAAGAACCGGTGTAAAGTTCGCAGGCTTGCAAATCTGAATAAAGAAGCTGTCGCCCTCAAGACCTGTCAGCGATAAAAGCCACGAGGTAACCGATGTACCGAGGTTAGCACCCATGATAACACCGATTGACTGTCTGAGAGTCATAATGCCTGAGTTTACAAAGCCGACAACCATAACAGTGGTAGCCGATGACGACTGAATAACAGCAGTTACCAGAAGTCCCAGCAAAAATCCCTTGAAGGTGTTAGAGGTCAGGGAAGCGAGAATTGATTTGAGCTTGCTTCCTGCCATTTTCTCGAGCGTGTCGCCCATGACCTTCATTCCGTAAAGGAAGAAGGCAAGACCGCCAAGAAGCATAAAGACGTCAAAAATGTCCATAGATTCAGTTTTCCTTTCGTACCCGCCGCACCGCTTGAATATCAAGACATTAACCGACGGATTTTTTCACACTATATACTTTTACATTTTGCAAAGACTTTATACGAATTTTACAAAGGCCTTACATTTCGATTATAACCGAAACACCATTTAAAGTCAATAAAAAATTATCATATTGCCTTACAATTAAAACCAAAAACGGGCGGGAACTTTTGTGCAGTTCCACACCCGTTTAATTGATATTTTATCAGATTTACTTAGCGTAGCATTCGAAAACCTTTTCGACCTGCTCCTTGTCAGGCTTGCGAGTAATAAGGCTGACAACAGGAACGATTATAAGTCCGAATATCATAGCGAAAGCACCTGCGTTGATAGGTGAAGCAAGGCTCAGACCGCCGATTTCCATAGGAAGGTCGAGGTTGCCGATTTTGAGAGTGTACAGACACATGTGAACAACTGTGATAGCAACACCGCTTATAAAGCTTGCCCATACAGCAGCCTTTGTGACACCTTTCCAGAAAAGTCCGTACATAAACGGAGCAAGGAAAGCACCTGCGAGCGCACCCCACGAGATTGACATGAGAGTAGAGATGATAGTCTGTGGATTCTCGAGTGTCATAATTGCAAGGATTACAGAGATAAGCAGGAATACTGCGATGAATATTCTCATAATAAGAACCTGCTTTTTCTCGTCCATCTTGTCCTTCATAATAGGCTTTACAAGGTCAAGAGTTAGAGTCGATGACGATGTAAGCACGAGTGAGGAAAGGGTGGACATAGAAGCTGAAAGAACAAGTACGATTACGATAGCGAAAAGGAGAGTCGGGAGCTTTTCCATCATTGTAGGAACAATGCCGTCAAAGCCACCCTCAGGAGTGCCGTTTACGTTCTTGACAAAGAGTCTGCCGAAACCGCCGAGGAAGTAGCAGCCGCCTGCTACAACAACAGCGAAGAAGGTAGAAACGATAGTGCCGATTTTAACAGCCTTGTCGTCTTTAATAGCGTAGAACTTCTGAACCATCTGAGGAAGTCCCCAGGTACCGAGAGAAGTAAGAATTACAACGCCGATAAGGTTTATAGGGTCAGGGCCGAAAATCGAAGCGAATTCGCCTGTCTTGCCGCTTGCCGATTCAATTTCAGCCATAGCGTCAATAGAAGACGAAAGACCGCCGTGCTCGTTGAGAACAGCAATTACAACAGCCGCAATGCCGACAAGCATCAGAATACCCTGAACAAAGTCGTTCATAGCAGTTGCCTTGTAGCCGCCGATGATAACGTAGATTGCGGTAAATACAGCCATTCCGATGATGCAGTACTTGTAAGGAATGCCGAAGCCTTTTTCAAAGAGTCTTGAAAGACCGTTGTAAACTGAAGCTGTGTAAGGGATGAGAAAAAGGAAGATGATAAGAGCAGAAGCAGTCTTGAGCTTCTTGCTTGCGTATCTCTTTTCGAAGAAATCAGACATAGTCTTGGAATCAAGATGCTTTGTCATGGTTCTGGTTCTTCTGCCGAGAATCAGCCAAGGCATAAGCGAGCCGATTACAGCATTTCCGATGCCTATCCAGGTTGAAGCAACACCGTAGTTCCAGCCGAACTTACCTGCATAGCCGACGAAAATAACCGCCGAGAAGTAAGATGTTCCGTAAGCAAACGCCGTAAACCAAGCGCCGATGCCTCTTCCGCCCAGAACAAAGTCCGAGACGCCCGAGGTTGCCTTTCTGCAGTAAACGCCGATACCAATCATAATTATGAGGTAGGCAATGAGCGTTACCCAGATAGTAATAGTTGTGCTCATAAATTATCCGTCCTGTCATTGTGTATTTTATAGTGCTTTAAAGCTTTTATGCTTTTACTTGTTAAAGCAATACAAACATTATACTATATAAAGCCTGCTTTGTCAACCCGAAAATGTATTTTTATTTTCTTTTTGTGATTGCCATTGGCGTTGGGGGCGGCGGCCCCGTTTTTGCCCTTCGGGCGAAAAACGGGGGGGAGCCGTCGGCTTTGCCGACGGCATAAGAGGCGGCTGCGCCGCCTCCCGCCGCCCCTGAGCCACCGAACGTAAAAAGTGGCCGACAATACAGTAGCTCTCCCCACCTTGCAAACAGCACGGCTTTGTGGTATTATAGGGTGTAAAGATTATTGAAAAAGGCGGTGAAACGGCGTGGCAATCAGTACCCTCAAAGCAGGCGATAAAATAACCTCGCTTGGCAGAATAGGACAAAAGCGTGCAGAGCTTTATAAAAAGCTCGGTGTCGAAACAGTAGGCGAACTTCTAAAGCTCTTTCCAAGAGGCTATATCGACTATTCAAGCCCCACCCCTATATCTGAAGCTGTTCCCGATGAAATGAACGTCATAGCCGCCACAGTTACAAGAAAGCTCATGCCCGCCAGAATCCGTAAGGGTATGACTATCTATAAGCTCGTAGCAACAGACGGCAGACATGATATGACCGTCACCATATATAACAGCCAGTACCTCTTTGACAGACTCGTAGTCGGCGAGGAGTATCTGTTCTACGGCAAGCTCTCATTGTCGGGCAAGAAAGCCGATATGCAGTCACCGCTTGTCCTGCAAGGCGACAGCGAGGAGCTTATCCAGCCGATTTATCCGCTTACCGAAGGGCTCTCGCAGGCAATGCTACGGCTCTCCGTGCGTGAAGCACTCACTAAAACCGACGACATCTCGGAAACGCTCCCCAAGGACGTAATCCGTAAAAATGAGCTGTGTGCCGTAAGATATGCATACGAGAATATACATTTCCCTAAGGATAACCACGCACTTTTGGTTGCAAGGGAAAGACTTATCTTCGAGGAGCTTTTTATGCTCTCCCTCGGTATGCAGGTCCTGAAGCAACGAGGAAAACAGCAAAGCAGTGTAACAATAAAGAATACATCAGCAGAGCCGTTCTTTGAGTCGCTCCCGTTCGAGCTTACTAATGCTCAGAAACGCTCCGTAAACGAGTGTGTTGCCGATATGACAAAGGGCGTCCAGATGAACAGACTCCTGCAGGGCGACGTAGGCTCGGGAAAAACTGTCGTCGCCGCCGCCTGCGCATATATTGCAGCACAAAACGGTATGCAGACAGCACTTATGGCTCCTACCGAAATATTAGCTATCCAGCACTACAAAACCCTCAGCGGATTCTTAAACCCTCTCGGTATAAAGGTCTGCCTGCTTACAGGCTCAATGACTCAGAAAGAGAAAAACGAAATCCGCAGCCTTATGGAAAACGGAGAATGTAACGTCGCAGTCGGTACACACGCACTTTTCCAGGACAGCGTAAGCTTTGAAAACCTCGGGCTTGTAATCACCGACGAACAGCATAGATTCGGAGTAAACCAGCGTGCCAGACTCTCAGCCAAGGGGAAAAGCCCCCACCGCCTCGTAATGTCAGCAACGCCGATTCCGAGAACTCTCGCACTTATGGTGTTCGGCGATTTGGATATATCCCTGCTTGATGAGCTTCCGAAGGGCAGAAGCCAGATAAAAACATGGGGAGTTTCGGGCAAGAAGCGTGAGGGTGCATTCGGCTTTGTAGCCTCACAGCTCGATGAGGGAAGGCAGGCATATATAGTCTGTCCTATGATTGAAGACTCCGACAGTGATTTGAAATCCGTAGTGAAGTATGCGCAAACGGTTTCAGAAACTGCGTTTAAAAAATACCGTGTGGGACTTCTTCACGGCAAGCTACCGTCAGATGAAAAGGACAGGATAATGCAGGCGTTCAAGAACCACGAGCTTGACCTGCTTGTGGCAACCACCGTCGTCGAGGTCGGCGTCGATGTGCCGAATGCTACCGTTATGATAATCGAAAATGCCGAGCGCTTCGGACTCTCCCAGCTCCACCAGCTCAGAGGAAGAGTCGGCAGAGGAAAGTGGCAGTCCTACTGTATAATGATTTCAGACAGTATGTCCGAGGAATGCCGCCACCGTATGGAGATTATGACAAAAACAACCGACGGCTTTAAAATCTCCGAGGAGGATTTGCGTCTGCGTGGCCCGGGTGAGTTTTTCGGAAGCCGCCAGCACGGACTGCCGAGAATGAAAATTGCCGATATGGCACAGGATTTTGAGGTCATGAAGAGAGCACAGCGTGCCGCAAGCGAGCTTGTAGCCGACGACCCCGAGCTTTCAAAGCCGTGCAATAAATCATTGCTCGCAGGTGTTAGGGAACTTTTCGACAAGGGAAGCGACCTCTGATTGTGAAAAATGACGGAAAATGAAAAACTTTTCCCATTAGGTATTAACAAATGAGTGAATTTGTGATATACTTTGTAGTGTATTTTTTAAAATCCGAAAGGAATGAATTGATTTGAAAAAGCTTATGCTTGGAAATGAGGCCTTCGCAAGAGGTCTTTACGAGGGCGGCTGCAGAGTCGCTTCTTCATATCCCGGTACTCCATCTACTGAGGTTACCGAGGAAGTAGCAAAATATGACGAAATCTATTCCGAATGGGCTCCTAACGAAAAGGTAGCTCTGGAGGTTGCACTCGGCGCATCCATCGCAGGTGCAAGAGCCTTCTGCGGAATGAAGCACGTAGGTCTTAACGTTGCCGCTGACCCGCTCTATACAGCAGGTTATACAGGCGTAAACGGCGGACTTGTTATCTGTGTCGCTGACGACCCGGGAATGCACTCATCTCAGAATGAGCAGGACTCCCGCCACCACGCTATCGCTTCAAAGGTTCTTATGCTTGAGCCTTCCGATTCAGGCGAGGTAAAGGAATTTGTAAAGAAGGGCTTCGAGCTTTCCGAAAGCTTCGATACCCCCGTAATCGTAAGAATGACAACAAGAGTTGCTCACTCACAGTCTGCTGTTGAGCTTTGCGACAGACAGGGTGACGATATCAAGGCATACGAAAAGAATGCCGCTAAGTATGTTACTCTCCCCGCAAATGCAAGAAAATTACACGTTACAGTCGAGGAAAGACTCGAAAAGGCTGCTCAGTACGGCAACGACTGTCCGTTCAACAGAGTAGAGATTTCCGAGAACGCATCCTTTGGCGTTATCACAAGCGGTATCGCTTACCAGTACGCAAGAGAAGCTCTCGGCGATAAGGCTTCTTACTTGAAGCTCGGCCTTGTAAATCCGCTTCCTGTGGATATCATCAAGGACTTTGCAGAAAAGTATGAAACAGTATACGTTATCGAGGAGCTTGACGATATTATCGAAACACACTGCCGCAAGAACGGTATAAACGTAATCGGCAAGGAGCTTTTCTCAAAGATTGGCGAGCTTTCACAGACTATTATCGCAGAGAAGATTTTAGGAAAGACACCTGAGTTTGATACATTCTCAGAGCCGGTGCCTGTAAGACCGCCTGTAATGTGTGCAGGATGTCCGCACAGAGGACTTTTCTACTGCCTTTCAAAGCTCAAGGTTACAGTAACGGGCGATATCGGCTGCTATACTTTAGGTGCCGCAGCTCCGCTTTCTGCTATGGATACAACAATCTGTATGGGCGCTTCAATCTCCGCACTACACGGCTTCAATAAGGCAAGAGGCGAGGAGAGCGAAAGAAAGTCTGTTGCAGTAATTGGTGACTCTACATTTATGCACAGCGGTATGACAGGACTTGTAAATATCGCATACAACGACTCAAATTCAACAGTAATCATTCTCGACAACTCTATCACTGGTATGACAGGCCACCAGCAGAACCCAACAACAGGTAAGAATTTAAAGGGTGACCCTGCTTATGCCGTTGACCTCGAAGCACTCTGCCATGCACTCGGCATCAAGAGAGTAAGAGTTGTAGACCCTTACAATATGAAGGAATGTGAAGAGGCAATCAAGGAGGAGCTTGCTGCTAACGAAGCATCGGTTATCATCTCCAGAAGACCTTGTGCACTCTTGAAGTACGTTCAGCATAAGCCTGCACTCAAGGTTAATGCCGATAAGTGCGTAGGCTGTAAGATGTGCCTTAAGATTGGCTGTCCCGCACTCTCTGTACATAACGGAAAGGCAGTTATCGACGCTACTCAGTGCGTAGGCTGCGGAATCTGTACAGATATGTGTAAGCTCGGCGCAATCGGCGAGTAATAAAGCTTTGTATTGAAAGGATAATATATATGGAAACAAAATCAATTATGATAGTCGGCGTAGGCGGACAAGGCTCGCTTTTAGCTTCCAGACTTATCGGAAACGTTCTGCTCTCACAGGGCTTTGACGTAAAGGTTTCCGAGGTTCACGGAATGAGCCAGAGAGGCGGCTCGGTTGTAACCTACGTTAAGTACGGCGACAAGGTTTATTCACCTGTAATCGAAAAGGGCGAGGCTGATATCATCATCAGCTTTGAAGCACTCGAGGCAGCAAGATGGGTGTCCTACCTCAAGAAGGGCGGCCATATCGTAACCTCAACACAGCAGCTCGACCCTATGCCCGTAATCCAGGGCGTTATGCAGTACCCCGAGGACGTTATCGGCAAGATGAAGGCTCAGGGAATTGATGTTCTCTCCTGCGATGCTCTGTCGCTTGCACTCTCTGTAGGTAACGCAAAGGCATCAAACGTAGTCCTTATGGGACTTGTATCAACAAAAATGGGCTTTGAGGATAAGTATTGGAACGAGGCGCTCGAAAGCTGTGTTCCGCCAAAGTTCTTGGAGCTTAATAAAAAGGCATTCGAGCTTGGCAAGAACGCCTAAATGACATTTTTACGGAGGTGTGATAAATGTCTGAAATGTCAGCACTCATATCACTTCTTATCCAGCATAATACGGGAAATCCCGAGAAGGTAAACCATATACTCAAGGTCTGCTCATTTGCAAGAGCAATAGCTATCGAGGAAGGACTCAGCGACAGCACGGTTCTTACTATCGAGGTTGCAGCCGCAGTGTGCGATATTGCCGAAACAGGTACCGAAAGTGCCCAGGTTTCGGATATGCTGCTTCTTAATTTAGGCTATGAAAGAAGCTTTATCGAAAAGGTGCATGACCTTGTGCTCAAAAACGCAAATTATGACGAGATATGCGGTATCGACTACCAGGTGCTCGCTGAGGCAAACTTTATCGTTGCCGCACATGAAAAGCGACTTGACAAGGAATCGATTATCGAGGTTATGAACAGTGTTTTCAAAACAAAGTGCGGAAAGCAGTATCTTTGTGATATCTTCGCAATCTCAAGAAGAGGAAGCGACAGATAGTAAAAAGGCTTTAGCGTGTATCGCCACGTTTTTGTATTTTTTCTTATTTAAGGAGGCGGTTCCGATGGGTAGATATTGGAACGAGGAAATCGAATGCATGTCCCGAGAGGACATGAAAAAGCTCCAGAGCGAAAGACTCGTGAAGCAGGTAAAGCACGTTTATGAGAATGTGCCTTACTACAAGAAGCTTATGGACGAAAAGGGCGTAACACCCGACGACGTCAAGGGTATTGAGGATCTTCACAAGCTGCCGTTTTTAACTAAGGCAGACCTTCGTGAGGCATATCCTTACGGACTTTTGGCAAAGCCACTCAGCGATTGCGTAAGAATCCAGTCCACAAGCGGTACAACAGGTAAGAGAGTAGTTGCATTCTATACACAGAACGATATCGAGCTGTGGGAGGACTGCTGTGCAAGAGCTATCGTTGCTGTAGGCGGTACAAACGAGGACGTTTGCCAGGTATGCTACGGCTACGGTCTGTTCACAGGCGGCCCCGGACTCAACGGCGGTTCACATAAGGTAGGCTGTCTTACACTTCCAATGTCATCTGGAAATACAGAAAGACAGATTCAGTTTATGATGGATTTAGGCTCTACAATTCTCTGCTGTACTCCTTCCTATGCTGCATACATAGGCGAAACCTTAAAGGAAATGGGCTACAAGCCTGAGGATAACAAGCTCAAGGCTGGTATCTTCGGCGCAGAGCCATGGACAGAGGAAATGAGAAGAGAGATTGAAAAGTCCCTCGGAATCAAGGCATACGATATCTACGGACTCACAGAAACTTCCGGCCCGGGCGTTTCCTTCGAGTGTGAGGAGCAGACAGGTATGCATATCAATGAAGACCACTTCATCGCTGAAATCATCGACCCTGAAACAGGCGAGGTTTTACCTGAAGGCTCAAAGGGCGAGCTCGTATTCACAAGCATCACAAAGGAAGCATTCCCGCTTCTCAGATACAGAACAAGAGATATCTGCGTCCTTTCAAGAGAAAAGTGCTCCTGCGGCAGAACACTCGTTAAGATGTCTAAGCCAATGGGCAGAAGCGACGATATGATGATTATCCGTGGCGTAAACGTGTTCCCGTCACAGATTGAAACTGTTCTCATCGAGCAGGGCTATTCACCGAACTACCTCATCGAGGTTGACAGAGTAGGCAATGTTGATACTCTCGATATTTCAGTAGAAATGAACGCTGAACAGCTTTCCGATACAGTAAAGGATATCCAGAAGAAGGAATCTGAGCTTGTTGCTGCTATCAAGACAATGCTCGGAATCAATCCTAAGGTTCACCTTGTATCACCTAAGTCTATCGCAAGAAGCGAAGGCAAGGCTGTAAGAGTTATCGATAAGCGTAAGCTCCACTAATACTTAAGAACGGAGGAATAATTATGGCAGTTAAGCAGATTTCCGTATTCATGGAAAACCGTGCAGGTAAGATTTCCGCAGTAACAAGACTTCTCGGAAACGGCGGAATTGACATCAGAGCTATGTCACTTGCCGATACAACCGATTTCGGTATCCTCAGAATCGTTGTAAATGATACCGAAAAGGCAATGAAGATTTTAGAGGAAAATAACTTCTCCGCTACTACAACAAAGGTTCTGGCAGTGGGACTTGACGATAAGCCGGGCGGACTTGCAGCAGTTATGGAAGCTCTCTATGCAGATAATATCGGCGTCGAGTATATGTATGCTTTTGTCAGCCGTGAAGAAGACAGAGCTTATGTAATGCTCAGAGTTGCAGATAACGATTTTGCGTCAAAGGTACTCAAGGAAAAGGGCTTCAAGCTTCTAAATTCAGGAGATTTATTTGACGAAAAATAAAATATCGCAAAAAAGACTTGCATTTTTTCAAATTTATGATATCATAGTATTAGAGTAGTTTACTCAACTAAATTATTTTAAGGAGGCTATCACAATGGCATATACAATTACTGATGAATGCATCGGCTGTGGCGCATGTGCAGCTGAGTGCCCGGTAGGCGCTATCTCTGAGGGCGACGGCAAGTACGTTATCAACGCTGACGCTTGCATCGATTGCGGTGCTTGTGCTGGCGCTTGCCCAGTAGACGCTCCTAAGGGCGAGTAATCGAACATAGGAAATATAAGCATCCCGAAAGGGGTGCTTATTTTTTTGTGAAGTTTTGCGGCAGATATTGATTTGAAAAGCTTTTTGTGATACAATATATTTGTATAGCTATGCCCTAAACGGGCGTGAAAGGAAGGTCTGAGGCTTTATGAAAATGGTATTTATAGGAGCCTGCCGTGAGGTTACAGGAAGCTGTACCTACGTCGAGGCAGCAGGCAAGAAGTTTTTGGTTGATTTCGGTATGGAGCAGGGTAAGGATGTCTACGAAAACGCTAGAATCCCTTGTGCACCGTCGGAAATTGATTTTGTGTTGCTTACACATGCGCACGTTGACCACTCAGGTCTTCTGCCGCTTCTTTCAGCAGGCGGCTTTTGCGGTAAAATTCATACAACAAGAGCTACAGCAAACCTGTGCTCTATAATGCTCCGTGACTCCGCACATATCCAGGAGTTTGAAGCAGAGTGGAGAAGCCGTAAGAATAAGCGTAAGGGTAAGGAGCCGTATACCCCTCTCTATACAGTCGCTGACGCAGAGGAAACTATCAAGAGATTTGTTTCCCACGCCTACGACGAAAAGTGTCAGATTGCCGAGGGTATCGAGGTAAGATTTGTCGATGCAGGCCACCTCTTGGGCTCAGCTTCGATTGAAGTGTGGCTTACCGAGGGCTGTGAAACAAGAAAGCTCGTTTTCTCAGGCGATATCGGAAACCTCAACCAGCCTCTTATCAGAGACCCGCAGTATATCTCCGAGGCTGATTATGTCGTAATGGAATCAACCTACGGCGACAGACAGCATACCACCCCCGATGACTACGAAACTGCACTTGCGGATATCATAAACCGTACCTTCGACAGAGGCGGAAACCTCGTTGTTCCGTCCTTCGCAGTAGGAAGAACACAGGAAATCCTCTACTTTATCAAGAAGATAAAGGACAGAGGACTCGTGAAGAAAAAGAACTTCAAGGTTTATATCGACAGTCCTCTCGCAATCGAGGCTACCAAGATTTTCTCGATGAACAAGGAAAACTGCTTCGACGAGGAAGCACTCACCTATGTAAACAGCGGTGTAGACCCGATAGTGTTCGACGGACTCAATGTCGCAGTTACCTCGGATGAGTCGAAGATGATTAACTTTGACAAGGAGCCTAAGGTGATTATTTCCGCTAGCGGAATGTGCGAAGCAGGCAGAATCAAGCACCACTTAAAGCACAACCTCTGGAAAGAGGAAAATACCGTAATGTTTGCAGGCTATCAGGCATATAATACGCTGGGACGTTCTCTCCTCGACGGTGCCGAAAAGGTTAAGCTGTTCGGCGAAGAGGTTGCCGTAAGAGCCGAAATCGTAAGACTCAACGGCGTCAGCGGACACGCCGATCTGGACGGACTCATCACCTGGGCAAAGGCATTCGGAAATACCCCGAAAATGGTATTTGTAAACCACGGCGAGAGCGAGTGTGCCGAAAATTTAGCAAACACACTGAAATCCGAGCTTTCGCTCAAAACCTATGCCCCGTACAGCGGAACAAGCTTTGATATTATGTCAGGCGAGTTTATCGAAGAGGCAAAGCCTGTGCTTATCGAGAAAAAGCCAAAGCAGGGCGAAAACGTAAATACTCCGTATGCAAGACTCCTTGCAGCACTCGACAGACTTACAAAGCTCGTAAAATCGGGTGAGGGCAGGTCGAATAAGGATATAGGAAGACTTACCGACCGCATCAATGATGTCTGCGATAAGTGGGAGTAATCTTAAGTTAAGAAGGGAGATAAAGTGCAATGAAAATAATGACTGTAAAAGAGATAAACGAAAGGCTCGAATTTAATGCCGAGCAGTTTATCAGTGAGAGAGAAAACGACTATAACAGCCGTATCGCAGAAATTGCACTTTCACTCCACGACCATACAGCCGACAGCCCGATTGTGCTATTGTCAGGGCCTTCGGGAAGCGGTAAAACAACAAGCTCTGTAAGAATCGAAGAGTGCCTTGACAAAATGGGAAGTGAAACCCATTCAATCGCAATGGACGACTATTTCCTTACCTGCGATAAGAACGAAAAGGCAAAGGACGAAAACGGCGTTATCGACTATGAGTCGCCCTACAGAGTAAATATCGAGCTTCTAAGCGAGCATCTTGAGAAAATCGCAAACTGCGAGCCCGTGGAGCTTCCGCATTTCAATTTCCAAACGCAGGAGAGCGAGATGTCGGGGAAAATCCTTCACAGAAAACCGGGCGAGCTTGTCATAATGGAAGGCATCCACGCACTCAATCCGCTCGTTACGGGAAAATCCTCTGAATATTCCTGCGGAATATATGTCAGCGTCAGAACAAGACTTCAGACAAGCGACGGAAATCTTCTGCACCCTTCGAAAATAAGACTTATGAGAAGACTTATCCGTGACAGACTCTACAGAGCAAGAAGCTTCGAGGACAGCCTTAAAAGATACAAAAGCGTCGAGGACGGCGTGAATAACTATATCCTGCCGTTCAAGAAAAACGCACAGTTTGAGATTGACTCGTTTATGGGCTATGAGGTGCCTGCCTTCAAGGACGTTCTTTGTGAGGATATCGCAAAGCTTATAGCTACATATAAGGACTTTGAGCAGTTTTCGGATATCGCAAAGGTGCTCTGTGAGTCGGTCGGAATACAAAGCGGACTGATACCGCAGAATTCACTCCTTCGTGAGTTTGTCGGCACAGTCGACTGATTTATAAATTATACGCATAGGCGGAAAGGACAGATTTTATGCTGCAAAGCATTATTGACAGCGAAAAAATAATCGTGATTGCACTCGTGCTCTTTTCATTTTTCGGAGCGTTTGCATCACTCAAGCTCTTAAGAGGCATCCTGCCACGAGACCACGGCAAGGATTTTGCCATCGACGGTCAGCAGTCAGCAGGCAAGTACACAGGCTCAGGTGTGATTTTCATTACCGTGTTTGTGCTGGCATGCGTGCTGTTTGTTCCGATGAATGTGGAGAGAATTATCTACCTTGCAGGTATCTACCTCTCAATGCTCAGCGGATATCTTGACGACTCGGCAAAGGTTCCGTGGGGAAGAGTAAAGAAGGGCCTTTTAGACCTTGTTATCGCAGTTTCAATGTCAGGTGCCTATTGCTATTTCAATAAGGACGCAGTCGCTTCAACCGATATCTTCGGTATGAGCGTGAATATTCCGGTGTGGCTGTATGTTGCACTCGGTGCAGCACTCGTGTGGGGAAGCATCAATGTAACAAACTGCTCAGACGGTGTAGACGGACTCTGCGGAACACTCAGCGTCATCTCGCTTATGACAGCAGGTGCGGCAGTCTGGCTGTCCGACTGGTCGGATAACGGCTTTATCGCAATGATAGCTGTCTTAGTGCTTTGTATCGTTGCATATCTCTGGTACAACGCAAATCCGAGCGTTATGCTTATGGGCGACGCAGGCTCGAGAGCGATTGGCGTTATGCTGGCAGTTGCAATGATGAAAACAGGCTCACCGCTTCTGTTCATCCCTGTATGCCTTATGCTCATCATTGACGGCGGAGCATCGCTAGTGAAGATTTCCTGCATAAAGTTTTTGCACATGAAAAACTTTATGAAGAATATCCGCACACCTATCCACGACCACCTCAAGAAGAACGCAGGCTGGTCACCGACACATATTGTCTTCCGCCTCGCAATTCTTCAGGCAATAGTTTCACTCACTACAGTCGCAGTGCTGTATTTCTAAGCGACAAGTATACTCAAAGGACGTTTTATTTTTAATGAACCCGATTACAGATATAAAGCAATTTGATAGCGATAATTATTACGCAGGCCCGCTTGGGGTAGAGCTTTCGGAGGATAAGACCATTTTCAGAACCTGGTCGCCGACAGCTACGGGCGTTTACCTGCGTGTCTATGCCGACGGAAAGGGACAGAATCTTATCGAAACACTCCCTATGGAAAGGCACTGGACAGGCTGTTGGCAGGTAGAAATCCTGCGAAGCTTAGAGGGCTGTTTTTACACCTATGTCTATGAGCACGACCATACAAAGTATTTTGAGGCTTCCGATTTGTACGCAAAAAGCTGTGGTGTAAACGGAAACCGAAGTGCCATAATCGATATGCAGAAGGCAACACCATACGGCTTTGACGATGTCCCAAGACCTAAAATTGAAAGCCCCTGCGACGCAGTAATCTATGAGTGCCATATAAGGGACTTTTCAATCGATGAGTCGGGCGGTGTAAAGCTTAAATACCGTGGAAAATTCCTCGGTATGGCGCAGGACGGACTTATCGAAAACGGCGTTACCGTCGGACTTGCACACCTCAAGGAGCTGGGAATTACCCACGTACAGCTCCTGCCGATATACGATTTTGTGTCGGTCGATGAGGATAAGCCATATAATAACGAATATAACTGGGGCTACGACCCTAAGAACTATAACTGCCCCGAAGGCTCCTATTCAACAGATGCGGAGAATCCCGTTTCAAGAGTCTATGAGCTTAAAACGCTCGTAATGGAGCTTCATAAAAACGGCATCGGCGTCATTATGGACGTCGTGTATAACCATACCTACTATACCGAGAAATCCGATTTCCAGCTCACCGTGCCTTACTATTACCACAGACTCAAGGAGGATAATACCTTCTCAAACGGCTCGGGTGTCGGTAACGAAATCGCCTCAGAGCATAAAATGGTAAGACGTTATATCGTCGATTCCATCCTTTTCTGGGCAAACGAGTATAAGCTCGACGGCTTCAGATTTGACCTTATGGCGGTGCTTGATACCGAAACCGTGAACTTAATCCGTGATGAGCTTTCAAAGCTTGACCCGTACGTTATGATGTACGGCGAGGGCTGGTCGGGCGGTGAGTGCGCAATCCCCGACGGCGAAAGATGCGTTAAGTGGAATATCGGCGCATTCGATAGAGTGGGCGTTTTCAACGATAATTTCCGTGACGCAATCAAGGGAAACACCTTCGATGTATATAAGCGTGGCTTTGTCGGTGGCAATACCGATTTTACAGAAACAATAATGCGTGGACTCTCAGGCTCTGTCAAAACCGATGCAGTAAACGGAAGCGATGACGCCGCCTGGGCAACCGAGCCTCACCAGACTATAAACTATTGCGAAGCCCACGACAACTGGACAATGTGGGACAAGCTTACAATTTCACTCTCGGACTACTCTGAAGAAGAAAGAGTAAACGCACATAAGCTCTCACTTGCACTCGTGCTTTTAGCGCAGGGGATCCCGTTTTTACAGCTCGGCCAGGACTTTTTGAGAAGCAAACCAAAGCCACTTCTGGAGCTTCCCGAAGATATGCACGAAAGATTTGACGAGAACAGCTATAAGTCACCCGACTTTACAAACTCGGTGAAATGGTCGGAAAAGGCAAAGAACATAAAGGTGTTCAGATATTGCCGTGAGCTTATAAGACTCAGACGTGAAAATAAGCTTTTCAGACTGCGAACAGCCGACGAAATAAAGGAAAAACTCTCGTTTGTCAATACGGACGACAGAGGAGTAATCGTCATGAAGCTTCAAAGCGACAGCGACTGCCTTATCGTTGCAGTAAATCCACACAGAGAAGCAAAGTGGATTGATATCCCGAAGGGGGATTATTTCGTAAGACTCGACTTCGACGGCGACAGACATAACTTCCCGCTTCGTGGCGACAGAATGAGCATCGCACCAATCAGCGCAGTAGTCCTGCAAAGGTTTTCCGAGAACGTCGTGTCCCGTGAAGAGCAGAGAAAAAAGCACCGCGAACACTTCATCGCAAACAGTGAGTTTTAGAAAAAATATATGTTGTAAACAGCTAACTGCTGACCTGAATCAGGCCAGCAGTTTTTTGCTTTTGGAGAGAAAATGTTGTATATTATGAATGTAAGACTAAAACTATTATGGAGGTTGAATTATGACATTGCTTGATGTTCTTCACGACAACATAGCTATCAAAGACCTAAGGGTAGGTTATTACGGACAATCGGAGAAAGAAGTGAAAGCAAAAGTTGCAAG
This sequence comes from Oscillospiraceae bacterium, assembly GCA_017848055.1. Lineage (GTDB taxonomy): Bacteria > Bacillota > Clostridia > Oscillospirales > Ruminococcaceae > UBA7477. The sequence continues at coordinate 1,475 of JAGALZ010000038.1, read as the reverse complement.
CGACTTTTCGATTATTCTGCTGGAAGACGAAGGAATATATGTGTTCAGAGACCTTTTAAAACTACCGATAAAGCAGATAAAGGACAATTGCATTTATATCTATACGAATGGCGACGCAAATGCAGAAAAGAAAATCTCGTACTTTTGGGATTTGTATACCAAGTTGGGAGCTTTCAGCTGGGATGGGGATTACAGAAATAGTAAAGGGTACCCGAGCTTTACTTCTTATGATGTAAAGCTACACAGCAGATATTTTACCAACACTGCAGAAATCATAGCCAAGAAAATTTTGTAGTACTCGTGTATATAACTGTGAATTGAACTAATAAGTGTCACATCTTTATACCATACGTTTTTTCGCAAAAAGAACTCAGTTCTTTTTACGAAAAAACAACCAGCTAGTCAGATTAATTTAGTTGGAGGGCAATTTGCATTTAGAAGCGTTATACATAATTTCATGTATCAACCATCATGAGCCGTTAGAGCAGGAAAATGAGGTGGATTAACTATGTGCAAATCTGTCACAATCTATAGTTTTTTCGACACGCTCCCAAAGAAAACCGGAGTACCAGTCTCCGCTTGTTTCTAAGCATTTCCGCCCCTTTTCGCTCGGAAACACATCCTTTCCAGCCATCTTATCTCCACTGTTTCCGTGTGCTCCGGTCGTGTCTGTGGGATAAACTGTGGTCAAAAAACAACCTCGCAGTCGTTGAATTTTCTCAACACTGGTGGTTGTTTTTTCTTTCCATATCAAAAATTGCCCCGCAGTAGACAAAGAAGAAATGTTTTTTCATCGCAACCTGTACGTAGACAGCAAGCAAAACACGGTAGCAATTTTGAAAAGTGTAGAAATACGCAAAATTCTCGAAAGTGCATATTGACTTGTGATATTGGCTACATTGAAGTAAAAGCAGAAATGTGATGTTATCACAGAACGATGTCAAAAGCTGTGATATAATGAAGCCACAAAGAAAAAAGGAGGACGTAAATATGTCTGCTATCAATATCAATAAAAACAATTTTCAAAATGAAGTATTAAATTCCGATAAGAAAGTCCTTCTGGACTTTTGGGCACCATGGTGCGGCCCCTGCCGAATGGTAGTACCGATTGTTGAGGAAATCGCTGATGAGCGCCCCGACATCAAGGTCGGAAAGATCAACGTGGATGAAGAGGTGGAGCTGGCGAGTCAGTTCGGCATTATGAGCATTCCTACTCTGGTGGTAATTGAAAAGGGTAAAATCGTAAATCAGGCAATGGGAGCAAGACCGAAGGAAGCAATCCTCGGTATGCTGTAAGGAGATTAATAATGGGATTCTTTGATTTTTTGAGACAACCCGATGTGAATCAGGGCGTAAAGGAATATAAAAATACCACCGGTGCCGTGCTGCTTGACGTGCGCACTCCGGAAGAATACAGCGAAGGTCATATCCCGGAAAGCAAGAACGTTCCGCTGCAAGCTCTTGACAATGTAAGG
>JAGALZ010000037.1 GCA_017848055.1 Oscillospiraceae bacterium | reverse complement strand
ACGAGATTGACAGACGTGACTGGAGTTCAGACGTGTGCTCTTCCGATCTCTCAAGCTTTGAAAGCGAGCTGAGAAGCACCTCAGAACAATCTCTCTTTCCTACATATCCAACGATTCCACACATAATAGATTCCTTCCTTTCAAAGGTATATTTAATATAGGTTTCATAATCTACACATTAAACACAGTAATTATATCACACTTTTCAAAAAATTACAAGTGATTTTTTGCTCTTCCATTTTGCGTCGGAATATGATATAATATATATAATAAAGTAGGGTGGTTTTGAAAATGGATATGAACGAAAACAAACAGCGATTTATTGAGCTTTACAACAGATATATTACCCGTGAGGGAGCAGACAAGCTTCTTGACTACATGCTTACAAAAAGTGACTTCTTCATAGCACCCGCTTCAACGAGATTTCACGGTAGCTACCCGGGCGGACTTTTAGAGCACAGCCTCAACGTTTACGACTGCCTCAAGCACTTTATGGACGACCCTTTCACAAAGGAAAAATTCGCTCTTTCCTGCTCTGAGGAAACTTTAGCGATAATCTCTCTTCTCCACGACCTTTGCAAGATGAATTTCTACAAGGAGAGCTTTCGTAACGTAAAGGACGACAACGGCGTATGGCAGAAGGTCCCGACCTACGTTGTCGAGGATACCCTTCCTTACGGACACGGCGAAAAGAGCGTTTACATCATCTCGGGATTTATGAAGCTTACACGTCAGGAAGCATTTGCAATAAGATATCACATGGGCTTTTCCGGTGAGGAAAACAAGACCACAATCGGCAATGCTCTGCACATGTATCCTCTCTCGCTGGCACTTAACATTGCTGATATGGAAGCAAGTACATTTATTGAAAAATAACAAATATTTCTTGCCCGATTATGCATTATCAACAAAACGTGTCACAATTTGATTTTTTGATTTATTTCTAACGCAGATTTAGTTCATAATTTGTTGACAAATACAAGTTTTTCTGCTTTAATATATTGTGTGAAAATGTAGTTATTCGGCACTTTTAACGTTATTTCGGAGATGTACGGAAGATGAAAATAAAAGACGGCTTTACCCTGAGATGTGTTGCGGGAAAGCATATCGCTGTACCCGTCGGTGAACGCTCCCGTGAGCTTCACGGAATGATATGTCTTAACGAATCTGGTGCATTTTTGTTTGAAAAAGCTCAGGTGCAAACCGACGCTTGCAAGCTATGCGATGCGCTGTGCGATGAATACGATGTAAGCAGGGATGAGGCTATGCAGTCGGTTGTTGAGTTTCTGGATTATCTTCGTTCAGAGGGAATTCTTGAAGATGAATGACTGTAACCTTTTCGACAATGAAATCAACTCTTTTCTGATTTCCATGGGACAGACAGCATTCGATATGAGAATCCCGCTGTCTGCGACCTTCGAGCTGACTGCAGGCTGTAACTTCCGCTGTCCTATGTGCTATGTCAGACTTGACGCTGATGATATAAAGAGCCGTGGCGGAGAGCTTTCTAATGAGCAGTGGCTTTGTATTGCAAGGCAGGCTAAAGAGCTTGGGGTACTGTATCTTACGCTGACGGGCGGAGAAGTATTCTCAAGGAAGGGCTTCAGGGAGCTTTACGAAGAGCTTACAAAGATGGGCTTTCTGATTAGCATCCTGACAAACGGATACCTCATTGACGAAGATGTTATATCCTGGCTTTCCAGAATGCCACCGTACACAATACGCATTTCCTTATACGGTGCATCAAACGAAACCTACAAGACAATGTGCGGTATAAGCGACGGTTTTGACAGAGTAAAGAAGGCTATAGGACTTATAAAAGATGCAAAAATCCCGCTTCATCTTGTTTCGACACTTATAAATGAAAACATAAAGGACGCAGATGCGATAGTGCGTTTTGCGTATGAAAACGGACTTTCAGTTTACCCTACCGTGAATGTTGTAGATGCGGTAAGAGGAGCAAGTGCCGATGTTAAGGCACACAGAATCGACCTTACCAATCCTACCGACGAGCAAAGAGCAAGCGTCGGCAGAACCGAAAGACTTTATCCGAAGAGGATAGGACTTTTCGACAGATGCTCTGCTTACCGAAGAAGCTTCTGGCTGACCTGGGACGGAAATATGACGATGTGCTCGTTTATGGATACACCGAGTGTGTCTGTAAAAGGCGCTTCCCTCGGTAATGCCTGGAACAGTCTGTGCGATGCACTTGACGGACTGAAGGAATCTTCAAAATGTACAAACTGCAGATATGAGGGCTTTTGCAGAAGATTCCCGGGAGTATTCTCGGCACAATGCGGCTCTCCGAACGAACCAACCGATGAATTTTGTGAAACTGCTAAAAGACTTTACGAGCTTTTCAGTATCGATACGGAGTAATTCTTATGACAAAGAAAAAATTCGAAAAACCTTATGCCAACGTGCTGAGAATAGATACTGATGTAATTACCGAAAGCTCGGAATTCCATCAGGTAGTAATCGGCGGACTTCCATTCAACGTGTACAATTCGACGGGACTTGTACAAACATCACAATGGACTCCGACTGTTGCCGAGCAGCAATTCCAGACAAACTGGATTGCAGCGGCTATTATCGGCCCTTGTATGGCATAACGAAAATTATGAAATCAATGAAAAAGACAATCAAAAAAATAAGGGGCGGCTGGCTGCGTGAGCTTGCCGGCGAGCTCCGATTTATATACGGATACGCTGTGCAGCACCGATTTGAGGTTTTGCTGTATATGCTTATCGGGGTGCTGTCTACAGCTATGAGTCTTGGTGCGGCACTCTTATCTAAACACATAATTGACGCAGTTACCGGAAAAGATACAAACGCTATAATTCCTGCTGCGTTTTTTTATCTCACAATGCATATTTTGAGCATTGCCTTCAATGCTTTTTCAAGCAGAATCAATGCCAGAATTCAGCTGAAGGTGGAGCAGGATATCAGAGCCGATGTATACGACAGCATTACCTCTTCAAGCTGGCTGTCGCTTGGTGCATATCGCTCGGGCGACCTTCTTTCACGTCTTGAGAGCGATGTTTCAGTAGTATCAAAGAGCGTTTTGGGATGGCTTTGCGATATTGTAACAAAGCTTATTCGCTTTATCGGCGCACTTTCGATAATCCTTTACTACGACCCGCCGCTTGCACTTATCTCTTTGCTGGCGGTGCCGTTTTCGGTTTTGCTTTCACAGCTTTTGCTCAGAAAACTGCGAACATTCAGCGTCGAGATGCGAAAGGCTGCGGCTGAGCTTACAAGCTTCAGCGAAGAATCCTTTGCAAAGATTTCTGAAATCAAATCGCTCGGACTCTCTGAGGCTTATCGTCAAAAGCTCAGACAGCAGCAGGATAACTACAAGCAAAAGTATCTTAAATACGTAAGCTTCTCGGTTTCGCTGACTGCGTTTATGTCTGTAATCGGCACGGCGGTTGCGGGAGCATGCTTCTTATGGTGCGCCTGGCGGCTCTGGGAAGGTGTAATAACCTTCGGCACAATGACGCTGTTTCTTCAGATGAGCGGCACGCTTTCGGGCTCGTTTTCCGCTATTCTTTCAACTATTCCGTCAGCTGTTACTTCGGCGGCTTGTGCGGGAAGAATCAAGGCGATAATGTCACTCGAAAAGGAAAACACCGAGGATTCGCAGAAAGCTCAGGAGCTTATTGAAAAAGGAAACATCACAGTCGAGGCAAAGGGTGTCAGCTTTTCTTATGACAGCTCTGCCACAGTTTTTGAAAATACAGGTTTTATCGCAAAGCCGGGCGATATCGTTGGCATTGTCGGTGCGTCGGGAGAAGGAAAAACGACCTTCCTCAGAATGCTTTTAGGTCTTGTAAGCATTACAGACGGAAGTCTGTGTGTAGGCTCCTGCGACAGTCAGAAGATAAATATAAGCGCAGGGACAAGAAAGCTGTTTTCTTACGTTGGACAAGAGAACATTATGTTCAATACGACAGTAAGAGAAAATATGCGGATTGTATGTCCTGAGGCATCGGACGAACAGATTATAGATGCTCTTAAAAGTGCGTGTGCATACGACTTTGTAGCATCAAAGCCTGAGGGGCTTGACACGGTTATCGGCGACAGCTCAAAGAGCTTTTCACAAGGTCAGCTTCAGAGGCTCTCTATTGCTAGGGCGATTCTTTGCAAACGCCCGATTATGCTCCTCGACGAAGCCACAAGCGCTCTCGACGAGAAAACAGAGAGAATGCTGATTGAATCACTTGCAGATTGTGCATCTTCACGCACTATAATCGTTGCAACCCACAGACCGGGTATATTAAAGCTTTGCAACAAGGTTTACAGGATAGAAAACTCCCGTCTTACCTTGCAGTAATCAAAAATTCAAGTAACGGAGGTGACAACATCATGAATGAACAAGAGGTCAAGAAACAGACAGCCGAAGAAGAGTCTACGATAAATCTTGTTATCCTCTTCCACGACTTCGTCAGAGGATGCCGAAAGTACATACTGCTTCTCCCGATACTCTGCGTCATTTTTGCTGTTGCCTTCACTGTATATAAATCAAAGAATTATATCCCGATGTATATGTCGAAGGCTTCATTCACAGTTACAACAGAAGAAGCAATTGACGAAAACTACGGCTACTGGTTTTACTACGATGAGTCCACGGCTTCACAGATGGCTCTCTCCTTCCCTTACATTTTAGAGAGCGACATCCTTACAGACCTTATCAAGCAAGACCTTGGCACAGAATACATCAACGGAATAATTTCCGCAAGCGCAGTTCCCGATTCAAACCTTTTTACTCTCACTGTTTCAAGTGCAAATGCCAAGGATGCAAAAGTAATTCTTGACTCTGTTATCAAAAACTACCCTACCGTTTCGGCTTACGTTATCGGTAACACGAAGCTCAATATGATTGAGGCACCTCAGCTTGCCACGGCGCCGTTCAACGTTCAGAGCAAAGCCAGATATATCATGCTCGGCATGCTGGCAGGAGTTGCTGTCTGGTTTATAATCATGGCAATTTATGCTGTTCTGAGAAAGACCATCCGCAGTGAGGACGAAATAAGAAACGTTCTGGGACTTTCCTGCCTTGGAAATATTCCGAATGTCATCTTCAAAAAGCGTAGCTCTCAGACCGCAACGGTCGTTTCAATTCACAACAAGAAGGTCGGAGAGTTTTTCAGCGAGTCAATTAGAAATCTTGCGCTGTCTGTTGCAAAGGAGCTTGACGGCATCGGCGGAAGGATAGTTACATTCTCGTCTACATTAAGCGGCGAGGGCGTTTCGGTTACTGCACAAAACGTTGCGTACGCACTTTCTGAGCAGAACAAATCTGTTCTGCTTATCAAAACCGCAGGCAAACCCTATGACGAGAACAAAAAGACGATGCTTGAGTTTTTAAACGGAGAATGCACACTTGAAGATATTCTTATCCACGATGAAAAAAGCGGAATATGGGAAATCTATGCTTCGGGTGGACTTCGTGAGTGCGAGAACTCCGCTTCATCTATAAGCATTTCAGACTGCATAAAGGGACTTTCGGAAAACGTTGATATTGTTATTATCGACAGCCACTCGAGCGAGAGAATGGGCGAAGTATCTGTTGCACTTATGGCAAGCGATGCTGTAGTGTACGTAATCAAGCAGGACTATGCAAAGGTCAGAAGGATTATGGAAGGCATAGAGGATATCTGCAGCTACAGCTCAAAGCTTCTTGGCTGCGTAATCACCGGAACACAGACGGGTCTTTCCGGATACGGATACGGAAAATACGGCGGCTACTACTACCACAGATATTCATACTACAGATACGGCTACGGCGAGAGAAACTCAGACGCTAAGAAGGAAACTGTATGATAACTGATATTCATTCACACATATTGTTCGGTGTTGATGACGGTGCTAAGGATATTGAAAAGGCAATAGAAATGCTCAGAGTATCCGTAAAAAGCGGTGTTAACAGAGTGGTTTTAACACCTCATTACAACCCGTCATACGGCTACAACAACATCGTTGGCGAGCCCTTGGTTTCACGATACAAGGAGCTTTGCGAGGCGGCTGACAAGGAAAACATGTCTGTCGAAATAATGCTAGGTATGGAAATACGTGCAGATTACGACACGGCAAAGCTGCTCTCAAGCGGCAAGCTTATTACTCTCAACGGTTCTAAGTATCCGCTTATTGAGTTTTCTCATACAGATAATGCAAAAAAGTGCGAGGAGATTCTGAAGGAGCTTGTTTCACACGGCTACTCCCCTGTTATCGCACATCCTGAGCGGTTTCCGTTTTTCTTCTCTCAGCCCTGGATTGCTTACGACTGGCTGGAGCTTGGTTGTCACATCCAGATTACGAGGGGAAGCCTTTTCGGAAGCTTTGGTTCTTCTGCAAAGTCTGCGAGCGATTATCTTTTAGAAAACTCACTTGTCTGCTGTATTGCCAGCGACTGTCACGGACTAAACCACCGCACTCCTTATATGGATGATGTATACAGATACATTTCAGACACGATTTCACCCGAAGCCGCAAGGCTTCTTATGCGGGTAAACCCCGACCGGATAACCGACAACAAGGAATTGTAATTTTTAAAGAAACGAGGCGAAAAACATGAGATTTGTCAGAATAGGTGCAATTGCGTTATTTCTTCTGTCGCTTGTTACATATCTGATTTCCGATTACATCTATGACAAGAATCACGATTTGATACCGCCTGTTATAACATGTGATGAAAAGACAATCACACTTTCAAGCTCGGCTACCTATGAAGACTACGTCAGAGGACTTACCGCCAGCGATAACCGTGACGGCGACCTGACTAGTCAGATTCTGATATCGAGCAAGTCACATTTTCTTGAGGACGGAAGCTTTAAAGTCAAGTATGTTGTATTTGACTCAAACAACAACAGCTCCTCAATCACAAGAAACGTTATACTCTCAGATTATCGTTCACCCGAGTTCAAGCTGAGTCAGCCGCTTTGCTACTCCCTTGGCGAAAGTGCAAGATTCATCAATCAGATTAAGGCTGATGACTGCATTGACGGTGACATAAGCGGAAAAATCAGAATTGTTTACTCGAATGTCAGCAACTACCGTGAAGGTGTATATCCTGTAAAGCTTGAGGTAACAAACAGCCTCGGCGACAAGCAGGCAGTTGAGCTTTCGGTATGCGTTTTCGATTCGGATTCCTTCTCTTCTGTGCCGTTGAGCTTTCGGAATACATCACCTACATTGACGCAGGTGACAGCTTCAATCCGATGGAGCTTGTTACAGACTGCGAAAACAAGGATGGCGCAGATATTGATTATTCGAAGATTCTGATAAACGGACTCCTGGATACCCAGACACCGGGTTGCTATCAGCTTTGTTATACCATTGACGGTATGCCGAATGCCAAGACCTATCTTACCGTTGTAGTCAGGGAGGTGGGTGAATGATGAACCGTGACGAACAGACTTTTAACATCAAGCACATAAATCCCAAAATTGTTGTAAGAAGCGTTCTCAAGAATTTTTGGATTGTGATTCTGACTGCGATGAGCTTTGCATTCATAGCAAAAGCTGTATCAAACACCATGTATACGCCTACTTACACCTCAACTGCTACATTCGTTATCAGCGCAAAGGGCAGCACGAGTGCCTACACTTCCCTCACTATGGCAAACGAAATGACGCAGGTTTTTGCGCAGGTGTTCCAGAGTGAAGTACTTCGTGACAAGATATCCGCACAGATGGGCGGTGAAAAGCTCACTGATACTATTCAGACACAGGTTATCCCGGAAACGAACCTGCTCAGGGTAAGTGTTACGTCAACTAATCCAAAAAAGGCATACAGCACGCTTGGGCTGATAATTGAAAACTATCCGTCGATTTCCGAAAATCTTTTTGCAAACGCTGTTCTCGAAGTAATTAAGATGCCGGATATTCCGACATTTCCGTCCAGTCTTTCTCTATATCAGAGATACGGAAAACTGCTGTTTTTAGGCGGTGCTGTGCTTTCACTGGGATTGATTATTGCTATCACAATTCTGCGTGGAACTATCCATAACACCACCTCGGCAAGACACAACATTGACGGCATGCTCATTGGAACCGTTCCTCACGAAATCAAGAACAAGACCGGTCTATTCTCACTGAGAGGTTTAAAACGCCGTAAAAACGCCAAAAAGGTATCAGTTCTTATTACAAATGCTCTTTCCTCATTCAAGTTCACAGAAAGCTATCACAGCATAAGAGCCAAGCTCTCATACATTATACGCAAACGCTCGGCTAAGGTTATTCTGATTACGAGCGCTTGTGAAAACGAAGGAAAAACCACCGCATCGGCAAACATCGCTTTGTCATTTGCTGACCGTGGAAAAAATGTTCTGCTTATTGACTGCGACTTCAAAAAGCCGTCGCTCCGCAAGGTTTTTGACATAGGAACCAGCGATGTAAGCGACTTTGCAGGATATATTTCAAGTGATGCAGACTCCTATGAGCCGCTTTACAAAAACGGAATTCATCTTGCCGCAAATGTAAGCTCCCACGCCGCATCACAAAAGATAATACACTCAAAGAAGCTTATAGAATATGTAAACTCTCAGCGTAGTCAGCGTGATGTCATAATTATCGACTCGCCACCTATGCTGGTTGCTTCCGACGCTGTCGCTCTTATGAAAACATGTGATATGGCTGTTCTCGTAGTAAGACAGGACACCGCCAGATGCACGGAAATTAATGACTGCATCGATAAGCTCTCCGTTACAGATAATAGCTTCTGCGGATATATCTTCAACGACTGTATATAAGCCTGCTCTTAACGTTATTACTTATTTAGTAGATTTATGTGTATTTATCGGGGGAAACCTTTCTGAAGAAAGTTTCTCCCCCGAACCCCCTTACAAAGACTTTTAATATGATTTCAGCCCCATAGGGTACCTATCACAATCCTGAGAAATTCAAAACATTCTCTTGATGTGTACCCTATGGGGCTGAAATTTATAACAAAAGTTTTAGGAAAGGAGTTTGAGGAATAACCCTTTTTCAAAAGGGTTATCCTCAACAGAACACATAAACTTACTAAATGAGTACTGACATCAGGGACAGATTTATTAGCAGTCCATATCGAAGATTCTGTGGTAGAACTCTGCGTAATCTGTCTTACCCTCGTTAGTGAAGTTGATAGCGGAAGACGGGTGCAGGTTCATCTTACCTGTAAGCAGGTAAGCGATATCGTAGCCCCAGACGAGTCCTTCAGCTTTGAGCTTCAATATATGCTCCTCGTAGAATTTGAGTATATGTGTGATATTGTACTTAGGGTTCTTGAGGAATCCGAGGAGAAGCTCCATTGCGCAGTTGCCTGCACCTCTGCCGAGGCTTCCGACTGTTGCGTCGAGGAAGCTTGCACCCATTGAACACGCTTCGATAGTATTTGCGAAAGCGAGCTGCTGGTTGTTGTGCGCGTGCATACCGACCTGCTTGCCGCAGGCTTCTGCACAGGCAAGGTACTGCTTTGTGAGAACTTGAACCTGCTCGGGGTAAACAGAACCGTAGCTGTCAACAAGGTAGATAACGTCAACCGATGACTTCGAGAGCATTTCGAGTGCAATTTCGATATCGGTTGTATTAGCCTTTGAGATAGCCATAATATTGCAGGTTGTTTCGTAACCTAGAGAGTGGCAGTACTCAATCATTTCGATTGCGGCAGGCATTGTTGTGATGTATGTCGCAATTCTTACCATATCGATTACGCTCTCAGACTTTGGAAGAAGGTCACGCTCTAAGTTGCATCTTCCGACGTCTGCCATAACAGCAATTTTCATATCGGTGTCATTGTTGCCGACAATTCTTCTCAGGTCCTCTTCCTTGCAGAACTTCCAGGGACCGAAATCCTCTTCCTTAAAGATATCTGTTGAAGCCTTATATCCGAATTCCATATAGTCAACGCCTGCTTTGAGGTTTGCAAGATAAAGCTTCTTTACAAACTCATCACTGAAGCGGAAATTATTTACGAGTCCACCGTCTCTGATTGTTGCGTCAAGTACCCTTACATCGGGTCTGTAGGTCATAAGGCTACCCTTACGTTCCATGATAAATCCTTCTTTCTGTGTCGCTTTACTTTAGTGCTTTTATGCTTTTAAGCTTTTATGTGCTAAAGTTTATGTATATATAATACCACCTTCCCGTACAGATTGCAATAGCAAATCGGCAAATTCTTCATTTTCAGCGTTTTGCACAAAAATTTCCCACCCATACTCATACAAAAGTTTATTTGTGTTATTGAGGAAAACCCTTTTGAAAAAGGGTTATTCCTCAAACTCCTTTCCTAAAACTTTTATAGTAAAATTTCAGCCCCATAGGGTACCTATGGGGCTGAAATCATAATAAAAGTCTTTGTAAGGGGGTTCGGGGGAGAAACTTTCTTCAGAAAGGTTTCCCCCGATAAATACACATAAAACTCTATATAGGTATAGTTCTTATGATGGGGTTTAGTACATACCGCCCATACCGCCTGCAGGCATAGCAGGAGCAGGGTTTTCCTCCTTGATATCAGCAACGAGGCTTTCGGTAGTAAGAACCATAGCGGCAACGGATGCGGCATTCTGGAGAGCGCTTCTTGTTACCTTAGTAGGGTCAACAATACCAGCAGGAATCATATCAACATACTCTTCTCTGTAAGCATCGAAGCCGAAGCCGACCTTTCTTGAGCGGAGAATCTTATCGATAATAACGCTTCCCTCGAGGCCTGCGTTTACTGCAATCTGACGAAGCGGCTCTTCGAGAGCACGCAGAACGATTGCTGCACCTGTCTTTTCGTCGCCTTCGAGCTTTTCGCAGAGCTTCTTTACAGCCGGCATAGCATTGATGAGAGCTGTTCCGCCGCCTGCAACGATACCCTCTTCAACGGCGGCCTTAGTAGCTGCGAGAGCGTCCTCGATACGGAGCTTCTTTTCCTTCATTTCGATTTCGGTTGCTGCACCTACCTTGATAACTGCAACACCGCCGGAGAGCTTAGCAAGTCTTTCCTGGAGCTTTTCTCTGTCGAAATCTGAAGTTGTAGTTTCAATCTGAGCCTTAATCTGACCGATTCTTGCACGGATTTCGTCTGCGTCACCTGCACCGTCAACGATGATGGTGTTCTCCTTCTGAACAACTACCTGTCTTGCTCTGCCGAGCTGCATCATAGTAGCGGAGCTGAGCTCGAGACCGATTTCCTCGGAGATTACCTGACCGCCCGTTAAGATAGCGATATCACGGAGCATTTCCTTACGTCTGTCGCCAAAGCCAGGAGCCTTGACACCAACGCAAGTGAATGTGCCTCTGAGCTTGTTTACGATGAGAGTTGAGAGAGCTTCACCCTCGATATCCTCAGCGATGATTACAAGCTTCTTGCCGCTCTTTACGATTTCCTCGAGAAGCGGGAGAATTTCCTGGATGTTGGAAATCTTCTTATCTGTAATAAGAATGAAAGCGTCGTCGATTACAGCTTCCATCTTGTCTGTATCTGTTACCATGTAAGGAGTGATGTAGCCTCTGTCGAACTGCATACCCTCAACTACCTCGCTGTAGGTTTCGGCAGTCTTAGACTCCTCGATTGTGATAACGCCGTCAGCAGTTACCTTTTCCATTGCCTCAGCAATAAGCTGTCCGATAAACTCGTCAGCGGAAGAAACAGTTGCAACTCTTGCGATATCATCTGTTCCGTCTACTGCCTTGGAATTAGCGATAATAGCTTCTACAGCTGCCTCTACAGCCTTTGCCATACCCTTCTTTACTACCATTGGGTTTGCACCTGCTGCGATATTCTTCATACCTTCTCTTACGAGTGCCTGAGCGAGAACTGTTGCGGTTGTTGTACCGTCACCTGCGGCGTCGTTTGTCTTGGTTGCAACTTCCTTTACAAGCTGTGCACCCATATTCTCAAAGGAATCCTCAAGCTCGATTTCCTTAGCGATTGTAACGCCGTCGTTTGTGATAAGAGGAGCGCCGAACTTCTTGTCGAGCACTACGTTTCTGCCCTTAGGGCCGAGTGTAATCTTAACGGTATCTGCAAGCTTGTCGATACCTGTCTGGAGCGACTTTCTAGCCTGCTCGCCGTAAATAATATCCTTTGCCATAGTAAATTTCTCCTTAAATAAATATAGTATCTGTGTTGAGCTTAGTCAACAACTGCGAGAATATCGTCCATCTTGACGATGATGTATTCTGTTCCTGCAAGCTTTACGTTTGTACCTGCGTACTTGGAGATAAGAACCTTATCGCCCTTCTTTACTTCCATAGCAACGTCCTTCTTGCCCGGGCCTACCTCGATAACCTCTGCCACCTCAGGCTTTTCCTTTGCGGAGCCTGTGAGGATAATTCCGCTCTGAGTTGTTTCCTCAGCCTCTGTCATTTTAACTACTACTCTGTCTTGTAATGGTTTGATTGCCATAACTGTGACCTCCTTATAATAATGTATGCGACATTTATTTTTCGTCTTTTAGCACTCTTTTGTTTTGAGTGCTAATTATATTTTACCACCATTTTGTAAAAATTCAAGGGGTATATGTCAAATGGTCTCAATTTCGTCACTTAGCACAAATAACAAGTTTCTCTTTGGAAAACTATTGACAAATACAGCCTCTTTATTCAATCAAATCACCTGAGCTACTGCTTGCAAACACATAGTTTGGCAGAAATCGCCTCAATATTAACTGTTTGTTAATTATTTAGTAATATTTAGATAATAAACTTCATTTGTGAATTTGTTATAATGGATGTATCAATTGAAAATTTGCTTGCGTTTTGTTCAAAATTTAACGAGCGCAGGATACCATTATTTATAAAGGGAAGGATGTTTTTTATGTCACTTGGAAAAGTTCTGGTAGTTGATGACGACAAGAATATCTGCGAGCTTTTAAGACTCTATCTTGAAAAGGACGGCTACAGCGTTATTCTCTCACACGACGGTGAAGAGGCTGTTGTTAAGTTCAATGCATTGAAGCCTGATATTGTTCTTCTCGACATTATGCTCCCCGGTCTTGACGGCTGGCAGGTTTGCAGAGAAATCAGAAAGAAGTCCAATGTTCCGATTATTATGCTTACAGCTAAGGGCGAAACCTTTGACAAGGTTTTAGGTCTTGAGCTTGGTGCTGACGACTACGTTGTAAAGCCATTTGATACAAAGGAAGTTATTGCAAGAATCAAGGCTGTTACAAGAAGAGTAGGTCAGACCTCATCTGAAACCGAAATCAAGGAAGTTCGTTATGACAAGCTTTCTGTAAATATGACAAGATACGAGCTTAAGGTTGACGGAAAGATTCTCGATACTCCTCCTAAGGAGCTTGAGCTTCTCTTCCATCTCGCTTCAAACCCTAACAGAGTTTACACAAGAGACCAGCTTCTTGACGAAGTATGGGGCTTTGAATACTACGGTGACTCAAGAACTATTGACGTTCACGTTAAGCGTCTTCGTGAAAAGCTTGAGGGTGTTTCCGACAAGTGGGCACTCAAGACCGTATGGGGCGTTGGCTACAAGTTTGAGGCTAACGAGGAATAATGCGGGATACCAAAAGCATATTCTTTAAATACTTTATAATCTGTGCGGCAGTAATACTCGTAAGCTTTGTATGCTTAGGTGCAGTATTACTGCTCGTTTCTTCTCAGTACTTTGTCGGCGAAAAGCGTGACCTGATTCAGACAAACGTTTCCGATGCATGTGTTGAAACGATAGATGCTATGGACTTGTTAGCTCAGGAAAGCGGTTTGAGCGAAACGGATAAGCTCATTTCTTCTGCTGAGGTGTTCGAAGTTATCAAGAGCCACGCTCAGTCTATCGGCGGAGAGTTCTATATCTTTGACGGCAATGGAAACGTCGCTTGCACAACTTTTTCCGACAAAACCGGCGCAATATCTACGGATATTCTTGCTCAGGCTGTTGGTGAGGGAAAGTATTTTGATACTGATTTGGACGGCTTCTTCAAGGAAAGCATGCACTCTGTCGGTGCGTCATTCTCGTACGGTGACAAGCCGTTTTATATGTTCGGTGCGATTTCACTTTCCGAGCAGGACAGCTATGTATGGAACATAATGCAGATATTCTTGATATCGATGCTGTTTGTTCTTGCGGTGGCACTCGTTATAGTATACATTGCGACAATGCGTCTTACCTCTCCTATCAAGGAGCTGTCACAGACTGCTAAAATTATCGGTGAAGGTAACTTTACCGAACGTGTTCCTGAGTATGACACGACCGAGTTCTATGTTCTCGGTAACGCCTTCAACGATATGGCTGCCTCTCTTAACAACTACGACAAGATGAGAAGCAGCTTTGTTGCGAACGTATCCCACGAGCTGAGAACTCCGATGACCTCTATAGGCGGATTTGTTGACGGTATTCTCGACGGCACAATTCCACCATCAGAGGAGAAAAAGTATTTAAGAATCATATCATCCGAGGTTCAGCGACTTACAAGACTTGTCAGAAGTATGCTGAATCTTGCTAAAATCGAATCGGGAAGCATGGAGCTCAATTGCCAGACATTCAGCCTTTTAGAGCCGATTGTTGATACGCTTGTTACCTTCGAATCAAGGCTTGAGGACAAGCAAATCGATGTGCGTGGTCTTGATGTTGACAGAGTTATGGTTTGTGCTGACAACGACCTTGTGCATCAGGTTATCTATAACCTTCTGGAAAACGCTATCAAGTTTGTTGACAATGGCGGCTACATTGAATTCGGCTTTACTCCGCACGACAAGCTTACTGCTGTTTCTATAAAGAACAGCGGCGAAGGACTGTCCGAAGAGGAGCTTCCTATGGTATTTGACAGATTCTATAAATCCGACGAATCACGAGGCAAGGACAAGAGCGGCGTAGGTCTGGGACTCAATATTGTACGTTCTATCGTTAAGCTTCACGGCGGTAACATTATGGTCAGAAGTGTAAAGGGCGAATACACTGAATTTGTATTCACTCTGCCTAACCAGCCGATGACCAAGGAGTGATTTTGAATCTATATGGATTTTTTTGAAAGGCAGATAGAAAAGACGGCTGTGCACTACAAGGCGGCAAAGGAATTTGTCGATAATACCCAGGCTGTGCAGGATTCGTCTGAAGAAAAGAAAAACAGCATAACGCCCGAAATCTTCTGGGGCGAGGTGCTGCCTTATAAGCGTCAGCGACGTGGCGGAAAGCTTAAAATCTTAGGCATTGTTGTCTTACTGCTTTTGTCGTGTACTGTTATGGCACTTATGATGACTTCGGCAGTTCTTGGCAAGGGCTGGCTGAGAAGTATGTTCGAGAAAAGCGGAAATATGAGCTTTACTCTTCCACTGTACGATACTCCCCAGCTTGAAGAGCAATACTATCAGCCGGACGGCAGATACACAGCCGAGGGTGTTGCCAAGGCTATCGGGCCGTCGGTTGTTTCAATCGTTGTTTACAGTAGCGGAAACACCGTAGGAGAGCTTACAAACGGCTCCTCGCAGGGTTCCGGTGTTATAATCAGCGCAGACGGCTACATTGTCACAAATGCACACGTTGTTGATACTAAGACAGATAACACAAAGATTACAGTTATTCTGCATGACGATACTATGTACCAGGCACAGCTTATCGGAAGCGATGTAAAAACTGATATTGCGGTTATAAAGATTGCTGCTTCGGGACTTTCCCCTGCTCAGTTCTGTGACAGCGATAAGGTTTCGGTCGGTGAAGAGGTTGTTGCAATCGGAAGCCCTGCCGGACTTTACGGCTCTGTAACAAAGGGTATTGTTTCGGCAGTTGACAGAGAAATTCAGGTATCCGAGGAAATGAGAGAAGTCAACTGCATACAGATTGACGCTGCGATTAATCACGGAAACTCGGGCGGTGCGCTTCTGAATATGTGGGGACAGGTTATAGGAATCACCTCGTCCAAGCTTAACTCCGCAATCTACGACAGCATCGGTTTTGCAATCTCGACAAATGAAGCAAAGCCGATAATTGAATCTCTCATCGAAAACGGCTATGTCGCTGACAGAGTAAGAGTAGGAATCATATTCAACGGAATCTCCCCTCTTCACGTTCAGATGTACGGCTATGCAACCGCAGGTCTCAGGGTTGTTGAGATTGATAAGGACTGCGACATTGCAAACACAGAGCTTGCAGTCGGTGACTTCATCACACACTTTGACGGCAAGGCGGTATATGATGTTCCTACAATCGACGAAGTTCTTGACAGCAAAAAGCCGGGCGACACGATGAAAGCGACTGTTGCCAGGGTCAACGAGGACGGAACGGAAATAATCTCCACCTACGAGATTGTGTTCAAGCTTGAAGCTGACAACACTGCGACCGAAGGAATGATAAAAGACTAAAAAAACAAATCGGAATCAAGGACAATCCTCGGTTCCGATTTTTTGTTATGCATTATTCTTAGCGTAATCTGCGAGCGATTTTAAGAGCACTCTTCCTTCGGGTGAGGCTGTAAGGGAATTCAATTCGCAGTTTACCACGAGCACCTTACCGCTCTCATAATCATATTCATAGATTAGTGCGAGGTCATGGTTTCGCTCAAAGTTATCGATTGTACGGACAATTACTCTCTTATCCTTAACGTCGTCGAGAATTTCGCTTCGTGAGCTCATTACGGTCTTGAACCACTGCGGTGTTGAGTGCTTTTCACTCTTGAAGCCTGCAAGTGCCGGATGCCCGTTGTCAATAAGAAGTCCCATTGTACCTACGGGAACCTTTCTGCCCATTGACTGAGAAATGGAACGGAACATCGGATAGCACCAGAAGTCCTGACAGTAAAAGCCCTCGATACTCTTATCCACATCGGGAACACGGGCGAGTATGACTGTTTCGCCTCTTTCAAGCGACTGCTTTGCGTTATCATCAAGTTCACTTACCACTGTCACGCCGTCAAGCTCAACAGAATCAACCTTTGCCAGGACACGGATATCATAGTGGTTGCGGATATCTGTACCGTCAACGCTGAGCGTGAGAGCTATTGTTTCGTCCTTGTCTGAGATACTGGATATGATTATTTCGCCGATATCGCAATAGTTTTCGTAATCGCCGATTGTGAAGCTTCCGCTATGTGTGCCGAGTGACCAGCTGAGTGTTTTTCCGCAAAGGCTTTCATTGCCGTAGTCACACAGCTGTACCTTTGCTGTAAAGCCCTCACCGACTGTATAGACATATTTCTCAAAGCGTGCTAAAACTACTGTCTGCGAGAAGAACTCTCTCCACTCGGCATCTGTGATAATTCCCTTGTTTTCCATAAGGGCGTTAAGCACTCCAACAAGCGCAGTTCCCTGACCTGAGAAGTCCTGGATATCGAGAATCTGACAGCCTGCGAGCTTCTTTGAACGAAGCACCGCTTCGAGCTCTTCCTTATAGCAGTCCATTGCGAGCTTTCCGCTTGCCGTAAAGTAATCCTTTGCAAGGTGGGAAAGTCCCTTCTCTTCAAGTCTTTCTCTGAAAATCTCGAAGTTTCTTGCCTTGAGAGGGCCTGTATACTTATCAATTTCGGTAAAGTCGGGATAGGTTTCGTACTGACCTATCTCGTGTGTAACGATTGGAATTTTCGGGGTAAAGCCTGCTCCCTTGGAGCTTGCCTTAACAGTCTTTACTCCCGTTTCATACTGAATCTGGATAGTGTCGCCGTCCTCGCTTCCGCCACTGTCGGAAACGGCACAAATCTCACTGTCGTAATCCTTCATTGTGGACGGCTCCTGCGTCTGGACGTGGCCAAGCGGTGCGTCGCACATCGCATATGAGCCACGGATAAGTCTTTCCTTGGAAAGTCTTACACCGCAGAAGAAGTCGTCATTCTCTACTGTGCACGGAACGAACTGGAAGCAGTTTGAACCCATTGTGTAAAGGGGTCTTGAGTCACTCTGTCTGAGAACACCCATAATCTCGTTTATACGCTCGGGGCTTCCCCAAAGCTCGTTGCCCATTGACATCATACAGAAGGACGGGTGGTTACCGAACTCTCTGAGGATTCGTTTACCTTCTTCAATGAGGTATTCCTGCTCCTGTCTGTTGAAGCCCTCGTCATTTTCTCCGTGGATAGAGCCCCAGAACGGAAGCTCAGGCTCCATATAAATTCCGACGATATCCGCTGCTTCGAATGCCGCTTCGGGTGGGCAGCAAGTATGGAATCTGTAGTGATTTATACCGTAGGACTTGGAGATTTCGAGGATACGCACCCATTCGTCAGTGTCGGTCGGGGCATAGCCTGTAAGCGGAAAAATAAGTCCGTCGTGCTTGCCACGCAGGAAGGTCTTTTTGCCGTTTATGTAGAACTTGTCTTCCTTTGCCTCAAAGTCACGAAGTCCTGCTTTTGCGCTGAAAACATCGCAGCCGGTGTCGATTGTGATATCATAGAGATTTCTCTCAAATTCGCTCCAGTATTTCGCATTGTCACCGAGGCTCAGAGTTGCGTAAAGCTTTGAATCGGCAAACAGAGCCTGACATTCTGCTACACTATCGAGGCAGCAAGCCTTCAATGCAACGCTTCCGCTTTGTGCACCGCAGATTGTAGCAGTTACAGAAAACTCTTTTCTCTTTGCATTCGGTGTAATTGTGACATCCTTAGCATACACTTTGCCGAAAACCCTGACTTCGATTTTTCCTGTGATACCAAGCCAGTTAGTCTGTGTATCGGGAGAGGTCATATGTCCGCCCCTTGTCTTGTATCCGACGTTTGAAACATAGACTACCAGAGTATGCTCGTTTCCGTCGCAGAACTCTGTAATATCATAGTTATGCGATGTGCAAAGGCTATCTTGTGTGCCGATTACTCTGCCGTCGATTTCAAGCTCTGTAATTCGTGTTCTTTCAAGATGCAAGAAAGCCTTTTCACCGTTTTCGATGCATGGTAAAGAAACAGTCCTTCTGAAAGCTGCTTCTCCCTCAAATTTATAAATATCGGTAAGGTGACCGGTTTCAGCCTTTTCGTTAAGCTTTCCCTTTTGGGCGCAAGAGGTCGTTCCCGGCAACACTATGCTGTCAGAAAAATCCTCGCTTATAAGCTCTCCGCTGCAAAAACGGAAGTCCCACTTACCGCTTAAATCTAAAACTTTTTTCATAATCAAAATCCTTGTAACCAAAAAATATTGTCTGGATAATCTGTCATCGTGCAGATATGTTTAATTTCATATCTTAATACCATTTTAGCACACTTTTTAAATGCTTTCAACCACTTTTTCAAATCCAACTGCCTAAATTTACGCAATTATTTTGTGCATTTCTCCAAAAAGCGTTAAAAAAATTAAAGCAGAGTTTAATTCCCTCTGCTTTAAAATATCAATATATTTCGCATTTTGTTTCTTATTTTATCAAACCATTTTTATAAGCCACGGAATAAAATAAGAAACGGTACACATTATGATTGTTGCAAGAATGAGTCCAAGGAAAATTGCAGGAACCGCTTTTCTGTTCTTTATTCTCAGAAGTGCAGCTATAAGTGAGCCCGTCCACGCACCTGTTCCCGGCAGCGGAATACCTACAAACAGCATCAGCCCCCAGAACTCGTACTTTTTGATTTTATCGCTCTTTCCCATTGCCTTGCTTTCGAGCTTTTCAACAAGCGAACGGAAGGTTTTGGTCTTTTTCATAAGCTCAAAAATCTTTGTTATAAACAGCAGGATGAACGGTATCGGGATGATATTTCCGATAATACATACAGGAATCGCTGTTGTTATAGGCACGCCAAGCAGACTTGCGGCGATAATTCCGCCTCTTAATTCCAGAATAGGAATCATTGAAATCACGAATATTATAAGTTCTTCAGGCAGACCCGACATAAGCGAGGTCAGCCAGTTAGCAAGCTCTTCAACCATGTATTTCTTCTCCTTTTAATCTATTCTACACCGTAGCAGTCTTCTACTATCTTCATCAGCTTTCTTATTCTCTGACTTGCTCCGTACAGCTCGCAATGGTCATATGCGTCGGCACAAAGCTCCTTTGCCCTTGAAATCTCGCCTTCGTCAAGCGACGCTATACATGCAAGCTCCGAGCAGGCAGCTGCAATCTCAGCCTTCTTTGTCATCTTTCTGACCATTATGAGCTTCTCGGCTGCAATCTCCTTTTCCACTTCAAACGACATCAGCTGAGTTAAAAATGCAATCGCACAGCCAAGATGCGTTTTCCCTTTTCTTTTCGAGGCGTACTTCTGCATAACCGCAGGATTTGAGGCAAACACTGCCGAAGCGGCATCCTCATCTCCGCTTACAAAGAGAATATAGCTCAAAGCAATATAATATATGCATCTTTCCTTATCCTTCAGGTGGACAAGCTCGATTTGATTCATAAGCTCTATTGCTTCATCGAAACGCTTTGCATCGGCATAATAAATTGCGAGGCAGGCTGAAGCCTTCACCTTTTTACGCATATATTTTATCTTGTCAACATATCCCTTGCAGTACGAAAAGAATTCATCCTTGTAGCCGTTTTCCAGCACCTCAGCTTCTGCAGCTGACGCTTTGTGGATTTTGCTCCTCTCTATGATAAATCCGAGCACGCACATAAGTGAAGCAGATATCAACATATAGGTAATTATATAATAGTGAAGCTGTTCAAGCTCAATATACATTCCGCTTATCAGAAAATGCACTCCCAGCATTGCAACGGCAAGTACAGGAGTCAGTAGTGCAAGATACAGCGAGGTTTTAGCTGTTGCTCTTGAAACTATTCTTTGATATATCAATCAGGTGTCACCCTTTCTGACTTAAAATCATATACCTTATTATTTTACCACAACCGATGCAATTTGTAAAGCAAGATTTTGCCCTCATTTTCAAATATCATTGACAAAACGACTATTAAGAGTTAAAATATACTTATGTTTATTATGAGAGAAAGAGGTAAAGACAGTATGAAAAAACTGCTTTTTGTTTACAATGCAAGAGCCGGCAAAAGCCAGATTTCTTCATACCTTAGCGAGATTATAAACACCTTCACCGAAGAGGGGTATCTTGTCACAGCGTATCCTACGCAGTACAGAATGGACGCTTTTGAGAAAATCAAGGAAATGGCACCGCTTTATGATTTGGTTGTAGTATCAGGCGGCGACGGAACTCTCAGCGAGGCTGTCAAGGGACTTATGCAGTGTGATGTCAGAGTACCGCTGGGATACATTCCTGCAGGCTCGACAAACGACTTTGCAAGAAGTGTTGCTATTCCAAAGAATATGATAGAAGCCGCAAAATATGCCGTCAACGGGCAAAGATTCCCTATCGATGTCGGCTCCTTCAACGGTGAATATTACTGCTATGTTGCGGCGTTCGGAGCATTTACCGATGTTTCCTATGAAACTCCGCAAAATATAAAGAACATCTTCGGGCACGTGGCGTATTTCCTGCAGTGTGTAAAGAGCGTCGGAAAGCTTGAAGCGTACTCTCTCACAATCGAGCACGACGGCGAGCTTGTAGAGGGCGATTTTGTTCTGGGTATGATTTCTAACGCACTTTCAATCGGCGGTATGACACAGCTTGTATCGAAAAAGGACGTTGCCTTTGACGACGGACTTTTTGAGGTTGTGCTCATAAAGATGCCAAACTCCCCTTCCGAGTTCCAGGGACTTCTGGGAAGACTTATCACCGGCGACCTTGACCCGAGATACTTTGTCACCTTCAAGACAGCTTCGATGAGAATCACAAGCGAATCAGAGATTAAGTGGACGCTTGACGGCGAAGCAGGCGGTGAATATTCGGTTGTAGAAATCGGAATACACAAAAAAGCCATCGACATTGTTATTCCGCCTATGCTAAATCCCGATTAGCAGTATTTTTTTAATATTTGTACTTGAAAAACGAAGGCTTTTGAGTTATAATGTACTTGATATTTTATTATTGAAAGAAGGAAAATAAAATGCTTAACATCAGATATGAGCTTACAACTACTCCTAAGGCTAAGCCTGAGGACGAGTCCAAGCTCGGCTTTGGTAAGGTATTCTCAGACCACATGTTCATCATGAACTACAAGACAGGCAAGGGCTGGCACGATGCAAGAATCGTTCCTTTCGGAAACATCTCCCTCTCACCTGCTTCTATGGTTCTTCACTACGGTCAGGAAATTTTCGAGGGTATGAAGGCTTACAGAACAGCAGACGGAGATATTCAGTTCTTCCGTCCTGAAGAAAACTTCAAGAGACTCAACGTTTCTGCCGAAAGACTTGTAATCCCTGAATTACCTGTTGAGGATGCTCTCCAGGCTCTTCACGCACTTGTAGAGGTTGACAAGGACTGGGTACCTCACAATGACGGTGCTTCACTTTACATCCGTCCTTTCATCATCGCAGTTGACCCATTCCTCGGTGTAAGACCAGGCGATGAGTATATGTTCATCATCATTCTTTCACCATCGGGTGCTTACTACAGCACAGGTCTTAACCCTGTTGATATCTACGTTGAAACAAACTACGTAAGAGCTGTAAGAGGCGGTATGGGCTACACAAAGACAGGCGGTAACTACGCTGCTTCTCTCGCAGGTCAGGACGAGGCTCACAAGCAGAACTACTCTCAGGTTCTCTGGCTCGACGGCGTTGAGAGAAAGTACATAGAGGAAGTCGGCGCTATGAACATTATGTTCATCATCGACGACGAGGTTGTAACTCCTGAGCTCCAGGGCTCTATCCTTCCGGGTATCACAAGAAAGTCCGTTCTTGAGCTTTGCCGCAAGTGGGGCATGAAGGTTTCCGAGAGAAGAATTTCTATCCAGGAAATCTCCGACGCTTACGATGCAGGCAAGCTTCAGGAGGTATTCGGCACAGGTACTGCTGCTGTTATCTCTCCTGTTGGCCACCTCAAGTGGGGCGACAAGGTTATGGAAATCAACGGCGGCAAAATCGGCGAGATTTCTCAGAAGATTTACGACACAATGACAGGTATGCAGTACGGCAAGCTTCCTGACGAAATGGGCTGGATTGAAAAGCTCTAAATATGAACACAAGGACATCCTCTCGGGTGTCCTTTTTGTGTGCTGATTTATTTAGCTTGCTATTGAATAATGGAAAAAGATATGTTAAAATATAGGTATCAAACGAAAGGAATTTTTCGCTATGAGCAAGATTACATATCAGGACATAAAGAAAAACAAGGATATCCAGACATATATAAATCACGCTGATGCGGCACTTTCCAGCATCGGCTACACAGAGCACTCAAATGCTCACGTTGAACGCTCGGCTCAGATTGCGTACATGATGCTCCATGAGCTTGGCTACAGCGAACGTGAATGCGAGCTTGCGGAAATTGCGGCTTATATGCACGACATCGGTAACGTTGTAAACCGTACCGACCACGCACATTCGGGTGCTATTATGGCATTTCGTCTGCTTGACAGAATCGGTATGCCTGCTGAGGAAATTGCAGTTATAATCTCCGCTATCGGCAACCACGACGAGCAGACTGCTGCCCCTGTAAATGCTGTTGCTGCGGCACTTATTATTGCAGATAAGTCAGACGTTCGCCGTTCTAGAGTCCGCTTTTCAAGCAAGGTCAGCAAGGATGATATGATTCACGCAGGCGATATCCACGACAGAGTAAACTACGCCGTTGAGAAGTCAGATATCTATTTCTCCAAGGATAAATCAGCCCTCATCTTAGACCTCACCATCGACCTCGATATCTGCTCGATTATGGATTACTTCGAGATATTCCTCACAAGAATGACTCTTTGTAAAAATGCCGCTAAGGCTCTCGGCGTTTCTTTCAGCGTCGTTATAAACGGCAGTAAGCTCCTGTAATCCTATATAATAACTTCAGATGTTTTTATCGGGGGAAACCTTTCTGAAGAAAGTTTCTCCCCGAACCCCCTTACAAAGACTTTTAACATGATTTCAGCCCCATAGGGTACCTATCAGAAACTGAGAATTTAATGCATTCTTTCTGGTGAGCACCCTATGGGGCTGAAATTAAATTATAAAAGTTTTAGGAAAGGAGTTTGAGGAATAACCCTTTTTCAAAAGGGTTTTCCTCAACAAAACAATTGGAATTATTATGTGGGATTACTTATCCTCGGCTTGTTTTGCGGCTTTTGCGGCTGCTTTTTCGGCAGCTTTCTTTTCCTTAGCCTTACGCTTTTTGAGTGTATCGACTAAAATGCTGATGAGCCATGGAACAACTGTAAGAATAGTAATTCCGAGGCCTAAATACTGATACCACTCATACGAACCTACTCTGATAGGAACTACTTCCACCCAATACAGAACGCTGAGAATCAGAAGTCCCAGAAACAGCAGTTTTTCCTTCATTTTCATACTCTCCTTTTCAGACGAATTGTAACAATTTGCTGATTTAAGTATAGCACGGCAAAGAAAATTTGGCAAGTATTATTTTTCGCCAAAATGCTTGACACAGACGCACTAATATGTTATAATATTCAGGCGAATGATTATAACATAGAACTACTGTCTAAACTGAAATGATGGGCTTCTATGTCATCATAATTTCAGCTTGGAAGGAGGAACTTGTAATGAAGGAAGGTATCCACCCAAAGTACGAGGCTACTACTATTACTTGCCACTGCGGTAACGTAATCGAGACTCGTTCTACAAAGAAGGATATTCACGTTGAAATTTGCTCAAAGTGCCATCCGTTCTACACAGGCAAGCAGAAGCTTGTTGATACAGGCGGACGTGTTGACAGATTCAAGAAGCGTTTCAACATCGACTAATCACATTTTAAAAGCTTATTACCCGTTACCCAAAGTGACGGGTTTTTGCTTTATGGAGAGATTTTATGGATTACAAGACTATTGCCGGGGTTTCCACATCCACCTACATTGAGAAAAAATCCGAGTTTATCGCAGTCATAAAGCCTGTTAAAACAAACGACGAGGCGGTGGAGTTTATAAATGAAATAAAGGCGCAGCACAGAAAGGCAAGACACAACGTCTACGCATACATTCTACGTGAAGGGTCTACAACCCGCTACAGCGACGACGGCGAACCTTCGGGCACTGCAGGTGTTCCGGTTCTTGACGTTATGCAAAAGCAGGGACTTTGTGACGTTTGCTGTGTTGTGACAAGATATTTCGGCGGTGTGCTTTTAGGTGCCAACGGTCTTGTGAGGGCGTACTCTACAGCCTGCAAGCAAGCCTGCGACGAGGCTAAAATAAGGCTTATGCAGGATGCACATAAGCTGACTGTCACCTGCTCATATACTCTCTACGGAAAGCTTACCTACGCACTGCCCGAATTTGAGGTTAAAATCTGCGACACTCAGTTTGCAGATGATGTGACAATTGAAATCTTGGTCAAGGCTCCGCTTTGCAACAAGCTTGAGGAGAAGCTCGTTGACCTGGCAAACGGACAGATAGATATTGTTAAAAGTGACGTTTTTGAAGCTGATTTTGCATAGCGTATTGTAGGAACATACAAAATTGTCAGATTTGGCTGAAAAATAGAGGGTTTCAGATGCAAATCCACCTATAATATAATAGGAAAGTTTGCAGTAAGGAGGGGTTATATGCTGCCAAGAGAAATGACCGAGCAAAACGAAAGGCTTATTCTTTGCGAGTATGCCTGCTTTGCTGACTCCACTAAGGGTAGGCAGACTGCCACTCCGAAGGACGACCTGAGAACGGAATTTCAACGTGACAGGGACAAAATCCTTCACTCAAACGCATTCAGAAGACTCAAGCACAAGACGCAGGTTTATCTTATCCCTGCCGGCGACCACTACCGCACAAGACTTACCCACACCCTGGAGGTTTCGCAGATTGCGAGGACTATCGCAAGGGCGCTGAGGCTCAACGAAGACCTCACCGAGGCGATTGCCCTGGGGCATGATTTAGGACACACGCCGTTTGGGCACGCCGGTGAAAGGACGCTCTCACAGCTTTGTCCCGAAGGGTTTTACCACTACGAACAGAGTCTGAGAGTTGTTGACTTTATAGAAAACGACGGCAACGGACTCAATCTCACTCACGAGGTTCGTGACGGTATTTTAAAGCACACAAATGCGATTGCAGAAAGCCGTGAGGGATATGTTGTCCGCCTGGCTGACGTTATTGCTTACATAAACCACGATATTGACGACTCGATAAGAGCGGGTGTAATTTCAGAAAATGACCTTCCGAGGGAGGCTACCGAAATCTTAGGAAACACACGCTCGGAAAGAATTACTACGCTTGTCCGCTCGGTTATTGACAACGGAGCTGAGAATTTAAGAATGAGCGACAAGGTGCAGGCGGCACACGATATGCTTCACCGCTTTATGTTCGACAACGTATACAGAAATCCTGTATGCAAGTCAGAGGAAACAAAGGCAAGCGAGCTGATTATTCAGCTTTACAGACACTACGAAAACAACTTTGATGCTCTCCCCTCTTTGTACAAGAGACTCTCGGAGAGGTTCGGAAAGAGCCGTGCTATCTGCGACTACATTGCAGGTATGACCGACAGCTTTGCGATTACGACCTTCAACGAGATTTTCATTCCAAAGGGCTGGAGCAGATTCTAAATTTATAAAACTGAGTGAAAAGGAGGTAACGGCTACTTGGCACTGTCTGAGGATTTTTTATACAGACTGAGGGCGGCAAACAGAATAGATGATGTTATGGCGTCCTATGTCACGCTTCAGAGGTCGGGACGTTATCTCAAATGCAACTGCCCTTTCCACTCGGAGAAAACTCCTTCCTGCATAGTCTATCCCGACACAGAAAGCTTTTTCTGCTTCGGTTGCGGTGCAGGCGGCGACGTTATCACCTTTATTATGAAGATATCTAATCTGAGCTACTACGAGGCGGTAAAGCTTTTGGCTGAAAGGTCGGGCATTGCACTTCCTGAGGACGTTTCGAGGGGCGACGATTTTACAAGACGCAAGCAAAGACTTTTTGAGATGAACAAAAAAGCGGCGAGGTTTTTCTTTGAAAATCTTCGTGGCGAAAACGGCATCAAGGCTAGAGCCTATCTCAAAAAGCGTGGACTTGATACAAAGACAATTACCAAATACGGTCTGGGTTATGCTAATGCTACCTGGACGACACTGCGTGACTATATGCTCGGTGAGGGCTACTCGGAGCAGGAGCTTATCGACGCTTCGCTGATTGCACGCTCGTCAAAGACGGGCAGAACCTACGACTTCTTTATGGACAGAGTTATGTTCCCTTTCATAAACCTTCAGGGAAATATCGTCGGCTTCGGCGGAAGAGCGATGTCCTCAGATGACCCGAGAAAATACCTCAACACGAGAGAAACGATAGTATACAAGAAAAGCTCGTTTCTTTTCTCGATGAACTTCGCAAAAAATATGGCGGCGAAAACAAAGCGGCTATTGCTGTGCGAAGGTAATATGGACGTTATTTCGCTCAATCAGGCAGGCTTTGAAAACGCTGTTGCAACCTGCGGTACTGCGATTACAGACGAACACGCAAGACTTATGTCGCAGTATGTAAACGAGGTAGTCATCTGCTACGACTCAGATGAGGCAGGACAGAAAGCAAGCTCGAAGGCGTTGAATATGCTCTCTCAGGTTGGCATTCAGACGAAGATACTCAAAATGGAGGGTGCCAAGGACCCGGACGAGTATATCCTCAAATTCGGCAAGGAGAAATTCAAATACATTCTCGACAACTCCGACGGCGCTGTTGTCTACAACCTCGAAAAGGCAAAGCAGAGTGTTGACACCGACACTGATATCGGCAAGGTTGAGTATCTCAAAAAGGCGGCGCAGGTTATAGCGGATATAGGCTCGAAGCTGGAGCGTGAGGTTTACATCTCAAAGCTTGCTTCAGAGCAGGGCATCTCGAAGGTTGTGCTGCAAGAGGCGGTTGATGATATCATCAGAAAGAAAAACACCGCTTACTCTAAAAAGAGCTGGCAGCAGACGGTCACAAGCGTTTCGCAGACTGTTGATATAAAGACGGGCGAGCCGTCGGTCAAATCACGCTCTGTAAAGGCGCAGGAGGGTATTATTGCATATCTGTTTGCAAACCCCGACGCTATAAAGAAAGTGCGTGACAGCATTATCCCGGATATGTTCCCGAATGAAATTCTGCGGCGTATTTATGTAAGCCTCAAGGAAAAGCTTGAATCCTCGCAGGACTACTCGCTTTCGGCTTTCGGTGAGGAGTTTACCCCCGACGAAATGGGCAGAATCGCAAAGATTTATAATCTCACAAAGCAGTTCCCTATTACTGCCGAAACACTCGATGAATACATAACGGTACTTAAAAACGACGCTATGAAGGCATCCTCGCAGGGCTCAGAAATCGACCTTGCGGCGATTGCAAGAAGAAAGCGTGGATTACAATAAAGCCTCTTATGAAAGGAATTTAAAAACTATGACAAACGACAAGAAGCAGATTTTAGAAAACCTTATGGAACAGGGGAAGGCTACCGGTAAGCTTTCCACAAAGGACATTACCGACGCTCTTGAAAAGCTCGACTTTGACGTAGAGCAGATGGACAAGTTCTATGACGACTGTGCAACCTACCACATCGAAATCATCGACGATATTGCCCCTGATGACGACGACAACCTTATGATGATTCCGTCGGAAACAGAAGGCGAAGAGGATATGATTGACCTTTCGCTTTCAACTGACGGTGTTGCAATTGACGACCCGGTAAAGATTTATCTCAAGGAAATCGGACGTGTTCCGCTTCTTACTGCTGAGGAAGAAATCCAGCTTGCTGAGCTTATGAGCGGCGGCGACGAGAAGAAGGCAAAGGCTGCAAGAAAGCGTCTTTCTGAGGCAAACCTGCGTCTTGTTGTTTCCATTGCGAAGAGATATGTCGGAAGAGGTATGAGCTTCTTAGACCTTATCCAGGAAGGTAACTTAGGTCTTATCAAGGCAGTTGAAAAGTTCGACTACACCAAGGGCTTTAAGTTCTCGACATACGCTACATGGTGGATAAGACAGGCTATCACAAGAGCTATCGCTGACCAGGCAAGAACTATCAGAATCCCTGTTCACATGGTTGAAACTATCACTAAGGTAAAGAAGGTTTCAAGCCAGCTTCTCCACGAAAACGGCCACGACCCAAGCCCTGAGGATATCGCAAAGCATCTTGATATGCCGGTTGAAAGAGTAAGAGAGATTATGAGAATCGCTCAGGACCCTGTTTCTCTTGAAACTCCTATCGGTGAAGAGGAAGACTCACACCTTGGTGACTTCATCGAGGACGAGAATGCTCCTGCTCCTGCTGATGCTGCTTCACTCGTGCTTCTTAAGGAGCAGATTAACCAGGTGCTTTCTACTCTGACACCTAGAGAAGAGGCTGTGCTCAGACTCCGTTTCGGATTAGAAGACGGCCGTTCAAGAACACTCGAAGAGGTTGGTCAGCAGTTCAACGTTACCCGTGAGCGTATCAGACAGATTGAGGCAAAGGCGCTCAGAAAGCTCCGTCATCCAAACCGTTCAAACAAGGTAAGGGATTACCTCGACTAATCCCTTTATACACCAAGGGAGGAAAAAGCTTGTATATTACTCTTGAAACAGATTATGCCGTTAGAATAGTTTCTTACCTCGCAGACTGCAACAGAAGGGTCGATGCAAAGGAAATTGCCGAGAAGATTTGTGTTACTCACAGATACGTCCTGAAAATCGCAAGAAATCTTTGCACGGCAGGGATTATAAAATCCTATAAGGGTGCAGACGGCGGATACGCACTGGCAATGTCACCTTCCGAAATTACTCTTCTTGATATCCTGGAAGCAATCGAAGGGCCATACAAGTTTTCAAGGTGTCTTAATGACCCCGCACTTTGCTCAAGAAACATGTCTGGAAGATGCTGCTTCCAGTGTGCTTTTTCCGAAATCACAGACAAGGTAACCGAAATGCTCTCGCAGTATACAATCGAAAACCTCCACTGTAAAAGAAAATAATACATAAGGGTAACATCCGTATAATGATTTATATGTATTTATCGGAGAAAACCTTACAAAGACTTTTGATATGAATTCAGCCCCATAGGATATCCTATGGGGCTGAAGTTATGTATACGTAAGTTATTTTTTCGAGATGAGCTTTGAAATGCCGAGTATTGCAAGCAGGAGATTTACAGAGAATGCAATAATAAGCATTGTCCAGCCTGCGGTGAAGCCCTCTGTCAGCGAAGCCATATCATTTCCGAAAAGCTGCTCGACCTTAGCGTCCTTGCCTATTCCGTAGAGGAAGAAGACGATAAACATCTTTATATTGCTTGCTGAGAAAAGAGTTGATACTGCAAGCATTATACTCTGAATTGCAAGTGCTTCCTTATTTGCTTTTTTGAAAGCCACCCAAGCCATTACAGCGCAGGCAGCGAGTGCTAAGACATACACGCAGAACGCTACAGAATACACAGCGAGCATCGGCTCGGTTTTCTTCTCAACGTCCATTCCCGGCACTGTAAAAATGCAGGAAAGAATAGTAATCGCTGCGAAAATATACGTTGCAATTACGCTTATGCGGTATGCTTTTTCGCTTTTTACAAGCTTCTCTCTTTTAATTTTTTTACTCATCCTCGTTCTTTTCCTCCTTGACAGTAACGAGAACCTTATAAATCTTATGCTCGTCAGAGCTTAAAACCTTCAAATCAAGCTTTTCGCCCGAAACGACCTTACTTTCCTGCGGAATCTCACCTGCAAGCTCCATTACATAACCGCCCAGCGAAGCCATTTCGCTTTCGACATAGTTTGTAGGAAGTCCCATTCTTTCAAGCATATCGTAGATTGACATTTCGGCGTCAACCTCAAACTCGTTATCAGAAATCTGCTTGAAATAAATCTGCTCGTCTTCGGCATCGCTTTCGTCATAGATTTCACCGACAAGCTCCTCGATGATATCTTCAAGTGTAACGATACCCTGTGTTCCGCCGTACTCGTCGTGAACAACTGCCATATGCATTTTTTCCTTCTGCATGGTTCTGAGCGCCTGGGATACTCTTGTATGCTCAATAAGGTGGGCAGGCTCCATAAGAATAGAACGGATATCCTTGCCGCCTTCAAGATAGAGCTTATAGAAATCTCCGAGAAGGAGCACGCCTATTATATTGTCAATAGACTCCTCGAAAACCGGAAGTCTTGAATAGTTCGATTCAGTAAATGCCTGCTTTATGTCGTCAAGGCTGTCATTAACCTCAACGCCTGTGATATTGACTCTCGGTACTAAGATTTCACCGATTGTCTTTTCATCAAATTCAAGTGCGGAACGTACAAGGTCAGATTCCTGCTCTTCCAGAACGCCCTCATCCTGAATTTCGTCGATGATATATTTCAGCTCATCCTCTGTCATTGTCGGCTGCTTATCCTTTGAAGCAAAGAGCTTTGACACGAGTCTTTTCAGCCAGATAAACGGCATAAGCACAGGTGTTATGATAAACATAAAGCCCGCAAGTATCGGAGCCATAAAGAGCGAGAAGCCCTCAGCGTGCTCCTTTGCAAGTCCCTTCGGAGTAATTTCGCCGAAGATAAGAACCGCAACTGTCATTACAGCTGTTGCAATGCCGACACCGCCCTGACCGAAATACTTTACAAATACGACTGTTGCTAGAGATGACGATGCTATATTTACTACGTTATTTCCGACAAGGATTGCAGTAAGTGCCTTGTCAAACTTTTCGATAACATCAAGTGCGATTTTCGCTCTTGTGTTTCCGTTAGATGCGAGATTTTTCAGTCTTATTCTGTTAACAGATGAGAATGCCGTTTCGGTCGCTGAAAAAACCGCCGAAAACATTACCAAAACGACAATTATGAGTATGTCCATAATAATTCCTTTCTTTTATTTTGTATAAATACATTTACACATCTTTTATGATAACACATTAAAGCAAATTTTGCAACATCTTTTTTCAGAAATATTGAGGACTTTTGCGTTGTTTTCACAGCGAGTTATCTCTACACACTTGCAAACACGCCGATTCTGGTGTATAATCATAGTATACTGTCAAACGGAGGTCTGCTATGTCTGAACAGAACACTATCCCTGAAGAAATAAAAGACAGGGATATTTTCGATAAAATTATGTCGCTCCCCGTCCTGAGACTTTTTGAGAAGCCGTACAGAAAATACAAGGATGTGCTCTTGTATCTCTTTTTCGGAGTACTTACAACGCTAATAAATCTTGTTGTTTTCTGGCTGATGGGAACAAAGCTTTCAATCAACATTCACATCTCAAACTCAGTTGCATGGGTTGTTGCGGTGCTTTTTGCCTATGTCACAAACCGCACCTGGGTTTTCAAGCAGCACGCTCACGGAAGCAGTGCAATTATAAAGGAGATAATCTCGTTTGCGGCGGGAAGACTCTTTACCTTTGGTGTTGAGGAAGCAATGCTGTTCTTGTTCGTTGACCTGCTCGACTTCAACAAGAACGTCATCAAGATAATTGCGCAGGTTGCGGTAGTGGTTTTAAACTACGTTATCAGCAAGCTGTTTGTATTCAAGAAGGACAAGGAAAAATAATACCTGTAACGCAAAAGACGTACCCTTAATCGGATACGTCTTTTGTTATTATGGGGTGTTTTATTGAAGTTTACTTATACGCCTGTATTGATTCTGATATCGCCGACTCCGCAGTCTGCATCGATAACCACGTTACCGTCGCCTGCCTTTGAGTCAACCTTTTCACCGTTGAGTACAACATCGCCGACACCGCTGCTACCCTTTACACGGTAGTCATCGCCGATGAGGTTAACAGTTATGTCACCTACACCGCCGTCGATTGAACAGCTACCTGTGAGCGATGTATTATTGATGGTAAAGTCGCCTACGCCGCCGTTGATGTCGCACTTTGAGAGCACGCTGTCACGGATTTCGCAGTCGCCTACACCCATTTCAAATGTACAGCTCGAAACTGTCATATTTGTAAACTCGCTATCGCCTACTCCAAGGTCAACATCAAGCACAGAGCAATTGATTCCGTTGACATAGATATCACCTACTCCGCCCTCGATTGCAAGCTCTTCATACTGCTTTTCAGGAACGGTAACGGTGATTGAGCCTCTGCTCTTTTCGGAAACACCAAAGGAAATGAATCTTACGACATCATACTCAACCTCGAGCTCGCCGTCGTCAACATTTACATCGAGCTTATCCTCGACCATATTCTCGCACTTGATGGCGAATGCGTCGCCCTTTACGATATCAACATCGACGATATCTGCACTGATATCAAGTCTTGTGATAGCACTTGCCTGCTCCTGAGTGATATCGAGATTTACCTCAAAATCGGTCTTCTTGCCGTCGCCTATACCGATACTAAGCTCATCTATGTCGTCAATGAAAGGAGCGCTTACGGCGGTGAGTGCGATACCTGCTACGAGAAAGCAGGTCGGAATGATATACTTCAAAGCCTTCATATTACGCACCCTCCTTTCCTGACATAAAGCTCTTAAGACCGCCTGTAACCTTTCTTGCAAGCCACATAATGAACTTTACGAAAAGTCTGGCAAGAGGTACTGTCACAAGTCCCACAAGTCCTAAAGCTATGAAGCTCACACCGAGCATTACACCTGCGGCGGCAACTGATGAGAACACCTTGATGAATGCACCGACAAAGCAAGCGATGCTTGTTACAACAAGAGCAAAGTTGATTGCGATTACTGCTACAATAAGTGCGAACACTACTGCAAATGCTGCTATCCAGATTGGGAAGGTAAGAATACCGAGAAGAAGTGCAATTACAAATCTTTCCGAGCTTTTCTTCTTAGTTTCGCTGTCGGCACCTGCAATGTTTTCGTTGTGGTTCTGGTAGACAAAACCGATATTCGGCTTTGATGCTACACCGTTTTCCTTCAAAATCTGTTCTGCACAAGCTGCAGGACTGCCTAAAGCGTCAATTGCAGCCTGCTCATTTTCACACTCGTCGAAATACTCCTCATAGTAGCGCAGTGCTGAATTTCTTTCATCTGCACTAAGGGCTGAAAGCTTAACGGCAAGTGTATCCATAAATTCTTTTCTTGTCATAACTTATTCACCCCTCTTATCGAATACTCCGTCAATCTTGTTCTTATAAAGCTTCCACTCTTCTTTATAGAGATTGAGTGCTGCAACACCCTTCGGTGTTACCTTATAATATCTTCTGTTTCTGCCCATATACTCCTTGTCATACGCTTCAAGACAGTCGTCCTTCTGAAGTCGTCTGAGTACGGGATAGAGCGTCGATTCACTTACATCTATCGCTCCTCTTATATCCTGAGTAATACGATATCCGTAGGTTTCTTCTCTCTCAACAATGGAAAGCACCATCGCATCGAGAAGCGTTGAGCTTACCGGAAATGCCATATCTCTCATTCCTCCTTATTATTTATCACATCTTATTGTGACCTTGATAATATTATACAGTATATAATATTGTTTGTCAATAGTATATTATAAAAAAATCAATATTATTTTTCACAAAGATATTTGTGCAGATAAAACAAAACCGCCGAGGGTATAAGGTAAGTGGTCATAAAGAAGTATTATAGTGTCTATTGAGGAAAACCCTTTTGAAAAGTCGGTTTTACTCAAACTCCTTTCCTAAAACTTTTGTAATTTAATTTCAGCCCCATAGGGTACCTATCAAAGAGCAGAGAATTCAAAAAATGTTCTCTCTGGTAAGTACCCTAATGGGGCTGAAATCATATTAATAGTCTTTGTAAGGGGGCTCGGGGGAGAAACTTTCTTCAGAAAGGTTTCCCCCGATAAACTCATATAATATATTCTATATAACTATTCACCATATGACCTTAGCGGTTTTATTTTTTGTCACACATTTT
>JAGALZ010000036.1 GCA_017848055.1 Oscillospiraceae bacterium | reverse complement strand
GATAGGATTGCACAGCTTCTCTTTTTAACTCTTCACTGTATCTCTTGTTCTTGTGATTCCGTCTTGGCATAAAATTACCCCCTAAAGTAGTCTTGATTTCTTTTTGTTTTTTCAAGTGTCTACTCTAAGGGGATTATATCACAAAGGTGGGGGCTTAAGTGTTGTTCAGTTACCCTGTGAAATGCTGAACCCAATAGTGGTTATATGCACCGCCTGATGCATAACCGACACCGATTTTAGTGAATTTCGCATTGAGCATTGCTTCACGGTGTCCGTCGGTGGAGTTCTTCCACGATTCTACGACAGCTGCTGCACTAGACTGACCTGCTGCGATATTCTCTCCGCATGTCTTATAGCTGGCTCCTGCTTCCTTTATTGCAGTAGAGAACTTTCTGCCGTCGGGGCGGGTATGAGACCAGTATTGTGAAGTTTCTTCAGCTCTTACCATTGCGCTTGAAACAAGCTTTGTATCAAGGGTAAGCGGTGCGACGCCGTTCTCGGCTCTGAATTCATTTGTAAGTCTTACAACCTCGTTGATAAACTCCATTGTTTCATCATCTATAGCTGCCGCTGTGGTTGTAGTCTTTGTTGTGGTTGTTGTTTTAGGTGTCGTTGTAGTCTTGGGAGTTGTAGTTGTTTTTGGAGTTGTGGTAGTAGCCTTTGTGGTAGTTGTCTGTGTCACCTTAGTGGCACTGAGAACGCTCTTTGACATATAGCCTGTTACGCCGTTTACCTCGACTGCGTACCAGCCGTTTGAGCATTCGCCCTTTATAGTAACCTTGGTATTCTTCTTGACCTGAGCTACTACCTCATAAGATGTGCCGTTTCCTGCACGCATATTCGCTGTACAGTTAGCGTACATTGTACCGCTTGCCTTCTGTGTAACTATTTTAGTCGTTGTTGAGGTCGGAGCCTTTGTGGTAGTAGTTGTCGGTGCCTTGGTTGTAGTTGTTGTCGAAGGGGTAGTTGTTATCGGAGTTGTAGTTTCGGATGACGAAACTGTATCGTCGGGAGAATCAGTCTGAGCAGTTGTTGTCACTGTACCTGAAGCAGTACTGCTCTCAAGGAATGCGTCAATATCGTCCTTATAAGGGTCAATTGAATTACCTTCACTATCCTCAAGGAGATACTTCACGGAATTGCCGTCGCTAATTACATAAAGCGTATATTTCTTATCAGTAGCACTCTGGTTAAACAGATTGAGGCTCAGTGCGGGTACACCGTCGATTTCGGTTTCATTATGCTGATACTGCTTATAATCGTCGACTGAAATCACTGCGCCCATTTTAACGACGTTTTTGAAATAATCAAGTGACATCATCAACCCGTCAACGTGGATATCCGATGTAGTTGTCGTAGTCGTCGTGGCAGTAGTTGTTGTAGTGGTAGTAGTCGAGCTAATATCTGCGCCGGAATCTGTATCGCCGCTTACTACACCTGACACAACGCTGTCGGGCGAAGAATTTACCATCTCTGACGAGCTGCTATTTTCAGAACATCCTGCTAAAAGCGATATGCACATAAGCAATGCAGGTATGATTTTTTTCATAAATTTAACAATCCTTTTCAAAGAATTTGTGTGCAAAATGCTACAATTGTATTATACAACAAACAAAATCCTTTGTCAAGGAATACACAAAAAGCTCTCCGAAGTACACATACCGGGAGAGCTGTTTTTGTTACTATTGCTTGAACTTTTCTTTTAATTTGTCGAAGAAGCTTTCACGCTTAGCGTAGTTTTTCTTCTCAAGGCTCTTGTCAAACTCACGAAGCAGCTTTTCCTGCTCCTTTGTAAGGTTCTTCGGAATCTCGACATTGACCTTCACATAGTGGTCGCCTCTGCCGCTTCGCTGGCAATGCTTGATGCCCTTTTCACGGAGTCTGAACACAGTACCTGTCTGGGTTCCTGCGGGAACGGTGTACTTCACCTTGCCGTCGATGGTAGGGACAATAATCTCGTCGCCGAGTGCTGCCTGGGTGAAGGTAATCGGAATATCTGTCCACACGTCATATCCGTCACGCTCAAAAATCGGGTCGGGTCTTACAGTGATATTGAGCATAAGGTCGCCGCTTGGGCCACCGTTGGTTCCTGCATCTCCGCCGCCGGGAACTCTTAAGGTCTGGCCGTCGTTGATACCTGCGGGAATGTCCACAGACTTTTCCTCTGTGACTCTTACCCTGCCTGCACCCGAACACTTCTTACACGGAGTTTCGATAGTTTTACCCTTGCCTCCGCACTTCGGGCAGGCACGCTGTGTCTGCATTACGCCGAAAGGAGTTCTCTGCTGTGCTGTGACTGTACCTGTACCTCTACACTGTGAACAGGTAGTATGGCTTGTTCCGGGTGCTGCACCTGAGCCTGAACACTCGGGACAGCTTTCCATATGTGTAATCTTGATTTTAGCGTCCTTCTTACCCTTGCAGGCTTCCATAAATTCGAGGACGATATTTGTTTCGATATCATGTCCTCTTCTTGGGGCGTTAGGGTTGGAGCTTCTTCTTGAACCGCCACCAAAGCCGCCGAAAAAGCTTTCGAAGATATCGCCCATATCACCAAAGCCGCTGAATCCACCGAAGCCGCCTGCTTCGCCGCCGCCACCCATTGAAGAATCAAATGCGGCGTGACCGAACTGGTCATACTTTGCACGCTTATCGGCATTGGAAAGCACCTCATACGCTTCGTTTACTTCCTTGAACTTTGCCTCACACTCCTTGTCGTCGGGGTGAAGGTCGGGGTGATACTGCTTTGCAAGCTTTCTGTATGCTTTTTTCAGTTCTTCTGCTGATGCGCTTTTTGATACGCCCAGCACCTCATAATAATCTCTTTTTTCTGCCATAAGTATACCTGCTTTTCATTAACAGGCTATTGCCTCCGCAAATTCTGCGAAGGCAATCTCCCGAATATTCAATGATTATTCAGCGTCTGTGAATTCAGCGTCGATTACGCCGTCATCCTTTGGAGCTGCTCCGCCGAAGTCTGCTCCGCCGAAGTCAGCGCCGCCCATACCGCCTGCCTGCTGTGCTGCAGCTGCCTGCTCGTAGAGCTTTGTGGAAACCTTCTGGAAGGACTGCTCAAGCTCTGTCTTCTTGTTCTTGATAGCTTCAACGTCTGTTCCCTTGAGTGCTTCCTTGAGAGCGTCAACCTTGGACTGGATTTCGTCCTTATCGGCTGGGTCAATCTTGTCGCCGATTTCGCCGAGTGCCTTTTCGCACTGGAATACCATCTGGTCTGCGCTGTTTCTTGCGTCAACGTCTTCTCTCTTCTTCTTGTCCTCAGCTGCGAAAGCTTCTGCTTCCTTTACAGCCTTGTCGATGTCTTCCTTGGACATATTTGTGGAAGAAGTGATTGTGATATCCTGCTCCTTACCTGTTCCCAAATCCTTAGCGGAAACGTGGACGATACCGTTAGCGTCGATATCAAATGTAACTTCGATTCTTGGGATTCCTCTTGGAGCAGGTGCGATACCGTCGAGGCGGAATACTCCGAGCTCCTTATTATCTCTTGCAAACTCTCTTTCACCCTGGAGTACTCTGATATCAACAGCCTCCTGGTTGTCAGCGTAGGTAGAGAATACTTCCTTCTTGTTTGCAGGGATTGTAGTATTTCTTTCAATCATCTTTGTGCAGATTCCGCCTGCTGTTTCGATACCCAGAGAAAGCGGAGTAACGTCGAGGAGGAGAAGGTCGCCAGCAACGTCGCCGCCGAGGATACCGCCCTGGATTGCAGCACCGAGGGCTACGCACTCGTCAGGGTTGATGCCCTTGAAAGGCTCCTTGCCGAGGTACTTCTTAACTGCTTCCTGAACTGCCGGGATTCTTGAAGAGCCGCCGACCATGAGAACCTTGTTAAGCTCACTTGTGGAAAGTCCGGAGTCAGAGAGTGCCTGACGTACAGGGCCCATTGTAGCTTCAACGAGGTCAGCAGTCATTTCGTTGAACTTAGCCTGTGTGAGGTTAAGCTCCATATGCTTAGGGCCTGTTGCATCAGCTGTGATGAACGGGAGAGAAATTGTTGTTGTAGGTGTTGAAGAAAGCTCAATCTTAGCCTTTTCAGCAGCTTCCTTGAGTCTCTGCATAGCCATCTTATCGCCTGAAAGGTCAATTCCTTCAGCCTTCTTGAACTCAGCAATCATCCAGTCGATGATTCTCTGGTCGAAGTCGTCACCGCCGAGACGGTTATTACCTGCTGTTGCAAGAACCTGTGTAACGCCGTCGCCCATTTCGATGATAGAAACGTCGAATGTACCGCCGCCGAGGTCGTATACCATAATCTTCTGGTCTTCTTCCTTGTCAATTCCGTAGGAGAATGCGGCTGCTGTAGGCTCGTTGATAATTCTCTTTACTGTAAGACCTGCAATCTGGCCTGCGTCCTTTGTAGCCTGACGCTGTGAGTCAGTGAAGTATGCAGGAACTGTGATAACAGCCTCAGTTACCTTTTCTCCGAGGTATGCTTCAGCGTCAGCCTTGAGCTTCTGGAGAATCATTGCGGAAATTTCCTGCGGTGTATACTCCTTACCGCCCATCTTAGCCTTATAGTCGCTGCCCATATGTCTCTTGATAGAGATGATTGTGTTATCGTAGTTGGTTACTGCCTGTCTTTTAGCAACCTGTCCTACGAGTCTGTCGCCGGTCTTGGAAACACCGACAACGGAAGGTGTTGTTCTTGCGCCTTCGCTGTTAGGGATAACGACTGCTTCGCCGCCCTCCATAACTGCTACGCATGAGTTTGTTGTACCAAGGTCGATACCGATAATCTTTGCCATAATAATCAAATCCTTTCTTTGTGTAGAACGTTTTGTCTACCTATATATATCATTTTAAGTGATAGCGGAAATTTTAAGCGTTTGCAACTACTACCATTGCATATCTTATGACCTTATCTCCCATCTTATATCCCTTCTGGAAGGTCTGAGCGACGATATTCTCGCCAAGCTCGGGGTCTTCGATACGGTTTACGGCATTTGCAATTTCAGGGTCAAACTCCTGACCTGTAGGGTCTATGATTTCAACGCCCAGCTTTGTGAGCATATCAGAGAACTGGTTGAAAATCATCTGCACGCCTGACTTATAGGTTTCGTCGGTGCTTTCAGCTCCTGCCGCTCTTTCGAAGTTATCGAACACGGGGAGGATATCGCTGATTGTGTTACACTTTGCGGTCTGGGTGTTATCGAGAAGCTGCTTTGCTGTTCTCTTGCGGTAGTTATCGTACTCTGCCATAAGTCGCAGGTACTTATCCTTCATATCCGCAAGCTCAGCTTCAAGCTTCTGCTCTGCTGTTGGTTCGGCGGGAGCTTCCCCTGCTTCCTGCTCCTGAACCTCTTCATTGACAGCCTCGTTTTCCATAAGCTCCTGCTCCTTGGAAAGCTGCTCGTCGTTCTTTTTACTCATTGGTCTTTGCTCCTTTATTCGTCATAATCCGTATCGTCATTCTTTGAGAGCATCTCGGTAATTTTACCCGTGAAATACTCAAGATACGGTATATATTTAGCATAGTCAATTCTCATAGGGCCTAAAAGTCCGAGCGTTCCTGCTTGTCTTCCGCCCTTTGAGAAGGATGAGGTAATGAGGCTTGAGTTGCTGATAACAAAGCCATCTCTTTCGTTTGAGAACATTACCTGCAGACCGCCGAACGAGCTGCCGAG
Organism: Oscillospiraceae bacterium; assembly: GCA_017848055.1. Classification (GTDB taxonomy): domain Bacteria; phylum Bacillota; class Clostridia; order Oscillospirales; family Ruminococcaceae; genus UBA7477. The sequence goes on along the minus strand of JAGALZ010000036.1, from coordinate 15,450 downwards.
AAACTCTGAAAGCTCCTTCTTATGGTCTAAGAATGTCATAATCTCCTTCTTATCGAAATCGTCACATGTGAGAAGATTGAACTCACCGTTTACTGAAAACTCGTGGGAAGATATTTCTCTTGACATCTTCATTATTTCATTTACGAGAGGTGAAAGTGCAACCATATATGTTCCCAGGGCAGTTTCGAGGTTTTCGAGCATTTCATCTGAAAGTGCCTCGACCTCTATTCCCTCTAAATTTTCTTGCATAAAGTTTGAGAAAAATGCAAGCTGTTCATTAGTAAGGTCAAACTCGAGTCTGCACACCTTATTCTTTATAGAGCCTGACGAGGTTATCATCAGAATCACATACATTCTCTTGCCCGTAGGAATTACCTCAACCTTTGAGATTACCGAGAACTTAGGGGTAGCATTCGCTACGACTGTTGCACATTTTGTAAGCTCGGCAAGTGCAAGCGAAGCATCGTGGACAATCTGCTCCTCGGGGAGATTCTCGTCGGGAAGCATTGAACTTAAAAGCTCGATTTCGTCATCGGAAAGCGGATTTGTTTCCACAAGCTTGTCAACATAGAGTCTGTATCCTAGATAGGTAGGAACTCTTCCTGCAGAGGTATGGGGTTGTTCGAGGTAGCCTTGCTTTTCAAGCTCTGCCATTTCGTTACGGATAGTAGCAGATGACGCTTTCACCCTGTCCATTATGCTTTTCGAGCCGACCGGCTCGCCTGTTACGATATACTCATCAATTACTGCTGTGAGTATCCGAAGCTTTCTGTCATCCATTACTTCACCGCCTTTTAGCACTTGAGTTGCTTTAGTGTTAGCACTCAAGCTCCCTGAGTGCTAAATATATAATATCACCTTTTGATATTATTGTCAAGTAGACACTAAAATATTTTTTTATAAACTTACATACTTCTTTTCAAATCATTTTGTGCAACCTGCAAAACCTAAGTTTTAAATTTGCGGCTGTCGGTATTGAAAAAAGATGAAAGCTGATATATAATAGTATAAGACTAAATTTAAGGACTGATTATTTTGCCTAGATTCTTTACTGATGACATACAAGGTGATGTAGGAATAATTTCGGGTGCTGACGCTGTTCACATCGGACGTTCTCTGCGAATGAGGCTTGGTGACGAGCTTATTCTGTGCAGGGACGGCATCGAATATATATCGAAAATTCGAACAATTTCAGACGCTCAGGTTGTTTGCGACATTGAAGAAAGCCGCAAGACGCTTGCTGAGCCTGACTGCGAGGTTATACTTTTCCAGGCTGTGCCGAAGCTTGACAAGCTGGAGTTTATTGTACAGAAGGCTACAGAGCTTGGTGCTTCGAAAATTGTTCCTGTGCTTACCAAGAGGTGCGTATCACGTCCTGATGAAAAAAGCTTTGAAAAAAAGCGTGAAAGACTTTCCAAAATTGCTCTTGAGGCGGCAAAGCAATCCGGAAGAGGTATTATACCGCAGGTTTCGAGAATAATAAGCTTCGATGAGGCAATCTCTCAGATGAAGCAGCTTGACATATCCGTTATATGCTACGAAAAGGGCGGAAAAAGCCTTTCTCAGGTTGAACTTAAAGGGCAGAAAAGTATAGGAATTTTCATCGGCAGTGAGGGCGGATTCGACGAGGATGAGGCAGTAAAATGCAAAGATAACGGAATTATTCCTATTGGGCTTGGTGCAAGGATACTAAGATGTGAAACTGCTCCGATTGCGGCACTGAGTATTATTATGCATCTTACTGACAATATGTAAAAAGCAATTTCGGGTTAATCAAAAAAATTTGTTTAAAATGCTTGAAATTTATTCGTTTGTGTGATATAATAATTTCAACCCAATAAAATTAAGGAGATGTTTATTATGGCTAAGGGATTTAAGATATTTGTAGGTCTTGCTGCTGTTGCCGGCGCTGCTGCTGCTGTTTACGCACTCAAGAAGCGCAAGGAAATGGAAGAGTATGACTACGAAGAATTCGATGACGATTGCGATTGCTGCTGCGACTGCGAGGATTGCTGCGAAGTAATTGAAGATGCAGTTGAAGAAGCTTCCGAGGCTGCTGCTGAAGCTGCTGAAGAAGGTGCAAAGAGCGTTGAGGAAACTCTCGACGATATCGCTGAGGTTGTTGAGGATATCGACAAGTAATCTAAAATTAAGCAAAATGAGGGCTTTCTGCTTTGTGCGGAAGGCCCTTTGTTTTAGCCTGTTTGCGTTGATATGCCCAATTGTCCGCCTTGTTGAATTGAGGCTGTTTATATAATCATACGAAAATTTATCGCCCATTTTATTTTTCCGTGAAAACGTTTGACAAAGGGCGATTTTTCGGATATAATCACAGATAATAAAACTATCATGGAGGGCATACACTATGAATAAGGTTGAACTCATCTACTTTATTTCCGAAAAGACAGGCTTCACAAAGAAGCAGACAGAGGCTTTTCTGAAGGCTTTCACTGAATCTGTTACCGACACTCTCCTTAAGGGAGATAAGGTTTCAATTTCAGGCTTTGGAACATTTGAGGTTCGTGAAAGAGCTAAGAAAGAAGCTTACAACCCTGTAACAAAAGCTAAGGTTACTGTTGCTGAAAAGAAGGTTCCTGCATTCAAGGCAGGCAAATCCTTCAAGGAAGCAATTTTAAAATCAGAATAATACCTTTAAAGGAGAAAAACAAAATGGCTACAAAGAAAATCACTGAAAGCGCTGAAAAGCTCGCTAAGAAGGCTGCTAAGACAGCCGAAAAGGTTGAGGCTGCTGCAGGTAAGGCTGTTGCTAAGGCTAAGGCTAATCCTACGGTAAAGAAGGCTTCAAAGGCTGCTGCCGAAACAGCTAAGAAGGTGGCTTCTACTACAAAGAAGGCCGCTTCCGCTGCTAAGAAGGCTACAGAAAAGGTTACCGCTTACGTTGAATTTTCCGGCAAGCAGATTTCTACAGCTGAGATTGCCGACAAGGTCAGAGAAGCTTACAAGGCTTCCGGTAACAAGGGCACAATCAAGACTATCGAAATCTATGTAAAGCCTGAAGAAAATGCCGCTTACTACGTTATAAACGGCAACGCTGAAGGTGCTAAAATCGACCTCTAAGCATTAAGGAGTAATACCCACACAGAAGCTTTATGCGTATTTATCGGGGGAACCCTTTCTGAAGAAAGTTTATCCCCCGTACCCCCTTACAAAGACTTTTAATATGAATTCAGCCCCATAGGGTACCTATCAGAAACTGAGAATAAATTGTTCTCTTTGATGTGTACCCTATGGGGCTGAATTTTATTACAAAAGTTTTAGGAAAGGAGTTTGAGGAATAACCCTTTTTCAAAAGGGTTTTCCTCAACAACACCACATAAAATTTCTATATGGGTATTATCCTTTACGGTTTACTTGATTTCGAAGCGCTTGATTTTACCGCTTATTGTCTTAGGAAGCTCATCTCTGAACTCAACGACTCTCGGATACTTATACGGAGCAGTATTCTTCTTAACATACTGCTGGATTTCCTTCTTAAGTTCCTCGGTGCCTTCTGTTCCCTTGGTAAGAACGATTGTTGCCTTTACAGCCTGGCCTCTTACAGGGTCAGGAACAGCTGTTACTGCACATTCAAGGACGTAAGGAAGCTCCATTACGACGCTTTCGATTTCGAAAGGTCCGATACGGTAACCGGAAGACTTGATGAGGTCATCGACACGGCCGACATACCAGAAGTAACCGTCCTCATCACGCCATGCTGTATCACCTGTGTGGTACATACCGTCGTGCCATACTGCCTTTGTCTTTTCCTCGTCGTTATAGTAACCGCAGAAGAGTCCGCAAGGGATATTCTTATCAGTACGAACAACGATTTCACCGGTTTCGCCGAGCTTGACAGGCTGTCCCTCAGGATTTACGATGTCGATATCGTAGAGTGGGCTTGGCTTACCCATTGAGCCTACCTTAGGAGTTGTGCCGAAGAAGTTGCCGATTGTAAGTGTTGTTTCTGTCTGACCGAAGCCTTCCATTATAGAAAGACCTGTTGCCTTCTTGAACTGGTGGAATACCTCAGGGTTGAGCGCTTCACCTGCTGTATTTGCATACTTGATTGAGGAGAGGTCATACTTGGAGAGGTCTTCCTTAATAAAGAAACGATACATTGTAGGCGGTGCGCAGAAGGTTGTGATATTGTACTTCTTGAACATCGGGAGAAGGTCCTCAGCGTGGAATCTCTCAAAGTCGTATGTGAACACTGCACCCTCGCAGAGCCACTGACCGTAGAGCTTGCCCCAGAGAGCCTTACCCCAGCCGGTATCGGAGATTGTAAAGTGGAGTCCGTCAGGGTCAACATAATGCCAGTGTCTTGCTGTTATAAAGTGGCCGAGAGGATACTTGAAGTTATGAACAGCAATCTTAGGATAGCCTGTTGTACCTGATGTGAAGAACATAAGCATATGGTCATCACCGCAGGCTGTGTCTTCTCTTCTCTCGTAAACGTCGCTGAACTTCTCCACTTCTTCATCGAAGCAGTTCCAGCCTTCCTTCTTGCCGTTTACTATAACCTTTACTGTGAGGTCAGGGCATTCCTTGGAAGCTATATCAGCCTGGTTTGCTGTATCGCCGTCAGCAGTACAGATGATAGCCTTAACGCCTGCTGCCTTGAATCTGTAATCAAAGTCGTGAGCTACGAGCTGGTTTGTTGCAGGGATTACGATTGCACCTATCTTATGGAGAGCAACAATCGAGAACCAGAACTGGTAGTGACGCTTGAGGACGAGCATTACTCTGTCGCCCTTCTTGATTCCGAGTGATTCAAAGTAGTTTGCAGTCTTAGCAGAATACTTTGCGATATCGCCGAAGGTGAAGCGTCTTTCTGTTTTATCATTAGAGATATGGAGCATTGCAAGCTTATCCGGAGTCTTCTTTGCAACTGCGTCAACAACGTCAAAACCGAAGTTGAACTTATCTTCATTTACAAAGTCGATAGTCTGGATTGTGCCGTTTTCGTCCTCAGTAGTCTTGATGAAATTATCTGCAACGCTTCCGCTGTAGTCGTGTCTTTCAACCTCTACTGTCTGCTCCTCTTCCTCATACTGTGCAAATGCATTTTCAAACACGAGAGCATACATATCGCAACCCTCTTCGGAAGTTGCAATCATACCGTGCGGGATAAGTGAATCGTAGTAGATTGAGTCGCCCTCATTGAGGTCCTCGTAGTGGTCACCGAGTCTTACTCTCATACTACCCTTGAGAACGATATCCATTTCCTGTCCCTTATGGGTATTAGTGTGGATTTCGCTACCCTGCTCTTCTGCACTATAAGGCATATGAACCTTGAACGGCTCACATACACGGTTCTTGAAGTTTGATGCTAAGTTAAAGTACTTGAAGCCCTTTCTTCTTGCAATTTCAAGACCCTCGCCGTTTCTGTTTACCTGGTATGCAGAAAGGCTCGGAGAGTGGCCCTTGAGGATATCTACGATATCTACTCCGCAGACCTTAGCACACTTATAGATAAATGTGAAGGTAAAGTCGCTCTTTCCTGATTCGAGCTGGCTGTACTCAGCTTCAGACACACCGATTTTTTCAGCCATCTGTGAAGGTGTAAGTCCTTCGATTTCACGAAGCTCCTTGACTCGCTGAGCTATTTCTTTGATTTTCTTATCCATAATAACTGCCTCCGTTCTCGCCTTTCATTCAGGCGATGATATTTATCTGCACCTTTCATTATACGAAAGCTTCAAGGTGTTCGGTGCAACAAAAAACGCCCCAAAGCAAACAACTTGCTTTGAGACGAGAAATTCTCCCGCGGTACCACTCAAATTGCATCTATACCGATGCCACTCACAGACTCCAACAAGTCCTACACTTTAACGCAGCGTCTACGCAACAGCCTACCGCCTCATAGGTTTCGGTGTCGGGCTCGGAAGAGATAGACTATTGAACAAGCGAAGTATCCGTTCACACCAACCACGGACTCTCTGAAAATTCTGATTGCTCAGCCGTCTTCGTCACAGCCTTTCAATGTCATCATAATACCACCGTGCAGATTGTTTGTCAATAGAATGCTTTAAATCACTAAATCGTTTTGTATACTTGCACAAATCATCCTACAACGTTTTATGCAAATTATCCAATATCATAATCAAGCGGTTGTGCCTGATAGAATTCAATATGCTGCTTATTCTTGATAATCGAAACCCAATCCTCAATCGTTTCGAGCTTTGTATCTGTATACACTCCGCCCAGATTTTCTCTTCCTACCCAATGGTTATCCGAACCGCAGGTTGAATAAAGATTGAAAGTCTTTGCATACCAGACTGCATTCTGGTTGCAGAAGTAACTGTTAGAGGTATTGATTGCCTCGATGCCGTCGCAATGGTCGGGATAGATTGCGATTCGCTCAAGGTAAGGTGCCTGTCTGAACGGGTGCGCCTGAATCATTGCGCCGCCGCATTCACACACAAGTTTATAAAGGTCGCATATACGCATCTCCATAATTTCGGGATGCTCGATAAGCCACTGCTTGTCAAGTCCATAAATCAGAAATTCTGCTCCGCCTCTATTGTACTCGAATCCAAAAAACACCGACAGTCCGATTTCGTCGCCGACCTTTTTTGCAGACTCATAGCCTATGCAAAACTGCTCGACTCTTTCTTTCCACGGAAGGTTTTTATCAATACCGGTGTTTCCGTTGAAGAAATGGTCGGTTATCATTATTCCGTCGTAACCTTTAGACTTATAATATCTTGCCATATCCTCACCGCTTGCACTCGAGCAAAGGCTTGCCGGAACGGTATGACAATGTGTTTCATAAAGAAATCTGCTCATAAAACTCTCCTGAAAATTCATTATTACAGATATTATATCATTATTTCCCGTTTATTTCAACAAGCTTTTGCAATATAACAGAATTTTTTATATAAACATTTTAAAGCATTGATAAATTTACTCTCCGTTTTCATAAAAATATATGCATAAATTGGACTTTTTATAAAAATAAACAACATATTGTTCAAATAGCACAATTCCAGAGCTTTTGTTTCGTCATTCTGATAATTGACGAAGTTAAAAACTTCTTATATAATGTAGTTGTAAAGGTGTTTTTATATTACAATATTAACTAATACACCAGCGGATTTATTGTTGAAGCCACATACATATTGCTTTCATGGGCTTCAAATATGAAACGGAGGTAGCATTTATGAAAACATGCAAAAGATTATTGGCACTCGCAATCGCTCTCAGCTCTGTTCTCACTGTAACAGGATGCGGAAAGGCTGATGATTCATCTTCTTCAAGCCACGTTGACCAGGTAGAGGTTCAAGACACAAGCCTTGTTGACTCCATGGACGAGGAGCTTACTGAAGAAGACAGAACCATCAGATGGATGGGAACCTACGACCTCAACCCTACAGGCAACAGCGAAACATCTGTTGAGATGTCGCTTTTCCAGGAAAAGGGCGGTAAGGTTGAATGGATCAGAGTTACCGACTCTGCAAAGTTTGACAAGCTCGCTGCTGCTATTACATCACAGCAGAATGTTCCTGACATCTTCAAGTATGAATGGATGGCTTTCCCTTGCCAGGTAACAAAGAATATGTATCAGCCGATTGACTCTATCGTTGACTTCGAGTCTGACATCTGGAGCGACGTTAAGCAGGGCGCTGACAAGTTTGTACTCAACGGCGAACACTATGTTGCGCCTATCAGCTATTCCGTAGGCGTTCTTATGATGTATGACAAGGACGTTATTGATGCAGAAGGTCTTGATGACCCATACGAGCTTTACCTCGAAGACAACTGGAACTGGGATACATGGAGAGCTATCATGGATGACTATGTTGCAGGCAGCACTGCTGATGTAAAGCGTTATGGTGTTGCCGGCTGGTTCGCTCCGCAGGTAATTCAGCAGACAGGTGAAACTCTTGTAAAATACGAAGACGGAGTATTTAAGTCCAATCTTTTAAACCCAGATATCGAACGTGCAGAAACATTCATCTACGACCTCACAAAGGATGGACTTGTTTACTCTGACTGGGTTGACAACGCAAAGACTTGTCTTGGAAGCATGGACAACATCCTCTTCTACGTTATGGGTACATGGGCTATGACAGGTAACAACGGCCCTGAAGAAGGCGACAACTGGGCAGTAGTTCCGATTCCTGCTGACCCTAACACAAATGCCAAGATTACAACCTCTGATATGACAGCTTACATGTGGGTTGCAGGTTCTGAAAAGGACCAGGCTGTTAAGACATGGATGGAATGTGCTCACATTGCTGCTACCAAGGAAGAATACAAGGAAGCAGGCAAGCAGAAGTTCCTCATTGACAACCCTCAGTGGACAGAGGAAATGTACGACGTAATCCAGGATACCTCATCGAGCAACTATGAGCATGTTTTCGACTATGCATACGGTATTTCTGCCCTTCTTTCAGATGATAACTCCTCTGAAGACGGTTCATGTGTTACAAGAAAGCTTTACGAGTACGTTACAAAGACCGATGCTGACGGAACACAGTACACATGGTCTGAGCTGCGTTCTTCTTACTCAACAGTAATGGACGATGAACTCAACAAGATTAACGCTACAATCTCAGCTATGACAAAGTAAACAATTTTCAAGGGCAGGAGAAATCATCTTCTGCCCTTTTTATGCCTTGAAATACTGACTCCTATGTGATATAATTAAACATATAGTGAAATACTACATAAAAACAAAGGGGGAATTTCCCATGGGAAAGATTTTGGTAACCGGCGGTGCAGGCTTTATAGGAAGCCACACCTGCGTTGAACTGCTTGAGGCAGGCTATGATATCGTAGTTGTTGACAACTTCTCTAACTCAAAGCCTGAGGCACTGAGCAGAGTAAAGAAGATTACAGGCAAGGATTTCAAGTTCTACGAGGCAGACCTTTTAGACCTTGACAAGCTCAATGCTATCTTTGACGAGAACGACGATATTGATGCCGTTATTCATTTTGCGGGACTCAAGGCTGTCGGTGAATCAGTAAGAATGCCGCTTGAATACTATCACAATAACATCACGGGCACTCTTATGCTTATTGATGCTATGAGAAAGCATGGTGTAAAGAAGATTGTATTCTCGTCTTCGGCTACTGTTTACGGAGTGAACAATCCGGTTCCTTACGTTGAGACTATGCCTACTAACTCCTCAACCAACCCTTACGGCTATACAAAGGTTATGATTGAGCAGATTTTGAAGGACGTATGCGTTTCTGACAATGAATGGAGCGTTGCGCTGCTTCGTTACTTTAACCCTATCGGTGCACACAAGAGCGGTCTTATCGGTGAAGACCCTAACGGCATCCCTAACAACCTCTTCCCTTACATTGCTCAGGTTGCAGTTGGAAAGCTTGAGGCTCTGGGTGTATTCGGAAATGACTATGACACACCTGACGGAACGGGTGTTAGAGATTACATTCACGTTGTTGACCTTGCAAAGGGACATCTTTGTGCGGTAAAATATGTTATGGAGCACACAGGTGTTGAGGCTGTAAACCTCGGTACCGGTAAGGGCTCGAGCGTACTTGATGTGCTTCACGCATTTGAAAAGGCTTGCGGAAGAGAGCTTCCATACGTTATCAAGCCAAGACGTGACGGCGACATTGCGTGGTGTTACTCTGAGCCTACAAAGGCAAAAGAGCTTTTCGGCTGGGAGGCACAGTTCGGCATTGACGAGATGTGTGCTGACGGTTGGAACTTTGCTAAAAACAACCCTAACGGACTATAATATTTTCACCGCTTCCGACACAACGGAGGCGGTGTTTTACAAGGAGGATTAATATGGCATTACCTGATTTTAAAAAGATTACACAGGACAAGACTGCCGTTCCTGAGTGGGCAAAATACTTAAAGGACGGAGAGTTTATAAGCTACGAAAACAGCTACAAAAGCAAGATTTACTTCGACCTTTTCGATGAATACTCTATGCCGTGCGAAGAAACGGGCGACCTGAGATACTACGTTTTCGACCCGGTAAAGCACGGTGCTGACCCCAGCAAGAAATATCCGGTTACAGTATGGCTTCACGGAGCAAGCAACTCTTTAATGGGTGTAGAGTGCATTATGTGCTGCGGTGCTGAGCAGTATGCATCGCCCAAGTATCAGGAGCAGATGGGCGGAGCGTACATAATAGTGCCGCTTTGCAACGAAGAAAGGCTCCCCGACGGAAAGATTCTGGGTGCATGGTCAAAGGCACACTCAAAACCGGTCAAGGCAATCATTGACAAGGTGTGTGAAGACAATAAGCAAAACATCGGCAAAAAGTTTGTAATGGGTGCATCCTCGGGAGGATACTTCACCTGGCAGCTCCTCGAGGACTGGGAGGGCTACTTTGACGGGGCAATTCCGATATCCACATTCTATATGCCAAGTGACGAGGTGCTCGACAGGATTGCAAGTGAAACGGCGCTTCTTATCGCACACGGCAGACACGATGAGATGGCGGTATTTGAGGATGCTATAGAGCCGAGGCTTGAAAAGCTTAAGTCACTCCCCGACTGCACGCTGTTTTTACCAGAATGGGTATACAACGGCGACGGCGGTGTTTCATCCGTATTCTACGGATTTGAGATGGGACAGCACTGCATGATAAACTGGATACAGCACAATCTTATATTCGATGACGGAAAGCCAGCTGACGAGAGGCTCCCTCAGGGAGTTACAGGCTGGATAAAGAGCGTTTGCGAGAGATAACATAATCTATATTTTTCAAATACACGCAAACAAAAACTTTTCACATAGCTTCAGCCCCACAGGGTAAATACCGCTCAGCTGAGAATCAGATCAGTTCTCGTGGCAGATACCCTATGGGGCTGATATTTTAATTATAAAAGTTTAGGAAAGGAGTTTGAGAAAAAGCCCTTTTTCAAAAGGGTTTTCCTCAAGAGATACATCTAAAGTAAGGATGGGAACTTATATTTATGAGATACGTTTTTTCTTTTTTACTCCGTAGACAAAAAGGCCTGTAATAAACGCAATTATCGCAAGGACAGCTATACCGCCTAAAACGGAGTGCCTGAATGCAAGGACGGCTCCATATGCCAAAAATGCGACAATCGCAACAAAAAGCATCACTACAAGGCTGCAGCAGCAGATTCTTGTAACACGGCTTTTTCTTCTGTCAAATGCATTGTCGAAAATTACTTCGAAAAGCGCCTCCATTATCTCCCCTACAATTTCTATTACCAGGTCCATATCACATACCTCTTTCTCGGCGTAAATATTACTTACATATAGTATAGCACTATCTTTTTGGTTTGTCAATAGGGTTTACAAAAGTATTCCCCACTCTTTTTCAGAGTGGGGAACGTTTTATTCAGGCATAGGCTCTTTTCCTTGAGATATCACGGTAGATACGGTTGCAGAGTCATCTGATGAGCTTACGCTTGATGAGTCCTGAGTGTCATTCAATGAATCCTGGATGTCGTCATTTACATCCACATACACGAGTCGGTAGCCCTTGTAGTTATCAACAACGTAATCACGCAGTGCGTAGCAGGCATCTGTTCCGATATAGAATGCTTTTCCCGTAGCGAGGATATTGGTTGTAAGGTAACCGTCCTCGGTGACCTGCATTGAGATATTCTTGTAGCCGAGCTTTTCGATATTTACCGAAAGGCCGATGATTTCGCTCTGGAACCAGTGTGCATCGTAATCCTTCATTGCCTCGATACTTCTGTCGTTCATAACAATATCAAACACGTCGCCGACATCTATGCTGTCTTCAAAGACAATCTGGTTATGCTGCATATTCTCATCGAAATACCCAAGCCCTGCACCACCGAAGGAAATATTCTCCCGAAGTGACAGGTCGTCAATAAACTCTCCTAAGGTCTGAGGCTTGTAGCTGTGATTTATATAGACATAATACTTACCCTTTGAAAGCTCGGCGGCAACTGCACAATGTGGTGCGACTGATTTAATTTCATAGACCGCAACGTACATTGTATGCTCGATTTCTTCGTAATGGTCATAGCCCTTTACATTTGCTGTACCTATTTTTTCGCCCAAATCTGCGATATCAAGCTCGTGGGAGTTTGTGATATAAATATGGGACATATCCATTTTACCGCATTTTTCACTCTCGATTACGGTATCGAGCTTTAAGTCTGAATACTTGTCTTCTATCGTCATTTCGTCCCATTTGGGAAGTCTGTCAACAGCCTCCTGCTCATCAGAGGAATCAAAATATATTATCTTGTCCTCGAACTTAGATGAGTTTATGTTGGTATCTGTTACAGATGGCTTTGTTGCGCCGTTTGCAGAGCTTGCGTCCACGTCTGATGTGTTTACAGAGCCGTTCTTGCTCACGAGTGCGAAAATTCCTATTCCTGCGACCAGACACACGCAGGCGGCAAGGCTGACCCACTTCATCAAAGAGCTTTTTACATGGCGGCTCTGGGGTTTATTCCCGTTCGGCTGTGCGTCGAGGAGCATTTTATCATCTACCATACCGATTGCGTCAACGATATTCTTATTCTTCATAGCTGTGCCTCCTTTGTTTACCGCCAGCCTGCTTTTGAAAGCTTTTCGGCAAGGCGGTTTCTCGTTCTCTGAAGGGACATTTTCACACGGCTTTCGCCTATACTGTTTGCGTTTGCAATCTCGCTCACGGTGAGCATATAGAAATATCTTTGCAGAAAGATTTTTCGTGCGAGCGGTTTTTCAGACTTTAAAAGCTCGTTTATCACTTTGGCAAGCTCCGAGGCTTCGACCGACTCTGCGACGCTTTCCTGTGAGGCAAGACACTCACTCAGCTCATCAAAGCAGGCGGCAGTTTCGCCATTTCCACGCTTTGCGGCGTTCTTTATATCGTACATATCAATTGCACGGTTTCGTGTGAGCTTTAGCATATACGCTTTGAGGCTTTGCGGTCTTGTGGGAGGGATACTGCTCCAGAGCTTATGCGAAACGTCGTTTAAGCACTCCTTTGCATCCTCCTCGTTACGAAGAATACTACGGGCAAGGCTCTGACAGCAGGTACCGTACTTGTCAGTTGCCTGAGAAACGGCGTTTTCATTTCTTTCAAAAAACAGCTCGATTATTTTTTCGTCCTTCATATTCCCGCCTCCTTTTCCCTTCAACTACTATGACGGAGGTAAATTAATCAAGGTCACAGTTTTATTACATTTGTTACTGTAAGTATATTCCCTGACACCTTAAAGCTGACATCAAAGCCCGCAAACGACATACTGTAAATTCTGTCGTCGTCCTGGTAAGACGGTCTTGGGTCATCTGCAAGGCAATTTATGAGTGCTGACTGCTTCTCTTGCGGAATCATTTCAAGAAGCTCCTGCGGGAAGCTGACCTCCAGACGGTAGCTTTCAAATTCATCCGAGTAGCTCCCCTTAGCATCCTTGATACAATCGGCATACGGGATATACGGCTTTACATCATAAATCGGTGTACCGCTTAAGATGTCCACTCCGGAAACCACCAGCACGACGCCCTCGGTTGAGGTCTTCTCTATCCTATCAAGCTTTACGCAGGAGAGCCCTAAATTATTCGGACGGAACGGTGAACGGCTTGCAAACACGCCGACACGCTTATTTCCGCCGAGTCTTGGCGGACGGACTGTCGGGGAGAAGGTATCCCTGTGTGCTTTTGAAAAATCAAAAATCAGCCACAGGTGAGAAAACTCCTCTATGCCACGAAGCGCCTGCTCGTTACGGTACTCCTTTTCAAAGACTATTCTGCCGCAAAGCTCCTTCACCCTGCCGCTCTGACGGGGTATTCCGAACTTGTCCGAAAAGTCGGTGTATATATGTGCGATTGGCTTTATCTGTGAAATCATTTTTTCAGCTCCTTTGGATAGCTTACAATTATTTTATCACATAGCTTCTTTCTTTTCAAGCTGTCGTATATACTTGAAAAAACAAAGAAAAAAGTGTATAATGTCAGTATTGAAAAAATGGAGGTAAAATTATGTTTAAAAAGATTTGTGCAATTACTCTCTCGACTTTATGCGCTGTTTGTATGGTTTCCTGCTCAAAGGATGACTCCTCGGCTTCTGATAGCAGACTATACGAGCCTTCCTCTCTCGGTGAGGGTGAGGTTTCCTTCTCACTTGAGGTTACATATCTTGACGGAGAAACAGAAAGCTTTAATATAAGCACTGACAAGAAAACTGTCGGCGAGGCACTCGTTGAACTTGATTTTATTGACGGGGAGCAGAGCGACCTCGGGCTTTATGTCAAGCAAGTAAACGGTGTAACTGTAGACTTTGACAAGGACGGAAAGTACTGGGCATTCTACATTGACGGCGAATACGCTATGACGGGCGTTGATGCTACTGATATTGAAGCCGGTTGCAGCTACGCTTTCAAGGCTGAATAGCTATGAAAAGAAAATTTCTGACGACAAGGGAGCTTGCGGTTTTTGCGCTTTTAGGAAGCTTCATGTTTATATCAAAGCTTTTAATGGAAGGTCTGCCGAATGTTCATCTGCTGGGCATGCTGACAATTTCCTACACGCTTGTATACCGCAAAAAAGCTCTTATACCGATATATGTTTATGTGCTTCTGAACGGTCTGTACGCAGGCTTTAATATGTGGTGGGTGCCGTATCTTTACATCTGGACAGTGCTCTGGGCGATTACGATGCTACTACCGAAGAAGATGCCTAAAAAAGTGTCGGCGGTGGTTTATCCCCTGCTGTGTGCACTGCACGGGCTCGCCTTCGGAACGCTGTACGCACCTGCTCAGGCTCTCATGTTCGGGCTGAGCTTCGAAAACACGATACGGTGGATTGTGGCAGGTCTGCCGTGGGATGCAGTTCACGCTGTGGGAAATCTCGCTACAGGGCTTCTGATACTGCCGACGGTTGCTGTTCTTAAAAGACTTGAAAAACAAGGCTAAAACTAATTACAGCGGATATCACAAAGCTATCGTATCAAATGATACGATAGCTTTTGCTTTTTAATTAAAGAATGTAGTCGGTAATGCAATCATACCAGTGGACATAAACCTCACCGTTCACGGTAATACGTTCATTGTCGGGAAGAATTTCCGTCCAGTTTTTCTTATAGCGGTCTTTTGCCCAGTCATTTCGGTTAAACCTTCTCCAAAGAATAGTCCTGCCGTTCTTGTCGAGATATTGTTCACTAACAACACCGCCATCATAAGTTTCGATGTCCATAACGCAAATTGTATCGTAGACTTTACCGCCGATTTTTACCTCATATCTTCCAACAATATCAAGTAAAAACGGCTTATCAGCAGCAGTAATTTCACTGTCGTTACGAATAATATCGCCATTTGCAGATAAATTAACTTCGTTTCCGCAGTTGTTTTCGCCAAAACCCCAGTTTGGAATAAACTCATCACCGTCAAGGAAGGTATAGCATTTCTTTACTCCACCGCTTATGTGACTTTCAGCAAGAAAACGACAGTGCGTATCAGTCAGCTGTGCAATAAAGGTTCGCTCCGCAATATTATCATTATCTGTTTTGTTGCAATCCATAGGAG
>JAGALZ010000035.1 GCA_017848055.1 Oscillospiraceae bacterium | reverse complement strand
TTTTTTGCTTCTTCACGGGATTTGCGTATTTTCTCCGCAACCTCGGGGCATGGCGAAAACAAGACGGCTTATGCAGGCAAATTTAAAGCTTGTAGATGCGGTCGTTGAAATAACAGATGCAAGAATTCCGTATTCGAGCAGAAATCCGGAGATGGATACTCTTGTGGGCGTAAAGCCAAGACTTGTAATTCTCAATAAGTGTGACGCAGCAGACGAAACAGTTACGTCAATGTGGATTGACTACTACAAAAGAAGAGGTATCCACGTCCTCGCAACCGACTGTAGAAGCGGTAAGAATGTAAACAGATTTCTTCCGATTCTGAAAGAACTGCTTGCAGAACAGATTGAAAGATGGAACATCAAGGGTATGACAGGAAGACCGATAAGAATTATGATTGTCGGAATCCCTAATGTAGGAAAATCCTCGTTTATAAATAAGCTTGCTGGTGCAAAGCTTGCAAAGGTAGAAGACAGACCGGGTGTTACAAGAGGTAAACAGTGGGTAAGCCTCGGTTCAGGTGAAATCGAGCTTCTCGATATGCCGGGCGTTCTGTGGCCTAAGTTTGAGGATAAGGATGTCGGAGAACGACTTGCATTTACAGGTGCAGTAAAGGATGATGTTCTCGATATAGAATATCTTTCTTCAAGACTTCTTCAGCTTCTGCTTGAAAGATACCCCGAAAGTATTGTATCAAGATACCAGGTGAGCCTTGATAATCTTCCCGATGAGGAAGAAGACCTTACGGGCTGTGGTGTCGGATATGAGCTTTTGCAGAGGATAGGTAAGAAAAGAGGATTTCTCGTTTCAGGCGGAGAAATAAATACCGAAAGAGCCGCAATCACTGTTCTTGATGAATTCAGAAGCGGCAAGATTGGCAGATTTACTCTCGAAAAGCCAAACTAATTTATGTCAGGAGTTGAAAAGCATGCTCCACGAATTTGATTTAAAGTATTATAACGAATTCGCCTGTGTGTGTGGTGTCGATGAAGCGGGCAGAGGACCGCTTGCAGGTGACGTCTATGCCGCAGCTGTTGTCTTTGATAAGGATACAGTCATCGATGAGGTTAATGACAGTAAAAAACTCACCGAAAAGAAAAGGGAACAGCTTTTTGATGTGATTTGTGAAAAGGCAAAGGATTTCTGTATAGCAACAGCTTCGGTTGAGGAAATTGAGGAGCTGAACATACTCGGTGCCGCTATGCTAGCAATGAAACGAGCAGTCGAGGGGCTTGAGTGTAAACCCGATATCGCACTTGTAGACGGGAACAGAAAGCCTGCACTTGATTGTCAGACTCAGACTGTCGTCAAGGGTGACGCAAGCTCTCAATCAATTGCAGCAGCTTCAATACTAGCTAAGGTTGCAAGAGACAGATATATGCTTGAGGTTGCAAAGCAGTATCCGCAGTATCAGTTTGAAAAGCATAAGGGCTACGGTACAAAGCTTCACTATGAAATGCTCGATAAGTACGGCATAAGCGATGTACATAGACCAAGCTTTCTCAAAAAATACCTAGCAGGCAAAAAGTAATGGCTACAAGATATGAAACGGGAAATCTCGGTGAACAGCAAACCGCTGAGTTTCTTACGAGAAACGGTTATGAAATTGTCTGCCGCAACTACCGTGTAAAAGGCGGAGAAATTGATATTATCGCAAGAAAAGATGATGTACTCTGCTTTGTCGAAGTCAAAACAAGAGCAAAGAATGCTCTTGTCAGCGCAGAAAAAGCAGTGAATAAGAATAAACGCAGACTCCTCGTCAGAGCCGCACAAAGATTTTTGTCGGAGTATGGTGAAGACGTCAGCGGAAGATTCGATGTCAGCGCTATCGAGGTTGAGGGTAATAGGATTGTCAGTCTTAAGTATTATGTATCAGCCTTTGATGCCAGCGACTATATATGCCAATAAACCCGTATGGGATTTAAAAACGGAAGGAAGTATATTATGTATTACAAAAGTACAAGAAACAGTCAGGTTAATGTAAGCTCTGCTCAGGCGATTGCACAGGGCATTTCAAAGGATGGCGGACTTTTCGTCCCATCTGAAATACCTTCTCTTTCTCTTGAAGAAATCAATGCAATCGGCAATATGAGCTACGCAGACAGAGCAGCTGCTGTTTTCTCAAAGTATCTCACCGATTTCACAGAAGCTGAGCTTCGTTACTGCGTTGACAACGCATACAGCACAAAGAACTTTGATACCGAAAGCATAACAGAAATTGCTCATCTCTTTGATGGTACATATATGCTCGAGCTCTGGCACGGCCCTACATGTGCGTTCAAGGATATGGCACTTCAGATTCTCCCATACCTTCTCACAACATCAGCTAAGAAAATCGAGCTCGACAAGAAGATTGTAATTTTAGTTGCAACATCTGGCGATACAGGAAAGGCTGCACTCGAAGGCTTCAAGGATGTTCCCGGTACTTCTATTATGGTATTCTATCCTGAAGACGGCGTTTCTGCAATGCAGAAAAAGCAGATGACAACCCAGGACGGAGATAACGTCGGAGTTTGTGCTATCAAGGGTAATTTTGACGATGCACAGAACGGTGTTAAGAGAATTTTCACAGACAGCGAAATCGCAAAGAAGCTCGAAGATAACGGTATG
Source organism: Oscillospiraceae bacterium (assembly GCA_017848055.1). GTDB lineage: Bacteria > Bacillota > Clostridia > Oscillospirales > Ruminococcaceae > UBA7477. The sequence continues at coordinate 158,793 of JAGALZ010000035.1, read as the reverse complement.
ATGTTCTCCTCTGCAAACTCCATCAACTGGGGAAGACTCGCACCACAGATTATCTACTATGTTTCTACATATGCACAGCTCGTTGCAGACGGAGAAATCAAGCTCGGCGATAAGATTAACATCGTAGTTCCGACAGGAAACTTTGGTAATATCCTTGCCGCTTACTATGCAAAGCATATGGGAGTTCCTGTAAATAAGCTTATCTGTGCTTCTAACTCAAATAATGTACTCACAGATTTCCTCACAACTGGTATCTATGACAGAAACAGAAGCTTCTTTACAACAATTTCACCATCTATGGATATTCTCATTTCTTCAAATCTTGAAAGACTTCTCTACCACCTCTGCGGTGAAAACGACGCTACAATCAGAGATTGGTTCGGTAAGCTCGCAACTGAAGGCAGATATGAGGTTTCCGAGGACGTTAAGACAAAGCTTGCAGAGGAATTCTGTGCAGGCTGCTGCGACGACGAGCAGACAAAGGCATGCATCAAGGAAATCTACGAGAAGTATTCCTATACATGCGATACTCATACAGCCGTTGCAGTTAAGGTATATCAGGACTATGTAAAGGCAACAGGCGATAAGACAAGAACAGTTATCGCTTCCACTGCTTCTCCGTATAAGTTCTCCGGCAGTGTTCTCGAGGCACTCGGTGAGTTTGATGAAACAGCCGATGAGTTCACACTCGTTGATAAGCTTGCTGCTGCTTCTAAGATTCCTGTTCCTGCTTCTCTTGAGGCTCTCAAGAATAAGGAAATCAGATTCAAGCAGTCTGTTGAGAAGGCTGAGATGGACAACTACGTTTTCGAAACACTCGGCATAAACTAAAGAAAACCGCCTGCCCGAACGGACAGACGGCTTGGGATAAAACTAATCTCTTGACTTGAAGGTCTTGCAAGCTGTTGAATCACAGCAATCAGGCGAAGCACAGTCACTGCTTACGCAGATTTTGCCTGCAACACATTCGTGTCCGTGCTTGTTGTATACACAGTTTGTTACCTTACAGTCAATACCGTAAATCTTGTTGCTTTCCATAATAAGCCTCCGTGAATTAGTTTTAGCGGATATAAATCTTCTTAAATTACATTCGCTGATGATATTATGTGCAGGCAGAATAGATTTATTATAAGCTTCGGAGGTGATTTATTGGCATTATTTGTGATTGCGGATTTGCATCTTTCTTTTTCCTGCGATAAGCCAATGGACATCTTTTCGGGCTGGGACAATTATGTAGAAAGAATTGAAAAAAACTGGCGAAAACTTGTCGGTGATAATGATACTGTTGTCATTCCCGGTGACATATCCTGGGCAATGTCCTTGGAAAATGCAAAGAAGGATTTTGAGTTTCTGCACTCGCTTCCGGGAAAGAAAATCATTATGAAGGGTAACCACGACTACTGGTGGACTACCATGAAAAAGATGGAGGATTTCCTTTCATCAAACGGATTTACAAGTATCAGCATCCTGCATAATAATTGCTACAGATATGAAAACACGGGAATCTGCGGTACAAGAGGATGGATAAATGAAAAAGGGGAGCAGGCTGATAAGAAGGTTCTCATGCGTGAGGCTCAAAGGCTTACAGTTTCAATCGAGCAATCCGTAAAGCAAGGGCTTACCCCGATGGTTTTCCTGCACTATCCGCCGATTTTTGCAAATGACCGAAATGAAGAAATCCTCGCAGTACTTGACAAATATGACGTAAAACAATGCTTCTACGGACATATCCACGGCAAAGGCGGACTGTATTCCGTGAATGGTGAATATAACGGCAGATTCTATAAGCTGATTGCAAGTGACTTTCTACAATTTGTGCCGCTTTGCATTTCTGAATTTGTGCAGTATGACAATTCGGGAAATGAGGTCTAGCAATTATTATATAAATGTGTTATAATAATTTGGATATAATTATTTTTTGGAGGAATAATAATGAGCTTAGTAAACACAAACAAAACCGCAACAAATACTTATGAATTGGAGATAGAGGTTTCTGCTGAAAAGTTTGAAGAAGCTGTACAGCAGGCTTTCATGAGAGCAAAGAACAAGATTAATGTTCCTGGCTTCAGAAAGGGCAAGGCTCCAAGAAAGATTATCGAGAGAGAGTACGGCGAAGCTGTATTCTACGAAGATGCTGTAAACATTCTCTATCCTGCAGAGGTTGATGCTGCTGTTAATGAAGCAAACCTTGACCTCGTTGCACAGCCTGAGGTTGAAATCACAGACGTTTCCAAGGAAAACGGTGTTAAGATTAAGGTTGTTTGCACAACAAAGCCTGAGGTTGCAATTTCTGATTACCTCGGTATAGAAGTTGAAAAGGTTGTCAATGCTGTAACTGATGAGGATGTTGACAAGGAAGTTGACAGAATCAGAGAAAAGAACGTAAGAATCATCAATATCGACGACAGAGCTGCTCAGATGGGCGACGACGTTGTTATCGACTTTGAAGGCTTCAAGGATGGCGTTGCATTCGAAGGCGGCAAGGCTGAAAAGTTTGAGCTTTCACTTGGCAGCGGTCAGTTCATTCCTGGCTTTGAAGAGAAGGTAGCAGGCCACAATATCGGCGAAGAGTTCGATATCGACGTTACATTCCCTGAGGATTATGCTTCTGAAGAGCTCAAGGGTGCTGCTGTAATCTTCAAGATTAAGCTCCACGAAATCAAGGGCAAGGAGCTTCCTGAGCTTGATGATGAGTTTGTAAAGGATACTTCAGAATTTGATACAGTTGCTGATTTCAAGGCTGACGTTAAGGCAAAGCTTGAAAAGGCTGCTGAGGATAAGGCTGACGCAGAATTCGAGCAGAAGCTTTTCGACGCTGTAGTTGAAAAGATGGAAGCTGAAATTCCTGATGTTATGTTTGAAAACAGAGCAAGAGAAATGGCTCAGGAAATGAACTCAAGACTTGCTTCTCAGGGTATTTCCTTCGAGATGTACTGCCAGTTCACAGGTCAGACTCCTGAATCCGTAATCGAAACATTCAAGAAGCAGGCTGAACCACAGGTTAAGCTCCGTCTTGCACTCGAGAAGATTGTTGAGCTCGAAAAGATTGAAGCATCTGACGACGAGGCTAATGCTGAAATTCAGAAGATTGCTGATGCTTATAAGATGGAAGTTGAGCAGGTTAAGCAGTACATCGCTGTTGAGGACGTTAAGAAGGACGTTTGCGTAGGCAAGGCTGTTGACCTCATCAAGGAATCCGCAAAGGTTAAGTAATATTATAACAGAATGTTCGCTCGCATATGCGGGCGAATGTTGTATTTCATCAAAGGAGGCAGATTATATGGCACTGGTACCATATGTAGTTGAACAGACAAGCAGAGGAGAAAGAAGCTATGATATTTTCTCCAGATTGCTCAACGACAGAATCATTATGCTTTGTGACGAGGTAAATGACCAGACAGCAAGTCTTGTTATCGCACAGCTGCTTTATCTTGAGGGTCAGGACCCGGAAAAGGATATCGACCTTTATATCAATTCACCAGGAGGAAGCGTAAGCGCAGGTCTTGCTATCTATGATACAATCAAGTATATCAAGTGCGACGTGTCAACAATCTGCGTTGGTATGGCAGCTTCAATGGGTGCGCTTTTGCTTTCAAGCGGAACAAAGGGAAAGAGATTTGCTCTGCCTCACAGCGAAATTATGATTCATCAGCCGCTTATCGCTGGTGGCGGAATCTCCGGTCAGTGTACCGATATCAAGATTCGTTCTGACCATATGCTCAGAACAAGAGATAGACTTAATAAGATTCTTTCAGATAATACAGGCAAGTCTATCGAACAGATTGCACTTGACACAGAACGTGATAACTTTATGACTGCCGAGGAAGCTATGGAGTACGGCCTTATCGATAAGGTAATCACTAACAGATAGGAGATATCTTAAATGGCAGGAACCGAAAACACAAAGAGATGTCTGTTCTGCGGCAAATCCGACACTAAGGTTCTGAATATGTTCTCGGCAGGAAATGCTCATATCTGCGGAGAGTGTGTTCTTCAGTGCCTTGAGATTATGGAGGAGCAGGGAACTCTGCCGCTTTCAAAACAGCGCGACAGAAAGTCCGGAAAGCCGACACAGAAATTAGAGCTTGCTAAGCCAATTGAAATTAAAGAAACCCTCGACCAGTATGTTATTGGTCAGGATAAAGCTAAAATCGCTCTTGCAGTTGCCGTTTATAACCACTATAAAAGAATCAACGGTCTAAAAGCAGACGGCGAGGATGATGTCGAGCTGCAGAAGAGTAATGTTCTCCTGCTTGGCCCTACAGGTACAGGAAAAACACTTCTTGCACAGAGCCTTGCAAAGAAGCTCAATGTTCCGTTTGCAATTGCTGATGCGACAACACTTACAGAAGCCGGTTATGTCGGTGATGACGTTGAAAACGTGCTTACAAGACTTATCCAGGCTGCCGACTACGATGTAGAAGCCGCACAGAAGGGTATTATATACATCGACGAAATCGACAAGATTGCCAGAAAGTCTGAAAACACCTCTATAACACGTGACGTAAGCGGTGAAGGCGTTCAGCAGGCACTTCTCAAGATTATCGAAGGAACAGTTTCTAACGTTCCTCCTCAGGGCGGCAGAAAACACCCTAATCAGGAGTTTATCCACCTCGATACAAGAAACATTCTCTTTATCTGCGGTGGTGCATTCGATGGACTTGAAGCTGTTATCAAGAAGCGTACAGAGTCATCATCACTCGGATTTGGCGGACAGGTGAAGTCAAAGAAGAACGAAAGCAACGTTTTCCATAAGGTTGAACCACACGACCTTGTAAAGTTCGGACTCGTTCCAGAGCTTGTCGGAAGACTTCCTGTAATTACTGTCCTTGACGAACTTGATGAGGACGCTCTTGTCAGAATCCTTTCAGAACCAAAGAATTCGCTTGTTAAGCAGTATAAGAAGCTGTTTAAAATCGACAATATAGACCTTATCTTTACCGAGGAAGCAAAGAGAGCTATCGCACAGAAAGCGCTTGCACAGAAAACCGGTGCGAGAGGACTTCGTTCAATTGTCGAAAAATTACTTACAGACCTCATGTTCCAGTGTCCTTCAGATGATACGGTTGCAGCTATTACTATTACTGAAAAGTGTGTGACCGAAGATGCTGAACCTCTTATCGAACGTAAGGTTGTGGATAAAAGAGCATAAAAATAAATCCTTGAGAGTTTTTTCTCAAGGATTTTTTGTTATTTCAAAGGCTCAAGTTCTGAAAGGTCATACGGTGTGCGCTGATATACGCAGTAATTAAGCCAGTTTGCATACATAAGATTTGCAGAACAGCTCCAGTTGAATACAGGTTCATTTTCAGGGTTGTTTTCCGGGAAGTAGTTGTAAGGCAATTCAACATCATCACGCTTTCCTGCATCCCTGAAGTATTCATTAGCAAGAGTCTTTCTGTCATATTCCCAGTGACCGAGAAGAAAGAATTGACGCTCAGACTTGTCACATACAACGTGTACGCCAGCCTCGTAGGATTCGGCAACAATCGAAAGCTCGCCGCATTTTTCAATGTCGTCTTTTCTGACTTCAGTGTGACGTGAATGCGGGCAGTGGAAAACATCTCCGAAGCCTCTGAGCAGAAGACTCTGCGGCATTTCAATATGATGCTTGAAGTTTCCGAACATCTTTTTCGGCAGCTCGTACTTCGGAATACCGTAATGGTAGTAAAGTCCTGCCTGAGCTCCCCAGCATATGTGAATAGTTGAATATACATTTGTCTTTGACCACTCAAAAACCTCACAAAGCTCCTTCCAGTAGTCAACATCTTCGAAATCAAGCGTTTCAACCGGTGCTCCTGTAATTATAAGTCCGTCGTAACGGTTGTTCTTCACCTCATCAAATGACTTGTAGAATGCAAGCATATGCTCCTGCGGAGTTGTCTTTGATACGTGTGACGCCATCTGTACAAGCTCAATGTCAACGTGAAGGGGAGTGTTACTGAGAAGTCTTAGTATCTGAGTTTCTGTAACGATTTTATCTGGCATAAGATTGAGTATCGCAACCTTGATAGCTCTTATGTCCTGGTGCTCGGCTCTGTCAGAACCGATAACGAATATGTTTTCCTTTTCAAGCGTAGAAAAGGCAGGTAGATTACTTGGAATTTTAATTGGCATACTAATCATGTGCACACTTACTTGTGTGCTTCTCCTTATAATTTCTATTCAGTATATTATAACATCTTTCGATATTTTTTTCAATAGTTAAAAATGCAATTAGGAAAAGAAAAACATTGACTAATTAAACTGATAATGATATAATGATATTGTGTATTTTTATGTCCTAAATTAGTTTTTGAGGTGGCAAAAATGTCAAAACCAATGCTTATAGTGCTTGAAGGACTCGACGGAAGCGGAAAGACTACACAGTTTGAACTTCTGAAAGAATATCTTGTCCAAAAGAATGTTGCTGTGAAAGCGATAAGCTTTCCTGATTATGAAAAGCCATCATCTGTTCTTGTGAAAATGTACCTTGGCGGTGAATTTTCCAAGAATGCTGAGGATATAAATGCCTATGCAGCTTCAAGCTTTTATGCAGTTGACAGATACGCCAGCTTCAAACTGTATTGGGAAAAAGACTACCTTGAAGGAAAGAATATCCTAGCCGCAAGGTATGTTACATCAAATGCGATTTACCAGATGACAAAGCTCCCGAAAGAAAACTGGGATGATTATATGAACTGGTTGAGTGATTATGAGTACGATAAGCTTTCGCTTCCTAAGCCTGACCTTGTAATTTTCCTTGATATGCCTGTGGAGGTTTCCCAGAAGCTTATGACTGGAAGATATGAAGGTAACGAAAGTAAAAAAGATATCCACGAGGCAAATGTCAGATTTCTGAATTGTTGCAGAGAGGCTGCACTTTTCGCCGCACAAAAAGAGAATTGGGAAATAGTATCCTGCTCGGACGGTAGTAATCCTTATACAATCAGTGAAATAAGTAAGAAAATTATTTCGCTGGTGGAAAAGAAGCTTGCACTGTAGCAGTCAGAAAAGAGGTAAGCAATTGAAGCTCAATTTTCGAACAATAAATATAAACGACAGAGAATGGATTTCCAGCATACTTAGGCTCTCTGACTTCAGAGGATGCGAGTATTCGTTTGCAAATAACTTTGCTTGGCGCAGACTTGCCGATGCCCAGATTTCCAGGTTCAATGATTTCTACTTCTTAAGGTCTTATATTGACGGAGAATTCTATTATACCTATCCCGCTGGAGAAGGAGGTATAGAAAGATTTATTGAGGTCCTCTTTGATGAAACCGAAGGAGAAAATAAGCAGCTTAAGTTTATTTCCGTGCTAGAAGACTGTGCAATCCGACTCAAAAGAATTTATGGTGACCGCTGTGAAATAGTTGAGGACAGAGATAACTTTGACTATATCTATGATACTCAGGAGCTTATAGAGCTTAGAGGAAAAAAGCACCACGGCAAGAGAAACCATATCGCTAACTTTAAAAAAACCGATTGGGAATATAGACCGCTTACTCCCGACCTTATTGATGACTGTATTGAGTTTTCAACTGTATCATTTAATGCCAAGAATGCATATACATCGCATACAGCTGTAGCTGAGCAGTTCGCTATAAATGCGTTTTTTGACAATTATCAGGCACTTAAACTTGTCGGCGGTGTCCTTTATCAAAACTCTAAGCTTGTAGGCTTTACAATAGGTGAGGCTCTGAATTCCGATACTTTTGTTATCCATATAGAAAAGGCTTTGCCTGAAATCCAGGGCGCTTATCCTACACTTTTTAATGAGTTCATAAAGGCAAATGCCTCGCAGTTTAGGTATATAAACAGGGAAGATGATGTAGGAGTAGAAGGCCTTAGAAAATCAAAGCTTTCCTATAAGCCCGAATTTTTACTGAAAAAATATGTTGTTACAATAAATGAGAAATAATTGGAGGAAATTCAATGGTATACGTTTTTATTGCCGATGGATTTGAAGAGGCCGAAGCCCTTATACCCGTCGATGTTATAAGAAGAGCAGAGCTTGAGGTAGTTACTGTCGGAATAGGTTCCTGCATAATCAAGGGCTCGCATGGTATCAGAATTATGACAGATACTGATGATGCACAGATAGCTATGGATGATTCTGTTGATATGATTGTTCTCCCAGGAGGTATGCCGGGTACTCTCAATCTCGAAAAGAACAGCACAGTACAGTCAGCTATCGACTATTGTATCGAAAATAATAAGCTTATCGGTGCAATATGTGCAGCTCCGTCAATTCTCGGCAGAAGAAATCTCTTAGAGGGCAAAAAAGCTACATGCTTCCCGGGTTTTGAGCAGTTTTTGCTCGGAGCAGAGTATACCGATGAAAGTGTCGTAAGAGATGGCAATATCATTACAGCAAAGGGCGCAGGTGTCGCAACACAGTTTGCTTTAAAGCTTGTTGAGGCGCTTACAAATAATAAGGCAAGAGCAGACAGACTTGCCCAGGCATTACAGTGCGAATGATTTCAGAAAATAAAACCAAACTTCGCAAGCTTCTTATTTCAGACAGAAAGCAAATGTCAAAAGAGGTAAAAGAAACTGCTGATGTGAAAGTTTTTGGCTTCCTTGTTTCATCCGAAAAGTTTGCTGAGTGTGAAAATCTGCTTTGCTATGTGTCTACCGAAATAGAAGTTGACACTATTAGAATTATCGAATATTCGCTGAGAAACGGGAAAAATGTTTTCGTCCCAAAATGTGCATCAAAAGGAAATGCTATGACGTTTCATAGGATTCCCTCACTTGATTCCCTGGTCGAAGGAATGTATGGAATTTTAGAACCTGATGAGAGCCTTTTGCCGTTTGATGGGAATGACAAGAAAAATACCGTGTGTATTGTCCCTGCACTTTCTTATAATGAGCTGGGCATGCGACTAGGATACGGAAAAGGGTATTACGACAGATTCCTTTCAGAAAATGAGAAAGTTTATCCGATTGGACTCTGCTATAGTAAGTTCATAAGAAATGATATCCCTACAGATAAACATGATAAACCGGTTAAAATGATTATTACAGAAGAAAGAATTATTAAAACAGAGGTGTAACAAATGTCAGAAAGAGATAATGACCTCGACAGACTGTTTAATGAGAGCCTGAGTAAACTTAATAAGCTTAGCTCAGAAACCGTTGCAGACCTTTCAGAGGTGACATTTTCAACAAAACCGAATAGTGAAGAATCTAAGACAGTAGTCGATATTCAGAAGGAAGAATCTACACCAATTCAGACGGAGATTTCTAAAGAAGCTGATGCTGTTGTATCTGATACAGATAATGAATCGGAAGATATTATCGAAGTATCAGATGTTCAGTCAGAAGAAATATCGGACGAAGATGTTTTAGAGGAAACATCCGCTTCAGATAATATATCTGAGGATTTAGACGAAGAGCCTGTTGAAGAATTTTCAGATGACGATTCAGAACCTGAAGATGATGAGATTGATTTTGATGAGTCTGAAGAATATGACGAAGATGCTGAGGAAGAATATGAACCCGAGTTTGAAGAAGAGCTCGACGAAGAGTACGACGACTATGATGACGAAGAAGAGTTCGTAGAAGAGTACACAGAGGTTCCTGCTCAGAGGCTCCAGTTTAATATACATAATGAGGATAAGCCTAAAAAGCGCAGACGTAAAAAGAAGAAGGTTAAGCCGAATAACAGCATTCTTGTCGGTACCGTTGTTACGGTCATCGTTATTGCGATTTCCTTTATTCTGTCCTTCCTCACAATTCAGCTCGGCGTTGAGTATATGGGATTTTCAAAGTCAGAGGAAAGCATAACCTTTGATATTCCGGAGGGAACCACAACCGCTACAATAGGCGACCTGCTTTATCAGAAGGGTATCATCAACAACCCTACACTTTTTAAGTTTGTAATGAAGGTGCAGAAGGTAAGCGATGCCAATATCTATCCGGGTGAGATTACTCTTTCGCCGAATATGACATATCCTAGCATTATCCAGGCGTTTTCTAAGTCAAGAAAGGTTTATGAAACTGTTACTGTTACATTTACCGAGGGTATCTCGCTTTATAAGGCTGCAAAGCTTCTTGAAGAAAAGGAAGTATGTACAGCTGCAGATTTCCTTACTGCCTTCAATAAGAACTCGGGCTTTGACTTTGAAAAGAATCTAACCCTCAGTGAGCAGTCGTTCTATAAGATGGAAGGCTTCTTCTTCCCGGATACTTATGAGTTCTATAAGGATGATTCTGCTGAAAATGTCGTATCAAAAATCAAGACAAACTTTAATAATAAGATGTCTGATGAGGTTATGACGCTCGTTGAGCAAAGCGGTCTGTCACTCTATGAGGTTATCACTCTTGCTTCCATCGTTCAGGCAGAGGCTGATACAAAGGAAAATATGGAGCTTGTAGCTTCTGTATTCCTGAATAGACTCGCATTTACAGAGCAGTTCCCACACCTTGAATCCGATGCAACATACTTCTATGTAAGAAATACAATTTCTTCAGCGGTAGGCGGAATGGATAAGGTTTCGGACTACGAGTATCTCTATGATACTTATTCCTGCTTCGGACTTCCAATCGGTGCTATCGGAAATCCTGGTATGGATGCAATTATGGCTGTTCTTAAGCCTGCAACCTCTAATTACTGCTTCTTTGTTACCGATTCAAAGACAGGCGAGTTCTATTATGCTGAAACATTAGAGGAGCATAACGCAAACTGCAAGAAGGCAGGTTATTGATTTTGAGTAATTTTGATGTAAACAGACTTGAGGTTCTGGCGCCTGCAGGCGATATGGAAAGATTCTATTCCGCACTTGATTTCGGCGCAGATGCCGTTTACCTCGGAGGTCAGATGTTCGGAATGCGTGCAGGCCCCGCAAACTTTACCGCAGACGGCTTAAAGCAAGCCTGCGACGAAGCGCATAAGCGTGGTGTAAAAGTTTACCTTACATGCAACACACTTCCGAGAAATAACGAGATTGTGCATTTTGAGGAGTTTATAAAAACCGCCTCTGATGCCGGTGTAGATGCCGTAATCGCTACGGATATCGGTATACTTTCACTTATAAAAAAGTATACTCCCGATATGGAAATCCATATTTCGACCCAAGCTGGTATCGTAAACTATGTTACCGCCCAGGAGTTTTACAATATGGGTGCGAAGCGTGTCGTACTTGCTAGAGAGCTTTCTCTTGACGAGATAGCCGAAATCAGAGCAAAGACAAACTCTGAGCTTGATATCGAAGCGTTTGTACACGGCGCAATGTGCGTCAGCTTTTCAGGAAGATGTCTGCTTTCCCAGTATCTAGTGAACCGAGATGCTAACCGTGGCGAATGTGCACAGCCATGCAGATGGGGATATCACCTTATGGAGGAAAAGCGTGAAGGCGAGTTCTACCCGATATTCGAGGATGAAAAGGGGAGCTATATCCTCAATGCCAAGGATATGTGTATGATTGAACAGCTCGATAAGCTCGCTGAGGCTGGTGTAAACAGCTTCAAAATCGAGGGTAGAGCAAAGTCCTCGTACTATGTGTCAGTTGTCGCAAACGCTTATAGAATAGCTACGGATATCCTTAAGGCTAACCCTGACAACTATGTGCTTCCACAATGGGTTAAGGACGAGGTCTATAAGGTCAGCCACAGAGCTTATTGTACAGGCTTTCTGTTCGGACACCCAAAGGATTGCCAGTATTACGAGAACAGCGGATATATTAGAGAATATGACGTCGTAGCAGTAGTAGATGACTGCAAGGACGGAATGATTTATGCAACTCAGCGTAATAAATTCAATAAGGGCGATGAGCTTGAAATTCTGGCACCAAAGTGTGAACCGGTAAAGCTCACAGCCAACAGGATAATAAACGAGTGGGGAGAGGAAGTAGAGTCAGCAAATCACGCAATGATGAAGCTTTCAATGCCGTGTGAAAACACCTTCCCTAAAAATTCTATTATCAGAATGAAAAAATAATCAAAAACAGCACTGCCTTATGCGGTGCTGTTTATCTTGACCGATAAAAGCACAAAATGTCGGGAATTTGGTGCTCTGTAATGCTATAATGTAATCACGACAAAAGAGAAAGGATGCTGTGAAATGAACGGTTGGGCTGAAGGTATTATTAACGCAATTCAGTATATCGAGGACAATCTTACCGGTGAGCTGTCAGTCGATGATATTGCATCAAAAGCCTATGTTTCTGTATTTCACTTTCAGAGAATATTTAACGTGCTGTGCGGTGTGACAGTAGGTGAGTATATAAGAAACAGAAGGCTCACTCTTGCAGCTCAGGAGCTATCAGCTTCTGATACAAGGGTTATTGATGTTGCTCTCAGATATGGATACGATTCTCCCGACAGCTTCACAAGAGCGTTCACGAAGTTTCACGGTGTTTCTCCATCTGTCGCAAAGGAAAAGGGTGCAGCGCTCAAATCGTATGCACCACTGAAAATCAAACTTACATTGGAGGGCGGAACAATGATTGATTACAAAATAGTAGAAAAGTCTTCATTCACAATTATCGGAAAAGCAAAGAAATTCAATGCAGAGTCATCCTATGCTGAGATTCCAAAGTTCTGGAATGAGCATTATGCATCAGGTGGCGGACAAATAATCAGAGGAATGTACGGAATCTGTATGGACAGCGACGGCAAGAACTTTGATTACTACATAGCTGATGTCTATAATCCTTGTATGGATATCCCTGAAGGTCTTGTTACAAGAGAAATCCCGGCAGGAACATGGGCGGTATTTCCATGTAAAGGCGCTTTGCCAGACTCACTGCAGACTGTGAATACTAAGATATGGAGCGAGTGGCTCCCAAGCTGTAAGGATTATAAGCTTGCCGGCAACTACAATATTGAGATGTATTGTATTCCACCTGCAAATCCCGACGACACATATACAGAAATATGGGTGCCTGTAATAAAGGCATAAACAAAAAGCCTCGACACAGCTTGGTCGGGGCTCTTTATTTGGTTCAGTCTACATAATGATTTCAATCTGAAAAAATCTTTCTTGAAATTCAACATAGCTAAGGATTTCTTCCTTGGTGAAATCCTTATTACGTGGACATACTACCAACTTATCTTCAACATCATCAAGTCGATGGATAATTGCAATAACTTTGCCTGTGAATGTCTCAACTGCTTTGTCAACACCAAGAATATAAGCGTCCTGTTCATCTCCGTCAGGTGCAATAATCCCCTCAATATATCCGTAATTTATAGGATAGTATATGTCCGGATGCTCTGGGTGAAAACTATCCATAGGTCTATCAACAGTTACTGTCACAATATTTCCTATCATATATATCCTCCTGCAGAAAGCAAACCCCGATAGATGTTCTATCGGGGTTTGTGTTTTGTTTAGTTCTTTGAAACTGAAAGTGTAACCTTTTCGCCGTTGATATCCCATTCCTTTGTGAAGCCGTCTGTACCTTCAAATACAAACTTATCGCAAAGTACATCGTGACCGATAACAGCTTCATTGTCCTTGACAATCTGTGCTACCTTGTCATTACCGTCAACATAAACGGTGATGTGGTCCATAACGTCGAAGCCAGCTTCCTTACGCATTGTCTGAATCTTGCTTGTAACCTCTCTTACAAAGCCTTCTTCGATAAGCTCAGGTGTAAGAGTTGTATCAATTGCAACAGTAATGCCGTTTTCGGAAACTGAGAAGAAGCCTTCCTTCTGCTTGATATCAATGAGAAGGTCTGCCTCCTCAAGTTTGATTTCGCCTGTAGAGATGTTAAGTGTAACAAATCCTGTAGCGTCAAGCTCTGCCTTTGCAGCCGAGCCGTCAATTTCAGTGAGAAGATTTCTGATTTCACCGAGGTTCTTGCCGAACTTAGGGCCCAAGGTCTTGAGCTGAGGCTTGAAGGAGTAGGAGATAAAGCCCGAAACATCATTTGTAAATTCAACATCCTTGATGTTAAGCTCATCTCTGATGATTTCTGTGAAGTAGCCTGAAAGCTCAATGTCGCTCTGAACGTACATCTTAGCGAGTGGCTGACGGTTCTTTCTGTTGGAGCCGTTTCTTGCAGCACGTCCGAGTACAACAATCTTGAGAAGAGCATCCATTTCTTCCTCGAGCTTTTTGTCAATCTGAGCTTCGTCAGCAACAGGGAATGAGCAAAGATGAACACTGACAGGTTCACTCTTGTCTACAGAACCAACAAGGTTGCGGTAGATATCCTCAGCCATGAACGGAATCATAGGTGCTGAAGCCTTTACAGTTGTAACGAGTGCTGTGTAAAGTGTCATATATGCGTTAATCTTGTCCTGAGTAAGCTCCTGTGACCAGTATCTTTCACGGCAACGACGAACATACCAGTTAGACATTTCATCAACAAAGCTGTCAAGAGCCTTTGCAGCCTCAGGAATTCTGTAGTTGGAAAGGTTGTCGTCAACTTCCTTAACCATAGAATTCATCTTGGAAAGCAGCCACTTATCCATTACAGAAAGCTTTGAGTAGTCAAGCTCGTACTTTGAAGGGTCGAACTTGTCGATGTTAGCGTAAAGAACATAGAATGCATAGGTGTTCCAGAGAGTACCCATGAACTTTCTCTGACCTTCGATAACAGCCTTGCCGTGGAACTTGTTAGGGAGCCATGGCTGGGAGTTGGTGTAGAAGTACCATCTGATTGCGTCAGCACCGTATGTCTCAAGAGCTTCAAATGGGTCAACTGCGTTGCCCTTTGACTTTGACATCTTCTGACCGTTTTCGTCCTGAACGTGTCCGAGTACGATTACGTTTTCGTAAGGTGCCTTGTTGAAGATAAGAGTTGAGATTGCCATAAGTGAATGGAACCAACCTCTTGTCTGGTCAACAGCCTCAGAGATAAACTGAGCAGGGAACTGAGCCTCGAAAAGCTCCTTGTTCTCAAATGGATAGTGATGCTGAGCAAATGGCATTGCACCCGAGTCAAACCAGCAGTCGATTACTTCAGGAACTCTGTGCATTTTCTTGCCACACTTTTCGCACTTGATAGTAACAGCATCAATGTAAGGTCTGTGAAGCTCAACCTTTGCGTTTTCAGGGTTGCCGCTGAGCTTGGCAAGCTCCTCACGGCTGCCGATGCAGTGCTGGTGACCGCATTCACATTCCCAGATGTTGAGCGGAGTACCCCAGTAACGGTTTCTTGAAATTGCCCAGTCCTGGATATTTTCAAGCCAGTTACCGAATCTTCCCTTACCGATTGATTCAGGAATCCAGTTTACTGTGTTGTTGTTTCTGATAAGGTCATCCTTAACAGCAGTTTCTCTGATATACCAGCTTTCTCTTGCGTAGTAGATAAGCGGAGTATCACATCTCCAGCAGTGTGGATAGCTATGCTCAAACTTAGGAGCAGAGAAGAGAAGTCCTCTTTCGTCAAGGTCCTGAAGAACCATAGGGTCAGCCTTCTTGCAGAATACGCCTGCCCACTTTGTTTCGGCAGTCATTTCGCCCTTTGCGTCAACGAGCTGAACGAAAGGAAGGTCATACTTCTTACCAACCTTAGAGTCGTCCTCACCGAATGCAGGAGCTATATGAACAACGCCTGTACCGTCTGTGAGTGTAACGTATTCGTCACAGACAACAAACCAGCACTTGTTCTTAGGTGTTACGAAATCGAAGAGCGGAACATATTCCTTGTATTCAAGGTCTTTACCCTTCATAGTTTCAAGAACCTCGTATTCGCCTTCAATTACAGAAGAAACGAGAGCCTGAGCCATGTAGTATATAGTTCCGTCCTCAACCTTGATTTTTACATAGTCGTATTCAGGGTGTACACAAAGTGCAACGTTTGAAGGAAGTGTCCATGGAGTTGTTGTCCATGCAAGAATGTAAGCGTCCTCATCCTTAACCTTGAACTTAGCGATTGCAGAGCGTTCCTTTACATCCTTGTAGCCCTGAGCTACTTCAGCACTGGAAAGAGGAGTTCCGCATCTTGGGCAGTAAGGAACAATCTTAAAGCCCTTGTAGAGAAGCCCCTTGTCCCAGATAGTCTTAAGTGCCCACCATTCAGACTCAATGTAGTCATCGTGATAGGTAACATAAGGGTTGTCCATGTCAGCCCAGAAGCCAACTGTACCGGAGAAATCCTCCCACATACCCTTGTACTTCCAAACACTTTCCTTACACTTGTCAATGAATGGCTCAAGACCGTATTCCTCAATCTGGTCTTTTCCGTCAAGACCGAGAAGTTTTTCAACCTCGATTTCTACAGGTAAGCCGTGAGTATCCCAGCCTGCCTTACGAGGAACCATACAGCCCTTCATTGTCTGGTATCTAGGAATCATATCCTTGATTACTCTTGTGAGAACGTGACCGATATGAGGCTTTCCGTTAGCTGTTGGAGGGCCGTCATAGAAAACGTAAGGCTTTGCATCCTTGCGTTCCTCGATACTCTTCTCAAAGATTTTGTTTTCCTGCCAGAACTTGAGAACGTTCTTTTCACGTTCAACAAAGTTCAGATTTGTTGAAACCTTTTCGTACATACAAAATCCTCCGTTAATTATTTTTCGTAGAAAATAAAAAGAGCCTTCGCCGAAAAAAGGACGAATGCTCGCTATACCACCTTATTTTCCACATACATCTGCACAAAACTGTGCTGTAATATGCTTTCCTGTAACGGTGGAAAACCGTCGCCGCCTACTTGCAATAAACTTTCGGGACGAGGCTACAAAGTGATTTTTGGCAATGCTTACTGATGCCGGCTTGCACCGTCCGCCGACTCTCTGTGAAATCTTCAGCAAAGCTTACTGTCTTTGTCAAAGCCTTTATACATATATGTTTATTTTATCACTATAGTATAAAAAAGTCAAGAAGCATTTATCCCTTTAGGATACAAATTTTAGAGAAAATTATGTTGTAAATTTGCACATTTTGTGGTATGCTTTATCTATCAGTATTTAGGGGAGATTATTTATGATTAAGAATATTATTTTTGATATAGGAAATGTACTTGTGAGCTTTCGCTATAAGGATTACTGCCGTGACCTTGGAATGGACGAGGCTACTGTAGAAGCGATTGCAAAAGCTATGCCTGAGAATGAAAACTGGAATAAGCTCGACGCAGGAGAGGCAAGCCAGGCAGAGCTTGTTGAGATGTTCAAAAGCGATAATCCTGACCTTACAGAGCAGATTGACCTTTTCTGGAATGACCTTACCGAAATAGTCAGAAGCTTTCCGCAGTCAAAAGAGTGGCTTTGTGAACTCAAAGGCAAAGGATATGGGATTTATCTTCTGACAAATTACCCCGAGGAGATGTTTGCGCTCCACTGCAAAACACAGTTTACTTTCCTCGATTACGTTGACGGAATGGTTGTTTCTTCACATTGCAAGCTTATTAAGCCTGACGAAAGAATATATACAACACTTATGTCCAAATATAACCTTATAGCAAGTGAGTGTGTGTTCCTCGACGACAGAGCCGTAAATACATCTGCCGCCGCCTCACTTGGAATGAAAACTATAACAGTTACAAGCCCTGAGCAGGCAAGACTTGCTCTTGATGAGTTGCTTGAAGCTGACAGAGAAAGAGGGTAAATCAAATGCTTAAAAAAACGACAGCCGTATTGTCAGCCGTAGTTGTAGCCACTGCCTTAACAAACCAAAAAGCGTATGCTTGGAAAAGCCCAACTCACGAGTACATTGCATTGAAAGCAATCGAACTCCTCAAAGTTGACGGTTATATAGACGCATATGAGCTTTATTCAAAGTACGAAGATACTATTGCATCACATACGCAAAAACCAGACTATAAGGGCGATTTTGATAAGGGTAAGGGTTGGCATTATTACTGTGTGACTGATGTACACGGAAATGTTCAGAAAGCATCACAAAGCGGATACCGCATGTCCGGTAAGAATCTTCTTTCTCCGTCCAGATACTGCAGAACGGCACGTACAATCTTTGAGGACAATTATCAGTCCGCTTTGACATTCTACAAAGCAGGGGATATAGAGAAGGCGATGCAGTTTGTTGCAAGATGTGTTCATATGATTGCTGATATCGGATGTACTCCGCATACAACGAATCTCACACTTACATCGGTTATGAATTCAAAGCATAAGAGATATGAGTATCACACAAGCTCTGTTTTCACCCGGTTTGAAGCAAAGCACGGTGATGCTGATGTATACGATATGTTTATGAAGGATAAACTTTTCGGAGACTGCCTGAATACTCTATCTGATATCTCTGCAAATAGCTATGATACAGTTGTTAAAGCACCCGAGGAATCACTTCTCGATGAAACCATTGAAAACGCTGTTTGTCTTGCACAACAGTATGTCGCAGGCTTTCTTGTAAGATTCTACACAGATGCAATAAACGGGAAGGTAAATCTTTTGGATGGCGGAAGATATTATATCAGAAATGTACAAACAGGTAAGTATCTAAGCGTCCTTATGACAAGAAGTGGTAAAGCATATAACTGTCATCTTGCAAATGCAAAGCGAGTAACACAGTCGCTCGAAAATTGCTCTGCATTTATTTGCAGTATAAACGACGACGGCTCGTATATCTTTACTGCCGAAAATAATCGTATTCTATCCGCAAAGCCATACACCGTTTCTGAGCAGAAGAAGCTTTCGTTCGGCTTTAAGGCTGGGGAAACACCGAATGGATTCAGACTGTCTGATAAGTTAAGCTCATATAACGCTGTGTTGTGTGTTGAAGAAGATAAGCTCGCACTCAAGGCATATAATCCTGACGAGCTCTCACATCACTGGGTATTTGAAAAGGCATAAAATTAAACGGAACCTTATATTCAAGGTTCCGTTTTTGTGTTTAAAGCTCTTTCATCTTCTTTATGAAAACTATTCCTATCATTGCGACAGCCACCAAAAGCATTATAAAGAATCCTGCCATAACATTTCTCCAGCGTGCCTTTTCAGGGTCAACCCCTGATGAGTCGTTGTCTGCAGATGTGTCAATTATCCAGGATGTAAAGGTGTGGGTGGAAATCTCTTCATCGAGAAGTCTTGCAATTTCCTCGTGACCCTTTGCGTTAGGATGAATATCAAAGCCGTTTATGTTTGTCAGTTCCTTTGCCTTGCCATCAAAGCTCTTGGCAACATCTGATACAATATATGCTTTTTCTCCCTTGTCATTAGTAGCGTTGTCGATAATTACCTTGTTAAAATCGGAAATAGTGTCCTTGCTGAGTGACTGGAGAAGCTCGATTTCTTCGAAGCTTTCAAATGGATTGTAAATAGTCTGAACAATTACAAGTCCGTTTGGATTAAGTGCCTTAAGCTTGCTCAGAATTGTATCCATGTTACTATCAAACTGTTCAAGTGCAATCGGCATGTTTTTTGTAAGTGAATCGGATAGTGTTT
The DNA here is from genome assembly GCA_017848055.1 of Oscillospiraceae bacterium. Lineage (GTDB taxonomy): Bacteria > Bacillota > Clostridia > Oscillospirales > Ruminococcaceae > UBA7477. The sequence goes on along the minus strand of JAGALZ010000035.1, from coordinate 139,512 downwards.
TTAGTGTCATTAAATTGATTTCAGACTTCAAATCCTCAACAGACTTTATATCTTCAAGTGATGCTCCGAATGCTTCAGAAATAGCATTATAAAAAACGTGAAGCATATCATTTCCGCCGATTGATATTATGATGAGGTCTGAATTTTTAATGTATGGCTGATACTTCTTGTCCTCAATAAGCTTGATAAGGTCAGATGATGTAGCACCGGAAACAGCATAGTTGTGATAAGTATTATCAGACGAAAGCTCATATTTCTCAGCGAGAATATTACCGTAGCTTTTACAGGTGTAGCATGGGTCTTTTTCGTATCCTTCAAGACCGTAACCTGCAGCTATAGAATCACCAAGAACTGTCATATAAAATGGCTTGTTCTGTGATACCTCAACAAGGTCGCTTGCAGCGAAGCTTTGCGGCACAACAGTCAGTATCAAAAACGCTATACAAAACAAAGCAGAAATAAATCTTTTCATTGGCATATCTCCTTAGATTTTATATAGTACATTATATCACAGTCTAATAAAATTTACAACTAACCTATTGTAAAAAAGTTAAGACTCATATATAATTATTATAACAGCAGATATATCAAAGGATGATTTAAATGATTTTAAGCGCACAAAGTGTGTATAAATACTATAACGGTGAGCCGATTCTTCGTGATGTCAATTTTACAATTGAGGACAGAGAAAGAATCGGTCTTATCGGTGTAAACGGCTGCGGAAAATCAACGCTTCTGAAAATAATTATCGGCGAAGAGCTTTGTGACAAGACAGCTGACGGCAAGGGAAGCGTGTCGCTTGCAAATAACAAGGCCTTCGGAATACTGAAACAAAACAGCGGTCTTGATTCGACCGAAACTATTTATAATGAAATGCACAAGCCGTTTGCAAAGCTTCTTGAAACCAAGCAACGGATGGAAACACTTGAAAGACAGATGACCGAGCTTGTCGGAGCAGAGCTTGAAACTGTCAGCGGTGAGTATGCACAGCTTTCTTCATATTTTGAAGCACATGACGGTTACAGAATAGATGTAAAAATAAATACTGTACTTAACGGAATGGGATTTGCTCCTGAAACCTACGACAGACAGATTTCTTCACTCAGCGGCGGCGAGAAAACCCGACTTGCCCTGTCAAAGCTTCTCATTGAAGCGCCTGACCTGCTTATCCTTGACGAACCTACAAACCACCTGGATGTTAAAACACTTGCGTGGCTTGAGGATTATCTGAAAGGGTATAAGGGTGCAATATTGGTTGTCTCTCATGATAGATATTTCCTTGATAAGATTGTTGACAGAATCTTTGAGATTGAGAATACCAGACTGTCTTGCTATAAAGGAAACTATACATCCTTTGTCAAGTTAAAGAAAATGAATGTTGCAAGACAATCAAAGGAATACGAGCTGCAACAGAAGGAAATAGCAAAGCTCGAAGACTATATCGTAAGAAACAAAGTCAGAGCTTCTACAGCTAAAATGGCAAAGAGCCGTCAGCATGCTCTCGATAAAATTGAAAGAGTTGAAAAGCCTGCCGATTATTCAAGACCACCTAAGATAACTCTTGAGTATGATATTGTTCCCCCGAAGGATTTGCTTTCGGTCGAGGGCTGTGAGCTTGCAGTAGGAGAGGGCGCACAGAGAAAAATTCTCGTTCCTGAAGTGTCATTTAAAGTCAGAAGAGGCGACAAGGTTGCTTTTGTCGGCCCGAATGGTGCAGGCAAAACATCGCTTCTGCGTCTTGTCCAGGGAATAAATACACACGAAAAGGGTAAGATTCAGTGGGCACCGAATGTCAAAATTGCGTATTTTGAACAGGAACACGGATATCTGCATAATGATATTTCTTCCTTTGAAGAAGTACAGGACAGATACCCCACAATGAGTGAGCTGCTGATAAGAAAGCATCTTGCTTCTGTTCTTATTATCGGCGAGGATGTGTTCAAACCAATCGGAGTACTAAGCGGCGGTGAAAAAGCAAAGCTGTGTTTTTGCCTTATGGCACTCAAAAGAGGAAACGTCCTGATACTCGACGAGCCTACAAACCACCTCGACCTTAATACTATGGAAGTGCTCGAGGAAGCACTTATGGAGTTTGACGGAACTATTATCCTTGTGTCACACGACAGATATCTCCTCAGCAAAGTTGCCGACAGAATCATTGAAATAGATAATGGCGGTATCGAAAGCTTTGCCGGTGGATTCGAGTTTTATAATTCTGAAAAAGAAAAAAGAGCACTTGCAGATGAGCTTGAGAAAAATCGCTTAAAAGAAGAAAAGCTCCGTGCCCAGAAAGAACAGAAATCATATCGCTCCAAAGAACAGCGTGCGCAGGCGGCTAAAAAACGTCAGCTTATTTCACAGCTTGAAAATGAAATCGCAGAGCTTGAAGGGTTGATTTCAGATTATGAAAATAAAATCTCCAGCGAAGAATTTGCAAACGATTTCGAAAAAATGACTAATGCCTGCAATGAGCTTGAAACACTAAGGAATACGCTTGATAGCAAGCTTGAACAGTGGGCATCGCTCGAAGATTAAAATATTGCTATATTTTCTCGAAAACAGTTGACAAACGCAAGAATTAGTGATATAATTATATGAAACAATAGATAGATTTTGTTTTGTTAAGCTATATTAAATGAAAGGATGCTCGATGCGACTTCTCGCAAAGGCAAAAGGTGATGAACTATGAATGATTTTTCCTACCCAACCCTTACTAATGAAACTTCGTTACCGTTCTATGTCGTAGGTATCGGTTCAATCGACCGAGAGTACCATGTCAAGCGTGACGAAGGCTACCCCTACCACCAGATTATCTATACCACCAGAGGAGAGGGTATCCTTAGAATAAATAATGAGGAGCATGTTATTAAGCCTGGTTACGGCTATTACCTTCCGGCAAATGTTCCGCACGAGTATTTCACAGAACAGGATATCTGGGAAAACCACTGGATAGTATTTGACGGTAAGGGCGTTGACGAAGTTCTCGGACTTATCGATTTCAAGAAAGAAAAGGTGTTCAGAATTTCAGATATGGGAGTCCTTGAGGCTATCTTCAAGAAGATGCTCTATCTGCTTAAGGCAAACTATTTCTATTCCGGATTCCAGTGTTCTGCACTTCTTTATCAGTTCCTTCTTGAGCTCAACCGCTATGTAAATCTCCAGACAACAGCTCAGGATAGCAATAAGCTTACACAGCTCAAGCCTGTCATTGAGTATATCGACGAGAATTACGGCTCAGATATTACACTGCAGGACCTTGCAAATATTATCAATCTTTCTCCGCAGTATCTTTGCAGACTTTTCAAGGAATGCTACGATATGCGTCCGTTTGAGTATCTTGCAAGAAAGAGAATCCAGCAGGCAAAGCAGCTTCTCATTTCTGAGGATATCTCAGTAAACGAGATTTCTTCAAGAGTCGGCTATAATGACTGCAGTTATTTCTGTGCAGTATTCAAGAAGCATGAGATGCTTTCACCGGTTGAATTCAGATCATTCCATAAGAAAGCATAAATATTTTTCCGGAGTTTTGTTTAATGAACAGAAATGAATATATCAGAAGAGTTCTGCCTTTTTTGAGCAGTACATCGGAAGAAAATGCCGACAAGGTTATGGATACAATTGCACAGTACCTTGTGGATGCAGGTGAGGAGAACGAGGAGGCGGCTCTTAGTGCTCTTGGTACACCCGAAGCGCTCGGCATGAGAATTGCAGCTCAGGGAAGTTCGTTTAAGCTCGAACCTTTTGCAAAACCACCACAGCTTCAGAAGAAAGAAACTGTGCAGGCTGAACATAAAGCTCCTTCACAAAAGATTGATACAAAAAAAGACTATTCTTCTTATGTGCCGGAATCAAAGCCACGCAAAAAGAAGGACACTAAGAAAATGGCACTTATTCTTGGCGTGCTTGTGATTACATCTCCGATATGGGGACTTGTAACACTTATTTTCCTTGCTTTGGGACTTATGCTTGCTCTGCTTGTTGCAGCAGCGTTGCTTACTATGACGGTAGGCGGTGCGGTAATGGTAGTGCTCGGCGCTATGAAACTGTTTTCTATATTGCCTGTGGGTCTTATGCTCACCGGCGCAGGTCTTTTGCTTCTCGGAATCGCTTTAATTGCATTTCTTCCGTTGCTCAGAAGCAGTGTAAAGCTTTGCAGTGAGGTCTTTTACGATATCCGTGAATTTGTTGCAAGAATATTCCGTCTTGCTGATTCAGCGGAGGTGGAAGTATGAGAGAAGAGCTTACACTGAGGCAAAAGATTTCCATCGGTCTTTCTGTTGCAGGACTTATTCTGTTGCTTATCGGAATCGCTTCGTTCTTCGGTTCTGATGCAGAAGACTACTTTGATTTGTTTGATGAAGTTTACTATGGCACATATCAGTCAGCAGATATTAAGTCTGTCAAGATTGATATCGACTACGGTGATGTCGTTATACTGAACGGCTCCGAGTTCCAGCTTAAGATTGATAATGTTGACAAGGAAAATTTCAAAATGGAGCTCGTTAATAATGTGCTTAGCATCAGGTATGATGTCCCTGTAATAGATAGCATCTATATGAATAAAGGCGATGGTGCTAAAACCAGATTTGAGCTCGTTTTGCCGAACAAAATGTATGAAGAACTTAATCTGGATGTTTTCAACGGCTCACTTAATATCAAGGGCGTGTCCTGTAATGAACTCGTTCTGAACAGTAAAATGACAGATACAGACTTTGAAAAGGTCAATATCAACCAGAGTGCAACGATTGACTTGTCGCTTTCTGACTTTAAGGCACAGTCTTGTATGATGTATTCTCCGCAGATTATCTGTGGCAACGGATACACTCATATTATGAAATCAACCTTAAATAACCTCAAGCTTGAAGGTGCTATGGGAGATGTTAATATAGCAAGCTGTCTGTTGTCCGGTTCTTCTAGAATCGAAGGCGGTTCGGGTGATATCAATATTCTTCTTTCGGGAAGCAAGGAGAGTTATGGATTCTCATTCCTCAGCGGAAATAAGGATGTTACCGTTGATTCGCAGAGCTATAAAGATTATGACGGTAAGACCTCAGATAACAACATTCTCGTTGATTCGGGACGTGGAGCAATAGCATTCAAATTCAATTAGAATTTAAGCCGAAGGGAAGTATTCCCCTCGGCTTTATTTTATCTCATAAGACCGTAATATCTCGCTGATAAACCAAGTCCGCTTTCAATTCTGAGAAGCTGATTGTATTTAGATGTTCGCTCTGTCCTGCATGGTGCACCGGATTTAATCTGTCCCGCATTAAGTGCAACTGAAAGGTCTGCAATAAGAGTGTCCTCGGACTCGCCTGAACGGTGGGAAACTATCGAAGTGTAACCGTTTCTCTTTGCAAGCTTGATTGCTTCCATTGTTTCAGATAAGGTACCTATCTGATTTGGTTTTATCAGAATCGAATTTGCACATTTTTCTTCGATACCTTTTGTGAGAATCTCTGTATTAGTAACGAATAAGTCATCGCCGACAAGCTGTATCTTATCACCAAGAGCAGCAGTGAGCCTTTTCCAGCCGTCCCAGTCGTCTTCGCCTAATCCATCCTCAATGGAAACAATGGGATAATCATCACATAGCTTTTTCCAGTAAGATATAAGTTCGTCGGTACTGAGCTGTCTGTTTGACTTGTGCAGGAAGTAGCCACCGCTTTTGTCCGATTTCCACTCGCTGGATGCAGCATCAAGTGCTAAAGCAAACTCAGTTCCGAGCTTGTAGCCTGACTTTTCAATTGCCTCAATAATAAATTCAATAGCCTCTGTGTCGCTTGAAAAATCAGGTGCAAATCCGCCTTCATCACCGACAGCAGTTGACATGCCCTTATCAGAAATAATCTTTGCAAGCGTGTGATATACCTCGCTGCACCACCTCAGAGCCTCGGAAAACTTTTCCGCACCGATAGGCATTATCATATACTCCTGAATGTCGAGATTGTTTCTGGCATGTGCACCACCGTTTATAATATTCATCATCGGAACGGGCATTATGTTAGCACTTGTTCCGCCGATAAATCTGAATAGGGGAATTCCAATTGAACAAGACGCTGCCCTCGCTGCGGCAATTGATACCGCAAGAATTGCATTTGCTCCGAGATTGTGCTTGTCTTTTGTTCCATCTAGCTGTATCATTGTCCTGTCAACCATATATGTGTCACTCGCATCGATACCTTTTAGCTTTTGAGATATCGTGCCGTTAATGTTGCCTACGGCCTTTGTAACACCCTTTTTGCAAAATCTCTCCTTGTCGTTGTCCCTGAGTTCTAATGCTTCTCTCTTACCGGTTGAAGCACCGCTCGGAGAAATGCCTACTCCGATGCTTCCGTCGCAAAGCTCTACAACCGCTTCAACGGTAGGGTTGCCCCTTGAGTCAAGGATTTCCCTTGCGAATACATTGTTTATAGTTGTTCTGCCCATATTGCAGCCTCCTTGGTTGTTTTAAATATTCTTGACAGAATTTTTCAATGTGATACATTTGTACTTGAAACCAATGAAAAAATGGTGTATAATTAGTTTGAGCAAAAGGAAAGGAAAGAACAGCAATGGCAAATAACACAGAGAAAAAAGAACGTACAAGACTTCAGAAGATTTCACTTAATGCAAAAATTATTCTTCTGCTTGTTTTATTTATACTGGTTGCCTTTTTTGTAGCATATATGATTTCAACATCTCTCGACGATGTAATTGATTCAGAAAAGAACGGTGCTATGACCAGCTCGGGTGACCAGACTACGGTTTATGAAATAAATGAGCCGTCGATGACTGAATAAAGCTCAAATATTCGCTAAAATCTGCACTTGTAAAGCCACTTTGCTTTACAAGTGCTTTTTGTGTAAAGTAAATTGCTTTACAGCTTTGCAATACACGGTGGCGAGTGTGAACACACTGTAAAGGTAAATAACTTTTTTGCCCTTCGTTTGTGCATACTGTACAAAATAATCGCTGTATATTTTAACAATCGGCTATTGACATATCCGAGCAAATACTATATACTAGATTTCGACAGCACTTCAACCACAAGATATAGTGGTTAGGCTACTGCAGGACAACAAAACCTGCTATCTCAATAATTTGTCAAATATGCCGTATAGCCCGTGTTTTAGGGATGTACGCTGAAATAAAAGTGAAAGGGAGAAGATGCAAAATGATTATCAAAATTCGTAAGCGTGACGGAAGAACAGTTACATTTAACATTGAAAAGATTGCAAATGCTATTTTTAAAGCAGCTCAGTCTGTCGGAGGAAGCGACTATGAAGAAGCACTCGTGCTTGCAGGTAAAGTAGGCGACGAGCTCACAGCAAGAAATCTTGATACTCCATCTGTAGAAGAAATCCAGGATATCGTAGAAAAGGTGCTCATCGAGGACGGCCACGCTGCAACTGCCAAGGCATACATCCTCTATCGTTCAAACAGAACAAGAGCAAGAGAAATGAATACACGCCTTATGAAGGTTTATGAAGACCTTACATTCAAGGCTGCTAAGGACAGTGACATCAAGCGTGAGAACGCTAATATCGACGGCGATACCGCTATGGGTACAATGCTCAAGTACGGCTCTGTCGGTGCAAAGGAATTCTATGAGATGTACGTTCTTGATTCCAAGCACGCAAAGGCACACGCTGAGGGTGATATCCATATCCACGACCTTGACTTCTATACTCTTACTACAACCTGTACACAGATTGACCTTAAGGACCTTTTCGACAGAGGCTTCTCTACAGGCCACGGTCACCTCAGAACTCCTAACGATATTACAAGCTATGCAGCACTCGCTTGTATCGCAATCCAGTCCAACCAGAACGACCAGCACGGCGGACAGAGTGTTCCTACATTCGATTTTGCTATGGCTGATGGCGTAAGAAAGACATATATCCACAGATATCGTGATAATATCGCAAGAGGTCTTGACCTGCTCGCAGGTGTTCCTGACGCATGCGATATCGCAAAGCAGATTCTCGCTAAGGTGAAGGAAGATAAGGGACTTGTTCCTGTACTTGCTAACGATAACGGCTACCAGGAGGCTGAAGCTGAGCTTCTCGCCGGATTTACCGATGCTGATACAGTAAAGAAGATTCAGAAGTTTGCTGTAAAGGCTTCCGTTAAGGAAACCGACCGTGCTACATACCAGGCTATGGAGGCCCTTATTCATAACCTCAACACAATGAACTCCCGTGCAGGCGCTCAGACACCGTTCAGCTCTATCAACTACGGTACTGATATCACTGTTGAAGGCAGAATGGTTATCAAGAATGTTCTTCTCGCTCAGGAGGCAGGTCTCGGCAACGGCGAAACTCCTATCTTCCCGATTCATATCTTCAAGGTTAAGGATGGCGTAAACTATAATCCTACAGACCCTAACTACGACCTCTTCAAGCTCGCTTGCAGAGTATCAGCAAAGAGACTCTTCCCGAACTTCTCGTTCATCGACGCACCGTTCAATCTTCCATACTACCAGGAAGGCAATCCTAATACTGAAATCGCTTATATGGGCTGTCGTACAAGAGTTATCGGTAATGTACACGATAAGACAAGAGAAATCGTAACAGGCAGAGGAAACTTAAGCTTTACATCCATAAATCTTCCAAGACTCGCTATCAAGGCAAACCGCAATATCGGTGCTTTCTTTGACAGCCTCGACGAAATGATGGACCTCTGTGTAGACCAGCTTCTCCACAGACTCAGAATCCAGAGCACAAAGAAGGTTAAGAACTATCCGTTCCTCATGGGACAGGGCGTTTGGATTGACTCCAAGAACTTAAATCCTGACGACGAGGTTGCTGAGGTTCTCAAGCATGGTACGCTTTCTGTCGGCTTTATCGGACTCGCTGAGTGTCTTGTTGCTCTTATCGGCAAGCACCACGGCGAAAGCGAAGAAGCAAGAGAATTGGGTCTTGAAATCGTATCTAAGATGAGAGCAAGAATGGACGCAGAGTGCGAAAAGAGAAAGCTCAACTTCTCACTCCTCGCAACTCCTGCAGAAGGCCTCTCAGGCAGATTTGTAAGAATGGATAAGGAAAAGTTCGGTATCATCAAGGGCGTAACTGACAGAGATTACTATACTAACTCCTTCCACGTTCCTGTATACTACAAGATCAGTGCATTTGATAAGATTAAGATTGAAGCACCTTACCATGCTCTTACAAACGCTGGTCATATCAGCTATGTTGAGCTTGACGGCGACCCACTCCAGAACCTCAATGCATTCGAGAAGATTGTTCGTTGTATGAAGGAAAGCGGAATCGGCTATGGCTCCATCAACCACCCGGTTGACCGTGACCCATGCTGTGGCTACACAGGTATCATCGGCGACCACTGTCCGAAGTGCGGAAGAAGCGAGGAAGACCATATCGCAAACTTCGAAAGAATCAGAAGAATCACCGGCTACCTCGTTGGTACTCTCGACAGATTCAACAACGCAAAACGTTCTGAAGTAAACGACAGAGTTAAGCACGACGTTTAAATCTCAATAATAACGGGCGGAAGAAATTCCGCCTGTTTTTTACCGAAGGAGAATTCTTATGAAAATCAGAATTGCAGGAACTGCAAACGATTCTATAGTTGACGGCCCGGGACTCAGATTTACTGTGTTTACGCAGGGATGTCCCCATCGATGCGAAGGCTGTCACAACCCACATACTCATGATTTTAACGGCGGAAATGAAACTGATACAAAGGATATAATCGATAAGTTTTTGCAAAATCCGCTTATCGACGGAATTACACTCAGCGGGGGAGAGCCATTCTGCCAGGCAAAGGCTTGTGCCGAGCTTGCAAGAGAAGCAAAGAAGCATAACCTCGATGTTATCGCCTATACAGGATTTGACTTTGAATATTTGCTTGCAAAAGCCGATGACAATAACGGCTACCTGGAGCTTTTGCAGACCGTGGACTATCTCATTGACGGCAGATTTGATATAAATCAGAGAAGCCTTGAGCTGAGATTCAAGGGAAGCAGAAATCAGCGTACAATAGATGTTCAAAGTTCTCTTGTCGAGAATAAAGCAATAACCTTTGAGTTCGAATAATTAAAATGCCTGAGAAATACTCGGGCATTTTTTATAAAGTGAAAAAACGAAGAAAGTTTATCAAAAACTATGGAAAAATTTATTCGGCTGTGATATAATAAAAATACTGTATATTTTTAGAGTGAGGAGAAAGCATTGAAAATAGATTTTGAAACTAAAATTATTACCGATGGTGTGTCCCTCAATGTTGTAAAGGACCCGAAGTTCAATACAAATATCGCAAGCGTTAGATTTATATCCTCGTTTACGGGAGAGGATGCCTCTGCAAGAGCGTTTGTTCCGAATATACTGACAGCCCACTGCAGAAAGTATCCGACAAGAGCACTTCTTAACAGAAAGCTTCTGTCGCTTTATAACGCAACACTTAGTGGTTCAACATCTGTCGTAGGTGATAACTATGTTACAACTATTACTGTCAGATGTATAAACGATAAGCATGCGTATGACGGAGAAGACGTTACTGCAGAAGCGGTTAAGCTGCTTCTCGAGTGTATATTTAATCCGGATTGCGAAAACGGCAGATTTGACGATAAAGAGTTTGAAATAATCAAGCAGGATTTACTTGATACCATTGACAGCGAAATCAATAATAAGCGTGGCTATGCCGCAATGCTTGCCAATGAGATTATCTTTGAAGGAGAGCCTTCGAGTGTGTGGTTTTATGGCACTAAGGAAACGGCAATGGCGCTGACGAATGAGCAGGTCTATGACTGCTATGTTGATACGCTGAAAAATGCTGAAATCAAGCTTATGGTCGGTGGAAACGGCATCGATGAAGCTGCTCAGCTTCTGTCTGATGCTTTTGCTTCTTTTCCCAGACCTAAAAAAGAAGAGATTAAATACTACGTTCCGAGCCCTTGTAAAAAGGAAGTGCGTTTTGTAGAAAAGCACAGCGATGTTTCGCAGACAAGACTGTCCCTTGCATATAAGGGCGGTTCGGGAAACGTTTATGTTGACAAGCTGTTCTGTGCTATGTTCGGCGGAACACCTACATCACGTCTTTTTATGAACGTAAGAGAAAAGCTCCAGCTTTGCTATTCATGTAGTTCGTATCTCAAGGAGTATAAAAGCACAATGCTGGTCGATGCCGGAATTGATAAAGCAAATTGCGATAAGGCAATCGATGAAATCAACCGACAGCTTTCTTATCTTTCTGACGGAGATTTTACTGATGAAGAGCTTTATCAGACAAAGCTTATGATTACCGGTGCGTTCCGTTCAAATTATGACAGCATTTCATCGCTTTGTATCTGGTATGATGTCCAGCAGTCAAGAGGCACCTGCTATACACCGGACGAAGTAATTGATATCTTTATGGGTATAACCAGAGAAGATGTCATCAGGTGTGCAAAGAGTTATAAGCTTGATACAGTATTTATGCTGACTCCGGACAGTCAGCCGAAAGGAAACTGATAAATGACCTATGATAGAAAAATTGTCGTCAATGAAAATAACGGCGACAGCTATGTTCATGTAAAGCATCCGAGCGGTCTTACTATCCTTATCTGGAAAAAAGAAGGCTTTACAACAACTGAAGCACTTTTTTCAACCAGGTATGGTTCAGTAAATAATAAGTTCAGAACCGTAGATGACGATGACTACGTGGAAGTCCCCGAAGGTATTGCGCATTTTCTTGAACATAAGCTCTTTGAAAATGAAGATTGCGACGTGTTTGAGCTTTATGCAAAAACAGGTGCAAGCGGAAATGCATATACCTCGTTTGATGAAACAACCTACCTTTTTTCCTGTACCGAAAACTATGCACAGTCGCTGAGAATACTTCTTTCTTTCGTACAAAAGCCGTATTTCACAGAGCAGTCAGTAGCCAAGGAGCAGGGGATTATAGGGCAGGAAATTAAAATGGGACTTGATAATCCCGACAGAAAATCCTTCTATAACCTGCTTTCCTGCCTTTACGTAAATCATCCGATAAAGATTGATATCGCAGGTACTGTCGAGTCAATAGCTAAGATTACTCCTGAGCTTTTGTATAAGTGCTATAACGCATTTTATAATCTCAATAATATGTGTCTTGCGATTGCAGGAAATCTTGATGTCGACGAAGTTCTGAAAATCTGTGACGAGGAGCTTATTCCTTCTGCTGATATAAAGCTTGAGATTCCTCAGATTGATGAGCCGGAAAACGTCGCACAATCCGAGCACATTGAGGAATTCAATGTCGGTGTTCCGATATTCAATTTAGGATATAAGTGCAAGCCGTGTACAGGTTATGAGCTTCTCAAGAAGGAGCATACTGCAACAATTCTCTTGAAACTTGTAGCAGGAACCACATCAAAGCTCTATAATGACCTTACGAACGAGGGGCTCATAAATTCATCGTTTGAATTTGAAGCATTTTTTGCAGGATATAATTTCAGCATCATTTTTACAGGCGAATCAAAATATCCGAGAGTAGTAAGAGAAAGAATAGACGCTGAAATCGAAAGACTCAAAGTTGAAGGACTCGATAGAGAAGAGTTTGAGATAATCAAAAAGGGAATGTATGGTTATCTTGTGAAGAGCTATGACAGCGTAACTGCTTGTGCTGAGTATCTTCTCAATTCTCATTTTGTCGGTATCAGTGCATTTGATATCCAAAAGATACTGTCCGAAATTACTTTTGAGGACGTTACACAAGGACTCTGGGAGTTCTTTGATAAATCAAAATCTGCAATTTCAATAATTGTACCAAAGCAGAAAGGAGAGAATGACGCATAAAAGCGTTATTGTGACACTATGACAGCAACAGCATTCTTAACAAACTCATTGATGCTCGCAAAAGAAGTCAGCAAGGAAACCGTCGGCGTAATCAAGGATAACCCCGATAAGGTGTTCTTTCCGTTTTTCGGCGATTCCGAAAACATCTTCAACTCGGGCATCTCGATAGACAGAGCGTTTATTACAATCCCGGGAATTAACTTTACAATTTACTGGTATGGATTTTTAATCGCTCTCGGTCTGCTTCTCGCACTTCTCTATGGATACCGCAAGATGGTTCCGTACGGACTCGACCCGGATAAAATGACCGACGCTATAATCGGTGGCTTTATCGCAGCACTTTTTGGAGCAAGACTGTATTACGTGCTCTTTAATGACGTTGGAATCGGTATTAAGGATTTCTTTGATACAAGAAACGGCGGACTTGCCATATACGGCGGCCTGATAGGAGCCGTGGTCGTCGGCGGACTTATAGTAAAGATTAAAAGACTCAAGCTCACTACTGCACTCGACGTAGCTGCACCATGTTTCCTTATCGGTCAGTGTATCGGTAGATGGGGCAACTTCTTTAACCAGGAAGCATTCGGTACAAATACCGACCTTCCATGGGGTATGATGAGTAATTCTACAATATCCTACCTTGTTGATATCGGTGATGAGTATGCAATCAAGTCCGGCGAGATTTTAAATTACTATATGCCGGTGCACCCTTGCTTTTTGTATGAATCGCTCTGGTGCCTTATCGGTTTTATCGCACTGCATTTCTACTCTAAGCACAGAAAATTCGACGGCGAAGTTTTCCTTATGTATATCGGTTGGTACGGACTCGGAAGATTCTTTATCGAAGGTCTCAGAACCGACAGCCTTTATATCGGCAACATCCGTGTATCACAGCTTATCGCAGGAACCTGCGTGCTCGTAGCCATTATGCTTATCGTAATATTCAGAGGTATGGTAAAGAGAGCAGGCGACTATAAGCTTTATTACGCAACCGAGGATTCACAGATTCAGCTCGCAGGCTATAAGCTCTATACCCAGTACAATAAGGACAAGAAGGAGCTTAAAAAGAAGATAAGCGAAGCTAAGGCTCAGGGAAATGACTTCTCGGCACTTCAGAAGGAGTTCGACGAAAAGTACGGAGCTGAGGGTAAAAAGAAGCTTGAAGAACAAGTAATTGAACTTGAAAAGAAAGCTAAAGAATATGCAAAGGCTCAGAAGGCAAAGCCTGCTCCAAAGAAGGAAGAGGCATATGAGTCAATCCTTGGTGACGAAGATGATGAAGTGAACGAAGAAACTATCGAGGAAGCAACTACAGAGGAAACAACCACCGAAGAAGCTTCTGATGAAAAGACGGAGGAATAAATTATGGCAAAGATTATCGACGGAAAGGCTGTATCCGCACAGGTTAAGGAAAGTATCGCTCAGGAAACTGCTCAGATTAAGGAAAAGTACGGAGTTACAATCGGGCTTGCGGTTGTAATCGTAGGTAATAACCCTGCATCCAGAATTTATGTAAACAATAAGAAGAAGGCTTGCGAAGCTGTAGGCTTTGAGTCTTTCGAGTATGCACTCCCTGAGGAAACAACCCAGGAAGAGCTCCTCACACTCATTGACAAGCTCAATAACGACGATAAGGTAAACGGCATTCTCGTGCAGCTCCCACTTCCTAAGCACCTCGATGAGAAAATTGTTATCAACAATATCTCACCCGACAAGGACGTTGACGCTTTCCACCCTGTAAACGTAGGAAAGATTATGATAGGGGACTACAGCTTCCTTCCATGTACTCCCGCTGGCGTAATGGAGCTTATCGCTTCAACCGGTACTGAGATTTCAGGTAAGGAATGTGTCGTTGTAGGAAGAAGTAATATCGTAGGTAAGCCTATGTCTATGCTTTTACTTCATAAGAGCGGTACTGTTACTATCTGCCACTCAAGAACAAAGGACCTCGCCGAGCAGTGCAGAAGAGCTGATATTCTTGTTGCCGCTGTAGGTGTTCCGAACCTTATCAAGGGCGATATGATTAAGGAAGGTGCTGTAGTTATCGACGTAGGTATGAACAGGCTTGATAATGGAAAGCTCTGCGGAGATGTTGAATTTGAAACTGCCGAAAAGGTTGCAGGATACATCACTCCCGTACCTGGCGGCGTAGGCCCTATGACTATTGCTATGCTTATGAAAAATACCCTTACAGCAGCAAAAACAAAGCTTGGAATATAATTCTTAATAAATTGTGAACACACTTTACATTTAAGAACTGTTATGGTATAATTTGTTTGTTGTGCGATTATGTCAGCACAGCATAAAAATTCCGAGCTCGCAGATATCGGGAAACGCCGATTTTTCGGACTGTACCTGCCGATTTCTTCGACTCAGGGAAATATTTATGAAAGAGGTACGATTACCATGATGAGACAGGAAGAAAAGAATGCAGTTATCGCTGCAAACAGAAACCACGAGACCGATACAGGTTCCCCTGAGGTTCAGATTGCAATTCTCTCCAAGAGAATCAATGACCTCACTGAGCACCTCAAGATGCACAAGAATGACCACCATTCCAGAAGAGGTCTTTACAAGATGATCGGTCGCAGAAGAAACCTTCTTAACTACCTTATGAAGAAGGACATCAACAGATACAGAGAGATTATTGCTAAGCTCGGTATCCGTAAGTAATTTCATCTACACTGAGGCAGTTTGCATATTTCTATGCCGACTGCCTTTTGGTGTATATAAGAGCAGTAGTAATTAGCATTAAACAGAGCATTTGAAGTGATTTTGAATGCCGTGTTTATTGCTAAAGCTGCTGCCGGAACAAGTTTTTTAATCAGGAGGAATACAAAATGTTTGAGAATTTCAGAACCTTTGAAACAACCTATGCAGGCAGACCGCTTACAGTTGAAACCGGTAAAATGTGCGGACTTGCAAACGGCTCTTGTATCGTAAGATACGGTGAAACAGTCGTAATGGGCAACGTTACCGCAAGCAAGAAGCCAAGAGAGGGAATCGACTTCTTCCCACTTTCTGTAGACTTTGAAGAAAAGCTCTACTCAGTTGGTAAGATTCCTGGCTCCTACCTCAAGAGAGAAGGTAAGGCATCCGATAAGGCAATCCTCGCATCCAGATGCGTAGACCGTCCTATCAGACCGCTTTTCCCTAAGGATATGAGAAACGACGTTTGCGTTGTTATGACAGTCCTTGCTGTTGACCCTGACAACTCACCTGAAATCGCAGGTATGATTGCTACAGTTGTTGCACTTTCCATTTCCGATATTCCGTGGAACGGTCCTGTTGCAAGCATTAACGTTGGCTATATCGACGGCGAGCTCGTGCTCAACCCAACACTCGAGCAGAGAGCTAACAATAAGCTTAACCTTACTGTTGCAGGCTCTGCTGAAAAGATTGTAATGATTGAAGCTGGTGCTGACGAAATCCCTGATGACCTTATGCTCGAGGCTATTATGAAGGGCCACGAGGAAATCAAGAAGATGGTTGCTTTCATCTCTGATATCCAGAAGGAAATCGGCAAGCCAAAGTTTACATTCGAGTCTATGGAGCTTGACCACGATATGATGGACGAGGTTGAAGCACTCGTTGGCGAAAAGGTTAAGTTTGCTCTCGATACAGACGATAAGAATATCCGTGACGCAAGAATGGAGCCTATCACTCAGGAGGTCCTCGATACACTCACAGAAAAGTATGAAAATATGCCTACAATCATCGGCGAGGTTATGTACAAGCTCCAGAAGAAGATTGTTCGTAACTGGCTCTATGACGGCAAGCGTGTAGACGGCAGAGGAATTGATGAAATCAGACCTCTCGCTGCTGAAGTAGGTCTCTTCCCAAGAGTTCACGGCTCGGGTATGTTTACAAGAGGTCAGACACAGGTTATGACAATCTGTACTCTCGGCCCTGTAAGCGATGCTCAGAGAATGGACGGAATCGACGAGGAAGAAACAAAGAGATATATGCACCAGTACAACTTCCCATCTTACTCTGTTGGCGAAACAAAGCCTTCCAGAGGCCCGGGAAGACGTGAAATCGGCCACGGTGCACTCGCTGAAAGAGCTCTCGTTCCTGTAATTCCAAGCGTTGAGGAGTTCCCATACGCTATCAGAATGGTTTCTGAGGTCCTTTCTTCAAACGGTTCTACATCCCAGGGCTCTATCTGTGGTTCAACACTCGCACTTATGGACGCAGGCGTTCCAATCAAGGCTCCTGTTGCAGGTATCTCCTGCGGTCTTATCACTAAGGAAGACGGCAGCTGGATGACTATGGTAGATATCCAGGGCCTTGAAGACTTCTACGGCGATATGGACTTCAAGGTTGGCGGTACAAAGAACGGTATCACTGCTATCCAGGTAGATATCAAGGTTGACGGTCTTACTTACGATATTATCAAGGAAGCCTTCGCTAAGACTCATAAGGCTCGTGATTATATCCTCGATGAGGTTATGCTCAAGGCTATTCCTGAGTCTAGACCAACTGTTAACAAGTGGGCTCCTAAGATGCTTACAACTAAGGTACCTGTTGATAAGATCAGAGAAGTTATCGGTTCAGGCGGAAAGGTAATCCAGAAGATTGCTGCTGACTGTGAAGTTAAGATTGATATCGAAGATGACGGTAATGTATTTGTTTCAGGTATTGACCTTGAAAAGGCTCAGAAGGCTATCGATATCATCAACACAATCGGCTTTGACCCTGAGATTGGTGCAATCTATAAGGGTAAGGTCGTAAGACTTATGAACTTCGGTGCGTTTGTAGAAATCGCTCCAGGTAAGGACGGACTCGTTCACATTTCAAAGCTCGATAACAAGAGAGTTGAAAAAGTAGAGGACGTTGTAACAATCGGCGACGAAATCGTAGTAAAGGTTATGGAAATCGACCAGCAGGGTAGAATTAACCTTTCCAGAAAGGATGCCCTTGCAGATATCGCTGCAAAGAAGGCAGCTGCTGACGCTGAATAATTGATATATAAACTGCGACGGACTTGTTCTCCGCCGCAGTTTTGTAAATTTTACAGTTAATGCAAATTTTATCTATAATAACTAAACTTATACAAAGGATTGAATTTTATGGATTATAAAGCACTTGCACAGCTTCTTTTTCCTGATGTTACAGCAACAGCCGAGGAGCTTGAAAGCCGTTTTCCAAAGAGAAATCTCCCTGAGGGTGCCTGTGTTACCAGAATAGGCCCAAGCCCGACTGGATTTGTTCACCTCGGAAATCTCTACAATGCGATTATTGCCGAAAGAATTGCTCACCAGTCAAACGGCGTTTTCTATCTCAGAATTGAGGACACAGACAATAAGCGTGAGGTTGATGGCGCAGTAGAAACTCTCATCAACGCAATGAATTATTTCGGTGTACAGTTTGACGAGGGTGCGGTAGCAGATGGCGATAACGGAAACTATGGCCCTTATCGTCAGAGACAGCGTAAGGAAATCTACCATGTTTTCGCAAAGCAGCTCGTTGAAAGAGAGCTTGCATACCCATGCTTCCTTACTGCCGAAGAAATCGACGCTATCCGTGAACAGCAGACTGCTAACAAGGAAAACCCGGGTATCTATGGCAAGTATGCTCAGAAGAGCCGCAGCCTTACTCTCGATGAAATCAAGGATAACATCGCCCAGGGTAAGGAATGGGTCTTAAGATATGCAGGTACCGAAACCGACGAGTATATAAATGTTGAGGACGCTATCCGTGGCAAGCTTTCAATGCCGAGAAATAATATGGACTTCGTTCTCCTCAAAAGTGACGGAATTCCAACCTATCACTTTGCACACGTTGTTGACGATCACCTTATGCGTTCTACACACGTAATAAGAGGCGAGGAGTGGATTTCTTCTCTTCCTATGCACTATGAGCTTTTCTCAACCTTTGGCTGGGAAACACCAATATATTGTCATACTGCAACACTTATGAAAATTGAGGGTACAGGCAAGAGAAAGCTTTCCAAGAGAAAGGACCCCGAGCTTGCACTTTCTTACTACCAGCAGGAGGGTATCAGCCCCGACGCTATATGGGAGTTTTTACTTACACTTCTCAACTCAAACTTCGAAGAGTGGAGAATTGCAAATCCTGAAAAGAGCTACCTCGAGTTCCCGTATACTCTTGAAAAGATGAACATTTCAGGTGCACTTGTTGACCTCAATAAGCTCCGTGATATCTCAAAGGACGTTATCGGTGCAATGCCTGCACAGAAGATTTTTGACAGCTGGCTCGATTGGTGCAAGCAGTATAACGAGCAGTTCGCTTCGCTTATTGAACAGTATCCTGAACGTACACTTGCAGCTCTCAATGTCGGCAGAACAGCGAAGAAGCCTCGTAAGGATATCGAAACATGGAAACAGGCTTGCGACTTTATGAGCTTCTACTACGACGAAACCTTTAAGGTGTTTGATGAAATGCCGCAGGAGTGTGACGAGGAAACTGTAAAGACCTTCTTTACAAAGTACCTTGCAAGCTATAACCACGAGGACGATTCAAATGCCTGGTTTGAAAAGGTTAGAGCAATCACAGAGGAAATGGGCTTTGCCCTCAGACCTAAGGATTATAAGAACAATCCTGAGCAGTATAAGGGAAGTATCGTTCATACAACAAATATGCTCAGAATTGCCCTCACAGGCCACGCAAACGCTCCTGATATCTGGGAGGTAAGCCACGTTCTCGGCGAGGACATCGTAAGAGGCCGTATTGTAAAGTATTGCTAAACTAATTTTCTTTGTATAAGAAAGGACATGATAGTATGTCAGAAAAGAATAATAAACCATTTGAAATTCCACGTCCGCAGTTTCCTAAGCGTGCTGTAGTTACAGGCGGTATGCCGTACGGAAATAAAGAGCTCCACTTCGGCCATGTCGGCGGTATGCTCGTATTTGCCGATACCTATGCAAGATTCTTAAGAGACAGAATCGGCAAGGAGAACGTAATCTTCGTAAGTGGTACCGATTGCTACGGCTCACCAATTGCTGAGGGCTGGAGAGTTAAGGTCGAAAACGGCGATTTTGAAGGCTCACTCGAGGATTTCGTTCAGTCGAACCATAACAAGCAGAAGGCAACACTTGAGGCTTATGGTATTTCTCCAAACCTCTTTGGCGCATCAGGTCTTGGACGTTCAAAGGAAATCCACGCTGAGGTTACCGACTGGTTTTTGCGTTCCCTCTATGAAAAAGGACAGCTCAACCGCATTTCAACAATGCAGTTCTTTGACGAAAAGGCAGGCGTTTTCTTAAACGGCAGACAGGTAAAGGGCAAGTGCCCGGTTGAAGGCTGTACTTCTGAAAAGGGATACGCTGATGAATGCGATTTGGGACACCAGTATATGCCCGAGAATCTTATAAATCCGGTAAGCACACTTACAGGCGATACACCTGTAATGAAGCCGGTTACTAACTGGTATTTCAAGCTCCGTGACTACGAAAAGCTTATGAGCGACTGGGTCAAGGAACTCCAGAAGCGTAAGGATATAAGACCTGTAGTATGGAAGACAATCGAAGAGTTCTTAAAGCCACCTGTAATTTATGTAAAACGTGAATTTGAGGAAAAATATCTCTCACTTAAAGATACAATGCCTGCGCATGAATACCTCGAGGAAAAGAAAAAGCCTTCTTTCACAATTGAATTCAAAACACTTTCTGATTGCGACGAAGCTTGCAGAGTTCTCGCTTCAAACGGGATCAGATACCGTACCGGTAAAACACTCGTTCCGTTCAGACTTACCGGTAACATCGAGTGGGGTGTTCCTGCTCCCGTTATGGAAGGCGAGGAAGGACTTACTGTATGGGTATGGCCTGAATCTCTCTGGGCACCAATCTCGTTCACACAGACATATTTAGAGCAGAGCGGTAAGAACCGTGAGGAATGGAAGGATTACTGGTGCAGTAAGGATTCTACTGTTTACCAGTTTATCGGCCAGGACAATATCTACTTCTACGGTATTGCCGAGCCTGCAATGTGGATGGCACAGCAGAAGAACGACGATAAGACAGCTACACCTGACGAGGGTGAGCTTCAGATGCCTATTATTGTTGCTAACCACCACATTCTGTTCCTCGACAAGAAGGCTTCAAGCTCGGGTGCTGTAAAGCCACCTATGGCTGACGATTTGCTTAATTTCTATACACCTGAACAGCTTCGTATGCACTGGCTCGGACTTACATTAGGTCAGCGTTCAGTTAGCTTTATGCCAAAGCCATTTAACCCTGACGCAAAGCCTGATGAGGCAGACCCTGTTGTAAAGGACGGACTCCTGCTCTCGAATGTATATAACCGTATGATAAGAACTGCTTTCTATACAACACAGAAGGAGTTTGACGGTATTCTTCCTGAGCTTGCTCCTGAACAGAAATTCCTCGATGAAGCAAAGAAGGCTGTCCTCGATTATGAGCGTCATATGTCAAAATTCAATTTCCATCAGTGTACTTATGTTCTTGACAGCTATATCAGAAACGGAAGCAAGTACATGGCAAAGACAATCACTGGTGACGTAGAGGATAAGCAGACGCTTGCACAGTCACTTGCAAATCTTTTCTATATGATTAGAATTGCAGGAGTTCTTCTCCACCCGATGGCTCCATTCGGAACCGAAAAGCTCCGTGAGTATCTCCGTGTTGACGAAAGAATCTGGTCATGGGATACAATTCTCGAACCACTTACATTCTTTACAGAAAAGAATCATAAGCTTGAGTTCCTCCCACCAAGAACAGACTTCTTTACCCGTCACGAAAGCCAGTTTGCAACAGAAGAATAAATTTCAAGACCGCTGTTTTTCAGCGGTCTTTTTGTTGAAAAAGGAAAATAGCTGTGCTATAATATTACTAGCAGATTACTCCGTTATAGCATATCCTATTATAGGAGGTGCTCTTATGGATAATATTTATCTGCTTTCTTGGATTCTCTGCTCTTTGGTGCTACTGCCTGTGATATTTCTTTGTATCAGATGCAGTGTGAAAACCAAGAGTACAAATTTAGCAATTGTGTTTTTCTACAACAGCTATAGTGTAAGTGAAAAGGATGTACAAAAAATCAAAGAGCTCTGGTGGGAAGAGCATTTTTGCTCATCATCAGACGCAAAAGCGATAATTGTTATCGCACAGTACCTTTCATGCAGCGAATTTGAAAAGCTCAAAGGCTTAATCCCCGAAATAGTTGTAATCAGACCATGGCAGCTGAGTGAATATATAAGGACGAATACAGATGAAGGAAGAAAAACTTTGTGAGTTAAAAGGCGATGTGGATAGCATCGTGTATAAGAACGAAGATAACGGGTTTGCGGTTATAATGCTCGATTGTGGCGGCGAACCCGTTACTGTCGTGGGTGAAATCGGTGACGTAGATGAAGGTGAATCTCTTTCACTTATGGGAACGTATATAAACCACCCAAAGTTCGGTATGCAGTTTAAAGCCTCGTTGTGTCAGCGAGCATTGCCTCAGACCTCAACGGCAATAAAGAAATATCTTGCTAACGGTGTAATTAAGGGAATAGGGCCGGTGCTTGCCAAAGCAATCATAGATAGATTCGGAGAGGAGACTCTCGACGTCTTTGAAAACCATCCCGAAAGGCTAACTGAAGTTGATGGTATCAGTCCGAAAAAAGCTGCGAAGTTTTCTGAAATATTCAAAAGCAAGTTTGCAATCAGAAGGCTTATGACATATGTAACGTCCAGAGGAATATCCGCATCGGTAGGTGTCAGAGCGTTCAAAAGATGGGGCGACTATGCCATTTCAATGATTGAAGAGAACCCATATATACTTTGTTCAGCCGGAGTTGACCTGCCATTTTCTAAAGCCGATGAGCTTGCAATGAATGATGGTTTTGCGATTGATAATGAACATAGAGTCAAGGCAGGTATTGAGAACGTGCTCTCGGTTAATGCCGATAACGGACACACCTGCTTGCCAACCGATAAACTCATAGCTGCAACGGCAGGCTTCCTCGGAGTTGAAGATGATGTCGTAAATGAATGCCTCCTGCAGCTTCATGAGGAACAGATTGTCGTTTCATATACAAAATCAAACGGCAGAAGCTACGAAATGCTCAGGGATTATGCCATTGCTGATATGTACATATCAAAACGACTCTGTATTATGAAGCAGTTTGCTTATGACAGTAAAATTGATTATTCGGAAGTCATTGATATAGCTCAGGAAGAAAGCGGATATGTATATGAGGAGCTTCAGAGAAAAGCTATAAATACAGCACTTTCCGTAGGCTTCCTTGTGCTTACTGGCGGCCCGGGAACAGGAAAGACAACAACCCTTAATGCTATTATTTCACTTTTCTCTCAGCAGGGACTCAATGTTATGCTCGCAGCCCCGACGGGCAGAGCTGCAAAACGAATCTCTGACCTTACAGGATACGACGCAAAAACAATTCATAGACTTCTTGAGGTTTCCTTTGCAGTGGGCGACAGACCGAAGTTTGTTCATAATGAAAACAACCAGCTCGACTGCGATGTTATGATAATAGACGAAATGTCGATGGTTGATACCCTTTTGTTCGAAGCATTGCTGAGAGCCCTGCCGGTGAATTGTAAGCTTATTATGGTAGGAGATACCGACCAGTTGCCTTCAGTAGGTGCAGGAAATGTCTTAAAGGATATTATTGATAGCGGTGTCGTTCCTACAGTAACACTGAAGGAGATTTTCCGCCAGGCTCAGTCAAGCCGTATCGTCACAAATGCTCACAGGATTGTAAAGGGTGAAGCACTCGAGTTTGGAAATTGCGATGATTTCTTTTTCTTCCAAAGACTAGAGTATACCGCACTCCAGCAGTGTATTGTGGATTTGTGCAAGCAAAGACTCCCTGATGCCTATGGTATTTCGCCTTTTGATAATATTCAGGTTCTCAGTCCGACAAGACAAGGGCCAACGGGAACAGTAGAGCTTAACAGAATTCTCCAGCAGGAGCTGAATCCTCCGTCAAAAGAGAAATCGGAAATCCAGACGTTTCTGTATAAATTCCGTGCCGGAGATAAGGTTATGCAGAATAAGAATAATTATGATATTGTCTGGCACAAAGAAACTAAAGGTGAAACTGAAAGCGGTGCCGGAATTTTCAACGGCGACATAGGAATTATTAAAAAGGTCAATAAGCTTCTTGGTATGGTCACAATCGATTTTGACGGAAGAGTTGCGAATTATTCTATTCCAATGCTCGACAATATTGAACTTGCTTACGCGATTACTGTCCACAAAAGCCAGGGAAGCGAATTTGATTATGTCATTTTTTCATCATTCAACGGATATGATAAGCTCTATTACAGAAATCTGTTTTATACCGGAGTTACAAGAGCAAAAAAGATGCTCATCCTGGTCGGTTCTAAAACCGTTACCGATAAAATGATTGCAAACAACAGACGTACAAACAGGTATACTTGCCTTAAAGAAATGATTATGAGGGACAATGGGGATGAAATGGACATCTAGAATTTATAAATTCTTTATCGATATTCTGTATCCGAACAGATGTCCTGTCTGTGACAGCTTTATCGGGTACGATAAACTGATATGTGAAAAATGTATAACTCAGCTACCTTACATCGAAGAGGAATATTGTATAAAGTGCGGTAAGCATGGCTGTATCTGCGGAAAACATAAGATATACTACGATAAGTGTCTGTCGTTCATCTACTATGAAGGTAAGGGAAAAGACGGAATTATGAATCTGAAGCTTAAATGTGGTGTAAATTTTGCTGAGTATTTTGCAGAAAAGGTCGTAACTGCTCTTGATGAAAGAGGACTTCTTTCTCAGATAGATTTTATAACTGCTACTCCGACAACTAAGGATAAACTTCAGGAAAGAGGCTATAACCAGGCGTTCGAATTTGCAAAGCATATATCCAAACTCTGCGATATCAAGGCAAGTGAAAACTTTCTCGTTAAAACCGACTCTGAGCTTAATCAGCATGAGCTTTCGTCAGCTGAAAGAAAGAGCCGTTCATTTAAAGCGTATACTTTGTCATCAAAAGCTCCATCTCTTAGCGGTAAAACGATTCTTCTTTGTGATGATGTAATTACAACAGGTAGTACATTGAATGCCTGCGCAAAGATTCTTAAAAAAGCCGGTGCAGAAAGAGTTATATGTGTTGCAATCGCAAATACAAATCATTATTCAAAGAATAAAAAATAAATCCTTGCAGATAATAATGCAAGGATTTATTTTTAGGATGTGATATTATGCTTGGCAGTTCAGACCTTAAGCTTATAGAGAGTATGATAAAAAGAGAGCAACGTGTTATTGATACCTACAGCAGATATATCTCGCAGATTAAAGACCCACAGACGCAGATTGACCTTCAAAAGCTTATGAGCAATCATATCAATCAGAAGAAAACGCTTTTGTCACTAATGGAGGAACAGTGATGCTAAGTAATGAGCAAATAATAGAAAAGCTTATGTACGAGTCACGTGAGCTGATTGTGCATCTGTGTGATGGTTATACGAATGTCATCGACAGTAGCTTTGACACAGCTTTATCTATGATAATAGGGGATAATCTAAGAGGAATTAAACAGCTCAGGCTTATTAAGTCAAGAAAATAAAAAGTGCATTGCTTATTGCAATGCACTTTGTTTGTTAAATAAAGTCTTCGCCAACAGTCTGAACCTTGAGAAGGTTTGTGTTTCCGGAAACACCGAGCGGTACTCCCGCAGTAATTACAACCAGGTCACCAACATTAACAAGGCCCTCCTTAACGGATACTTCAAGAGCATTTCTGATAAGGTCGTCAGTGTTTTCCTGCTCCTCTATGAGAGAAGGGCAAATTCCCCAGGACATATTCATCTGACGGCAGGTTGTGTCATCAGTTGTAAGACCAATGATAGGGCAGGAAGGACGATACTTAGATATCATTCTCGCAGTTCCGCCACCCTTGGTAACAGTTACTATAGCAGCAGCTTTGAGGTCATGAGCAGTTGTTACAGTTGCGTGAGAAATAGCATCGGTAACTGACGGACTCTCTGTAGCATCACGCTTTATAAATCTGTGCTGATAGTCAATATCCTGCTCGGTTGTTTCCGCAATAAGAGCCATAGTTCTTACAGCCTCAACAGGGAAGTCACCTGCTGCAGTTTCACCAGAAAGCATAATAGCGGACGTTCCGTCGTAAATAGCATTAGCAACGTCAGTAATTTCAGCTCTTGTAGGTCTTGGATTCTTTATCATTGATTCGAGCATCTGAGTAGCTGTGATAACCTGCTTGCCGGCATTGTATGCCTTGTGGATGATTTCCTTCTGGATAGCAGGAATCTGCTCAAACGGAATTTCAACACCCATATCACCTCTGGCAACCATTACACCGTCAGCGGCTTCTAGTATTTCATCAATATTCTTAACACCATCTGCATTTTCGATTTTTGCGATTATTCTTGGTGAGTACCAGCCAAGGCTGTGAGTAAAGTTTCTCAGATAGTGAATATCAGCAGCAGTTCTGACAAAAGAAGCGGCAATAAAGTCGAAATTCATCTTTGCACCGAACTGAAGGTCTTTCATATCTGTATCCGAGATGTATGGCATAGAAAGCATAACACCGGGAACATTTACACCCTTGTTGTTTGATACGAGTCCGCCGTGAATAACTCTGCAAACGACATCGGTTGCAGTAACCTTTTCAGCAACAAGCTCGATAACACCATCATTGATAAGAATTCTATTTCCAATTTTGACATCTCTCGGAAGATTCTTAAAGGTGACGGAGCAACGCTCCCTTGTGCCAACAACTTCATCAGTTGTAAGTGTGAATAAATCTCCATCCATAATCTCAACAGGCTCATTGTTTTCAAAAGTCTTGAGTCTTATTTCAGGCCCTTTTGTGTCAAGAAGAGTAGCGATAGGCAAACCAAGTTCCGTTCTGAGTTTTTCTATCTGTGCAAATCTTCTCTTATGGTCTTCGTGAGTTGAGTGAGAGAAGTTGAATCTTGCAACATTCATTCCGGAAAGCATGAGCTCTCGAAGTATTTCTTCTTTATCGGTTGACGGACCGATAGTACACACAATTTTTGTTTTTCTCATATAGAAATTCCTCCGCAGAAAACGATTCTATACTTATATTATACTTTATTTTATTGATAAAATCAATCGTTAACGAAGAAAAATTATATTAGTGTAAACCTTTACAAATTTATTCAACAAAAAGCGTATTATTGCAAATTTATATAAATTTGAGTTTTATTTAATGAACATCAGAGTGCGATAAAAAGCCTTGTTTTTTCTTATTGAAAAGAGAAGGATGTTACCTAATATTGCACAGCTTATAAACTCGCCGACAGATATTTGCAGAACTGAAACCCAGAACGGATAGGACATGAAAAAGTACAGCTCGGCGGAAACAATTAATGCGTTTGTAATGACAGGGAATAGCGATGCAATTATAGCAATATAAAGCTTTTCGTTACGACCGTTATTACCCAAGAGATACATAAGTATACCTGCAATTGCAGTTGCCAGTGAGCCGAATAGAATGTCAAGAGGGAGCGGACTGAAGAGATTTGCAATTACACATCCAAGTGTAAGTGATAAGCAGTATTCTTTTCTTAAAAGGCACAGTATCATGAGTGCTTCGGATATTCTAATCTGTATTCCTGCGTATGATAAGTCGCCGAGAAGAATGGTAAGCACAGCATATATTGCCGCAACACAGCTGATAAGAGTGATTTTTCTTGAAGATATTTTCATGTGTTTTTCCTTTCGTTGAAAGGACGAAAAAACAGGTGAGTCACAAAGACGCACCTGTTTTGATTTAAACTATCGTCCCTGTTTTTTTGATGAGTGGTTTCCTAGGGTACACTCTTTATAGATTAAATTATGCCTTGTTTACAGAACCGAAGAGCTCCATCTTAGCCTTAACAGTAGCCTTGATAGCCTCGAAACCAGGAGCGAGAAGCTTTCTTGGGTCGAAGCCCTTGCCCTGAAGGTCCTTGCCTTCTTCAACGTACTTTCTTGTAGCTTCCTGGAATGCAAGCTGGCACTCTGTGTTAACGTTAATCTTAGCAACACCGAGAGAAATAGCCTTCTTAATCATATCCTCAGGGATGCCTGTACCGCCGTGGAGAACGAGTGGCATGTCGCCAACCTTTTCATTAACAGCAGCAAGTGTCTCGAAAGAAAGACCAGCCCAGTTAGCAGGGTACTTACCGTGAATGTTTCCGATACCAGCAGCGAGCATTGTAACACCGAGGTCAGCAATAGCCTTGCACTCGTTAGGGTCAGCACATTCGCCTGCGCCAACAACGCCGTCTTCTTCGCCGCCGATAGAACCAACCTCAGCCTCAAGAGAGATGCCGAGAACGTCGCAAGCGTTTACGAGAGCTGTTGTCTTAGCAATGTTTTCCTCGATTGGGTAGTGAGAACCGTCGAACATGATGGAAGAGAAACCTGCGTTGATGCAAGCTTTTGCACCTTCGAAGGAACCGTGGTCGAGGTGAAGTGCTACAGGAACAGTAATCTTGAGCTCTTCAATCATACCCTTTACCATGCCAACGATTGTTGTGTAACCGCACATATACTTGCCTGCGCCCTCAGAAACACCGAGAATAACAGGGGAGTTGCACTCCTGTGCAATGAGGAGAATAGCCTTTGTCCACTCAAGGTTGTTGATGTTGAACTGACCTACTGCATACTTACCTGCTCTTGCCTTCTGGAGCATATCCTTTGCTGAAACTAACATAATTAATTCCTCCTGAAAATAAATTTTCTTACGTATATTATAACTCAACTATTCGCAAATTGCAAACACTTTCGGCGAAATTCATACTTATTTCAATATTTATTACAAATGACGAATAAAAATTAAAAAGGTTTTGTATATTTGTGATTATTTTTAATTGTAAAACGTTTTCGTAAATGATATAATTAAATTATGAAATTATAGGGGGAAATCCATTATGAACGAACAGTATTATAAGCCATCCGGAAGATTTTCCTGGAAGGGAATAATTCTTATGTTTCTGACTTATCTTGTTGTCGGAACAGCTCTTTCCTGGGTTTATCTCTGGATTAACAGAGTAAGCCCATCGATTTACCTTTGTCTGTTTGCTGCAATCGGCTTCGGAGTTGCAGTTGGTCTTATCGCAAGACTTTGTGTAAAGCTTCTGAAGGTCAGAAACGTAAAAGCGGTTCTTATCGGAGCTATTGTCGGACTTGTGTGTATGAATTACGTAAAGTGGGCAATGTATGACTACTATGACTACAAGCAGATAGCAGAAGATTATGAGGAGTACATTTCTGAGAATGCCTATATCAGCAATACTATAAATGAAATGAAATCTGAGAAGGCATATGCTTACTACGAAATGAACTATGACTTTGACGAAACTTACTATACTTTTGATGAAAACTACGATTACCTTGTAACAACTATTGCCTATGATTATCTCGCTTCTTATGATAAAGATTACGGTACAAATTATATCGGAGAATATACATCGTCGGAGATAGAAGAACTTAAATCCATGACTGTTTATGAGCTTTTCAACTATGATGTTCTTCTTGGAACTTCTAAAGAGGAATGCAAGAAGAATCTTGAAAAGGCAAAGAGTATGTCTGCATATGAGTTCTATTACGAATACAGAGAAATCGAAGAAGGCTATTCTGTTGAGATACCATCAATGTTTGAGATACTTACTGACCCGGGCATGCT
Organism: Oscillospiraceae bacterium; assembly: GCA_017848055.1. Classification (GTDB taxonomy): domain Bacteria; phylum Bacillota; class Clostridia; order Oscillospirales; family Ruminococcaceae; genus UBA7477. The sequence goes on along the minus strand of JAGALZ010000035.1, from coordinate 110,121 downwards.
CTGGGAAGATATCAAGCAGATAAACAAGGAAGGCAGATGGTCAATCTCATCATCTTCAGGTTCTTCCTCATCTTATAGTTCTCCTTCATCTTCAAGTAGTGTCGTTAAGGGCGGAATGCTTTGGTTCATCTGGATAGGTGAGCTTGTAATCATAACACTCATCGCTTTCTTTATTCCATACGGTCAGTCCAAGAAGGTATTTATCGAAATGGATAATAACTGGGCTAAGTCAACAGACGGTAATAGATTCACTTTCAGTCCGCTGTCAAAATCCCAGGTCAAGGCAATGCTTGAGCAGTCACCTGATAATATTGTAAATATGATGATGATACGTCCTTCTGATATTCCGGTTGGAAGACCGTATATGAAGATGACTCTTGACCATTCAGAGGACTACACAGAGGCTTACCTTAACGTTCTTTCAATGACCTACAATGCAAAGAACAGAAACTATGTTTCGAGCAATATCCTGACAGGCCTTCGTTTAAGACCAAAGCACACAGGTATGCTCTTTACAATGTTCGGAATGCCTGTTCCTTCAAGAGTTGCCGCTGACGGCGAGTTCTATGAGTGGGACAGAGCAAGAAACGAGAGAATGCAGTCTATGACCGCTCAGCAGGTTGCTCCTCAGCCATCTTCCTATGTTGCACCTAACAGAGATGTTGAATATGATGAGGCAGCATATGAAGCTTGGAGAGCCGGCAGGCTTAATGACCAGAACAACAATGATATCGACTCTGATATTCTCTAAATAAAAATTAACGCCTGGAGGGAATTGATTCCTTCAGGCGTTGTTATTTAGTATCCGAGATGTTCAGCTACAAGTATAACGTTTATTCTGTCCTTGTGCCGCTGTTTTGCACTTATGAGATAATTACAGCAAATTGTATCACCTTTGCAGCCGTCTGTCATGCAGCCGTCAATACCCATGCACACCCCGGTTTCTTTGCAGTAGGTGTTGCAGCCAAGTCTTACACAGTTTGCAGGGGCCGCAACTGATTTGACACGCTTAACCGCATCATCAAGATTTCTTACAATCTTATTGCATCCGACAACCATTATTACCTTTTTCGGGCCGAAACAGATAGCCGAGATTCTGTTTGAGTTTCCGTCAACATTGTAAAGCTCGCCGTTTTCTGTTACTGCATTGGAAGAGCAGAAGTAGTAGTCCGCTGTGTACATTTTTGCATAGCATTCAGAAATGTTTTCGGGTGAGTATTGGGTTCTGTCAATGAAATTATAATTTCCTGACTTCAAAAGCTCCATAACTCCGCTATCAACAAGCGACATTGAACCGCCGCTGCCTATTGTTGCTCCTTCGCAAAGAAGCCCTTTTACTATACCGACTGCCTCTGAGCTGTCGTTGCAAACGTAAGCCGCCATATTGTTTTTTCTGAGCGCTTCAGCTGTTCTTTTAAGCTGTGCAATCGTAATCTTTTTTACATTTTCGTCCATTTTGTTTCCTCCTGAAATATCGTCAAATACATTATACATCATAAATCGATTACATGCAACTTAATCTTAAAAAGTTAACAATCTAAAACGTTATCGGATTTTTTTGCCTATTGAAAACTCGCAATCTGCATTGTATAATACAAGTAAGAAAACTCTCAGGAGGAAATATTTGTATGAAAAACAAGATTTTATCATTTTTGCTTGCTTCTGTAATGCTCTTATCATTAGTAGGATGTTCCGGAGATGACAGCTCATCTGTCGCTTCGCCTTCGTCATCACAGACGGAAAGCAGCGTTACTGACAGCTCCGAAGTCAATAGTGATAGCTCTTCTGCTGCAGACAGCTCAAAGCCGTCGACAGGGGAAGATGTTTCTGACGGCGGTTTCACAGTTGACGGAACAAGACTTCTCGACGCTAACGGAAATGAGTTCGTGTTCAGAGGAGTCAACCATGCCCATACCTGGTTTAACAGTGCCGCACATGAGGCAATTCCTGCTATTGCGGCTGCCGGCTGTAACTCTGTAAGAATAGTTCTTGCCTGCGGAGTTCAGTGGAACAAGAACAGTCTTGACGATGTCAAGATTATTGTTGACCTTTGTAAGCAGTATGACCTTGTTGCTATACTTGAAGTTCACGACGGAACAGGCAATGACAGTACAAAAGTTCTTCAGCAGATTTGTGATTACTGGATTGAAATCAAGGATGTACTCATAGGTAATGAGGAGTATGTAATTTTGAATATAGCCAATGAGTGGATGGGTGCTCATCTTAAAAAATATTGGTCTGATGCCTATGTTGAGATTATTCCACAGCTCAGAGACGCCGGAATTAAGAATACTATTATGGTAGATGCAGGCGGTTGGGGACAGAATGGTGCTTGTATCGTGGAAAACGGTACCATTGTTCTTGAGTCTGACCCACTTAAGAACACAATGTTCTCTGTTCATATGTACGGCTCCGCAGGTGGCAGTGAGCAGAAAATCAAGAGCGTTCTTGACGGCGCAAGAGATAAAGGCCTTTGTATCTGCGTAGGCGAGTTCGGATACTACCACTCAGACGGAGATGTTAAGGAAGAGTACATTATGCAGTACTGTACAGAGCAGAATATCGGCTACCTCGGCTGGAGCTGGAAGGGTAACGGCGGAGGCGTTGAATACCTCGACATTGCCAAGACCTGGGATGGTTCGGTACTTTCGGAGGAGTGGGGCGAAGTCCTCATCAACGGAGAATATGGAATAAAGAATACTTCAAAAATCTGTACAATATTCGAGTAAAATACTTTAAAGCTGTGAGGATTCAGTCCCCACAGCTTTTTATTTGAAATAAGTTCACTTATTTTTTCAAACCTTTATTCGCCATTTTTTGCAGAATATACAATGTATAATGTAATTGCTTGACAAATAATTGGGGTAAAGCTATAATTAAAGTAACGTAATTGTTCGGCTTTATTTTCGGCAGTATAATCCTACCAATATTTTTATTCAATTATACTGCTACCAATCTGATTCGTGAAACTAAATATATGAAAGGAGTTATTTCCGTAAAAGGGGATAGCCTTCGTTTGTCGTGCCCGATATTATAAACGGCTATTCCTTGGAAAAACAAAACATGAGAAATAAAAAGACAAATACACAAAAGAAAGTTAATCTCGACGGTCTCACCAATGTTATAACCATCGATGTCGAGCAAAGAGGTAAGCCTTCTATTAAGAACTCACCTAAGCCCAAGACCGAGGCTGAAAAGAGCAGAAGAACCTATCGTAAGGTGACAAAGGACACTGCTGTAAAAGCTGACTCTGTGCAGAAAAAGGCCGTTTCAAAGCCGCTTTCTACAAGCACTAAGAAAACCAAAACACCTAAAGAGCCACAGAGGAAAACTCCCGTTAGAATTATTCCTCTCGGCGGACTTAACGAAATCGGCAAGAATTTCACTTGCATCGAGTGTGCAAATGATATCGTAATAGTCGATTGCGGTATGGCATTCCCTGATGCTGAGCTTCCGGGTGTAGATATCGTGCTTCCTGATTTTTCATATGTGGAAAAAAATATTGATAGAGTTCGTGGAATGGTAATCACTCACGGACATGAAGACCATATAGGCGGAATTCCTTACTTCCTCAGAAAGATGAATATTCCGATTTATGCTACAAGGCTTACAATCGGTCTTATTGAGGGTAAGCTTAAAGAACACGGCCTTTTGGAATCCGCAAAGCTTAATGTAGTAACACCAAGACAGACTGTTAAATTCGGATGTATGGCTGTTGAATTTATCAGAGTCAATCATTCGATTCCTGATGCGTGTGGTATGGCATTCCATACACCTGCAGGAGTTATAGTCCATACCGGCGACTTCAAGGTTGACTACACCCCTATAGAAGGCGGAATAATTGACCTTGCAAGACTTGCAGAGCTCGGGAACAAGGGCGTGTTAGCTCTGATGAGTGATTCTACTAACGCCGAGCGACCGGGCTACACTATGACAGAGCGTAAGGTCGGAGAAAGCTTTACAAAGCTTTTCGGTATGGCTGACGGCAAGAGAATTATCATTGCAACATTTGCTTCTAATATCCATAGAATCCAGCAGATTGTGGACAATGCCGTGAAAACCGGCAGACGTGTTGCAGTATCGGGCAGAAGTATGGTCAACGTAATCGGAAAGAGTATCGAGCTTGGATATCTTAAGGTTCCGGATGGAATTATAGTTGATATCGAAAGCATTAACCGTTACGCGCCTGATAAGCTGGTAATTGTAACAACGGGCAGCCAGGGCGAGCCAATGTCTGCTCTTTCGAGAATTTCAAACGGAATGCACAAGCAGGTTAGTGTAACTCCCGATGACTTTATCATTATTTCTGCAACTCCTATCCCCGGCAACGAAAAGCACGTTACAAAGGTTGTAAATGAGCTTATGAAGAGCGGCGCAGAGGTAGTATATGAGGGAATGTATGAAGTCCACGTTTCCGGTCACGCTTGCCAGGAGGAATTAAAGCTTATACTTTCACTTACAAAACCGAAGTTCTTCATTCCTGTTCATGGTGAATATAAGCATCTTAAAAAGCATGCATCACTTGCACTTTCATTAGGAATCCCGGAGAGCAACATTATTATTGCAAACATCGGTAATGTCATCGAATCTGATGGTGTTGATATGAAGATTACAGGTACTGTTCCTGCAGGAAGAGTATTTGTTGACGGACTCGGCGTCGGCGATGTTGGCTCTATAGTTCTGCGTGACAGAAAGCTTCTTGCCGAGGATGGACTTATAATTGCTGTTGCAACAATCGACAGCACAACGAATGAAATCCTCTCAGGCCCCGATATCGTATCAAGAGGCTTTGTGTACGTAAGAGAGAGCGAAGAGCTTATGACCGAAGCTCAGAAGATTCTTTATGATACACTTCAGAGCTGTCTTGATTCGCATACAAGAGAGTGGAATGTTATGAAAAATAAGATGAAGGAATCGCTGTCATCTTATATTTATTCAAAAACCAAGAGAAGTCCGATGATACTTCCTGTTATTATGGAGGTATAAGAATTACGCTTAGGGTTATAATACCACAGGTGATAATTTTGCAAACAAAAGACCATTATAAAATTGCCCGATATCTCTCTGAGGATGTCGGGCTTTTCAGTTCAGATATTAAAAGGCTTATGTTTATTGTTGGCAGCGTTTTTCCTGATATAAATCTGTTGTCTTATTTCAAGGGCAAGGGGAGTCTGGGACATAGTTATTCAAAGCGAGAAAAAGAGATAAATAAAGCAATAGAATACTTCAAGGATAACAGAACGATTATTGCTTACTTTAGACTTGGAGTAGCTTTGCACTACATCCAGGATAGCTTTACATTCCCGCATAATGAGCACGCCGAAATAAGTGCGCTTTCTCACTTTAGTTATGAGAGCAAGCTGCACAATCTGCTTTGTGGATATCTGTATTCGCAGAGTGACGTACCTCGAAATTTTAATTGCAATGTAATTTATGCAATAAAGATGCTCCACGAAAAATACTGCTGTGCAAAAAGCTGTGCACACAAGGACTTAGCGTATATTATTGTTTTAAGCAGAGCTGTTATCTCGGGTCTAGCTCAAAAAAACGACGTACTGCCGATAATGCAGTACGCCGATTGAGTTCAAATTACTCCGCCTTGCCGATACACAGTGAATAAAACCCGCCTTTAGCAGGGTGGATAACGTCCCCCTTTATGTTTCTCGCTCCCAGCATCCGTATCGCACACGGCAAAAGCGGTGGCGGCGGGAGGTCTGCAATCCGCAAAAAGAGCAGGACTTCCTTTTATCAAGTGTTGGATTATAAAAGCTGTGCACTCGCACAAGGCAGAAAACTTTCTAAAGCAATTATACAATAAAAGTTCTTAAAAATCAACAGGAAAAAATGGGAAGTGTGACAATTTACTAGTCCTGGGACTCCTCGTCATCAAACTCGAACATATCCTCGATACGTTCCATGAACTTGTTTCCGACTTCTTCGTATTCGTCATCATCTTCAATGGAAACCATAATTTCTTCGTCGTTCTCTATAACCTTCTTGAGGATAACAACCTCTCCGTCATTGTCAAGGTCTTCCGGATAAGGAGTAAGAGCGTAATAGGTTTCTCCGTTGTATTCCATAGCGTCGAGCATCTCAAATGTCTGCTCATTACCTTCATCATCTACAAGTGTATAAAGGTCAGGGGTGTAGTTCATCTCGTTTTCTGACATAAAAGATAACCTCCTAAAACATTCAAAAATTATAAAAAATGCCGCAACAACCGCTGCAACACTTTTATTATATAATATTTAAAATCGAATGTCAAGATGTATTTAGTAAAAGTAATGTTAAATAAAAAAGATTATAAAAAGTTGAAAAAAACTATTGACAAGTGACAAAAGATGTGGTATATTATAGTCAAGGAAAAGAGTAAAGCAGATAACCGAGAGGGAATCTGAAGCTCCCGGTACTAAGTTACAGACGCTGTGAAAAACAGATAAAGCGTAATCAGTGATATTAGATTAACTAAGCGCAAGAAAGCTGCACAGATAGTTCTGAAATCTATAAAGAAAGTGGTGAGTCCGGTGGACAGTGAAATCACATCATCAAGCTTCCCGAGTGGCTCTCAGGTCACCGAATAAGGCTAAGACAAGGTAAATCCTTCAAAGCCCAAACTTAAAGTATATAAAAGACCGTTATAGAGCTGCACCCGATAATCTGACAAGAAATAATACAAGCAGGGGAGCAGAAGTTACAATTGAATAAATACATTTCAAATAATGAGGCGATTACGATGATTTTATCAAAGCTGGGGAATATGATTAAGAAATAGTAAATAGGAGTGAGTCCGATGTACTGATTAGTTTGACCTTAGCAAGTAAATATGAGAGGTAAATATCTTCAAGTAATAAGTTGATTTGAAAGGTGATTCCGATGAGATAATCAGATTGCAGAAGACAAGGTTCTCTGCATAGGATATAATTAAAATATTCGGAGTGGTGCATATGATTATAGGCACAAAACTAAGAAATATTTAATATGTCAGGAGTGAGTCCACCAAGACTTTCAGTTTAATCATCGACCAAAATTCAGTTTGAAAGGTTGAGTCCAATGACTTAAGTATAGCTTTAGCAGAAATGCAAAGCGAAGTGAATCAAAGATAAGTTTCTAGAAAAGGGAGTGCTGCATATGATTTTTGTAGTACGCAATCTCAATATTAAAGCTTAGGGAGTGATTCCACCAGAAACTTAAGGCTTATTCAGATATTATAAGCGGAGCTCAGTGCTCCGCTTTTTAATTGTCGCAAGAAAGCGGTTTTGTGCATAATATGTATCATCAGCGAAGGAGCAATCGTTCAGCTGTTGATATATAGTAAAGTCCGATACGAAAAAGTGTGTCGGACTTTATCATTTTATGTTTAATTCGACAGTTGACGATTATTTTGTTTTCGGTTATAATTAAATTACAGTTTTATAGTATTCAGAGGTATTATTTATGCAGATAAAAGTTTCTCCTTCGTTGCTCAGCTGCGATTTTCTGAAGCTTGGCGAAGAAATTGAAAAAGCTTGCCTTTGTGGAAGCGATTATATCCACTTTGATGTGATGGATGGAATGTTCGTGAATAATATAAGCTTCGGTATTCCACTTTTACAGGCTGCAAAGAAATGTTCAAAGGTTCCGCTTGATGTCCACCTTATGATTGATGAACCAATCAGATATGTTAAGGTCTTTGCAGACAACGGTGCCGATATAATTACAGTTCATACAGAGGCTTGTTCTGATGTCGATGCAACAATTGAAGCAATCAGAAAAACAGGTGCAAAGGTAGGCATCTCGATTAAGCCTAATACACCTGTCAATACTATTGTTCGCTATATAGATAAGGTTGATATGGTTCTTGTAATGACAGTCGAGCCCGGCTTTGGCGGTCAGTCGTTTATCGTTGAAACACTTGATAAGGTGAGATTCTTAAGAAAATATTCAGATGAATTATCGTTGAATCTTGATATCGAGGTTGATGGCGGTATTAACGCAAATACTGTATCTGATGCTGTTGAAGCCGGTGCAAATGTTATTGTTTCTGGCACATATCTGTTCAAAGCTGAGAGCATGGCTGAGGAGATTGCAAAAATCAAAGCTCTGCAATAGCTTTGATTGCTCCGTTTTCTCTTATCAGTTTATAATGTGATTTGTCGATTGATTTGTTCGTTGCTGTCTGGTAATCGTAGCAGTATTCACAAATAATTTCAGTTGGGATATTTCCGTCAATAATCAGCAGATATCCCTTCTTATCTGAATATAAACTGTCTTGCTTTATCGCATAACCCTGACAGTAGATGAACTTTGCAAACTTTTTCAGCTTGTCTGTATCTTCGAAATAACAGACAAGCTGTTTTTTTATTCTGCATTTGTATGTCTTTGTCATATTCTCGGAAATGTGATACTTCGGCGTGTATCCCGATATGTATAGCGTTGCTTCTTGACCGTTTTTAAGAAGCTCTATCGTTACATTTTTGCCGATTTTGATTTCGTATCTGTTCTGTACGCAGATAATCAACCATACAATTATGATTTTCGATGAAAGTCTATAATTGTATGTGTAAAATGCTTCTTCAATTATCGATGCTTCCTGCTCGCAGAATGTCATTTTGACGCTTGATTTTCCCAGCTTTGTTATTGTCATATCTCTACCCCTTTCTGATTTATTATACTCAGTATGATGTCTTTTCGTTAATAATAAAAAGTTGTCTGTAAGAGGGGTTATACATTGACAATTTTAATTAAATATAGTAGAATAAAAGCATATTATCAGAAAGGCAAATAGGCTTATGAAAAGATATAATCTTGTCCAGTATCTGCTTCTTACTGTTGTTGCGCTGACTGCGGTGATAGCTTCGTGGAATATGTATAATACTCCGTCTAAATCCTCATTCGGTGCTGTATTACTTGTTGTTTCTGTTGTGGGTGCATTTGTTGTAATAGTAATGACAATAATTTCTTCGGGACTTCTGAAGAAATACATCATGCGGATGACCTCAGAAATTACAAGGACGGAAAAGGAATCGCTATATAATTTTCCCGCTCCGGTTGTCATTATAGATGACAAAAAACAGATTATATGGATGAATAAAGAGTTTGACGCTAAAGTTCTGAGCGAGAATGAAGCTTACCGTATGTATATCGGTGACCTTGCAGATTTCGACTTTGAAAAGCTTTACTCAGCAAAGGGTAATATTGTTAATCTTGATGATAAGTATTACCGTGTGAAGGCTATTTCAAACGAACAGAATGATGCCGTACTGTCAATGGTTTATTTTAATGAAATAACCGACTTTGTCGAGCTTGATTTTGAGTATAAGCAGTCACGTCCTTCTGTAATGCTCGTCGCAGTGGATAACTATGAAGACCTTTTGCAGAATCTTCGTGAAAGCGAAAAGGCAAACGTTTATGCAGAGCTTGAAAAGCTTATGGAATCATTCTTTGATACAACAACAGGTGTTGTCAGAAAGCTATCTTCCACTCAGTTCCTCGTGGTACTTGAATACAGATATCTCAAAACTATGATTGACGGAAGATTCCAGATTCTTGACAAAGCAAGAGAAATTCTGGTAGGCGAAAGAGCAACGGTAACGCTCTCAATCGGCGTAGGCCTTGGCGGAAAAACTCTCGCTGAAAGTGCGGAGTTTGCAAAGCAAGGACTTGATATGTGCTTCGGACGTGGCGGCGACCAGGCTGCAGTTAAAACTGTAAATGGTTTTGAGTTTTACGGCGGAGTATCTAAGGGTGTCGAAAAGCAGACAAAGGTTAAAACACGTATTATTGCAAGTGCACTTAAAGACCTTATCAGAGAAAGTAACCGTGTTTTCATTATGGGTCACGCAAATGCCGACCTTGATGCTGTCGGTGCCGCAATCGGACTTTGTGCAGTTATCAGACAGATGGGAACTGCAGCGTATGTAGTTGTAAATCCGGAAAGGAATCTCGCAACACAGCTTATCGACTATATGCGTCCAAAGGAGAAGGATAACTTCTTTATTGCTCCTCAAACAGCCCTTGAAGCCAGCGATGAAGGTTCGCTTCTTGTAGTTGTCGATACCCATAACCCTGATTTCGTTGACAGCACTGAGCTACTTTCAGCGTCGCATAAGGTGGTTGTTATCGACCACCACAGACGAATGGTCAAGGCGATAGATAATCCTGTAATTTTCTACAATGAACCTCTTGCATCATCTGCTTCTGAAATGGTTGCTGAACTTGTGCAGTATTTCGGAAACGAGTGCAGACTTTCTGCTAATGAGGCTGAAGCGTTGCTTGCGGGTATAATGCTTGATACAAAGAATTTCGTTATGAGAACCGGTGTTAGAACCTTTGAAGCTGCCGCATATCTCAGAAAGCTTGGTGCCGATACTGTTTCTGTAAAGAACTTCTTTGCAAGCTCAATTGAAACCTATCAGCAAAAATCTATGCTCATTACAAACTCAGAGATATATAAAGGCTGTGCGTTGGCAACCGCCAGAGCAACTTCACCTGAAATGCGTATTGCTGCAGCGCAGGCTGCTGATGAGCTTTTAGGAATCGAAGGTGTAAATTCTTCGTTTGTATTGTATGAAGCTGACGGAAGAATAAATATTTCGGCAAGAAGTCTTGGAAACTTCAACGTGCAGCTTGTTATGGAGGAATTGGGCGGCGGCGGACACCAGACTATGGCAGGTGCACAGCTTGACACATCCCTTCGTGAAGCAAGATACAGACTTGTTGCTGCAATTGATGGTTATATCGAAAAAACAAATATAAATGCTTAGAAAGGAAAATGAAATATGAAAGTAATTCTTATTAAGGACGTAAAGGGAAGCGGTAAGGCAGGCGACCTTATCAATGTAGCAGATGGATACGGAAGAAATTATCTTATTGCAAAGGGATTTGCTCTTGAAGCTACTGCGAAGAATATTAACGAGCTTAACGGCAAGAAGGCATCTGAGCAGCATAAGCTTGATGTCGAAAAGGCTGAGAATCTCGCAATCAAGGAAAAGCTCAACGATAAAATTGTTTCAATCAGTGCAAAAGCAGGCCAGGGCGGTAAGCTCTTCGGTGCAATTACTGCAGGTAATGTTGCAGATGCAGTAAAGAAGGAATATGGTGTTGCTCTCGATAAGAAAAAGATTTCTCTTGCAAACGAAATTAAAGCATTCGGTAGCTATACAGCTGAAATCAAGCTCTCACAGGGTGTCAGCTTCAAAATGACAGTCAAGGCAGTTGAGGAATAATGGATTTAAAAACTAACAACGAATTTTTAGGGATTGAACAACCGAATAGTATTGAAGCTGAACAGACGGTCCTCGGCAGTATGCTGGTTGACCCGAATGTTGTTCCGATAGTTCTGGAGTGTCTGAAGCCCGAGCATTTCTATCAGGAAAATCATAAGAAGTTGTTTTCGATTATCGTAAGACTCTTTTCGGTAGGTAGGGATATCGACTTTGTTGTGCTGGTAAATGAAGCAGTAGCAATGGGGATTTTCCAGACTGAGGCTATGGCAAAAGCTTACCTCAGCGGAATTATGGAGGGTGTTCCTTCTGTTTCGAATATCAAGAGCTATTGCGAAATCGTTGACCAGATGTATCAGAAAAGGTCACTTATTGCGGCAGCAAACGATATATTGAAGCTGGCGAATGATTCTGCTATCGATTCTTCTACGCTGCTTGATAGTGCTGAACAGAAGATTTATGATATCCGCCAGGGCAGAATTGCCGACGGGATGAGCAGAATTGATGACGTAATTGTTCCTGCACTTGAAAAGCTTCAGCAGATAAGCGGAAGTGAAAAGGAAAAATATCTCGGTACAAAAACCGGATTTAACCTGCTCGACAGCGTTATGACTGGTCTTAATGACACAGACCTTATCGTTCTTGCTGCAAGACCGGGTATGGGTAAGTCTGCATTTGCACTTAACGTTGCAACTAACGTCTGCAAGGGGAATAATCCGAGAAGCGTTGCAATTTTCTCTCTCGAAATGGGTAAGGAACAGCTTGTTACAAGAATGCTTGCATCCGCTTCTTTGGTCAATAATAATTCATTAAGGTCAGGTGAAATCAGTGCCGACGAGTGGCAGAAGCTCGCAAGAGGTGCTGATGACCTTGCTAAAATGCCTATTTATCTCGACGAAACTCCAGGTATTACCGTTCCTCAGATTAAGGCAAAAGCCAGAAGAATACCAAACTGCGGACTGGTTATAATCGACTATCTCCAGCTTATGTCCAGCCCGAACAGACATACAAACCGTGTTACTGAGATTTCTGAGATTACAAGACAGCTCAAGCTCATGGCTAAAGAGCTTAAAATTCCGGTTATCATTCTTTCTCAGCTTAATCGTGGCGTTGAAGGAAGACCTGATAAAAGACCGCTGCTCTCTGACCTCAGAGAATCAGGCTCTATCGAGCAGGATGCTGATATTATCCTGTTTTTGTATAGAGAAGGCTATTATGATAAGGAGAGTGCTGACCAGTCAACCAGTGAATGTATAGTTTCTAAAAACCGTCACGGTTCAACAGCAACCGTTAAGCTTGGCTGGCTCGGTGAATATACATTGTTCCGTAATATTGATTACAGAGAAGAATCAGATAATTAAAATGCAGAATAAAGTTTTCGCTACAATCGAAAAATATAATATGCTCAAAGTGGGTGAACCTGTCCTCGTAGGCCTCTCAGGAGGTGCGGATAGTGTGTCACTCTCTTTGTGTTTGAAAAAGCTTGGATACGATGTCTTTGCCGTGCATGTCAACCACTGTCTGCGTGGTGATGAAAGCGACAGAGATGAGGAGTTTTGCCGTAGTTTTTGTGCCGATAATGATATCGAGCTTGTCGTGCATAGAGTAAATGTTTCCGATTACTGTAAAGAAAAAAAGCTTTCACTTGAACTTGGTGCAAGAGAACTCAGGTACGATGTTTTTCAGAAAACTATGAAACAGCTTAATATAAACAAGCTTGCAACTGCCCATAATCTTTCTGATTGTCTTGAAACAACAATCCTTAATCTTGTCAGAGGATGTTCGGTAAAAGGTTTGTGCGGAATTCCGCCGGTCAGAGAAAACATAATAAGACCGCTTATCGATTGCACCAGGGAAGAAATTGAGAAATACCTTAGCGAAAATAATCAGGAATACGTTACAGACAGCTCAAACCTGGTCGATGATTGCAGTAGAAATATAATAAGACTCAATGTTCTCCCGCAACTTAAACGAATAAACAGCGGTATCTATAAATCATATCTTTCAAGCCTTGATAATTTCAGAACAGTCAGCTCGCAATTAGATTCTTCTGCTTGCAGTATTATCAAAGACTCTAAGATATCTGAAAACTCTTATGATGTGCATAAGCTGTTTTCTGTAAAGCAGCCTGTTCTTGGTACTGCCGTTGGAATGATTTTAGGAAATATCGGTGTTGAGCCGTCAAGTCACAGAATTGAACGTATTATTTCGTTATGTGAAAGTGAAGGCAAGCTGACACTCTCGGAAAACCTGTATGCCGAGTGTAAAAACGGAATATTGAGACTTTATAGGCAAGAAGCTTGCAAAAATGAAATTTTCAGTCAGAATATAATCGTTGGTGAGAATGTTGCCTGCTTTGGTAAGCGGGTGTCTGTTCAGTATACGGAGAAGTCTGATTTCAGTTTCAATGTTCATAAAAAATTCACAAAGAATATTATTGATTGTGATAAAATAAAAGGAGTGCTTGTTGTTCGCAACAGACGCGACGGTGATAAAATCAGACTAAGTAACCGCAAGGTAACTTCGTCGGTAAAGACGCTTTTTAATGCAAGTGTTCCTTTGGAAAAACGTGATAAGGTCGTTTTTCTTGCCGATGACGATGGAGTAATCTTTATTGAGGGCTTCGGTGTCGCAGAAAGAGTCAGCCCCGATAATTCGAGCGTAAGACTTGCAGAAATAATAATTGAGTCTTGTCACTGATTTATCACACATATATGTTAAAATATAAATAACTTACTTAAGGAGTGGTATATTGAATAAAAGCAGCGGCTTTAAGAGCCTTTTAATCTATCTTTTGATTTCTGCCTGTATTGTGCTGGGACTTGTTTTCCTGCTTTCATCGCTTGGAAACGGTGATGACGATAAGGACTATTCAGAAATAATGACTTACTTTGATAACCTAAGAGTATCAGAGTTTGACCTTGACCTCGGTAGCGGTGAGCTTACCTATAAGCTCGATGGTGAGAAAAAGGAATATAAGTATGTAGTCCCAAATGTATCTCTCTTTGTCAACGAGGTTCTTGGCAGTGATGCAGAAAACTACAGACAAAGATATAATGAAAAGTATCCTGATAATCCGCTTGTCTGCAATCTTCAGCCGATTAAAGATAACAGCTTCTGGCTGAATTTATTGCCGACACTTATTCTCCTTGCGGTCATGATTGTGTTCTTTGTAATTATGATGAAGTCAGCAGGTGGTGGCGGAAAGCTAAATAGCTTCAGCAAGACAAACGCAAAGATGAATATTGACCCTAATAAAAAGGTTACATTCAACGATGTTGCAGGTGCCGACGAGGAAAAGGAAGAGCTCGCAGAAATTGTAGACTTCCTCAAGAATCCTAAGAAGTATAACGAAATCGGCGCAAGAATCCCTAAAGGTGTTTTGCTTATGGGCCCTCCGGGTACAGGTAAAACACTCATGGCAAAGGCTGTTGCCGGCGAAGCGGATGTTCCGTTTTTCTCAATTTCCGGTTCTGACTTTGTTGAGATGTTCGTAGGTGTCGGTGCTTCAAGAGTACGTGACCTCTTCGACCAGGCAAAGAAGAATGCACCGTCTATTATCTTCATCGACGAAATCGACGCTGTCGGCAGACAGAGAGGTACCGGCCTCGGCGGCGGACACGACGAAAGAGAACAGACACTCAACCAGCTGCTCGTTGAAATGGACGGCTTCAGCGGTAACGAGGGCATTATCGTTATGGCAGGTACAAACCGCCGTGATATCCTTGACCCTGCACTCTTGCGTCCGGGACGTTTTGACAGACAGATTTATGTAAATTACCCTGATGTAAAGGGAAGAGAAGAAATCCTCAAGGTTCATACCAGAAACAAGCCTCTTGCTCCTGACGTTGACCTTTCTACAATTGCAAAGTCTACTTCAGGCTTTACAGGTGCAGACCTTGAAAACCTCGTAAATGAAGCCAGCCTTCTTGCTGCAAGACAGAATAAAAAGGCTATTACAAGAACTGAACTCGAAGAGGCTGCTATTAAGGTAATTGCAGGTCCTGAAAAGAAATCCAAGGTTGTAACCGAGGAAGAAAAGAAGCTCACAGCTTACCACGAGGGTGGTCATGCTCTTTGTCATTACTTCCTCCCAACTCAGGATAAGGTTCATCATGTTACAATTATCCCAAGAGGTCAGGCAGGCGGATTTACAATGTCGCTCCCTGAAAAGGATAAGTCCTATGTAAGCAGAAACGAGATGTTTGAAACAATTATCGTTCTGCTCGGCGGACGTGTCGCAGAAAAGCTTGTTCTCGATGATATCTCAACCGGTGCTTCAAATGACCTCGAAAGAGCTACAGCTACTGCTCGTAATATGGTTACACGTTACGGCTTCAGCGAAAAGCTTGGCCCGGTTGTTTACGGCAGAGGAGAACACGAAGTATTCCTCGGCAGAGATTACGGCAGTGCTCCTGACTACTCTGACAGAGTTGCAGGTGAAATTGACGCTGAAATCAGAGCGCTTGTTGAGGATGCTATGCATAAGTGTGAAGAGCTTATTTCAAAGCATATCGATAAGCTGCACGAAATTGCTGAGTATCTTATGAAACACGAAAAGATGGATAGCATTGTTTTTGAAAAGCTTATGACAGGACAGCTTCCTAAGGAAGATTCTGTTACTGTGAATGAAGAAATCATTGCTGATGAAAACAGCGAAGAAGCTTCTGATAACGAATAATTAAAAACGCTTCCCGATTATTTCGGGAAGCGCTTTTTTATTATCTTTCTTACCAGCAGAATGAACATTGCACCGACAACAGCACCGCTTAGGTCAATCATAACATCTCTGAATTCACAGCTTCTTCCCGGGACGAAGGATTGATGTATTTCATCAGAAATTGAAAATAGCAGAGAGTAGGAGATTGAAGTGACAGCAGATGTTAAAGCTTTGAATTGCAAACTAAGGCATGCAGATAGTGCAAGCGCACAAAGCAGTGCGTAGGCAGAAAAATGAGCTGCCTTGCGGACAAAGAACTGAAGATTGTCAATTCTTTCATCCTTTTCATCATCTGAAAGGTCTTCAAAATCTCTATCAAATACTTTTAGAAGAAATTCGCATACGCCACCGCTTGTTTCTGATGATTCCCTTGATTCCTGCGATGACATCACAAATATTGTAACGCTTAATGCTATAACCAAAGCAATAAGTATGATTGATATAGGTCTTATTCTTTTCATTTTTCCTCCATCAGCTTGCGGAGTAGTGTATATTTGTCGTTTATGCATTTTCCGCTCAGTACGAGTTCAAGTGCAAATGCAAGCTTATTTGAGATTTCTTTGCCTTCATATCCTAATGCAATAATATCGTTTCCGCTTATTGCAAGGTCTGAAAGGAACAGACAATCGCCATTCAATTTTGCGGATTCTGCAACTGATACAATATCTCTTAGATTTTGAAGCTTTCCTTCACGTTGGTAATCTGACTGTGCAGATGTATCTGCAAATCTGATTTTGACGTAGTCATAAAAGAATTCCCAGCCGTTTTCTGAGATGAATTTCTTTACCTTGTACTCATCAGCTTCAAATCTTTCGTCGTGAAGAAGTACAAGTTTCTCGACATACTTTAAAGTCTTTGTGTCGCACTTGAGCTTTTTGAGATTTTCATATGCAATCTGTGCACTTTCTTTCATATGTCCTTTAAAATGGAAAATCCCGTTCTTACCGATAGTTCTGACATAAGGCTTGCCCAGGTCGTGAAAGAGCATTGCAAGTCGAAGCGTAGTATTTGGTTCAATCGCAGAAAGTGCACGGCAGGTGTGTTCCCAGACATCATAACAGTGATGTTTCGAATTCTGATTATAATCGAAAGAGTTACTACACTCAGGAATTATCTGTGAAATGATTTCCCGATATTTCATAAGTGCGTCAAAAGCGTGCTGACCGCAAACAATCTTTTTCAGCTCTTCAAGCTTTCGTTCTGCGGAAATGTAATCAAGAAGCTGACGGCATTCAGACATGGCAAAGGCAGTTTCAGCCTCAATATCAAACCCCAGCTGAGAAGAAAATCTCACGGCACGCAGGATTCTCAGAGCGTCCTCCTCAAAGCGTTTTCTCGGATTTCCGATTGCACGGATAAGTCGGTTGTTGATGTCGCCCTGACCGCCAAACATATCTATAATTCTTCCGCTACCGTCGTAACAAAGTGCATTCATTGTAAAATCTCTGCGTGATAAATCTTCTGAAAGCTGTGATACATAATGAACACTTTCCGGTCGTCTGTGGTCTGTGTATCTTCCTTCGCTTCGGTAAGTAGTAATTTCAATAGGAAACCCATCAATAATTACCGTAACCGTTCCGTGAGCAATTCCGGTCTTGATAACCTTATATTCGCCGAAAACAGAAGAGGTCTGTTCAGGTAGTGCATTTGTACAGATATCATAATCGCTCACATCAATACCCAGAAGAGCATTTCTCACACATCCACCGACTGCATAAGCTTCAAATCCACTATCCCTGAGAGTATTAAGTGCTTTGATTGCGTATTCTTTTATCTGCATACATTTCACTTCCTTTGGATAAAATAATCCCATGAAAAAATCTGTTTATTCTAATTGCTTTTTCTTACCGCTTACTTCGGCAGTTCTCTGCTCAATGATGCAGATTTCTGACGGCTGGTTCTTGTGTGCGTTTTGTTTTATACCGCTGTTTTCTGCATTGCAAAAGTCAGATAATCCGGCAAAATCAGTTGTCGTGTTTTTTATTGTGTATCATATGGTTTTGAATGCTTTTTTACTGACGATGTATTCAGAGCTTGGTATTGATAAATTAGCCGCAATTGTATTGTGTGCTGTCTGTGTAATTTTAATTACAATATATCAGTCAGCTGTAATGCTTTTTGCGGTTATTCCAAGTCTTAGAATTGAAAATAGGGGACTTAGATTATTGGGTTTTGCTATTTTGTATATCTTCGGACAGTACCTTTTGGAGCTTGTTCCTGTGCTGAAATTCCCGTGGGCAAGAATCGAGTTATCGCTTGCATACTGTCCCGTATTCCTCAAACCAGCGTCACTGTTGGGCAGTGGCTTTGCAGCACTTCTTATACTGCTGTTTAACATCTTTTTATATCAAATAATTTTGAATGTTATGAAAAGCAATATCAAGAAAACAGCAATATCATCGTTCTGTCTGTCAGTAATATATTTTTCTGTACTCTCGTTTTCTATGATAAGCTCTCATAACCAGACTGCATCAGACTATGTATCAGTAACTGCCATACAAGGCGAAGTTGAAGGATTTGATAAGCTGTCAATAGATTCAGCAGATGCCGTCA
Organism: Oscillospiraceae bacterium; assembly: GCA_017848055.1. Lineage (GTDB taxonomy): Bacteria > Bacillota > Clostridia > Oscillospirales > Ruminococcaceae > UBA7477. Next base: position 91,647 of record JAGALZ010000035.1, on the reverse strand, counting down.
GCTTCTACTCTGATTATATAGATAAGTGTAAAGAAATTCATCCTGACCTTATACTTTTACCCGAAACAGCTATCCCAACAGCAATTTCTGAGAATATCGAATCAAAACTTTGCGAAAATCTTTCAAAAAAAACATCGCTAGTTTACGGAACAATTCTCAAAAAAGACGACGAAAGATATAATTGCCTTAAGCTTGCACGTGAAGATAAGTATTATCTTAAACAAACACTTGTACCATTCGGCGAATATATCCCTTTCAGCAAACATGGAAATTCTCTGTCAAGCGGAGATAATAAATCAATTATTGAAGTAGCAGATGTGAAGCTTGCGTGTGCTATCTGCATTGAAAGTATACATTCATCAGTAGTTTTTCCTCAGATAGCATCTGGTGGACAGCTGATACTGATATCGACAAACGATTCGTGGTTCAAGGATAGTTATGCAAGAGAGCTTCATTTCAGACACAGCATTCTTCGGGCAGTTGAATACGAACGGTGCGTCATAAGAAGTGCAAATTGCGGAATTACAGCAATTATAGATTATAACGGAAACATCATCGAAGCTGATTATTCGAAAACAGCTTCAGCGGTAACTGCCCGTGTACCGCTGATTGCCTCAAAAACTATGTATTCTAAAGTCGGAAATGTGATGATGCTGCTGCCTGCAATTATCGTTGCAGTGTATTATCTCAGAAGCTTATTTCGAAAAGTCTTGCTTTGTACTGTCCGTCAAGCTTAACACTCAGAGAGCTTGTGTTGTTGTTATAACTGTATTCACATCCGCCGAATGATGGATAAATGAGCTTTACTGTTGCGTTCTTGTCCTTGAGAAATTCCATAGGAAGTGTAACAGTATCTTTAGAGCTTATTCTCTTCCATACAGCAAGATAAGCTTTGTTCCCAGTCCTGAGACCGAGAGAAGCCCATTCGTCAGTAAATTTTGATAAACCTAAGCTCCAGAAAGGTACAGCGTTCTTGATATCCTGTCGTATATTTTTGTATACTCTGATTCCTTCAGCAACAAGCGCCTTTCTTTCTGGAGAAATTCTTGCGAGGTGACCGCTTTGATGGATTCTCAGAAGCATAGAGTTGACCATATTGAAAACAACTTCTTCGTTGTCGCCTTGTTCCATAGGGTAAGACCATATTGCACTCTGTTCAGGACAAAGTGCAGCAGGGGAGTTTGCGGCGATAGAGCAATACATTCTGTAGTCATCTTCATCAGAGGTTGATTGAATTGAATGTCTTGACAAAAGTGCATAGTCCATTCTCAGTCCACCGCTTGAACAGTTCTCAATAATGAGGTCAGGGTATCTTACGAATATGCTGTCAAGCCAAGCAAGATAAGCTCTCTCGTGTCCTAAGAGTCCGTCACCGTAGCTCTCACAGTTTTGTTCGGTGCCGATTCCCGGCTCAATGTTGTAGTCCATCTTGATGTATCCGATGCCATATACATTGACAAGCTTATCGATTACCTTGTCTGCGTGCTCTACAACCTTCGGATTTCTGAAATCGAGCTGATAACGGCTTCTGTCATGAACACGCTTTCCGTGTCTTGTAAAGAACCAGCTGTCGTCCGCAACGGTATCAACGAGAGGACATTTGATTCCCATTACCTCAAGCTCAAGCCAGGCACCCGGAATCATACCCTTTGAGCGGATATAATCAGTAACCTCTTTCATTCCGTTAGGGAAGCGTTTGCGTGATTCTTCCCATTCGCCGACCCAGTCCCACCAGTATCCGTCTGCATACCAGCCCGCATCGATGCAGAAGTATTCGCATCCTGCTTCGGCAGCAGCATCTATAAGAGGAATTTCCTTTTCAGTTGTAGGGTCAGCCCAAAGACAGTTCATGTAGTCATTGAATATAACAGCAAGTGATTCATTGTCAGCATTTTTACGTCTGATTTTTCTTCTGTATCTTGTGAGCTGAGCCATTGATTCTTCAAATCCACCGACAGCAACGCCGACTCCGCAAGGTACGGAAATGAAGGATTCATTAGGATTAAGTGTCTTGCACCAATGGCTCTCTGTTTCGGTAGGACCAGAAAGCTGAAGATATAAATTACCTTCAACGTCGGAGATTTCCCAGTGCCATGAACCGTTATGTTCAATCTGCCAGAAAAGGGAACTGCCAACTTCAGTATTTTCCAGATGTCCCATAGGAATGTAGTGTTTTGCGGACCAGTTGCCAGTGTTTGTAAGCTCTATCGGTTTTGATGAACGCTGTGAGTCAATAGGTTGCGAAAGCTCCATGCCAAGGTCTGAGAGTGAATATGTCCTGTACTGTAATTCTCTCTGCCAGGAGTTGTGAGCGTATGTAATTTTCAGTTTATCGTTCTGTGAAAGTATGCCTTCTTTTTCAATTCCTGTAAGTGCAAAAGATGATACATAGTCTACGGTAAACGGTTCTGTGCCTTCATTCTTAAGCTCTGTATATGCTCTTATTACCGATACAGAATCAAAGAACTGCCAGTGGGTAATTGCAACAAGACCGCTTTCTTTGTCGAAAGTTTCGATTTCAAGCTTTCTTCCGAGCTCGTTTCTGTAATCCTTCATATCACGGTACTTCATTCTGTAGCCGGGAGCTGTGATTATATACTTTGTTCCGTGGCGTTCAAAAGGTCTGTCGTAGCCATTGATGTTGACCTCGACAAGATTAAACCGGCTTGTGCCTTGTCTTGACCTGATGTCTGATTCGTTAAATGGTAAAGATGAGAAATGCAAAAGCTTGATTTCGTTTTCACTATTGATTTCAAAAGTAACAAATATTCCGTTTTCACAAATATCAATTCTTTTCATGATTATCCTCCGAGATAATATTTAATACATTCTACCATATAATTTATGAAAAATCTATAGCGTATGAATAATTTCTTTTAAAAGATAAATAATATTATCGTCATACAAAATGACGACCCTTATGTGATATGCATATAACGAAAGGAAATAAGATTATGTTAAAGAAAATGCTTTGCACAATTAGTGCGCTGATGCTTTCAGCCACAATGCTGACTGCATGTTCAACAGACGACGGAAGAGTAGACGAATCAAACGATTCTTCATCTCAGTCCTCTACAACAACTACCACCACAACAGCAAGCTCTGCTACAACCACTACAACTACAACAAAAAGAGATAACAGTAATGTTGCAGACGACATCGGTTCAACAGCCGATGACCTTGTAAGTGATGCCGGCGATACCGTAAAGGATGCCGTAGACGGAGCAACAGATATTGTTGATGACATTACAAGATAAGAAGAAGCACTACCTCTGTAAGGGGTAGTGCTTTGTTTATGCTTTTTGAAATACAGCCGTAACCGAAATTGTGTCACCTGAAAGTGAAGCAAAAATCTCACCGTTCATTTTTAACATAAGCTGTTTGCATATATAGAGTCCAAGTCCGCTACCTTTCGCATTCTTTGAGTTTTCTCCTCTCCAGAAGCTATCAAAAATATGTATAAGGTCATCTTCAGAGAGCGAGCAGCCGTTGTTGGATACTGATATAAGAAGGCATTCTTCCTCAGTGCTGAAAGAGATTCTTATGAGCTTTCCGTCACCGTATTTGATAGAATTTTCAATCAGATTCTGAATAACTTCAATTGCCTTGTCTATATCTCCGCTTAGCATCATGTCTCTGTACTTATCTATAATAAGTTCAGTTTTTACAAGAGCAAGCTTATCTCTATAATAAGCTTCAATTTTTGAAATAAGCTGTGAGAGATAGAATTCGCTGTTGTGTATATCAAAAGTGAGGAAATCTTCCCTTGAAGCAGTTACAATCTGAGAAACATATCCTTCGATTTCGTCTGCTTTGTCATTGATACTAAGTGCAATTTCCTTTTGTTTTTCCTTGTCAGAGTAAAGCTCCTTGCTTAGAGCCCTGGAATAAAGTTTTATTGCAGAAATAGGAGTTTTAATGTCGTGAGATAAAGACAGCAGGAGCATTTTTTTGTCCTTCTGAAGATTAAGCTCGCGTTCCTTTTGCTGTTCCATATTTTCTCTGAGCATATCAACGCCCCAAAGGAACCTGCCGAAATATCTGTTTCTGTTTTCCTTTATAGGCGGTGTAAGATTTCCTTTGGAAAGCTCATATGGAACGTCACTCAGTTTGTCGAACGGTTTTAAAATCTTAAATCTTATGTAAATCATTACGAGGATTATAAAAATAGCCATAATTCCAAGCATTATATTCACCTTTAGTATAATGCGTGAATCATCGGATTTTGCTGTTGTCCTGTAATCGAATCGATAAAGCTTTCCGTTTATTTCACTTATGATATAGTCATCTGATGAATTATAGAAATCTTCGCAGTATTCTGTTATTGACGTTACATATTCACAGTCAGAAACTGAAGGGGAGCGACCGCTTTCAATTTCACGGATAAGACGTGAAATTTCAACACGATATGGTCTTCCGTCACTTTCATCGGTGTTAAGTAATATAAAATTAGCTGCTACAAATACAGCAATCAGTACCGCTAATACGACGCAGAACAATCTGTTAAATGCCTTCATATTTGTATCCTACACCCCATACAGTAAGTATCCTTTGCGGCTTCTTCTGGTCTTCTTCAATTTTTTCTCTCAGCCACTTGATGTGAACGGTAAGAGTCTGTTGTTCTGAAAAGCTGTCGCTGCCCCAAATCTGATTGAAAATATAATCCTTTGTGAGTGACTTGCCCTTGTTTTCGATAAGAAGCAAAAGCAAATCAAATTCCTTGGCAGTAAGCTCAAGTGGCTTATCATTTTTATATGCTGTACGATTAACACGGTTAATACGGATATCGCCATCAATAAGTTCATCCTGAGCGTATCTGCGTTTGAATATGCCCTGAATCTTTGCGAGCATAATATCGATGTCATACGGCTTTTCTATATAATCGTCAGCTCCAAGCGTAAGACCGCTCAGCTTGTCAGCCTTATCGGTTTTTGCACTTACAATTATAATCGGAGTATTGCTCTGTTCTCTTATTTTCTTGCATACCGAAAAACCGTCAATTCCGGGCAGCATAATATCAAGCACAATAAGCTTTGCCCCGTACTTTTCGTACAGTGACAAAGCTTTTTCGCCCGTGTCAGCTACGGACACTGTGTAATTCTCTGCACGCAGAAAATCACACAACAGTCCCGCAAGCTCCTTGTTATCTTCAACAATCAGAATGTCAGTCATAATTTATCCGTCCGTTCCGATGGCTGTAGATTGATGAGCGGATTACCAGCCCATCTCCATAAGCCAGTTATTGAGTGCTCTTTCACGCTCTCTCATAAGAGAAGAACTTTCACACTTACCTAAATTATACTCTCCTTTTATGTTTCCGTCAACTATATACATAACTCTTGTGCACATTGAAGCTACTTTTACATCATGAGTAACAAGCATAATGGTTGTGCCGTCGTTGTTGAGCTTTGTAAGCTCTTCCATAACCTCATCTGATGATGTTCTGTTGAGAGCACCTGTTGGCTCATCTGCAAATATCATCTTAGGATTGTTAATCATACTGCGGCAGATGCAGGCTCTCTGAAGCTGACCGCCGGACACCTCGTTGATGTCGTTATCTGCGATATCGATAATACCGAGCTTTCTCATAAGGTCGTGACCACGCTGTACAGTTTCCTTGCGTGTTTCATTTGCCTTTTCGGACTGTGTTGCAGGAAGAATGATGTTGTCAAGCACTGTGAGATTCTTGAGCATATGCATCTGCTGGAAGATGAATCCCATTTCGTCAAGTCTTAATCCTGCAAGCTCCTTTTCGGAAAGCTTTGCGATGTCCTTACCGCAGAATTTAACTTCTCCTGCGGTAAGTGTGTCCATACCTGAAACCGTGTAAAGAAGTGTGGACTTTCCTGAACCTGAAGGTCCCATAATAGCGACCATTTCACCTTCTGAAACGCTGAAATTTACGTTCTTAAGAACATTGTTCTGACGCTTGTTTATGATATATGTCTTGCAAAGGTCTTTTACTTCTAAGATGTTCATAGTGATATCTCCTTTTATTCAATAGATGATGCCTGTGAAGGCTTGATTGTTTTTGTGTAGAGTGAAGTGAGTACTGAGGAAATAATGGTTGTAACGAGTAATATAGCTGGATAGATAACCGCAACTTCAAGAAGGTTCACATCGTAATTAACTCCGTACGCAGCACCCATCATTTTGAATACAGGTGTAATTGCAAGATTTGTAACCGGTGTTGAAATGAGTACAGCGATTATAGATGAAACAACTCCTATGATAACAAATCTGAGTGTATGCCACGCTACAACTGATGACGTGTTAAAGCCGATAGCCTTGAGTGTAGCAATTTCGCCCTGTTCCTTTGCAATGAAGGAGCGTTCTGTAAGAAGTGTTACAAGCATTATGATTACCATAACAAGTCCGAGAGTAAGATACTTGATAGCATCTATCGCATCGCCTACGCCAGTTATACTTGCTACAAACTCGCCCGCTGTCTTCACATTTTCTTCACCGTATAAGTCTTCGATTTGTTTGAATCTTTCTTCCTTTGTCTTTTCGTCAGGGGAATCGGTGTAATCAAATTGGAAGGATAAGCTGCCGTAAAACATTGAAAAATCAACCGGTGCATCCTGGTGGAATCTCACGCCCTCACCGAGATTATTCATGCTCTGATAGTATCCTGTTACCAGATACTCTACTTCGCCATGCTCCTGGCAGACTATGATTGTGTCACCGATTTCTGCATCAAGCTTTTCGGCTACAAGCTGTGTAATTGCAACCTCATTTGGATTCTGTGGTGCCGTACCTTCATTGTAAATATACATATCAGTAGTTGTGTTAAGACCGATGAGAGTCATCGACTTGAACATATTATCACCGTGTTTTAAGTTGTACTTAATGAATAATTCAATTGAAGCCTCGCCCTCAATTCCGATTTCTTCAAGCTCGGTTTCAAGCCTTGTCATTGTTCCTTCTAATTTTTCACGCTCTCCTGATACTACCGCAGACAAAATATCTTCAGAATATATGCTGAGGAAAACATCACTTTCGTGTAATCCGAATATATTAACGAGCTCGCCGCTTCTTAGCGTGTTAGTTGTTGTTACAAGGACAAGCACGATTGTCATACAGAGAATATAAGTAAAGATAATTGAAAGAAAACGTTTCGGAGCACTCAGAATGTCGTTAAGTGCCATGAAGAACGAAGGCTTGCCTCTTGTCTTTGAAAGGCTTATGACACTCTTGGTACTGTATCTTTCGCCTGTCTGACCGTTTCTGATAGCGTCGATTGGAGAAAGCTTCTTGACCTTGCCTGTACATGCGTAGCAGAAAAGAAGTATGATAAGTACAACAGCAATCGAACAGATGAGGTTTATAAGGAATGTGTTTTCTCCTTGAATAACTATTGCCTTTGAAACGTTCTTTAAAAGAGTATCAGAGAACGGAATACTGAGGAAGAATCCCACTGTCGAGCCTGCAACAGCCATTGCCAGGTACTTTACAAGATACAGACAGCGGATTTTGGTATTCTTAATGCCGATAGCCTTCATAACTCCGATTTCTCTGAATTCTTCGGAGAGTGTGAAAGTAATAGTAAACTTCAAAACAACAAAAGCTACAAGAATAAGACATACAGAAATAACAAGGAACACGCCTGCGATTACCATATCGAGTACATAAGCCATCTTGATTGTGCTTCTGTCTGCATTGAACAGGACGTTGTTGATTTCACTGAATATACTGTTGAGCTTATTGGTATCAGTTGATTTTATGTACCAGAGTGAACCGTAAAGTACGCTGTCATCATCATTGTCATAAAAATATTCAAAATCTTTTTCGTTCATAATGAATCTTGTCATACCCATAAGGTCAGAACCGAGAACAGCATCCTTGCAGCTGTCGGCAACCTTGAGGTCAAGTGATTTATCACCGATTTTTACTGTGATAATATCACCGGTTTCAATGTTTACTTTTTCAACTGCCTTTCCTGAAAGAACTACTGTTCCTTCTTTAACATCGGTGATTTCCTCATTGTCCATATCAAAGTACTTTGTCTTTGCATCACCAAAGGACATAATAATTGATGAGTTCTTAAAATCAATTTCTTCACCGTCATTACTAAAATTTGATTTTTCTGCAAAAATCATTCTTTCGTAGCCTGAGTAAGTGATTTCAGAAACATCAGATATTTTATCTGTTATTGTTTCTATTGAGTCTTTTCCTCTGATTGCTGCGAAGTAATCAGGTGCATTGGAAATTTCAAGGAAGTTGTCAAGTGCGTTTGTAACGCAATATATGTTGTTTACACTTGATGCAACAAAAAGCGATGAGAGAATGATAAACACGAGAAGTATAATGTTCATAGCTCTCTTGCGTTTAAGGTCTTTTTTCAGTATTCTTAAAAACATTTTATAAGCCCCTTTCTTTAGCTTGATTACATTCTAACACATCAATTATTAAATAATCCTTAAATCATAAATTGGGTTAAAAACTTGACAAGAAATGCGAATTAGTGTAAAATAAAACAATAGTATTTTTAAGAGGTGAGAGAACATATGAGTAAAGCCGGCAGAGAACTGCTTTGTAAGAAATTTATCGAGAATAACACCATTAAACCCGAGCTTTTCGATAACTATATTGTAAAGAGGGGACTGCGTAATGCCGACGGTACAGGTGTTGTAGCAGGTCTTACTAATATATGTAATGTACACGGCTATGTAGTAAATGAGGGAGAGAAGTCGCCAATCGAGGGCGAGCTTATCTTCCGTGGATATAATATCAGGGATTTGGTCAATAATGCTATTGCCGAGAACAGATTCGGATTTGAAGAAATCGTGTATCTTCTCCTGCTCGGTGACCTTCCTTCTGCTAGAGAGCTTGAGATTTTCAAGGCACTTCTCGCCGCAAACAGAGAGCTTCCCGAGTCGTTCTTTGAGGATATGATTCTTAAGAATCCCTCCAAGAATGTTATGAATAAAATGGCAAGGTCCGTATTATCACTGTATTCCTACGATGATAATCCGGAAAACTGCACACCTGAATATGAAATGGCTACCGCTGTTTCTATTCTTGCAAAAATGCCTACTATTATGGTAGCGGCATACCAGGTAAAGAACAGATACTTCAATGGCAAGAGTATGTATATGCATCCGCTTATCAAGACTCAGTCAACCGCCGAGTCTATCCTTTCTACAATCCGTCCTGACAGACAGTTTACAGATGAGGAGGCAAAGCTTCTTGATATCATGCTTATGCTCCACGCTGAGCACGGCGGTGGTAACAACTCCACATTTGCCTGCAGAGTTCTTACATCTTCGGGCACAGACCCATATTCTGCATATTCAGCTGCTATCGGTGCCCTTAAAGGACACAGACACGGCGGAGCAAATGCCAAGGTTACTGAAATGCAGGATATCGTAAAGGCTAACGTTAAGAACTGGGAGGATGAAGGCGAGGTTGCCGATTTCCTGCGTAAAATTATCCGTAAGGAAGCAGGCGACGGAACAGGTCTTATCTATGGTATGGGACATGCTGTTTATACACTCTCAGACCCAAGAGCAGTTATTCTCCACGAGAATGCTATGAAGCTTGCTAAGGGAACAGAATTTGAAGCTGAGTTCAGACTTCTTGAAAAAATCGAAAAGCTTACCCCTGAGCTCTTTGCACAGGAGAAGGGTAACGGTAAGGTAATGTGTGCAAATGTAGATATGTACTCTGGTCTTGTTTACAGAATGCTCAAGATTCCGCAGGACCTCTTTACACCGCTTTTTGCTGTATCAAGAATGGCAGGCTGGTCTGCACATAGATTTGAAGAAATCGTAACAGGTAAGAGAATTATCCGTCCTGCTTATAAGTCCGTACTCAAGAACAGAAAGTATATTCCGCTGAACGAAAGATAATAAAATTTTCTTTCAAAAAGGCTTTAAAAAATATTTATTTTGTGATATAATAGAACCGAGTGTAAAATTGCACTCGGTTCTGATTTTTTATGAAAGGTGTGTGAGGATATGAAAAAGATAATGCTGTCAGCTTTGCTCTCGGTTTCTTTGCTTTTAAGCGGATGTTCGTTCGGAACATTTTCTGTTGATACTCTCCTCGCAGCTCCTAAGCTTTCAGAGGAACAAAAGCAGATTCACGAAAAAGTAATCGAATCAATTGGTTCTGACATTGTTTTGAAATATCCTAAAAGCGGCGAGAACAGAAGTGCATTTGTCGTTGCTGATATTGATGACGAACCGACTGATGAAGCTATCGTATTTTATGAGCACAGCAACATATTCAACGCCGATGTCGGCATCAATATCTGTGTGCTGGATAAAACGTCAGATGACAACTGGAAAGTAAAGCATAAATTCACAGGTCCCGGTACAGATATTGACAGAATCATTGTCACAAAGCTGGGAAAAAACGAAAAGACCTCGATTATTGTTGGATATTCTACCTTGAATATCAATGAGAAAGCTCTTGAGATTTATAATTATGCTGATGGTACAATGAATCTAATTGCCAGCGATACCTATAATGTTATTGAAACTATTGACCTTAATAATGATAAGTATAATGAAATTGTTTTAGTGCAGTCGGGTGCAGAAGGAGAAAACGCTACCGCAAGTGTTCTGACAATAAAAGATTCTCAAATTATAAAGTCAAGCACTTCAAATCTTCTTACACCATCTGAGGCAATTGTCAATTATACAAAGGGTAAGGTTTCACAGCGTAACAAAGCGCTTTTTGTTGATTCAAGAAATGCCGACGGAACACTTCGTACAGAGTTCTTGTTGTATAGATACGACGCTCTGCAAAACCCCGTATACCAGATAGGACAAGAGCTTTCTACCAAAACCTCAAGACCTGACGGCTATTATTCAGCCGACGTTGACGGCGATGGTATTATCGAAATTCCAACGGTTACACTGCTTAAAGGATATGAGATGTTACCTGCAGAGCAACAGCTTTATTTAACAACATGGAATCAGTATACGGATTTTTACAAGCTCACACCTAAGGTCGTTGGATATTATTCAATCTCAAAGGGTTATATGCTTCAGCTTCCGCAGGAAGTTATCGATAAGGTTACTGTAAAACGTGATGATATAACAGGTGAAGCAGTTTTCTATGAGTACAATAACAGCCTTGAGGAATCAACAACGGAGCTTTTCAGAATTTCTGTTTGTCCGAAATCGGAATCTGAGGGATATGTGAATATGGGTTATAGTATTATAACTTCGGTAGGTCAGATTGATTATCTTGCGAAAATTTCAGATAACAAGTATGTCGAATATATCCCTGATATTTTAACGCTGAGAAGAAATTTCTATGTAGTATAAATCCAAAGGAGAGAATTTAAAATGAGAAGAATATTAGTTTGTGAAGATGAAGATTCAATCAGAGAGTTTGTCGTTTTAAACTTAAAGAGAAGCGGCTATGACGTAGTTGACGTTAATTGCGGAGAAGATGCAATTGATGCATTTGAACGTGCGGACGGTAACTTTGATATCGCACTTTTGGACATTATGATGCCCGGTATCGATGGTATACAGGTTTGTAAGAAGCTCAGAGAAAAGAGCGAAACTATGGGTATTATTATGCTTTCCGCTAAATCTCAGGAAATGGATAAGGTTTCATCACTTATGATAGGCGCAGATGACTACATAACTAAGCCGTTTTCTATATCCGAGCTTATCGCAAGAGTGGATGCAGTCTGCAGAAGAGTTACAATGACTCACTCAAAGCCTGAAGCATCAACAACAATCGTTTCCGGCCCGTTTACACTTAATCTGAAGAGCAGAACTGTTTTCAAGGGTGACGAGCAGATTGACCTCACTCAGGTTGAGTATCAGATTATGGAGTATTTCTTTAAAAATCAGAATACAGCGCTCGACAGAACCAGCATTCTTAATCATATATGGGGTGATTCATATTACGGCGACGATAAGATTGTCGATGTTAATATCAGACGTATCCGTTTGAAGATTGAGAAAGAGCCGTCAAATCCGGAATATATCCTTACAATCTGGGGATACGGCTATAAATGGAGCGCTCCGGGAAATAATTAGTATTTTGTAGAATCAGTTGAATGGAGGTGAGGACAATTGTTTAAAAAGCTTGTAAAGAATTCTATAACAAACAGATGGATTGTAAATATTCTGGGCGTGGTTGTCCTCCTTCTTGTTATATCAGCTATTGCTGCGGGTATGGTCATAAATTATTATTACTACAGCTCCGTAGAGCAATATGTTGCAAATAAAATGAGTATCGTTGTCAGTGCAATAGATAGATTTGCGGGTAATGCTCAGACAAACTATAACTCAGAAATCAGAAGTATGGTCGAGAATTATGAGTTCAAGAACCAGATTGAGCTGATGGTTATCGATATAAACGGAAAGGTAGCCGTAACATCTTCGGGATTCTCAGTCGAGGATGCAGGGGATATTTCCGACTTCAATGCAGCTTTAAAATCGGAAAAAGGCGAAGCAAGTGAGGTTATCAAGCTCCCTACAGGTGAGAAGGTGCTTGCATACACAGTCCTCATTGCACCGCTTGGAAGTGATTACCAGGCAGTCAGAATGCTTGTTTCTCTTGAAAGTATTGACAGGCAGGTTATATTTATCATCACAATTGTGGCTCTGTTTTTTATTGCTATTATTATACTTATGATTTTTACAGGTCAGTTCTTTGTAAGGTCAATTGTAAATCCGGTTAAGGAAGTAAACGCATTTACAAAACGTATCGCCAAGGGAGATTTTTCCGATAGACTTACCAAGAAAAGCGACGACGAGCTCGGTGAGCTGTGTGACAGTATCAACAACATGGCAAATGAGCTTGCAAATACAGAGTCCATGAAAAATGAGTTTATCTCATCTGTATCACATGAGCTCAGAACTCCGCTTACTGCGATAAAGGGCTGGAGTGAAACTCTTATGACTATAAGAGATGACCCCGAAACATTTTCAAAGGGTATGAGGGTTATCACGGGCGAAACAGAACGTCTTTCCAATATGGTTGAGGAGCTACTCGACTTTTCAAGACTCCAGGATGGCAGACTTAAGCTTAATAAAACCAAAATGGATCTTCTTGCTGAGCTTGGCGAAACAATTCTCATCTACCAGGAAAGAGCGAAGAAACTTGACATTACGCTTGACTATTATGAACCTGAAATGTTGCCTTATGTGTATGGCGACAAAAACAGACTCAAGCAAGTGTTTATAAATATTGTTGATAATGCAATTAAATACTCTGATGCAGGCGACAAGATTTCTGTAGAAGCTTATGTCCAGGGAAATGATATCGTCGTGTCTGTTTCAGACACAGGTATCGGTATTTCAAAGGAAGATTTGCCGAAGGTAAAAGCTAAATTTTTCAAAGCAAATCAGACAAGAAGAGGCTCGGGAATCGGACTTGCTGTTGCCGACGAGATTATACAGCTCCACGGCGGAACACTTACTCTTGAAAGTGAGCTGAATGTCGGTACGACGGTTGTTATCACTCTTCCGCCAATGGAAACCGAGAATATCGTCAAAGATAAATCTGACAAGGTTCAGGTAGAGCTAATCTCAACCGACGATGAAAGGAAATAGATTTATGAGTCAAAAGAATAACTGTAATGAAAATGTCTGCAAATTCAAGTCCAAGATAGGCGGACAGGCGCTTATCGAGGGTGTAATGATGCGTGGAATATATAAAACTGCAATGGTGTGCAGACTTCCCAGCGGCGAGCTTGACCTTGAAGAATGGGATATCAAAAACGGCCCGAATCTTCCCTGGTACAGAAAAGTTCCGTTTCTGAGAGGAATATTTAATTTTGTTACTTCGCTAGTTGAGGGCTATAAGTGTCTTTCTAAATCTGCGGATAAGTCTATGCAGGGAATTGAGGAAGAAAATCCGTCCAAGTTTGAAAAATGGCTTGAAGAGAAACTCGGCGATAAGCTTATGCCGATAGTTTCAGCTATTGGAATTTTCCTTGGTGTAATCCTTGCTGTCGGACTGTTTATGCTTGCTCCTGCAGGTGTTACAAAGCTTATCGGAAAGTTTGTGACTCTCGGTGCGGTCGCTAAGACAATTATCGAAGGCATTATGAAAATTGCGATTTTCATTCTTTATATGTGGCTTACGAGCCTTATGCCAGATATGCGCAGAACTTACGAGTATCACGGTGCCGAGCATAAGACAATCGCTTGCTATGAGGCGGGCGAGGAGCTTAATGTAGAGAATGTTAAGAAGCATACAAGGTTCCACCCAAGATGCGGAACAAGCTTTATATTTATTGTACTCATTGTAAGTATTGTTGTGTTCTCGGTTTTACGTCTGCCGTGGGATAATATCCTGCTCAGAATGGTATGTAAGCTTGCACTTTTACCGTTCATAGTCGGAATCGGATACGAGTTTATCAGACTTGCAGGCAGATACGAAAACTGGTTTACAAAACTGTTTTCTGCACCTGGTCTTGCTGTTCAAAGAATTACAACTAAAGAACCGGATGATAGTCAGATTGAATGCGCAATTATGGCTCTTGAAGCTGTAATCCCTGAAAATAAGGAGGACGATGTATGGTAACGCTCTCCGACGTTCTCAGTAATGCAAAGAAGCTCCTTTCTGCAAACAATGTGGATAATTCTGATTTTGAAGCGGTTTGTATGTTCGAAAAAGCTTTTGGAGTAAAGTATCGCTCAAATCAATATGAAAGCATCAGGAACTCTGAACCGGATGAGTCTGCTTCGGAAGCGTTTTGCGAAATGCTCAGAAGAAGGATTGACGGAGAACCGCTTCAGTATATCTTAGGTGAGTGGGAGTTCTTCGGATTGCCTTTTTATGTCGGCAAAGGAGTGCTCATTCCAAGACAAGACACAGAAACGCTCGTTGAGCTTGTTATCGATAAGTTTAATGACAGAAAAAATCTAAACGTCGTCGATTTATGTTCGGGAAGCGGTTGTATAGGTATTACAATTGATAAGAATTTAAGCTGCGATAGTGTATCCTGCCTTGAGCTTTCAAAACAAGCACTGAGTTATCTCAGCCGAAACATTGAGCTTAATGATTCCGCAGCGATGGTATATGAAAAAGACGTGCTTTCCGAAAACACCGCTTCGGAATTTACAGAACTTGATTTGATTGTATGTAATCCGCCGTATCTGACAAAGTCTGATATGGAAAATCTCCAGCCTGAGGTATCCTTTGAGCCTCAGATGGCATTGTTTGGCGGTGATGACGGACTGGATTTTTACAGAGATATCACAAGACTCTGGAAGAATTCACTGAAATCGGGCGGAATGCTAGTCTTTGAAATCGGAATGGGTCAGGAAAATGATGTATCGCAGATACTTATTCAGCACGGCTTCGAAAATGTGCGGTTTATCAAGGATTATTGCGGGGTTTACAGAGTCGTTTACGGCTATAAAGCAGAAGACTAACTGTACAAATATTTACACCACAGATTGGTTTGAATGTGGTATAATAGCATTGTAAAATAATATCCAATGAAAGGATGATTTAATATGGCTACAAATAAGAAGGAAGGCAAGAAGCTCGAGCTTCCGAAGTCAAACGAAGAAAAGCAGAAGGCACTTGAAAGTGCAATCGCTCAGATTGAAAAATCTTACGGTAAGGGCGCAGTTATGAAGCTTGGACAGACCAAGGCACTTGATGTTGCTGCAATTCCGACCGGCTCTATGACACTCGATATGGCACTCGGAATCGGCGGTGTTCCAAGAGGAAGAGTTGTTGAAATCTACGGTCCTGAAAGCTCAGGTAAAACAACCGTTGCTCTCCATATTATTGCCGAAACTCAGAAGCTTGGCGGAAATGTCGCTTTTATTGACGTTGAACACGCCCTTGACCCTGTGTATGCTAATGCTCTCGGCGTTGATATCGAATCACTTCTCGTATCTCAGCCGGACAGCGGCGAAGATGCTCTCCAGATTGCTGAAACACTTGTGCGTTCAGGTGCTATCGACTGCATCGTTGTAGACTCTGTTGCAGCTATGGCTACAAAGGCAGAAATTGACGGCGACATGGGAGATACTCATGTAGGTCAGCTGGCAAGACTTATGTCCCAGGCTATGAGAAAGCTTACCGCTGTTATTTCAAAGTCAAACTGTGTTGCTGTTTTTATAAACCAGGTCAGAGAAAAAATCGGTGTTATGTACGGTAACCCTGAAACAACTCCTGGCGGACGTGCACTTAAGTTCTATAGCTCTGTAAGAATTGAAGTAAGAAGACAGGAACAGCTCAAGAACGGCTCTGAAGTTTACGGTAACCGTACTAAGTGTAAAGTTGTTAAGAATAAGGTTGCTCCTCCATTCAAGGAGTGCGAATTCGACATCATCTATGGTAAGGGAATTTCTCGTGACGGTGAACTTCTTGACCTTGCTGTTGAACTCGGTATCGTAAAGAAGGGCGGAGCTTGGTTCAGCTATAATGATATGAAGCTCGGCCAGGGCAGAGATAACTCTAAGGAATTTCTCCTCGCAAATCCTGAGCTTATGAAGGAAATCGAAGACCAGGTTATCGCTCGTTCCTCTGAGGTTGTACTTGACACAAAGAAGAGCGCAAAGGATGCCGCAATTGCTGCCGCAGCGAAGAGTTCAGCTACAGCTTCTCCTGCCTCTGCAACCCCGGTAGTAAACGCTGATGATGATTTTGACGAGTTTGCGCCCGTTGATTTGTAATTTTTAATGAAGCATATTGATACAATCGAAAAATATAAGGGCAATACATATTGTATTATATTTTCCGATGAAACAAGAGAGTATATAAATTCCGATATTGTCTGCGAGTATCATCTTGCAGGCAATATGGATATTCCGGAAAATGCTTGG
The DNA here is from genome assembly GCA_017848055.1 of Oscillospiraceae bacterium. Taxonomy (GTDB): domain Bacteria; phylum Bacillota; class Clostridia; order Oscillospirales; family Ruminococcaceae; genus UBA7477. The sequence goes on along the minus strand of JAGALZ010000035.1, from coordinate 74,878 downwards.
GAGCAGGTTGTCCATTCCAATAAGCTTCGCACTGCAAAGGAAAGAGCACTCTATCTTCTCGATTATAAAGATTATTCATATACAGAGCTTTTCAAGAAGCTTGAACAGAATTATCCGGAAGATGTCTGCTTTGAAGTAATGTCAAGGCTGATTGAAATAGGCGTTATAAACGACAGAAGATATTCCGCAAATTTTGCAAGATATCTTGTGGAAACGAAAAAATATGGTTATTATCGCTGTGTCCAGGAAATGAGGCTAAAAGGGCTCGACCGTGACTTTATAGAAGAAGCTCTTGCACCTTATAAAGAAACTACTATCGAAAGATTGTGCGAGCTCATAGAATCCAAGTACGCAAGGAAAATCTCTGACAGAAAATCTCTCGATAAAGTAAAGAATGCACTTGTCAGAGCAGGATACTCTTATTCTGACATTAAGGATGCATTTGAAGAATTTGATTTTGAGCTTGAAGATTAGCTCTTGACCTTTTGGTCTGAATGAAGTATAATTATATATTATAGTTATTACGGAGATGTGTTATGGCTACCAGAGTAGGAATGGTTTCGCTTGGCTGTCCCAAGAATTTAGTTGACGCTGAGCATATGCTTTATAATTTAAGAGAAGAAGGCTTCCAGATTGTTCCCGATGCCGCTCTTGCAGATGTTGTTATTGTAAATACCTGCGGCTTTATTGAATCCGCAAAGCAGGAGGCAATCGAAACAATCCTTGAATTCTGTACTCTCAAGAACGAGGGAAGAATCAAGGCGGTTATCGTAACCGGATGCCTTTCTGAACGCTACAGAGAAGAAATCTTGAAAGAGATTCCTGAGGTTAATGCTGTTGTCGGTATCGGATGCAACGAAAAGCTCTGCGATATTGTAAGAGATGTGCTTGTATCGGATGAGAGTATAAACGTTTTTGATGATAAGGAAAAGCTTTGTATAGACGGCAGACGTATTGTTTCAACAGAACATTATGCTTACCTCAAGATTGCGGAGGGCTGCAGCAACTGCTGTACATACTGTGCAATTCCGATGATAAGAGGAAAGTACAGAAGCCGTACTATAGAAAGTATCGTTGATGAAGCAAAGTGGCTGGCAAAGGCAGGAATTACTGAAATTATTGTCGTTGCGCAGGACACAACCTATTATGGTACCGACCTTTACGGTGAACCTAAGATTGCACAGCTCCTTTCTGAGCTTTGTAAGATTGACGGAATCAGATGGATCAGAACACTCTATAGCTATCCTGAGAGAATTACTGACGAGCTTTTGGAGGTTATTGCCAAGGAGCCTAAGCTTGTTAAGTACCTCGATATTCCTATTCAGCACTGTAACGGCGAGGTTCTAAAGAAAATGAACCGTAAGGGTGATAATGAATCGCTCAGAGCATTGATAGAAAAAATCAGAACCGTAATTCCTGATGTTACATTAAGAACTACTCTTATTACAGGCTTCCCGGGTGAAACCCAGGAGCAGTTTGAAGAGCTTTCGTACTTTGTAAAGGATATGCGATTTGATAAGCTTGGTTGCTTCAGCTATTCTGCTGAGGAGGGAACTGCGGCTGAAAAGCTTCCTGGACAGCTCGACCTCAGAACTAAGGAATATAGAAACGACGCTATTATGAACGAGCAGATGCTTATAAGCTATGAGCTCAATGAGCAAAAAATCGGTAAGACCTTTGAGGTAGTAACTGAAGGCTTCGACAGATATGCTGAATGCTATTTTGGCAGAAGCTCAGCTGACGCACCTGAAATAGACGGAAAAATTTTCTTCTCAAGTGAAAGAAAGCTGTCTGTCGGCGAGTATGTAAATGTTGTTGTAGATGACGTTCTTGATTATGACCTTATCGGAACAGTTATAGAATAGACTGAAAGGCAGAAAATATATGAATTTACCTAATAAACTAACAGTTTTAAGAGTTCTGCTGATACCGTTTTTCATTTTCTTTATAATGATTGACAGTATTCCGCTTAACATCCTGTGGGGAGGAATCGTGTTCGGTGTAGCCGCAATCACAGACCTCATAGATGGAAGACTTGCAAGAAAGTATAATCTTATTACTAATTTCGGAAAGTTCTTAGACCCTATTGCTGATAAGATTCTGGTTATGGCTGCTGTGCTTTGCTTCTGTGCAAAGGGCTGGATTGACGTTATCGCTGTATTTGTGATACTTACCCGTGAGTTTGTAGTTTCCGGACTCAGACTCGTCGTTGCAGGCGAAGGAGTCGTTGTTCCCGCCGGCATCTGGGGAAAGCTCAAGACAGCTTCTACAATGGCAGCAATCGGCGTAATTATGGCAATCGAGTTTTTCCTCGTTGATATTTTTGCTATCGACTTTAACTTCTATATCATAAATGAAATTATCATTTGGATATGTGCAGTGCTGACAATCATTTCCGGTGTAACTTATGTCTACGCATATAAGGACTATATAAATCCGGAGAATTAAACTACTTGCATTTTGAATCAAAATGTGCTATACTTCATATAATATATTAAATGCTGACAGCAAGAGTAATGGTAGATACTTGACACAGAGATAAGCGGGTTGGTGCGACGCTTTGAGAGTATGCTGTGAAGTGCGGCTGTCGTGGGATTTTCCTGAAGCAGAAGCGGGGAAATGAAGTATCCGCTTTCGTATACCGGCGTTAACGGAAAAAGGATTTTATCCTTGAGTATAAATTGGAGTGGAACCGCAGTTTTACTGCCTCCAAGGTGTATTTGCACCTTGGAGGTTTTTTGTTTTATAAGGAGGCAGATAAATGCTTGACAAAATAAGAGAAGATATCCAGTCTATCAGAGACAGAGACCCTGCCGCAAGAGGTACTATTGAAATTCTTATGACCTACTCAGGTCTTCACGCTGTGTGGATGTATAGAATTGCACATGCTTTTTATAAGAAGAAGTGTTTTTTTGTTGCAAGAGTCATTTCTCAGTTTGCAAGATTTCTGACAGGTATTGAGATTCACCCAGGTGCAACAATCGGTAAAGGTCTTCTTATCGACCACGGTTCGGGAGTCGTAATCGGCGAAACTGCAGAAATTGGTGATAATTGTCTTATCTATCAGGGCGTTACACTCGGCGGTACCGGTAAAGAACACGGTAAACGTCACCCTACACTCGGAAATAATGTAATGGTCGGCTCCGGTGCCAAGATTTTAGGTCCGTTTAAGGTCGGAGATAACGCAAAAATTGCTGCAAATGCCGTTGTTCTAGAAGAAGTTCCGCCAAATTCAACTGCAGTCGGCGTTCCTGCTAAAATCGTAAAGCAGGACGGAAAGCGTACCCAGGACCTTGACCAGATTCATATCCCTGACCCTGTGCAGATGGAACTTAATAAGTTCAAGGCAAGAATCGATGAGCTTGAGAATAAAATAAACGAGCTTGAAAAGTAAAAGAAACGAGGAATATGTTATGAAGCTTTATAATTCACTTACACATACTGTCGACGAGTTTGTTCCTAACGAACCGGGCAAGGTGTCAATGTATACCTGCGGCCCTACAGTATATCACTTTGCACATATCGGAAACTTAAGAAGCTACATTATGGAAGACGTTCTCGAAAAGTATATGAGATATGTCGGCTATGATGTAAAGCGTGTTATGAATATCACTGACGTTGGACACCTTACATCAGACGGAGACACCGGCGACGATAAGATGCTCAAGGGTGCAAAGCGTGAAAAGAAGACTGTAATGGAAATTGCTCAGTTCTATACTGATGCGTTCTTTGCTGATTGTGCAAAGCTCAATATCAAAACATCTGACGTTGTTCAGCCTGCAACCGGTTGCATTGACGATTTCATCAAGGTTATTTCTTCACTTATGGAAAAGGGATTTGCATACGAAGCCGGTGGAAATATCTACTTTGATACATCTAAGCTCTCAAAGTACTATGTCTTTGGTGACTTCAAGGAAGAAGACCTCGCAGTTGGCGTAAGAGAAGGCGTTGAAGCTGACTCAAATAAGAAAAACAAGGCTGACTTTGTTCTCTGGTTTACAAAATCGAAGTTTGATGATCAGGAGCTCAAGTGGGATTCACCTTGGGGCGTAGGTTACCCTGGCTGGCATATCGAGTGCTCATGCATATCAATGAAGAATTTAGGCGAATATCTCGACATCCACTGTGGCGGTATCGACAATCAGTTCCCGCACCATACAAACGAAATCGCTCAGTCTGAAGCTTATGTCGGTCATAAGTGGTGTAACTACTGGTTCCACGTTCACCACCTCAATACAACAGGTGGCAAGATGAGTAAATCAAAGGGCGAATTCCTTACTGTTTCGCTTCTTGAAAGTAAGGGATATGACCCGCTAGTGTACAGATTCTTCTGCCTGCAGTCTCACTATAGAAAATCTCTTGTGTTCTCTTACGAAAACCTCGATAATGCTAAGGTCGCTTATGATAAGCTCGTTGCAAGATGTGCTCAGCTCGTTTCTGTAAATGACACCGAAGGCGTTAATGCAAAGGATTTTGATGCTCTTAAGGCTCTGTTTACAAACGCAATGGATGAGGATATCAATACCTCTAACGGAATTACTGCTATTTATGACGTTCTTAAGGCGGATACAAACCCTGCAACCAAGCTTGCACTCTTAGAGGATTTCGATAAGGTACTCTCAATCGGAATCGTAGAGAAAGCAAAGAAGCTCGCAGCAGCTGATTCACAGTCGGATATTCCTCAGGATATCCTTGACCTCGTAGAGCAGCGTAAAGAAGCGAGAAAAGCAAAGAACTTTATGCTCGCTGACGAAATCAGAGACCAGATTTCCCAGATGGGTTACCTTGTAGAAGAAACAAGACAGGGAACAAAGATTACAAAGAAAGCGTAAAGGTTATAAGAAATGAAAATGAATCCAAATCAAAGACTCAAAGCATCGAAGAATGCTCAAAGAGTGTTTAAGGGCAGTATTATCATGATGCTGCTTATCGTGGTTATCGGTCTGGCATTCTCGTGTATGGGTGCTCAGGAACAGATGGCTATAGATGCAACCGATGTTGAGCTTATCCAGTATAAGGTGCCTGACGATGATACTCCGGTTGTTATTTTTGAAACGACCAAGGGTACTATGAAGGCTGTTCTGTTTGAGGACGAAGCTCCTAATTTCTGCAAGTATTTTATTAATCTTGTAGAATCCGGATATTATGATGATACTTACTACTTTATGATTGAAACCGACCAGAAGGCTTATGCTTTCGGCGGTGCAAAGGCTCCTAACGGTGAAGATACCGACGATACTGATAAGAAGAATCTCGAACCTGAAACATCAAAAGACCTCTGGCCTTTCAGAGGTGCGCTTTGTTCCTACGGCCGTGAAAAGGGTGTGTTCAACAAGCGTAATGTTACAGGAAGCCGAATCGTTTTTGTAAATTCAGTGGAATTTACAGACGAATTCAAAGCTGAAATGGAAGCTATAGAAGACGCAAATGAGCTTATCCTCAATGCGTTTTTCGATAACGGCGGTGTCCCGAATTTCTCTCAGCAGTTCACTTTGTTCGGTCAGATATACGATGGACTTGATGTTCTCGACGCAATTCACTGTGTAGAAGTCGATGATGATATGAAACCCTTGGAGGAAGTCAAGATAATTAAAGCCACAATGTCTACCTATGGTGAACATAAGCTTGAAAATGAAGAAGAGTTCTTCAAAGAAAGCTTCAAGAAAGAAGAAACTGACAGTCAGACAGATAACAGCTCTGCAACTGATTCATCTGAGTCGTAATAAAATTAAGACCTCCTTTTCGGGAGGTCTTTTTTGTGTCAAAAATGACTGTTGATTTTCTTTTCGCAGTTTTCGGTTGAATAGTTCCAATCTGTAAGCTTTCCGCTTGTGATAAAGTAGTTAAAGGCCTTGTCGGGTGTTGAATCAAAAACATCTACAATAATCAGTTTCACCTTCATCTTTTCCGGAATAATTGATTTTATGTAAACACTTGCACACTGACCCGGCTTTGCATTCTCAAAGGGTTCAGCAAGTCCTGCAAGGTTAGGCGAAAGCTCTACGAAAACGCCGTAATCCTCAACTGAACGGATTATACCGCCTACAGTTTCGCCTTGCCTGAAAAGCGATGAGTTTTCTTCCCATGTTCCCAGGAGCTCCTTATGTGAAAGAGATACTCTGCCGTTTTCGTATGATTTTACAACTGCATAAATATCATCTCCGTTAGAGAATCTGTCAGATGGGTGAGCTATTCTTGATACTGAGATTGAATCTATTGTAATCAGCGATGAAATTCCGCAACCTATATCGACAAAGCAACCGAATTGTTCTAAATGTGTAATCCGGGCTTCAATTATATCTCCCGGAGTAAGCTTCGAAATATAGTTTTCTATGCATTCTGTCTGTGCAAGTCTTCTCGACAGAATTATTTCTCCGCTGTCTTTTATTTCTTTCACCTTGAAACAAACCGGCTTGTTTACTCTTGCCAACAGTGCAATATCCTTTGTTGAGCCGTCTGCAATACCAACAGCGCCCTCTTCTCTGGGGATAATTGCCTTTGAGAAGGGGAGCTGAACAATAAGATTGTGGTCGTTGTCGCAAACGATTGCTTTTGCTTCGAGTATTTTACCTATCGATTGCGCATAGCGTAGCGATTCGAGATTTTTCATGCTTTGCTTGTTATCGTATTTTTCAATGAGTCTTCCCTCAGGATAATAGTTATGCATTTTTTACCTCCAAAAAGTTTAATGGTAATGTTTATGCATAGCTTTATTCTTTTATGATAGCTCTTTGACTTTAAGTCCACCACGTGAAATAAGTTGCTTCTTGATTCCCGGGACAGAATGAGGGTCACAGATTATATCGACTTTAGCTGCACTCGGAATAGGGTGACGCTCTTCCGAAATTATTGTCACATACGGCTGTATTCTGCTTGCTCCCTGACCGACATATGTGTAGGTCGACATATCAAATTCCGGTGGAAATCGTTTGTCTGTAATTGAAATTCGCTGTATACCCGGGATTGTTCTCTTGATGTTACTGCAAGCGATATCCGCAAGGTCAAATGATTCGAATTCTGCATATACTTTACTCATAAGAATGCTCCTTTTTTATTTTATTTTTGCACATAAAATTTGATTTTATTCAGAAAAATACGGCATATGAGCTTTGTATACTTGCTAAATCATATAAAATATGTTATAATAACAGGGTATGTATGCTAAAGGAGTGTGTAATATATGGATGTGCGTAAAGATGACATTCTTGTAATGAAGAAAGAGCATCCCTGCAAAAGTCATGAAATGCTAGTTCTGCGTTCCGGAATGGATTTCAGACTCAGATGTGTCGGTTGTGGACACGAGATTATGATTCCACGCTCAAAGGCAGAAAAGAATATCAAAAAAATTATCAGACCTTCAGAAAGCAATGAAGAGTAATCTGAGGTAATTTAAATAATATTGGAGGAATAAAAATGTTTGAAAAGTTAAAGGTGCTTTCAGAAAAATACGATAATATAAACGAGCAGCTTATGGACCCTGATGTAATCAATGACCAGAATCAGTACAGAAATCTTATGAAGGAGTATAAGTCATTAACTCCGATTATCGAAAAGTACAGAGAATATATTAAGGCAAAGGAAGGCTTTGATGAGGCTGTTGAGCTTCTCGATGCAGGCGGACTTGATAAGGACTTCAAGGAAATGGTTCAGATGCAGTATGACGAATCCAAGGAAGCTATGGCTGCTTGTGCCGAAGACCTTAAAATTCTTCTCCTTCCTAAGGACCCTAACGATGATAAGAACGTTATTATCGAAATCAGAGGCGGCGCAGGCGGAGATGAGGCATCTCTCTTTGCAAATTCTCTCTACAGAATGTATACAATGTATGCCGAATCCAAGGGCTGGAAAATCGAAATAATGAATGCAAATGAAACCGAACTTGGAGGCTTTAAGGAAATTTCTTTCAGTATCCAGGGCGATGGTGCATACTCAAGATTTAAATACGAAAGCGGAGTTCACAGAGTACAGAGAGTTCCCGAAACAGAATCTCAGGGCAGAGTTCATACTTCAACTGTAACTGTTGCCGTGCTTCCTGAAGCTGAGGATGTAGAGCTTGAAATTAACGAAGCAACCGAGCTTAAGATTGACGTGTTCAGAGCTTCCGGTGCAGGCGGACAGCATATCAATAAGACAGAGTCTGCAATCCGTATCACATATCTTCCGACAGGTCTTGTAGTTGAATGTCAGGATGAAAGAAGCCAGCATAAGAATAAAGAAAAGGCTATGCGTGTACTTCGTTCAAGACTTCTTGAAGAAAAGCAGAGAGCTCAGACAGACGAAATTGCTTCAGTAAGACGTTCTCAGGTTGATACAGGCGACCGTTCTGAAAGAATCAGAACCTACAATTACCCTGAAGGAAGACTTTCTGACCACAGAATCGGTCTTACAATCTATCGTCTTGAGTATATACTCAACGGTAACCTCGATGAAGTAATCGATGCGCTTGCAACAGCAGACCAGGCTGCAAAGCTTTCTGCACAGGAAGAAGCATAATGTCAGATATGTATAATACAAGAATGCTTTCGCCGTCTGATGAGGACATAGCCTTTGCTGCAGACCTTATCTGTAAGGGCGAAGTTGTCGGTATGCCGACTGAAACCGTATATGGACTTGCAGCAGATGCAACCAATCCGTGTGCAGTAAAGAAGATATTTGAGGCAAAGGGAAGACCATCTGATAATCCTCTGATTGTCCATATCAGCGAAAAAGATATGCTTTCAGATATTGCCTGTGAGATACCTGCTCTTGCCCTTAAGTGTGCACAAATGTTCTGGCCGGGACCTCTTACTATGGTTTTGCCTAAAAAAGCTGTTATTCCGTCTGTTACAAGCGGAGGACTTGATACTGTTGGTGTAAGACTTCCATCGGATGAAACAGCAAGGCACTTAATATCAAAGTCAGGAAAGCCGCTTGCGGCACCTTCCGCTAATTTGTCGGGAAGTCCGAGTCCAACAAATGCAAAGTATGTACTTGACGATATGAACGGAAGGATTCCTGCGATTATCGATGGCGGAGAATGCGGCGTCGGCGTAGAGTCTACTGTTATCAGTTTTCAGGATGATGCTATAAGACTTCTAAGACCTGGATATATCAGTGTCGAGATGCTTCACGAAATTACCGAGAATATTATTATCGATAAGGGCGTACTCGAGCAGCTTGCACTTAATGCAAAGGTTTCTTCGCCGGGAATGAAATATAAGCATTATTCGCCGAAAGCTGAAATATATATTATAAAATCTTCATTTGAAGACTTCAGAGAATATGTACTCAGCGACTACAAGCAAGGTGATGCCGTCATGATTTTTGACGGGGAAGAAATTGACGGGGATATTCCGATAGTGTATTACGGCAATACCTCAGAAAGACAAGCTCAGCGTATCTTTTCAGCACTCAGAGAATGTGACGAAATCGGAGCAAGAAGGGTCTTTGCAAGATGCCCTGAAACTTCAGGTGTAGGACTTGCTGTATATAACAGACTTCTTCGAGCAGCTGCTTTCAGAGTCATTGAGATTTAGGGCAGGTAATTTGTATGTTTCTTTCGAATATCAAAAAAAGAATAAAGCCAAAGCTTGATGGTATTGCAGTTATTGGACTTACAGGGCAGAGCGGTTCGGGCAAAACACTTGTAAGTGATTATCTTGCAGACTGTGGTTATAGCGTTATAAACGCTGACCTTGTTGCCAGAGCCGTTACAATCAGAGGCAGCGAATGCAATAAAAAACTTTATGAGCTGTTTCCGGGGTGTGTTAACGACGAGCTTGAACTCGATAGAAGAAAGCTAGGTTCAATTGTTTTTGCAGACAGAGAAAAGCTTGATTTGCTGAACGCTACAATTTTTCCCTATATAAATGAACTCATTGAGGATGAAATTCGGCAGTTTAAATCTCAGGGAAGCAGTCTTGTTATTCTCGATGCACCAACTCTCTTTGAAGCAGGTGCCGATAAATACTGCGACCTGATTATAAGTGTTGTTTCTGACGATAATATCAGACAACAGAGAATTGCCTTGAGAGATAATCTTGATGAAAATCAGATCAAGGACAGATTTTCATCTCAGAAGAAAAAGTGCTTTTATGTCAAGAATTCAGACTATGTGCTTGAAAATAACAGCACAAAAGAAGCTCTTCTTTCTCAAGCAAAGCAGCTTATGGATTCGATAAAGGAGAGAATAGATGTCCACTAAGCGTAATAAAATAAGCAACGCAAGACGACTTTTGTTTTTTGCTGCGTTAATTGCTTTCATAGTAGGAATGTTTTTTCTGCTCAGAGAATTGCTGTTTCCAAAGGCATACGTCGATATTGTTGACAAATACAGTCAGCAGTATGGTATTTCAAAGGATTTTGTCTTTGCCGTAATTAACACAGAAAGCGGATTTGATACTGAGGCAACTTCTGATGTCGGTGCCAGAGGTCTGATGCAGATAATGAATGACGCATTTTTGTGGTCAAGAAAGCATCTGGATGTTATTCATACCGATATTACCTACGACGATTTGTTTAAACCCGAGTATAATGTTGAGTATGGTTGCTGTATGCTTGGATATTATTTTGATAAATATCAGAGTTATGAGCTATCAGCCGCAGCCTACCACGCAGGTATGAATAAAGTTGATGAGTGGATATCAGACGGTATAATAAATCCTGATAATTTTGATGCGGGTGATATCCCTTCAAAATCAACACGACATTACGTAAATAAAGTTATTACAGCCTATAAGGCTTACGGATTTTTATATGATTAGGAGTGACTTAAATGGATAAGGAAATGTCTAAAGCAGAACAGCTCAAGGAAATGCTTTTTTCTCAGAAAAAGAATGCTTATCTTGTAATGGATGAAAAGGAAATCGACGAAGCTTACGACTTCTGTGAAGGATATAAAGACTTTTTGACAAAAGCAAAAATCGAAAGAGAATTTATCGTCGAAACCATCGAGAGAGCACAGAAGATGGGTTTTAAGCCTTACGACAAGAATAAGATATATTCTGCCGGTGAGAAGTTCTATGTACTCAACAGAGGTAAGGCTGTTATCCTGTGCGTAATGGGTACTCGTCCGCTTGACGACGGTATCAGACTCACAGCTGCTCATATTGATTCTCCTAGACTCGACCTCAAGCAGCATCCGCTTTATGAGGATAAGGAAATGGCATTTTTCAAAACTCACTACTACGGCGGAATCAAAAAATACCAGTGGTCAACTGTCCCAATGAGTCTGCACGGTGTTGTTGTAAGAGCTGACGGTACTTCGGTTTCAGTCAATATCGGTGAGGATGAGGGTGACCCGCAGTTCTGCGTTTGCGATTTGCTTATCCACCTTGCTGACGAGCAGATGAAGCGTCCTGCAGCCAAGATTATAACAGGTGAGGAGCTTAATATTCTCGTTGGCTCCAGACCATTCAAGGATGATAAGGCATCTGAGCTTGTAAAGCTTAATATTCTCAGCATCCTCAACGAAAAGTACGGTATTATCGAGGACGATTTTATATCTGCTGAGCTTGAAGCTGTTCCTGCTTGCAAGGCTGTTGATATCGGCTTTGATAGAAGTCTTATCGGTGGCTACGGCCAGGACGATAAGGTTTGTGCATATACTCAGCTTGAAGCTATTATCGAAACAGAAAATCCTGCATACACATGTGTTGCTGTTTTTGCTGATAAGGAAGAAATCGGCAGTATGGGTAATACAGGTCTTGAAAGTTCTTTCCTCAAGTACTTTATTTACAGACTAGCAAGAGCCCACGGGTTTTCAGGTATCGATGTTATATCAGCAACACAGGCACTTTCAGCTGACGTAAATGCTGCATTTGACCCGACCTTCCCGGAGCCTATTGATTACAGAAACGGCGCTAAGATTAATCACGGCGTTACTGTTACAAAGTATACTGGTGCAAGGGGCAAGTCGGGAACATCCGATGCTTCTGCAGAGTTTGTCGGAAAGGTCAGAAAGCTCTTTGATGAAGCAAACGTACAGTGGCAGACAGGCGAGCTTGGCAAGGTTGATGCCGGTGGCGGCGGAACTGTAGCTATGTATCTTGCAAATCTTGATATTGATGTTATCGATGTGGGTGTACCTGTTCTTTCAATGCACGCTCCGTTTGAGGTAACTTCAAAGATAGATACATTTATGGCATATAAAGCGTTTAAGTGCTTCTTTGCTGAAAAGTAGTATTGTTTTCTGATAGAGCATACACCCAAAAGGCATATTACAACCTAATGTAAATTAAAATCCCACTAAATTTTAGTGGGATTTTTATATGTCCTCTTTCAATCGACATATTTAGTATCGGTCAGGCTGTATAATCAAATTGGAAGTGATGATATGCCTAAAATATATATTGATGTGCTTATAATTGTAAATTTTGCACTCTGCTTTTGTTTGATTGGATTTACAGCACATATAACTCACTATAAGATAAGCAGCCCAAGACACTTTATTTCCTCGCTGATAGGGTCGCTGACTTGCTTATCTATAGTTACGTCAAATATTTTTGCGATTGTATTTATTAAGTCTTTTTTTAGTATAATAATGATTGTCTTTGCATTCAGCATTATTTCTCCCAGAAGAATATTGCGTCAGCTTTTTGTTTATCTTATATGCAATGCGGTACTTGTATCTATTTTATATATTTTCTGGTATCTTAGTAAATCCAAGACTATTTACATAATCAATTACACCGTGTATTTTGACCTGCCATTGCTCACGCTTATATTTTCAATTGTTGCACTATATGCTCTGATTTCGCTGTTTCAGATGATAATAGATTCTGTTAAATTCAAATCAGACATCTATTCGCTGGATATAATGATAAAAGGGAAACGATTTTCGCTGAAAGGATTATCTGATTCAGGTAATCTAGTTAAGGACTTTGTTAATCTGAAAAGCGTTATAGTGTGTAAAAGCAAGAAAATGTGTGAAGCTTTTGACCTCGACAAAGCCCTCGAAGCGGGATTTCGTATTATCCCATACTCCACAGCAAGCGGTGAGGGAATTTTGTATGCTGTAAAGCCAGAATCTGTAATAATAAAGAGTGCTTCAGGGCTTAATAAAACAGCAGATGTTACAATCGGAATAGTTGAAACTCATGATGACGATATAGCTATTTTCAATCCACAGATATTACTCTGATTTAAACCATGGAGGGCAAAATGAACTTTTTAAAACTAATCAAGAGCCTTATTTCTAATCTTATCGGAAAAAGGGTGCTGTATTACATAAACGGGTCGGAAACGCTGCCGCCACCGCTTACTAAGGAAGAAGAGGAAAAGGCATTCGAGCTTCTGAAAACTGATGAAAAAAGGGGACGGGAGCTGCTGATAATTCATAATCTGAGACTTGTAGTGTATATAGCTAAGAAATTCGAATCGACAGGTGTCGGCATTGAAGACTTAATATCAATTGGTACAATCGGCTTGATAAAAGCTGTAAAGACTTTTTGTCCGCAAAAGAATATTAAGCTTGCAACTTACGCATCGAGGTGTATAGAAAACGAGATACTTATGTATCTACGCAAATCTTCACAGCGAAAAAAGGAAATATCAATCGACGAGCCGCTTAATGTAGACTGGGACGGGAACGAACTGTTGCTTGGAGATATTCTCGGTACTGATGATGATATAGTTATCAGAAATCTTGAAAACGAAACAGAAAAGCGACTATTGCTTGAAGAAATAGATAAACTCGAGGAACGTGAAAAGCTGATAATGCAGATGAGATTTGGTTTGTGCGGCTATCACGAGAAGACACAGAAGGAAGTCGCAGACGAAGTAGGTATCTCCCAATCATATATATCCAGGCTTGAAAAAAGGATTCTTAAAAGGATTAAAACAAATCTTGAAAAGATAAGCTGAAATAAAAAAGCTCCGTAAAAAACGGAGCTTTTATGCTATCTTATGAATATAAAGTATACAACCAGGGCTGCAATTAAGATGTGGAAAATAAGCATTGCAGGAACGCCGATAACAAAGCGAGCATGCTTTGTCTTATGTCTGAACACCCTCATGCCGAGAAATGCTCCGACGGAGCCTCCGAAGAACGCAATTCCCAGAAGTGTTGCTTCGGGAATTCTCCAAGCGCCTCTTTTTGCCTTTGATTTATCAATTCCATACATTAAAAATGCAACAATGTTAATTACTATGAGCAAGCCTATAATAAACTTTTCCATAATACTACCTCCATACCTTTAATGATTATAACACATAAAAGATAATTTGGCAATAAAAAGCGACTGATTTCTCAGTCGCTTTAATGTTATTAACCGAAGTACTTAACGCCGTTTGCGAAAATGTGCTGGTCCTTGTTACCAGGAACATTAAGACAAACATTATCGCCGATACGTTCAGAGTGTCCCATCTTGCCGAGAACTCTTCCGTCAGGTGATGTGATACCTTCGATAGCATCAATAGATGTGTTAGGATTGCAGTGGATGTCGTATGTTGGATTGCCGTCAAAGTCAACGTACTGTGTAGCAATCTGACCGTTTGCAGCAAGCTGTGCGATTTCCTCTGCGGTAGCTACGAATCTTCCTTCACCGTGTGAAATAGCGATTGTGTGGATATCGCCGATTGCAGAATCAGCAAGCCATGGTGACTTGTTCGATGCAATTCTTGTATTAACCATCTTGGACTGGTGACGAGCGATAGTGTTGAAAGTAAGTGTAGGGGAATCGTCACGCATATCTCTGATTTCGCCGTAAGGTACAAGTCCGAGCTTGATAAGTGCCTGGAAGCCGTTACAGATACCGAGCATAAGACCGTCACGATTCTTGAGAAGGTCGTGGATTGCGTCTGTAAGTCTTGGATTCTTGAAGAATGCTGTAATGAACTTACCACTTCCGTCAGGTTCGTCACCGCCGGAGAATCCGCCAGGGAGCATTACAATCTGAGAATTCTTTATTCTCTTTTCGATTTCAGCAACAGACTCGCTGATCTGCTCTGCTGTAAGATTCTTGATAACGAAGATATCTGCCTGAGCACCTGCGTTCTCGAATGCCTTAGCTGTATCGTATTCACAGTTTGTACCAGGGAACACAGGAATAAGAACTCTTGGCTTTGCAATCTTGATAGATGATGTCTTTCTTTCGGCAGCGTCGAAGCTGAACATTTCAGGTCTGATTTTAGGCTGCTTTACCTGTGTAGGATATACAGGCTCAAGCTTTGCAGACCAGAGAGCTTCAAGCTCTGCAAGGTCAACAGTGTAGCTGTCAGTAACAACAGTATACTCAGAAGTTGTTTCACCGATGACTCTTTCACCTGTTTCAACGCCGTCAGCAAGCTCAATTACGAAGCTACCGTAGCAAGCTCTGTAAAGCTCAGAAGGAGCAACTGTATCAGTGAATTTAAAGCCGATTCTGTTACCGAATGCCATCTTAGCGATTGCTTCGGAAATACCACCGTAAGCTACGCTCCAGCAGGAGAGAACCTTGTCCTCAGCAATGAGTGCTTCAACCTTATCAAACACTTCGAGAACACTCTTGAATACAGGGAGACCGTTGTCATCATACTGTGGCTTGATGTAGATAACCTTAGAACCTGCCTTCTTGAATTCCTGTGAAACAATCTTATCTGTGTTAGCTGTAGAAACAGCGAATGAAACGAGGGTAGGAGGTACATCGATGTTTTCAAATGTACCACTCATTGAGTCCTTACCGCCGATAGAAGCAATGCCGTATTCAAGCTGAGCCTTGAATGCACCGAGAAGTGCGGAGAGAGGCTTGCCCCATCTTGTAGGATTGTTCTGTGTTCTTTCAAAGTATTCCTGGAAGGTGAGCCAGCAGTGCTTTCTGCTACCACCTGTTGCAACAACCTTAGCAATTGATTCAGTAACAGCAGCAATTGCACCGTGGTAAGGGCTCTGTGAAGAAAGGAATGGATTGAAGCCCCAGCCCATAAGGGAAGCTGTCTTGGTTTCGCCGCCGAGAACAGGGAGCTTAGCAGCCATTGCCTGAGTTGGTGTGTTCTGGTACTTACCGCCGTATGGCATAAGAACTGTACCTGCACCGATTGTTGAGTCGAATCTCTCAACAAGTCCCTTCTGTGAGCAGATGTTGAGGTTTGAAATCATTTCGCTCCACATTGCAGCTGAGTCGTTAACATTTTCGTTTGTTATTACTACCGGCTCTTCGATAGTGATTGTGGTGTGCTTGCTTGCACCGTTGGAGTTTAAGAACTCTCTAGAAAGGTTTACAATTGTCTTGCCGTTCCACTGCATCTTGAGACGTGGCTCTTCAGTAACAACCGCAACCATTGTAGCCTCGAGGTTTTCCTTAGCAGCCTCAAGCATGAACTTTTCTGCATCTTCCTTAGCTACTACTACAGCCATTCTTTCCTGAGATTCGGAAATTGCAAGCTCTGTGCCGTCAAGTCCGTCATACTTCTTAGGAACACGGTTAAGGTCAATCATAAGACCGTCTGTAAGCTCACCGATAGCAACGGAAACACCGCCTGCGCCGAAGTCATTACATCTCTTGATGAGAGTTGTAACCTCAGGATTTCTGAAAAGACGCTGGAGCTTTCTTTCGATAGGAGCGTTGCCCTTCTGAACCTCAGCACCGCAACTCTCGAGAGATGCGAGTGTATGTGACTTTGAGGAACCTGTAGCACCGCCGCAACCGTCACGTCCTGTCTTACCGCCGAGGAGAATAATAACGTCGCTTGGGATAGGTCTTTCTCTTCTCACGTTAGAAGCAGGAGCCGCACCGATTACAGCACCGATTTCCATTCTCTTAGCAACGTAGCCCGGGTGATAAATCTCGTGAACGTTACCTGTAGCAAGACCAATCTGGTTACCGTAAGAGGAGTAGCCGTTAGCTGCACCGACAACAATCTTTCTCTGCGGAAGCTTGCCTGCAATTGTATCCTCGATAGGCACAAGAGGATTTGCAGCGCCTGTTACTCTCATTGCCTGGTAAACATAAGAACGTCCCGAAAGTGGGTCTCTGATAGCACCGCCAAGACAAGTAGCAGCACCACCGAAAGGCTCGATTTCAGTAGGGTGGTTATGCGTTTCGTTCTTGAACATAAGGAGCCAGTCTTCGTCCTGACCGTTTACGTCAACCTTGATTTTTACAGAACAAGCATTGATTTCTTCACTCTCGTCGAGGTCCTTGAGAAGGCCATCCTTCTTGAGTTTCTTGGCACCGATAACAGCAAGGTCCATAAGTGTAACAGGCTTGTCTGTTCTGCCGACATAAAGCTCTCTGTGGATATCCATATATTCCTTGAAGGTGTCGTTAATGTAGTCAGTCTGAATATCAACATCATCAATGATAGTTGAGAATGTGGTGTGACGGCAGTGGTCAGACCAGTATGTATCAATCATCTTGATTTCTGTGATTGTAGGGTTACGCTTTTCTGTGTTCTTGAAGTAGTCTCTGCAGAACTTGATATCATCAAAGTCCATAGCAAGTCCCATCTTGGAAATAAGAGCATTGAGGTCATCATCATCGGAATAGATAAATCCGTCGATAACGTCAACTTCCGTTGGGATATCATACTGAACATCGAGAGTTTCAAAGCGATTGAAGGTAGCCTCACGGCTTTCAACAGGGTTTATCATATAAGCCTTGATTGCGTCAAATGATTCATCGGAAATATTTCCCTTTACGATGTAAATTCTTGCAGACTTTACAACCGGCTGTGCTCTACCTGTAAGCAGGGAAATACACTGTGCGCAGGAATCAGCTCTCTGGTCAAACTGACCCGGGAGATACTCTACAGCAAATACACGCTCATCCTCTTCGATTTCGGGAAGATGCTCGTAGGTAACGTCAACGGCAGGCTCGGAGAATACGATAGGTGTAGCAAGGTCAAAATCCTCTTTGGAAAGACCCTCTGCATCATATCTGTTAATGACTCTGAGAGACTCAAGCTCCTCAAGTCCGAGTGCAGACTTGATACCGCCGATGAGTGAAGCTGCTTCAACTGCGAAATCAGGCTTCTTTTCAACGTAAATTCGATAAACTGACATATTGACAACTCCTTAGTTAAAATTTACAATTTCAGTCAACAATTCTGCCGATGCAAAAACCATCAGCAACCTCTTCTATAATAACATAAAAGCTTTCTCTTTTCAAACTTTTTTGCACTTTTTTTCTACGAATTTTAATAAGTGTGTAATTTTCGCTGTATCCCTGGTGAAAACTTGTGCAATTTTCTTTTTCGAACAGAACTCTGACTCTTTTTCCAACCATTTGCGATAGAAATTTCTGCCTTGAATCTGCGCAAATCCTGCTCATAATTTCTGCTCGGAGCTTCTTGGTCGACTTATCAATCTGACCGCCTTTTGCATCGGCAATTGTGCCGCTTCTTTGCGAGTAAGGAAAAATGTGTGCATCGGCAAATCCGATGTCATAAACAAAATTCAAGGACTTCTCAAAATCTTCCTGTGTTTCTCCCGGGAATCCAACCATAATGTCCGTTGTGATTGCACAGGAAGGGAAGGCGGCTCTGAGCTTTTCGCATAGAATTCTGTATTCACATGATGTGTATTTTCTGTTCATCGCTTTCAGCGTCTTGTCACACCCGCTTTGAAGTGACAAATGAAATTGTGGACAAAGCTTTTCCAGTTTTGACATTCTGTCAATATCATCGTCGGATATCATCTCAGGTTCTATCGAGCCTAAACGAACTCTCTCGATTTCTTCGCAGCTACATACAGCTTCGATTGCGTCTATAAGTCTTGTCCCGTTATTAAAATCCTTACCGTAGCAGCATAGATTTATGCCGACAAGAATGATTTCTTTGTGTCCGCATTTCCCTAAGATTGATGCCTCAGCTCTTATGCTGTCAAGCGGTTTTGAACGGATATGCCCCCTGGCATATGGAATAATACAATATGTGCAGTATTGGTCACATCCATCCTGGATTTTAAGATAGGCACGGGTCTTTGTCGCAAATTCGCTGTTGGAAAAATTATCGAAAGCCTCGCCTTTGTTGTGTTCGGTAATGTAAAAGCTTTTTTTACCAAATTTCATATATTCAATTGCTGCGTTAACGGTTTCCTTAACAGATGCATTTCCAACGGCAATGTCAATGTCACCCTTGCAGTGTAAAGCTTTTGCCTTGTCAGGGAAAGCCTGTGGCATACAGCCTCTCAGAAGAATAGCACAGCCCGGATTTTCACGTTTCACCTTGTGCATAAACTGCCTGCATTTAAGCTCGGATTGCGAAGTGACAGTACAGCTGTTTACAATACAAAGCTGCGCTTCATTTATATCTTCGCATACAGAAAAACCTTCAGAAATAAGCTGTTGCTTTATGTTCTCTGTTTCACATTGATTGACCTTGCATCCGAATGTTGCAAAGTAAGTTTTCAAGCTTACGGCACCTGCCTTTCTTGAGTGTAACTATAATTTAATTATACTATATTCTGACGATGATTTCAATTTGTTTATTGACAAAATTTCATATTACTGATATATTTATTATAACTTAAATTTTCGGGAGGTCACTATGATAGTAAAAAGAGTTACACTCAGTTCAGTTGAAGATATAAATGAGTTTGTAAAGCTCAGCTCTAATCAGCTGTTTACAGTTACACTCAGAGCAGGAAAGTGCCTTATTGATGCTAAATCAATGATGGGAGTTCTCAGCCTTGACACAAGCGAAACCTTTGAGCTGTGTCTTGATACAGACAACGCTGATGCATTTCTTGAAAGCATAAAGCATTTTATCGTCTGAGCATTTTAAGCCGCCTTATTGGCGGCTTTTTTAATTCGACAAATTTCATACCTCTTTGGCGTTAAAATGTACCACGGAGGTGCTTGTATGTTTCTGATAAAATTAATTTTACCGCTGATAATTTCGGCGAATATCTTTGCTTCACCCTTTGACTGGCTTGAGGATAATGTTCAGAGCGTTTATGACAGTTTTTCCCGATTTGCAGTAGCTTCTCCTCGGAATCAAAGCGAAGTTGTTCTTGAAGCTACATCGATGAAAGTAATATCGGAAAGTCATAGTGATGAAATCTTTCCCGCAGGTCATTTTGCTAAGCTTATGACTTTGCTCGTAACTGCAGAGTATATCGAAGAAGGTGATATTTCGATTGAGGATATTGTAGTCACATCAAAGTATGCAAACTCAATGCAGGGAACGCAGATATGGCTTGATATAGGAGAAAAAATAACGGTCAGAGAACTTATCAAAGCAATAACCATCGGTAACGCAAATGATGCTTGTGTTGCTCTTGCAGAAGCAGTAGCCGAATCAGAAAAAGCTTTTGTCGAGAGAATGAATGTCAGAGCTTCAAAGCTTGGTATGGAATCGACGTATTTTGCGGACTGTACAGGAATTTCAGACGCAACTACAACAAGTGCTTATGATATAGCCGTTCTGACAGCAGAATTGTCGAAGCATGACTGGTTGTTTGAGTATACAACTACATGGATGGATAACGTAAGAAACGGAAAAACAGAGCTTGTAAACAACAATACTCTCGTCAGAAGCTATAACGGAATCATAGGATTTAAAGCATTCAGTTCAGAAAATGTATTCTATTTATCCGCAGCAGCAAAGAGAAACGATATGACAGTTGTATATGTAAAGACATTTGAAGCTGATAAGGATATTCTGTTTTCACGGGCAAAGGAAGCTATGAACTCAGCATTTTCAGCATTCGAATTGTATACACCAGAATATGATGATGAAATTTTGTCTGACTGCAGTGTAAATTGCGGAGAAAAGCTTACCTGTAAAGTGCAGGCGAAAAATGACGCAGTGCTGCTGATTCCGAAGTGGCGGAGTAGTGACGTTGAAATTTCTTACCAACGTGTCGATTTGATTCCCGCACCCGTAAAAAAGGGGACGGTAATAGGCGATATTTCTGTAAAGCTTGGGGATGAAACTATTTTCTCAACGCAAATAGTAACAAGCGAAAGCGTCAATAAGCTGTCATTGCTCGAAATGTATCGAAGATTGTTGTTAGAATTGCTAAATATCTAGTGTGCAAATTGTGCAGTACACACAAAATGTTGTAGGTTTTTTAAAACTGCTTGAAAATAAACCCGAAATATAGTAAAATGTATTGTAAGATAATATCTTAAAAAATAGTTTCTATTATCGAAGGGATTGACTTTTTTGGCTATTAAACTTAATTCAAAGTATCTTGAGGGCTTTGTTGCACAGCATGAAATTGATGCAATGATGCCACAGCTTGAGGCTGCTCATAACACTCTCGTTAACAAATCCGGTCTCGGAAACGATTTTCTCGGATGGGTTGACCTTCCTGTAGATTATGACAAGGAAGAGTTTGAAAGAATCAAGGCAGCTGCTCAGAGAATCAAGGAAAAGTGCGATATTCTTATCGTAATCGGTATCGGTGGTTCTTACCTCGGTGCAAGAGCTGCAATCGAGCTTTTAAAATCACCATTCTACAACAATATGAAGAAGGATACACCGGATATCTACTATGTTGGTAACAACATCAGCCCGACATACCTCAATGAAGTTCTTTCAATCTGTGAGGGTAAGGATATCTGTGTTAACGTTATTTCCAAGTCCGGTACTACTACCGAGCCTGCTCTTGCATTCAGAGTGTTCAAGAAGCTTGTTGAAGACAAGTACGGCAAGGAAGAAGCAAAGACAAGAATTTTTGCTACCACCGACAAGGCAAGAGGAACTCTTAAGGAGCTTTCAGATACTGAAGGCTACGAAACATTTGTTATCGCTGATGACGTAGGAGGAAGATTCTCAGTTCTTACTGCAGTAGGTCTTCTCCCGATTGCGGTTTCAGGCTGCGATATTGATAAGCTTATGGCAGGTGCTGCTAAGGCAAGAGAAAGCTATATGAATCTTGACAATGACTGCTACAAATATGCAGCAATCAGAAATATTCTTTACCGTAAGGGTAAGTCCGTTGAAATGCTCGTTTCCTATGACCCAAGCTTTACTATGATGGCTGAGTGGTGGAAGCAGCTGTTCGGCGAAAGCGAAGGTAAGGATAACAAGGGTATTTTCCCATCATCCGCTACATTCTCTACAGACCTTCATTCTCTCGGTCAGTTCATTCAGGACGGTTCGAGAATCATGTTCGAAACTGTAATGAACATAAAGGAAGCTAAGCAGGACTTCTTCCTCGTAGACGATGCAGATAACCTCGACGGTCTTAACTTCCTTACAAACCAGAATATGAGCGTTGTAAACCAGAAGGCAATGAACGGTACAATTCTTGCTCATACAGAAGGCGGAGTTCCGAACATCGTTATCGAAATGGATAAGATTGATGAGGAAAACCTCGGCGAACTCATCTACTTCTTCGAAAAGGCTTGTGCAATCTCCGGCTATATGCTCGGCGTTAACCCATTCAATCAGCCGGGTGTTGAAAGCTACAAGAAGAATATGTTTGCTCTTCTCGGAAAGCCTGGCTATGAAGATGCAAAGGCTGCTCTCGAAGCAAAGCTTAACTAAAATTCAGGTTTCTATGGGACAAGTCCCTTAGATATAGAAAAAGCCCGACAGGGCAGAACGGAGTGCAATACTATGATTAATTTGATTACAGGTAAAAGAGGTTCTGGTAAGACAAAGATTCTCATTGAACAGATTACTGAAGCTGCAAACAATGCAACAGGCGCAGTAGTTTGTATCGAAAGAGGAATGAAGCTTACTTACGATATTCCACACAAGGTTAGACTCGTTGACGCTGAAGAGTACGGTATCAGCAGCTTTGATGCATTCTATGGCTTCGTTACCGGAATGCTCGCTTGCAACTACGACATTCAGCAGGTATTCGTAGACGGTATCCTTAAGATGGGTGGCAGAGATTATGACGCTCTTGGCGCAATGCTCGAAAAGCTCGCTATGGTTGCTAAGGATGTTAAGATTGTATTTACTGTATCCGAGGATGACGTAAATCTTCCTGCAAAAGTTAAAGCTTTTATGTAAAAAGTAAAAAATCCTGAAAATCACTTGACATTATTTCGTTTTATCGCTATAATGGAATTTGTGATGTTCTGTTCTCGACACGTAAAGAAGGATTATTTGTATGATTATTCAGCTTAAACAGTTATTTGATATTGTAGGTGAACGCAAAGAATTAGACTTTGTTATACCTTCAGAAGAACTCAGCGAATATCAGCAGTATGAATTCGTGTCAGGGATTGCAATTAACGGCACTATTGTCAATAGGGCAGGAGTAGTAACACTCAGCTTTTCCTGTTCATTCACAATGAACCAGTTTTGCGACAGATGTCTTTGTGAGTTTAATCGTGAGTATGCGTATGACTTTGAACATATCTTAGTCAGAAGCTCGTCGAGTGACGATTTTGTGGAATGTCCCGACAATACTCTGGATATAAATGAGCTCGCTATTTCTGACCTGTTGCTGCAGCTGCCTACAAAGATTCTTTGTAAGGATGACTGCAAGGGACTGTGCTTCAAGTGCGGTGCTGACCTCAATGAAGGTCCGTGCGGATGTCCCGAAGGTTAATTGCTCAGCAACAATGATTTTAAATCCTAAAGAGGAGGTGCCAAAATGGCAGTACCAAAGAGAAAGGTTTCCAAGGCAAGACGTGACAAGAGACGTTCTG
The DNA here is from genome assembly GCA_017848055.1 of Oscillospiraceae bacterium. Classification (GTDB taxonomy): domain Bacteria; phylum Bacillota; class Clostridia; order Oscillospirales; family Ruminococcaceae; genus UBA7477. The sequence goes on along the minus strand of JAGALZ010000035.1, from coordinate 51,365 downwards.
CAGTTTGGAAGTTAGACATGCCTGCTCTGTGCAAGTGCTCAAATTGCGGTGAGCTTACAGCTCCACACAAGGTTTGCAAGGCTTGCGGATATTATAAGGGCGTAGAGGTAATCGCTAAGAACGAGGATTAATTGCGTTTATCGAAAGTTTAGCAGGGAAGGAATAATCCTTCTCTGCTTTTTTCGTAAAAGGAAGGAGAGAGAAATATGGCGCTTCCTGTCGTTGCAATTGTCGGCAGACCTAATGTCGGCAAATCAACACTTTTCAATAAACTTATCGGTCAAAGACTCTCTATAGTCGAAGATACTCCGGGAGTTACCAGAGACCGCATATATTCAAAATGTGAATGGTCAGGCAGAGAGTTTATGCTCGTAGATACAGGCGGAATCGAGCCTGACAGCGATGACGTTATTCTTTCACAGATGCGTCGTCAGGCAGAGCTTGCAATTACAACTGCCCAGGTAGCGGTACTTGTCACAGATATGAAGTGCGGCGTAACTGCAAATGACTATGAAGTTGCTTCAATGCTCATTAAATCCGGAAAGCCGGTTGTTCTGTGTGTAAACAAATGTGACGCTCTCGGTGAGCCACCGATGGAATTCTATGAATTCTATAACCTGGGACTCGGCGACCCGGTTGCTGTTTCTTCTGTACACGGTCACGGCACCGGTGATTTGCTTGATGCTGTACTTGAATATCTCCCCGAGGAGGGTGAAGAGGATTACGGCGAAGATGTTATTAAGGTCGCTGTAATCGGTAAGCCTAACGTAGGTAAATCGTCTATAATAAATCGTATCTGCGGAGAGGAAAGAGTTATCGTTTCAAACATCGCAGGTACTACAAGAGATGCTACTGATACTGTTGTCGAGAATGAAAACGGAAAGTTTGTGTTTATTGATACTGCGGGTATAAGAAAGAAGTCCAAGGTTCTTGAAAGCATCGAAAAGTTCAGCGTTTTGCGTTCCTATATGGCAGTTGACAGAGCAGATGTTGCTGTTATTGTTATCGATGCAACCGAAGGATTTACAGAACAGGATTCAAAGGTAGCCGGTTATGCTCACGAAAAGGGCAAGGCTTGCATAGTTGCTGTAAATAAGTGGGATGCTATCGAGAAGGATACAAACACAATGGACGAGTTCAGAAAGAAACTCTCTGATGACTTCAGCTTTATGTCATACGTTCCGTTTGTGTTTATTTCCGCAAAAACCGGACAGCGTATCGAAAAACTGTTTGATATGATTAAGTATGTAGCTGCTCAGAATTCTATGAGAATTTCTACCGGAAAGCTCAATGATGTCCTGGCTTACGCTACTGCAAGAGTACAGCCACCTTCCGACAAGGGTAAGCGACTCAAGATATACTATATGACTCAGGCTTCTACAAAGCCACCTACGTTCGTTGTGTTTGTCAATCGCAAGGATTTGTTCCATTTCTCATATCAGAGATATCTGGAAAATCAGATACGAGAAACCTTCTCGCTCGACGCAACGCCTATCGTTATGAGTGTCCGTGAAAGAGATACTCAGGACGTAAAATAACCATTAGGGGATTTATTTATGACAAAGATTTTTGTTCTTGCTTTTACTGTTTTGTTTTCCTATCTTTTCGGAAGTATGAACTCTGCAATTGTTGTATGCAGAATTATGCAGGGAAAAGATATCAGAGAATACGGAAGTAACAACGCAGGACTTACAAATGTTCTCAGAGTATTTGGTAAACCAACCGCAATCGTTACTTTGATTGTCGACCTTATCAAGGGTGTTGCAGCTGTTTTGATTTGTAAATATGTTGCAATAGGATTTGACGTTGAATGGTTTTCCAATCCGCTTTTCATAAGCTATATCGCAGGTGTTTTTGTAATTATAGGTCACGTTTTCCCTCTGTACTATGGTTTCAGAGGCGGAAAGGGTGTTCTGCTTACCGCAACTACACTCCTTGCTATAGACCCGCTGACCTGCGGACTTGCTTTATCAGTATTTGTAGTTATTGTAGCTGCAACAAGATACGTTTCGCTTGGCTCTATTCTGGCGGCTACATCATACCCGATAATTACATTTATCACTCAGTCTATGAGAGATTATGACAGCGTTTGGATGAATGTTGTCTGCACTTCCTTTATTGCACTGCTGATAATTGTTAAGCATCGTTCAAACATCTCAAGACTTCTCAGCAAAACAGAAAGTAAGCTTAGCTTTAAATCAAAAAGTAAGGAGTAATTGTTATGGCTGATATTACAATTCTCGGTTCAGGCGGATTCGGACTTGCCCTTGCATATATGTGCGCAAATATGGAGCATAAGGTAACTGTATGGTCTGCGTTTCAGGACGAAATTGACGCAATAAAAAGAACCGGCGAACTGCGTTCAAAGCTCCCGGGAGTAATTATCCCTCAAAACGTCAAGCTTACAAGCGACATATCTTGCGTTGCAGACTCAGAGATTATTATTATCGGTATACCGACAAAGTTTGTTTGTAGCGTCTGCGAGCAAGCAAAGCCTTATATCAACGAAAATGCTATAATTGTCAGCACCTCAAAAGGCTTTGAAAACGGTACTCTGCGTAGAATGAGTGAAGTCGTTTCAGCAGTACTTCCAAATCCTGTTGTTGTGCTTTCAGGGCCTTCACACGCTGAAGAAATCGGCAGAGGAATGCCTACAACGATAGTTGCCGCTTGTGATGATATAGAGCATGCCAGATATGTTCAGAAAGAGCTTTCAAATAATACTTTCCGTATATATACCAACTCAGATGTTGTTGGTTGCGAAATTGGCGGTTCTATGAAGAATGTTATCGCCCTTGCTTGCGGTGTTCTTGATGGTATGGGGCTTGGCGACAATACTAAAGCGGCTCTGATAACAAGAGGACTTGCCGAAATCAAAAGACTTGGTGTTGTTTTGGGCGCTGACCCTGAAACGTTTTCCGGTCTTACCGGTGTAGGTGACCTTATAGTTACATGCACAAGTATGCATAGCCGTAACAGACGAGCAGGTATTCTTATAGGTCAGGGTGTAAATGCAGACGAAGCAGTTAAGAGGGTAGGAACCGTTGAGGGCTACTATTGCACACAGACTACCTATGAACTTGCTAAAAAGCTCGGTGTAGAGGTGCCTATCACAGAACAGCTTTATAATGTTCTGTTCAATAATCAGCATCCTTCAGAGGCTCTGAAAAATCTTATGGGTCGTGAATCAAAGCACGAAGCCGAAGAAGATTTGTATAAATAAAAACAAAGTCCTGCGAAAATTCGCAGGACTTTTATTATGAGTTGTATTTGAGAAATGCGGCAACAGCAGCCGATGCAAGAAGCAGTATAAAAAGCAGATAAAACCCGATTAACATTTTGACATCTGAAAGCCCGACTGGATTTTGGAATGATTGGTACACTACCGCAACCAATGCCGTCGTTGACAAGGAGGTAACAATTTTCATTTTCAAATCCATAGCCATAGGTACGAAACAAAATGCTATTGCGGCTACGATAAACATTAACGCAAGTACGATATATACACTCCTCGAAACTTCAAATATAGTGCCGTCGCTTGCTGTAAATTCTTCTCCGAAAACAAGGCTGAAGGCTGTCACATCCTCTGGCTCGATCTCGACAGCCTCAAAATAATCGTAACCGACAATTGCATTCAGACCGTTGGCGATATCTTCGTTGAGTATAGAGTCAAATTCATATCGTGCAAACGGAATGAAAAAACAAAGCAGCGAAGCAATAAGCATTACTTTAAGTGCAATAAATATCTTAAGGTTTGTTTGTTCCTGCTGCAGGAGTCTGTTTCTGGTCAAATCAACCGGAGTCAACGGTGTAGATTCTTGCTTATTAGCCGTTGCAGCAGGCTTTTTCGGCAAGTCACAACCACAGTTTTTGCAGATTGTGTCATTATCATTACACTCAAAATTACATATCGGACAGTTCATAACCTCAACCCCTTTAGTATGATAAATCAATGTTAACATATTTTACACTATGTGTCAATATTTTTATCCTTTTGTATTTTAAAATTTTGAAATTCTCTTTACATATTGCTTGATTTGTGATACAATAAAATATGTATAGAACTCTAACTAAATTTAAGGAGTGCGTAATATTATGGAACCAAAGTACAAAAGAGTTTTGCTTAAATTAAGCGGTGAAGCACTTGCCGGAGATAAGAAAACCGGACTCGACTATTCTGTTATGGCAACTTATGCAGAAAGCATCAAAAAGTGCGTTGATGCAGGCGTTGAAGTAGGAATTGTCGTTGGTGGCGGAAACTTCTGGAGAGGACGTTCAAGTGGCGCTATGGACAGAACAAGAGCCGACCATATCGGTATGCTTGCTACTGCAATGAATGCTCTTGCTGTAGCCGATGTTCTCGAAAATGTCGGTGTTGAGGCAAGAGTGCAGACTGCTATTACTATGCGTCAGGTTGCTGAGCCGTATATCAGAGGAAAGACACTCAGACATTTTGATAAGGGTAGAGTAGTTATCTTTGGATGCGGAACAGGTAATCCATTCTTCTCAACCGATACAGCTGCTGCTCTTAGAGCCGCTGAAATCGAGGCTGATATCTTCCTCAAGGCTACAATGGTTGATGGAGTTTATGACAAAGACCCACATAAATTTGATGACGCAAAGCGTTATGATAAGCTCACATTTGCAGAGGTACTTGCAAACGGACTCCAGGTTATGGATTCTACTGCAGCTGCAATGTGCAAGGATAATAACATTCCGATAATTGTTTTTGATTTGGCTCGTCCTGACAATATTTTCGATGCATGTATGGGTGAGCAGGTCGGAACACTCGTATACAACGGATAATTTTTTATAAAGGAGAATTACAATGAAAGAAGTACTTAATACCGCAAAGGAAAAAATGCAGAAGACACTTAGTGTCCTTGAAAAGGATTTTGCTGCAATCAGAGCAGGCAGAGCAAATCCAAACGTTCTCGATAAGGTAACTGTTGACTATTATGGAACTCCTACACCTGTAAGCCAGATGGCTACAGTATCTGTTGCAGAAGCAAGAGTTCTTTCCATTCAGCCATGGGATAAGTCCCAGCTCAAGCCAATCGAAAAGGCTATCCAGGCTTCTGATATCGGTATCAACCCTACAAATGACGGTACTGTTTTAAGACTTACATTCCCACAGCTCACAGAGGAAAGACGTAAGGAAATCGTTAAGGATATCAAGAAGATGGGCGAAGAGTCCAAGGTTGCTATCCGTTCTATCAGAAGAGATACAATGGATAAGTTCAAGGCAATGAAGAAGAATTCCGAAATCACAGAGGACGACCTCAAGGATTGCGAAGAGCAGACTCAGAAGATTCATGACAAGTTCATCAAGAACATTGATGAGGTTGTTGCTGTTAAGGAGAAGGAGATTCTCTCCATCTAGTAAATATTTGTTTTGAGGTGAAAACTTTTGGCAAAGGATATTGCTGTACCTGAGCTTTCATGCGTTCCTGTTCACGTTGGTGTTATTATGGACGGTAACGGTAGATGGGCAAAAAAGCGTGGTCTACCAAGAAAATTCGGACATAAGGAAGGCGTTAAGACCTTCCGTGCTATAACAAGAAGGGCAAAGCAGCTTGGTATCAAGTACATTACCTTCTATGCTTTCTCAACCGAAAACTGGAAGCGCCCCAAGGACGAAGTCGATGCTATAATGAAGCTCTTCGAAAAGAATCTAGATGAGGTCAAGGACTTTATCGATGAAGAAATCAGAGTAAGATTTATAGGTGACAGGTCTGCACTTTCTGAATCGCTCAGAGAAAAAATGCAGAATACCGAGAAGTCTTCAGAGCATTTCACCGATACTACAATGATTCTTGCTATAAACTACGGGGGACGTGATGAAATATGTCACGCTGTCAAGGAAATTGCTCAGTCTGTCAAAAAAGGCGAGCTGGAGCCTTCTGATATTACCCCGGAAATGATAACAGAGCGACTGTATACGCAGGATATTCCGCCGGTTGATTACATTATCAGACCAAGCGGGGAAATGCGAATTTCAAACTTTATGATATGGCAGTCGGCTTATGCCGAGTATTATTTCACTGACATTCTTTGGCCTGATTTCACTGTTACTGATTTCGATAAGGCTATAATTGAGTTTGGTGACAGAAGCAGACGCTTTGGAGGAGTATAAAAATGAAAACCAGAATTATTTCGGCAGCAGTTGCATTTGTCGTCGCACTTATCGTTCTTCTGCTGCACAAGACTATTATCTTTGAAATCGCAATTGCCTTGATAGCAGCAGGAGCTGTGTTCGAGCTTCTCAGAGCAGCAAATTGCCTGCAGTTCAAGATTCCTTCTTATGTTGCGATAGGTTATTCGTTCTTGTATATATTTGCAGGGATGATGGATAATTCTTATGTATGGCACTATGGCCTTAAAGGTTTGCTCGCAATCGGACTTGCACTTTGCTTCTTCAAGATGCACACTCAGATGAATTTCTATCATGTTGCATTTATGGCAGCTTGTGCATATCTTGTTCCTGCCGCACTTGCAACACTTGTTTCTCTCAATAATATGAGATTCGGTATTTTCCTTGTTGTGCTCACACTCTGCTGTGCTTGGCTTGCAGACAGCGGAGCATACTTTGCAGGAACATTCCTCGGAAAACATAAGCTTTGTCCTACAATCAGCCCTAAGAAAACGGTTGAGGGTGTTGCAGGCGGTGCTGTAACAAACGGACTTCTTTGCCTTATTCTTTGCCTTGTCTATGACAAGATAATCAGGGACGGAGCCGTTGATTTCAATTACTTGATGGTTATCCTTACCGGTGTTGTTTCTTCAGTTGTAGGTCTTGCAGGCGACTTGTCCGCTTCACTTATCAAGCGTCAGTGCGGAATTAAAGACTACGGAAATATCATGCCGGGACATGGCGGTGTAATGGATAGATTTGACAGTGTGCTCTTTGTTGCACCGTTTATCTATTTTATCGTGTCAGCCGGACTTTTGTTCTGATATTACATACTTAAACCCGTCACTTTATGTGTCGGGTTTTCGGTGTTTAATATCACCTTGATTCAGAAAGGAGAATGCCCGTAAAAGGGTGTTTACTATGGAGTATTTAAAAACAATCTCTATACTGGGTTCAACAGGTTCTATCGGTACCCAGGCATTAGAAATCGCAAAAAAGCATAACATAAGAGTAATCGGTGTTGCCGCAAAATCAAATGTTGATTTGCTCATAAAACAAGCTAAGGAATTTGAGTGCAGATATGTCTGTATCTATGATGAGGATAAGCTTGATACCTTAAAAGCAGCATTTGAAGGTACCGATGTCAAGATTTACAGCGGTATGAACGGACTTTGTATGATGGCGGTTCTTAACGAAGCTGATATTATACTTAACTCTGTTGTTGGAATGGTTGGACTGCAGCCAACACTTTTTGCAATCGAAGCAGGTAAGGATATCGCACTTGCAAATAAGGAAACCCTCGTAGCAGGCGGTCAGATTGTTACAGAAGCAGCAAAACGAAAAGGTGTTACCATCTATCCCGTTGACAGCGAGCATTCTGCAATATTCCAGTGTTTGCAGGGTAATGACAGAAAACAGCTCTCTAAAATAATCCTTACCGCAAGCGGCGGCCCTTTCTATAAGAAAACGAAAGATGAGCTTCGTGAAGTTTCAATTGAGCAGGCTCTTAACCATCCGAACTGGGCAATGGGTAAGAAAATTACAATTGATTCAGCTACGCTTATGAATAAGGGACTTGAATTTATTGAAGCTATATGGCTTTTTGATTTAAAGCCAGAGCAGATTGAAATTATCGTCCAGCGTGAAAGTGTAATTCACTCAGCAGTTGAATATAACGACCATTCTGTTATTGCACAGATGGGTGTACCTGATATGAAGATACCAATCCAGTATGCTCTCTTGTATCCTGAAAGAGTAGATTGCCCGACAAAGCCTCTGTCACTTGCCGATTACGGTACTTTGTCGTTCGGTAAGCCCGACTTTGATACATTTGATTGTCTGTCTGCATGCATCAAAGCGATTACTATGGGTGGCGCTATGCCGGCAATGGTAAATGGTGCAAACGAAGAAGCTGTAGCGCAGTTTTTGGCTGGTAATATCAGCTTTTTGTCTATCGGTGAGCTTGTCATGAGTGTAACAAATGAAATGGAAAACTGTCCGATAAATAATCTCGATGACGTTTTGCGAGTTGACAAGGCGGCAAGAGAATTTGTAAAGAATAAGATTTCTCAGAATGTTGTGAGGTAAGGTTTTGAGTATTGTTATTGCAATTTTAGTTTTTGGTATTATTATAGCCGTCCATGAGCTTGGTCATTTTATTGTTGCAAAGCTCTGTGGTGTCAAAGTCAATGAATTCGCTCTCGGTATGGGCCCCGCTATTTTCAAGTTCACAAAGGGCGAAACTAAGTATGCTCTTCGTCTTCTTCCGATTGGTGGCTTCTGCGCCATGGAAGGTGAGGACGAGGACAGTAGCGACGAAAGAGCATTCGTAAACAAGTCTGTATTTAAACGTATCCTCATTGTGGTCGCCGGTGCAGTAATGAATCTGATTTTAGGATTTATTCTGATAATTGTTATGGTTGCAACCGATGATGCAATTACATCCACAACAATCCACAGCTTCTATGATAAACAGGTTTCTGAGGGGGTTACATCAGAGGCAACTTCAAAGCAAACGGGACTTCTTGAGGGCGATGAAATTCTCGAAATCAATGGTATGCATATCTTTACAGCAATGGATATGTCTTATCAGTTCCAGAATGATGCAGATGCCGTGTTTGATATGGTCGTAAGAAGAGACGGAAAGAAAGTCGAGCTTAAGGATGTTACTTTTGATAAGACCGACAGCACTATGCATATTGACTTTATCGTTGTAGGTGAAAAGCTGACACCGATATCAGTACTAAAAGAATCCTGCGGTCAGATGGTAACTTATTCCAGGCTTATATGGATTTCGTTCGCCGACCTTATAACCGGACAGTATAAGCTCAACGACCTGTCGGGTCCTGTAGGAATTGTAGATGTAATCGGAGATGTTGTTGAAAGCCAGAAGGACGAAAACAACAATATCGACTGGGACGCACTCTGGGCAAATGTTCTGAATATTGCTGCATTTATCACTATAAATGTCGGAATTTTCAACCTTATCCCATTTCCTGCACTTGATGGCGGAAGACTGCTGTTTCTTATTATCGAAGCAATCAGAAGAAAGAAGATTCCGCCCGAAAAAGAAGGTATGGTGCATCTTATAGGACTTGCACTTCTTATGCTTTTGATGATTGTAATAACGGTAAATGATATCGCAAAGATTTTTTAATCAGAGGTTATTTGTATGAGTAGAGAAGTAAGACCTGTCAAGGTAGGTAACCTTACACTTGACGGCAAAAAGATATATATCCAGTCAATGCTCAACGTCAATTCAAATGATATTGACGGCAGTGTAAAGCAGGCTGTTGAACTTGAAAAAGCAGGATGCGAGATAGTTAGAATTGCAGTTCCTGATATGAATGCTGTAAAGCTTATTCCTGCAATAAAGGATAAAATTTCTATTCCGCTTGTTGCGGATATTCACTTCGACTATAAGCTCGCTCTTGCATCAGCTGATGCAGGAATCGATAAAATCCGTATAAATCCGGGAAATATCGGTTCGATGGACAGAGTAAGAGCAGTTGTTGATGCTTGCCAAAAGCGTAGAATTCCTATAAGAATCGGCGTAAATGCAGGGTCACTTGAAAAAGAGCTCTTGCAGCAATATGGTCATCCGTCTCCTGAAGCACTTGTAGAAAGTGCCCTCGGACACGTCAGGATTCTCGAGGAATGTGACTTTAATGACATCGTAATTTCAATTAAGTCATCTAATGTACCTAATATGATTTCTGCATATAGACAGCTTTCAAAGGTCTGCAATTATCCTTTGCACCTCGGTGTAACTGAAGCAGGAACCGAAAGAATGGGACTTATCAAATCAGCTGTCGGAATCGGTTCTCTTCTTTGCGACGGAATCGGCGAAACTATCAGAGTTTCTCTTACCGATGAGCCGGTTAAGGAGATTTATGCCGCAAAGGATATTCTCAAGTCTATCGGTAAGGGCGAGGGTGTAAAGATTGTTTCTTGCCCAACCTGCGGAAGAACCAGAATTGACCTCATCGGACTTGCCAAGAGGGTAGAAGAAGCAACAAGAGATATTGAAAAGAATATAACAGTTGCAGTAATGGGCTGCGTTGTTAATGGAATCGGAGAAGCAGGAGAGGCTGACATCGGCATTGCAGGCGGCGACGGCTGTGCTGTAATTTTCAAGAATGGTCAGAAAATTTGCAAGGTTTCTGAAGAAGATGCTTTGCCTGCATTACTGAAGGAGATAGAACTTCTTTAAGGATGAAAGGATAAATCTATGTCTGAAAAAACAATTTTATCGCTGTTTGAGGAATATAGTAACCTTATACCCCGAGAACTCGAAAGCGGTAAGGTTTTGAGAATTGAAGCTACAAAGCTTTTGGATAAAGTCAATATGACAGTAGCTTTTGAAAAGCTGCTGCCATTTGACGTTCTTGAAGCTTTTGAAAATGATATAAAGCATGCACTGGGAATCAAAGAATTCAAGGTGCTGGTTAAGTATACTCCCGACCTTTTTTCTTCGGAGTATTTTGGTGAACTCATTAAGTTTTTAAAGAGAGTTTTCCCGATTGTCAATGGATTTTTCGATGGTGCTACCGCTTCTTATTCTGACAATATGCTGTCAATCGAGCTTAAAAACGGTGGTTACAACGTCTTAAAGCACGCAGGAGTCGATGACGCAATCCCGAAGCTTGTGTTTGATATGTTCTCGCTTACCGTTTCCGTAAACTTCGGAGGCGTTCTTAATACTGATATCGAACAGTTCAGAGAAGAAACAAAACAGACACTTTCGAGCATACCTGTTGCTATTCCTGAATCAAAGCCGAAGGCAGATTCTGCAAACGATAGTGCGGAGCTGAAAACCATTGATATAAACCTTACGAATGATTTTCTTATCGGAAGCGGAGCAAAGCTTGTCTTCGGACAACCTTTTGGCGACAATGAGCGCTTCACAAAGCTTTCTGATATTGATATCAATGACAATACATATACTGTCTGGGGCGACGTGTTTGGTATAGAAACAAGAGAAACCAAGAGCAAAATGCTTATCGTGAACATTATGTTCACCGACTACACAAGCTCCCATACTCTCAAAATTCTTGCAAGCGAAAAAGTCAATAAGTATTCTAAATCCAAAATAACCAAGGCTCAGATAACTTCTGCGCTTGAAGAAATTAAAAAGGGCACTACCATTATGCTTAAAGGTAGTCTTTCTGAAGATGACTACGACCATCAGATTTATTTTATCCCTTCTGATTTTATGATAATCAAAAAGAAGAAGCTGATGGATAACGCACCTCAGAAGAGAGTAGAGCTTCATTGCCACAGTAATATGTCAGCTATGGACGCTCTTACTCCTGCCGGAAAGCTCGTTGAACGTGCATTTGAATGGGGACATAAGGCAATCGCAATTACAGACCACGGTGTCTGCCAGGGCTTTACAGAAGCTATGAAGGGTATGGGTGCCGTAAAAAAAGCCGGCGGTAAGTTTAAAATAATCTTTGGTATGGAAGCTTACCAGGTTAATGACGAAATCAAAGCTTCCTGGGGTGTTGATTCAAGAGCGATTACCGATGAATTTATAGCCTTTGACCTTGAAACAACAGGACTTTCTTCAACAGTCAACAAAATAATAGAAATCGGCGCAGTAAGAATCAAAAACCTTGAGATTGTAGATTCATTCAATATATTTGTTAACCCCGAAGAACCGCTTACACCATTCATTATCGAGCTTACCGGTATTACCGATGATATGCTCAAGGATGCTCCTCTTGAAGAGGAAGCAATGCAGAAATTCTTTGAATTCTGCGGTGAAAAGCCGGTACTGATTGCTCATAACGCAAATTTTGATACTTCGTTTATTAACGCTTACCTTAAAAGGCAGGGTATAAAATTCAGCTATAGTGCCGTTGATACTCTTGTTATGTCAAGATATATGCTCAAGGATTTGAAAAAGCATAAGCTTGATATAGTTGCAAAAAGACTTAATCTGGGTGACTTTGAACACCACAGAGCATGCGATGATGCAAAGGTCTGCGGTGGAATCTTCTGCGCACTTTCAAGACAGCTTATTGAGGAGTACGGAGTTAAGTCGGTAACTTTCGATAAACTCAATCAGCTCGTAGGCGTTGTAGATGTCCAGGCGATGTCACCTAAGGATACATATCATCAGATTATTCTTGTAAAGGATAACGTAGGACTTAAAAATCTCTATAAACTTATTTCATACTCAAATCTCAAGTACTTCAAGCGTTTCCCGAGAGTACCTAAATCAGAGCTTATCAAGCATCGTGAAGGTCTTATTATCGGAAGTGCTTGCGAAGCAGGTGAGCTCTTCAGAGCGATTATTGCAAATCAACCTTGGGATGAGCTTTGCGCAATTGCATCGTTCTATGACTTTCTTGAGATTCAGCCAATCGGTAATAACGAGTTTATGTACAGAAGCGGACAAGTTACATCACTCGAACAGCTCCGTGACTTTAACAGAACTGTCATAAAGCTCGGCGATGAGCTTAATATTCCTGTTTGTGCAACGGGTGACGTTCATTTTCTCGATAAATCCGATGCACAGTTCAGAGCTATTATCCAAAGCGTGAAATATGACGACTGCGATAATCAGGCTCCGCTGTATCTTAAAACAACCGAGGAAATGCTTTCCGATTTTGCATATCTCGGCGAAGAAAAAGCATTCGAGGTTGTTGTAAAGAACACTAATATGATTGCCGATATGTGCGACGCTGACCTTATTCCTTTCCCGAACGGTACATTCACTCCGTATATCGAAGGAGCCGTTCATGAGCTTCAGGTTATCTGCTGGAGAAGATGCTGTTCAATTTACGGAAACTGTGACCCGGATACTATCGAAATCCCTGACGGCGAGGATGTCGATGTTTCGCAGTATTTTGTAGATTGTATTCCTGAAATTGTATTCAAGCGTCTTAAAAGAGAGCTTGACTCTATCATAAAGCACGGATTTGCTGTACTCTATATGATTTCTCAGAAGCTTGTTGCAAACTCCAATGAAAACGGCTACCAGGTAGGTTCACGTGGTTCTGTAGGTTCTTCATTCGTAGCTTCTATGTCCGGTATTTCTGAGGTTAACCCTCTTATGCCGCATTATGTCTGCAAGAAATGTCACTACAGCGAATTTATCGAAGATGGTTCTGTCGGTTCAGGATTTGACCTTCCGCAGAAGAATTGCCCGAACTGCGGCGAAGACCTCCACAGAGATGGTCACGATATTCCTTTCGAAACCTTCCTTGGATTTGACGGAGATAAAGCGCCTGATATTGACCTTAATTTCTCAGGCGACTACCAGGCTATGGCTCATAAATACACCGAACAGCTATTCGGTGAAGACCATGTTTTCAAAGCCGGTACTATCGGAAAAGTTCAGGACAAGACTGCATTCGGATACGTTAAAAAGTATCTTGAGGAACGAAATATCGTTGTTACAAAGGCAGAGGAACAAAGACTTGTAAACGGCTGCGTTGATATCAAACGTACAACGAGCCAGCACCCGGGCGGAATGGTTGTAATTCCTGCGGATTATGAGGTTTATGACTTCACACCCGTTCAGCATCCTGCCGAAAAAGTTGATTCCGATATGGTTACAACACACTACGACTTCCGTTCTCTGCACGATACAATATTGAAGCTCGACGAGCTCGGACACGACGTGCCGACAATGTATAAGTATCTCGAAGATATGACGGGTATGGATATCAATACCGTACCGATGTCTGACCCCGATGTTTATAAGCTCTTTACATCAACAGAATCACTCGGTGTTACCGAAGAAGACATTTTATGTCAGACTGGTACACTTGCAATTCCTGAAATGGGTACACCGTTTGTAAGACAAATGCTTCTTGATGCAAGACCTAAGAATTTCTCAGACCTTCTGCAGATTTCCGGACTTTCACATGGTACAGACGTTTGGCTCGGAAATGCTCAGGACCTTATCAAAAACGGCACCTGCGACATTTCAAATGTTATCGGAACCCGTGACAGTATTATGACATATCTTCTGTATCACGGACTTGAACCGAAGCTTGCATTCAGTATTATGGAGATTACCAGAAAGGGCCAGGCCCCTTTCAAGCTGACTGAGGAAATGAAGCAGAACATGCGTGACCACGATGTACCCGAATGGTACATCGACAGCTGTCTGAAAATCAAGTACATGTTCCCGAAAGCGCATGCTGCCGCTTACGTTACCGCCGCTATCAGACTCTGCTGGTTCAAGGTTCATATACCGCTTGCTTTTTATGCTACAATTTTCACGGTTAAAGCAGACGGCTTTGATGCAGAGGTCGTAATGAAGGGCAGAAGTGCTGTCTTATCAAAAATCAACGAGCTTAAGAATATGGGCAACCAGATTTCAGCAACCGATTCTGATATTCTCGATATGATGATGCTTGTTAACGAGATGATGGCAAGAGGATATGAATTCTTGCCGATTGATATATCGAAGTCACATTCGTTTATCTACAGAATTGAAGACGGTAAGATAAGAATTCCTTTCTCAGCACTTTCAGGTGTCGGACGAAGTGCCGCAGATTCTGTATATGAAGCCGCAAGCTCAGACGACGGGTTTATTTCGATTGAAGAGTTTCAGAAAAAGAGCGGTGTTTCGAAATCAGTCATCGAAGTGCTTACACGCTGCAATGCTTTTGGCGATATTCCTGAGTCAAATCAGATTTCATTCTTCTGATTGTTGATAATATATACATCTGCAATACAGCTTTTGTGTAATTTGGCAATATTGATAATTGACTTAAAACATATATCGTGGTATCATATTACTATAGTAGCATAGTAGCACTTTACTACAATAAAATTTAAGGAGACAACCAAATGAGGTCATACGAACTTATTACTCCCGAAGGAACAAAGGATATTCTTTTTGATGAATGCCTTGCTATGAGGGACGTAGAGGATAAATACAATAAAATTTTCAAAGGAATGGGCTACAGTGAGGTAATTACCCCGGGAATCGAGTTTTACGATGTCTTCAGTCACGGTGCAAGAAAGTATTCTCAGGAATCTCTCTATAAGCTTTCCGATTCAAAGGGCAGACTTATTACAATGCGTCCTGACAGCACAATTCCGATTGCTCGTCTTGTCGCTACAAGACTTCGTGATATGAGCCTTCCTCTCAGACTTTTCTATACTCAGAATGTATATGAGAACAATAAGCTTTTAAAAGGACGCTCTGACGAAATCGTGCAGTCGGGTATCGAGCTTATCGGTTCAGAATATAAGAGAGCAGATTTTGAAGTAATGAGCATTGCTGTAAGCGTTTTAAAGGCTTACAAGGGAACTGATTTCCGTCTTGAAATCGGAGATATCGGATTTTTCAAGGAGCTTGTTGCTCTTCTTGAGGTCGACGAAAGAGTAAGCGAGGAAATAAGATACCTCATCGAGGCTAAGAATTATCCTGCTCTTAACGACCTTCTTGATTCAATCGGACATAACGACGTTACAAAGGCTCTTAAGAAGCTTCCTTCACTCTTCGGTGGCGTTGAAGTTTTTGAGAAGGCATCAAAACTTGTTGCAAATGATAAAATCCAGGCTATCCTTGATAACTTAAAAGAGTTCTATAATTCACTCCAGCAGCTTGGTCTTGGGGATAAGCTTTCTGTCGACCTTGGTATCGTAAACAGAACAGATTACTACACAGGAATCGTGTTCAAGGGATATCTCAGTGGTGTAGGTGAAGCTGTTCTGCAGGGCGGAAGATACAACAAGCTTATCAGCGAATTTGGTTATAATGTTCCTGCAACCGGCTTTGCTATCAATATCAACCTTGTTGCCGCACTTGTAAGAAAGCTTGGACTTTCACCAGCTTCAAAAGCACCTGATGCTGTCGTATTTGCTGAGCATGGACATTGCATCGATGCGATTACATTTGCACTTTCTCTCGCTGAAAACGGTACAGTTGCTGAAAATGCAGTATTTGAGGATTTAAACGATACTATCGGCTACTGCAAATCAAAGAATATCAAGACTCTCTACATTGTGTCTGATGAAGTAAAGACTCTTACACTGAAGGACGGTGATTACGTTGAATAAGCCACTCAGAATTGCTCTCACAAAGGGCAGACTTGAAAAGGATACTGTTGGCCTTTTTGAAAAAATAGGCTATGACTGTACAGCTGTCAGAGAAAAGGGAAGAAAGCTTATTCTTCCTATTACCGACGGCAATATGGAAGCCGTTCTTGCTAAGGCAAACGATGTTATCACATACGTTGAACACGGTGTCTGTGATATCGGTGTAGTAGGTAAGGATACCATTATGGAAATGCAGGGCAAGTATTTCGAGCTTTCCGACCTGGGCTTCGGTAAGTGTCAGTTTGCACTTGCAACCAAGAAGGGCGATAAGTTCTTCGGCGGTTACGACGTAAAGAAGATTGCTTCAAAGTATCCTAATGTTGCAAGAAGTTTTTTTGAGAGCAAGGGCATGGACGTTGAAATCGTCAAAATCGAAGGCTCTGTTGAACTTGCACCGCTTTTAGAGCTTGCTGACGGTATTGTTGATATTGTTGAAACAGGCACAACTCTTAAGGAGAACGGACTCGAGGTTATCGAATTTATCGCTCCTATATCAGCAAGACTTATTGTAAATACAGTAAGTATGAAGCTTCGCCAGCAGGAGATTGAAAAGCTTATTTCTCAGATTGAGGCTAATATATAGACAAACGAAAGGATTATTACTATGAAAAAGATTTATGCAAACGGTGTCGATGAGTACAAGTTCTTCGCCGACCTTGATAAGCGTAACGGCGAAACAAACAAGAAGGTTACTCAGATTGTCACCGAGATTATTGACGACGTTAAGCAAAACGGCGATAAGGCAGTTCTGGCTTATACAGAGAAGTTTGACGGAAAGCTTCCTAAGTACTATGAGGTACCAAGAGAAGTTATCAATGACGCACTTACTGAAGCAGACAGCGATTTTACAGACGCTCTGCTCAATTCTATAGAAAATATCAGAGTATTCCACGAGAAGCAGAAGTCGCAGTCTTTTGTTGACACCAAGGATAACGGCGTAATTCTCGGTCAGCGTGTAAGAGGTCTTGAAAGAGTAGGTCTTTATGTACCGGGCGGTACAGCGGCTTATCCTTCCTCAGTTCTTATGAACGCTGTACCAGCAAAGATTGCAGGCGTTAAGGAAATCATTATGGTAACACCACCTCTTAAGGACGGTACACCTAACAAGGATATCCTGGTTGCTGCCGCACTCTGCGGAGTAGACAGAGTATTCCTCTCAGGCGGAGCTCAGGCTATAGCTGCACTTGCATACGGAACAGAGGAAATTCCAAAAGTAGACAAAATCGTAGGCCCTGGTAACATCTATGTTGCTACTGCCAAGAAACTCCTCTATGGTACTGTTGATATCGATATGGTAGCAGGCCCGAGTGAAATCCTCGTGCTTTCTGACGGCAGCGCTGACCCTAAGTACATTGCGGCTGACCTTATGTCGCAGGCTGAACACGACGTTTTAGCATCTGCTATTCTTGTAACAACCGACGAAGAAAGTGCAGACAAGGCAATGCAGGAGCTTGAAATCCAGCTTAAGAAGCTTTCACGTGCTGAAATCATAAGAAAATCACTCGAGGATTACGGTGCAATCATCGTGTGCAAGGACAAGTCCCAGGCTGTAGAAATGGCTAACAGATTTGCTCCGGAACACATCGAGATACTCTTTGAAAACCCTCTTGAGTATGTAGGTCAGATTGATAACGCAGGTTCAATGTTCCTCGGAAACTATTCTCCTGAACCACTCGGTGACTACTACGCAGGCCCTAACCACGTTCTCCCTACAAGCGGTACAGCAAGATTCTTCTCACCACTCGGCGTAAACAGCTTTGAAAAGCGACAGAGCTTCATCTACTATACAGAAGATGCGCTCTTTGCTGCTAAGAAGGATATTGTAACTGTTGCAGAGCGTGAAGGACTTACAGCTCACGCTAATGCTATCAAGGTAAGATTTGAAGACTAAGGGGACTATACAATGAATTTGTGGGAACAAAACGTAAGAAAGGTTGAGCCCTATATCCCCGGCGAACAGCCTAAAAACAAAAATGTAATCAAGCTCAACACAAACGAAAATCCTTTTCCACCTTCTCCGAGGGTAGAAAAGCTTATAAAGGAATTTGAAAGCGACAAGCTCAGACTCTATCCCGATACCGATTCTACCGTGCTTGTCGATGCACTTGCTGAAAGATACGGAGTAAACACGAATCAGATTTTCGTCGGAGTAGGTTCTGATGACGTGCTTGCAATGGCATTTCTGACGTTCTTTAATTCTGATAAGCCGGTTATTTTCCCTGACATTACATATTCATTCTATGATGTCTGGTGTGATGTATACAGAATACCTTATCAGACAAAGCCGCTTAAAGACGACTTTACAATTGATGTGAATGACTATATCTGCGAAAACGGCGGTATCGTAATTCCTAACCCAAATGCACCTACCGGTGTCCTGGAAAGTGTTGAGATGTTTGAGGAGATACTGAAGGCAAATCCTCAGAGTATAGTTATCGTTGACGAAGCTTACATTGATTTCGGCGGAAAAAGCTGTCTTGAGCTTATTGAAAAATATGATAATCTGCTGGTTGTACAGACATTTTCAAAATCCCGTTCTATGGCAGGAGCAAGAATCGGCTTTGCATTCGGTAACGAAAAGCTTATAAAGTTTATGAACGACGTTAAGTTCTCGATTAACTCCTACACAATGAACTGGGTGACACAGCTTACAGGTGCCGAAAGTGTAAAGGACGAAGAGTATTTCCGGAAAACTACCAAAGAAATTATTGCTGTCAGAGAGTACTCAAAAGAAAGACTTGCAAGCCTAGGCTTTACATTTACCGATTCAATGAGTAACTTTATTTTTGCTTCACACAAGACAGTTGATGCAAAAATAATATTTGAAAAGCTCAAGGAAAGAAACATCTTCGTAAGATACTGGAATAAGCCACGAATCAGCAATTATCTCAGAATAACAGTCGGAACAAGAGAGCAGATGGATGCAATGTTTGCTTGTCTTGAAGAAATACTTGCTTAGTGGTTAAGTAGAAAGGAAATAGCTATGAGAGAGGCTTTTATCGAAAGAAAAACTAAGGAAACAGATATCTCAATTAAGCTTGCAATTGATGCTGAGAATAAAGAAGTGAGCATCGATACAGGTATCGGATTTTTTGACCACATGCTCACAGCTCTCGCTGTACACGGAGGTTTATCCCTTACTGTAAAGGTAAACGGCGACCTTAATGTTGACGGACACCACACTGTAGAGGATACAGGTATCGTGCTCGGACAGGCTTTTGCTAAGGCAATCGGCGATAAGTGCGGCATTGCAAGATACGGCAGTGCATATATCCCAATGGATGAAGCTCTCGGCTTTTGCTCGCTTGACATCAGCGGCAGACCGTTCCTCGTATTTGATGCAAGCTTTACCGACTACAGAATCGGCGAGTATGACTCTTGTCTGACAGAAGAATTCTTCAGAGCATTTGCTTTTAATGCAGGAATCACTCTCCACATAAAGTCATGCTACGGAAGCAATGACCACCACAAGACTGAAGCTATCTTCAAGGCTGTTGCACATGCACTTAAAGCAGCTCTCAAGGTAAATTCAGATACACTTCTTTCAACTAAGGGAGTTTTATAATTTATGGTAGCACTTATAGAATATGGCGCAGGTAACATCTTCAGCGTTAAAAACGCTCTTGACTACCTCGGAATAGAAAATAAGCTCACAGCCGATGCCGATGAAATCAGAAACGCAGACGCTATCATCCTTCCGGGAGTAGGTGCATTCGGTGCGGCAATGAACATGCTCGAAAAATCGGGACTTATTCCGGTTATAAAAGAGCAGGCAAAAATAAAGCCGTTTCTCGGAATATGCCTCGGAATGCAGGTGCTTTTCGAAAGGGGCTATGAATTCGGCGAATTTGAAGGCTTGGGGCTCATCCCAGGAAAGGTTGACCTTATAACTGACCCGGGACTTATCGTTCCGCATATGGGCTGGAATAAACTCGAGATAGAGCAGGAAAGCCCGATACTTGACGGTGTAACAGATAGCGACTACGTATACTTTGTTCACTCGTACAAGGCATTCTGCGACAAGAAGAATCTTATTGCCTACAGCGAGTACGGAAGTGTAGTACCCGCTATGGTAACAGACGGAAAGTATGTTTTCGGTGCACAGTTCCACCCTGAAAAGAGTGGCGAAACAGGTCTTAAGATACTTTCAAACTTTACAAAGCTTATAAAGGAGGCGTGAAATAATGCTTGCTAAAAGAATAATTCCATGCCTCGACGTGCGTGACGGCAAAGTCGTAAAGGGCGTAAATTTTGAGGGAATCAAAGAAGTTGGTGACCCAGTTGCTTGTGCTGAGGAGTACAATAAGCAGGGTGCAGACGAAATTGTTTTCTATGATATAACCGCTTCTTACGAAGGCAGAGGAGTTTTCCTCGATGTCGTAAGAGAAACTGCCAAGAAGGTATTTGTTCCTCTTACAGTCGGCGGCGGAATAAAAACTGTCGATGATATCAGAGAAACTTTAAGAGCAGGTGCAGATAAGGTGTCTGTCAATTCTCAGGCTGTAAAGAACCCTCAGCTCATAAAAGACGGAGCTGATATCTTCGGCTCACAGTGCATATGTGTCGGCATTGATGCCAAGAAGATAGGCGACGGTAAGTGGACAGTCTACATAAACGGCGGAAGAGTCGATATGAAGCTCGACCTCATTGAATGGGTAAAGAAGGTGCAGGAGCTTGGCGCAGGTGAAATCTGCCTCAATTCCATTGACGCAGACGGCACTAAGGAAGGCTTTGATATCGAAATGCTCAAGGCAGTTTGTGACGCTTGTACAATCCCTGTAATCGCAAGCGGCGGAGCAGGAAAGATAAATGACTTCTACGAGGTTTTTGAAAAGACAAACGCAACCGCAGCACTTGCCGCTTCACTTTTCCACTTCAAGGAGCTGACTGTCGGAGAAGTAAAGGAATACTGCAAGGGCAAAAACGTGCTTGTGAGGTAATGAGATATGAAGTATCTTCCGATTTTACAGGAGCTTTTTGAATCAGACAGTTTTCTTTTTCTAATCGCAGGACTGTTGGTTTCTTTGATTCTTGCAAGTAGAATCAAGTCAAGAAAAAATCTTATGATATCTACTGGATGCTCGCTGTTATTGTATGTACTCTGTGAAGCTATTTCAAATTTACATACAAACTATGCGATGGAACTTCTGCTTCTGATTATCGGAACAGCTGCAATAGGTTCTGCAATCGGCTTTGCTGTTATGCTGATTATATTGCCGCTCATTAAGAAAAGAAAGGGAACCTAGATGAGTAAAGTTAAAATTGATTTGAATGACCTCGATAAGTATTTTGAAAAGGGTGAGCTTATCCCCGCAATCTGCTATGAGGTAGATACTAAAACAGTTCTTATGCTTGCCTATATGAACAAGGAAAGTCTTAAGAAAACACTTGAAACAGGCTATACATGGTTCTGGAGCCGCTCACGTCAGGAGTACTGGAATAAGGGCGCAACCTCGGGTCACCTGCAGAAGGTAGTTTCTATCTATTCTGACTGCGATAACGATACCTTGCTCGTAAACGTAAAGCAGACAGGCGTTGCTTGCCATACAGGCTCGTACAGCTGTTTTTTCAATGAAATGTATAATGAGGAGAATGAATAATGACTGTATATCAGGAAATTTTTGAAGTAATCAAGGCTCGTAAAAAGGCTTACGAAGAGGGAACAGCACAGGAGAATTCCTATACCTGTTACCTCTTTGAAAAGGGTGTAGACAAGATTTGCAAGAAGATTGGCGAAGAAGCTACAGAAACAGTTATTGCCGCTAAGAATAACGATAATGATGAGCTTGCAAATGAAATCAACGACCTTCTCTATCATGTTATGGTGCTCTGTGCAAATCAGGGCCTTGATTGGTCGGATGTTGAAAAGATTCTTGAGGAGAGAAACGAAAAAATCGGAAACCTCAAGCAGTTCCACACAGTTGACAAGAACACCTGATTATAATATCACGTATTTTAAGCAGCAGGAGAGAAATTTCCTGCTGTTTTTTGCACATATTTTTCTTATCCGAATAGAATGTAATATCTGCAAGGAATCAAACCTTCTTGCATAGTTTTTACTAATACATATTAGGGAGGAAAATTATGAGCGAAATTATCAATAATCAGAACTGCTTTAAAGAAGCCGGCTGTATCGATGTAATGAAAATCTTCGATTCCTGCTCTGATAAGGACTGTCTTGAAGACCTGGCAGTTACATTTACAGCAGCAGACCAGCAGCTTATCAACTCTGCCTGCTTTGTAAAAAGCAGCTGTGTTGAGATTGTAAATGTTACATTCTCAATTGAACCCGTGCCTTTCCATTGCGGATTCTATGCAGTTGATATCACATACGCATTCAATGTAGCCGTCGATGTATACCAGACAGCAACTTCAACACCTCAGCAGGTGCAGGGAACCGCAACATTTACAAAGAAAGTCATTCTTTTCGGAAGCGACGGACACACAAAGACATTTTACTCTAACGAAGATACCCAGTATACTCCTGATGGATGCGGTTGTAAGAATTCACTTCCAATCGCAAGCGTTAATGTCGTAGAGCCGATTGTCCTCGATATTAAGCTTACTTGCAGACCTATCCCGACAAGCTCTTCATCGGAACAGTGTCTTGTATGCGAAACAGAACCGCCGGTAGTAGGTACGAAGTATGTCTACGTGACAATAGGTATGTTCTCAATTATTCAGCTTTCAAGAAGAGTAACCATTATGGTTCCGACATACGATTATTGTGTTCCGACAAAGGAATGCACGACAAATACCGATAGTCCATGTGAAATCTTTGATAAGCTTAATTTCCCGGTAAATGAATTCTTTCCAAAGAGTCTTAGCGATAAGGACTGTTCAGCGTGTTCATCAGAAGTAACAGAATAGATTTATTAACAGCGGTTTCTTTTGATACCGCTGTTAATTTATTGTAAATACAGTTGACATAAAAGTGAAAGTATGGTACAATATAAACGATTGTGAGGTGGGACAATGTTCGGTTATGTTCGTATATTCAAGCCTCAGCTGAGAGTGTGTGAGTATGACACATACAAGGCTTTCTACTGTGGACTATGTAAGAAAATCAAAAAAGAATACGGATTTACTGCAACATTGACTCTGAGCTACGATTTCGCATTTTTATCACTGATGAATTCGGGGATAAATGATTACTGTGCAAGTGCGAATAAGTGCAGATGTGTTGCCCATCCTTTTAAAAAAACAATCTGTGTCAGCTGTGACGACGGTCTTGGATATCCAGCCGCTGCTGCTGAAATACTAATATATCATAAGCTTCGTGACGATGTTTCCGATAAGGGATTTTTCAAAAAACTTGCCGCACGTTTTATGCTTATGTTCCTGAAAAAAGGATACAAAAAAGCAAGGGCTGTATATCCTGAGCTTGCGCAATGTATCGAACTTCAGATGCAGGAACAAAAAAGGGTAGAGATGCTTCCTGACTGTTCTATTGACCTTGCGGCGGAGCCGTCAGCTAAAATGATGGAAGCAATCGCAGATAACATTACAGATGACGAGAATACTTCTCGTGTTCTTCGAAGATTCGGGTACTTTTTAGGTAGATATATTTATCTCTGTGATGCATTTGACGACCTGCAAGATGATATAAGGAAAAAGAATTTTAATCCTATTATCAATGAGTTTTCTCTTTCTTCGCAGCCCGACGAAGAACAGATGATTAAAATCAAAGAGTACGTAATACAATCTGTAAATCTTACTCTGGGAGAACTTGCTAATTGCTATACTTTGCTTTCTATTAAAAAATATAAGCCAATACTTGATAATATAATATATCTTGGACTCAAAAACAGTCTTTCTACAATAATTGAAAATAAGTATAATAAAGAAAAGGAGAATTAATTATGACAGACCCATACAAGGTTTTAGGCGTTTCACCATCAGCAAGTGATGAAGAAATCAAGCTTGCCTACAGAGAGCTTGCTAAGAAATATCATCCTGATAACTATGCAAATAATCCTCTCGGTGACCTTGCAAATGAAAAAATGACCGAAATCAATGCCGCATTTGACGCAATCATGAATATGAGAAGAGGAGGAGAGTCAAGCTCTTCTTACTGCTTTAGCGGTTCTTCATATTCCGGAAGCTCATCATCAAACTTCTCTCAGGTAAGATTCCTTATCCAGAGCGGAAATATCACCGAGGCCGATGCAATCCTTTCTGAAATTTCCGAAGGCTACAGAAATGCTGAATGGTACTTCCTCAAGGGTAGCGTAGCTTATTCAAGAGGTTGGCTCAACGATGCATATACTTGCTTCTCAAGAGCTTGTTCCATGGAACCGAATAACAGAGAATACGCTGCCGCACTTTCTCAGATGAACTCTCAGAGAGGCGGTTATATGAACGGTAATCCTTCACAGCATTATAATACCTCCTCAGGCTCCGGATGCTCCGGCTGTGATATATGCCAGGGACTCATCTGTGCAGACTGTTGCTGTGAATGCATGGGCGGAGACCTTATTTCCTGCTGCTGATTATGAGAAAAAAGGTTAGCTATAAGGTTGCGCTCGGCGGAATTGTTTCAGCTCTCAGTCTTGTTGCAATGATTATGTCTGGGGTGATTCCCGGACTTGAATACGCAATTCCGGCTTTTGCGGGAATCGTTCTTGTAATTATCGTTATCGAGATAGGTATGAGCTGGGCTTTTCTTACTTATGCAGGAGTTGCACTTTTATCATTCTTTGTGGTTCCTAATAAAGAAGCGAGTTTGTTATTCATTACCTTTATGGGGTATTATCCTATAATTAAATCTGTGTTTGAAACAAAAATCAAAGCAAGGCCACTTCAGTGGTTTGTAAAGATTATACTGTTTAACATAGCACTTGTTGTGTATTATAATCTTGTAATGCTGCTTGTAAGCTCACCGGAGCTTAAACAAAGCATCGACGAGATAGGCAAATTTGCATTACCTTTGCTGATTGGGGCGGCAAATGTAGTGTTTGTCATCTATGACATAGCCGTAACTAATCTGATAACCATGTACATCAAATGGTTCAGAAAGAAAGTTATACGGCATCTTGATAAATAAAAAACGGAAGGTGTAAATGTAAAATTGGGGGAATACGATAAGCTCCATCTGGATAAAAACAGTGCCACCTACAAGAGAAGACTTGCAACTAAAATTATTTTGCTCGTACTTGTAGTCGGTGCACTTTGCTATGCGACTATAAAGCTTTATCCATATGCAGCATTGTTAAAAACAAAAGAGGGAAGAGATAGTCTTAAAGAAGTAATCGAGCGTAACGAAGTAAAGGGTGCAATTCTATTCACAGCTTTGCAGGCAGCTCAGATAATCCTGGGTGTAGTTCCACCGCTTCAGATTCTCGGTGGAATGCTTTTCGGAGCATTCTGGGGTTCTATATACTCGATAATAGGAATTTTTGCAGGCTCTCTCGTGGTTTTTGTTCTTGTAAAGCTTATAGGTTATCCTATAGTTCAGCTCTTCTTTGATGAGAAGAAAATTTCTAAGTATAAATTTTTGCAGGATGAGGAAAAGGTCGTAACAGGATTTGCGCTGTTATATCTTCTTCCGGGATTCCCGAAGGATATCCTGACCTATCTTCTTCCTCTGACAAAAATTAAAAAACGTGACTTTTTCTATGTTATAATTCCGGCAAGAATCCCTGCAATTATCATAAGCGGAGTAGTCGGTGCAAGCATCAGAAATGAACATTTTGTTGTCGCTGTAGTGGCTTCTGTAATTGTAATTGCAATCACAGCACTCGGTCTTATATTCAGAGGAAGAATAATGTCCAAAATTCAGCGCCGTATCGAAAAGATTAAAAGCAAATAGCCCAAATTTGCAAAAAATCGAATTTTTTCTTAAAAATTACTTGACATCTTCAAGGAATGATGGTATAATAATTATCGTTGCTTGAAGAGATAAGTAATGCGGGTGTAGTTCAATGGTAGAATTCCAGCCTTCCAAGCTGGCCGCGTGGGTTCGATTCCCATCACCCGCTCCATTATTATGCGTCTTTAGCTCAGCTGGATAGAGCAACTGCCTTCTAAGCAGTAGGCCGCAGGTTCGAGTCCTGCAAGACGCGCCACAAATGCTGAATTTAGTTCAGCATTTGTTATATGGTGGGTGTAGCTTAGTTGGTTAAAGCGTCGGATTGTGGTCCCGAAGACCGTGGGTTCGAATCCCACCACCCACCCCACAAAACACTTGCAGTTTGCAGGTGTTTTTTTTATGAAATTTTTGTATTTGTGTTGTCAAATGATAAAGAATATGATAAAATAAATATGTATTTATCTTATGAGGAGTGACAGAAATGTGCAAGTGTAATTGTTCTGATTCTAATATAGATTTGAACCTTTTAAAACCTGTGCTTGATAAGTATTCGAACGTCAAGGGCAGCCTTATCACAATTTTACAGAATGCCCAGGAAATCTATGGATACCTTCCTACAGAGGTTATCTACGAAGTAGCAAGTGCTACAGGAAATACCCCTGCTAAGGTTATGGGCGTTGCGACATTCTATACGCAGTTTCGATTCAAACCGGTCGGAAAGTATCTCATTATGCTTTGTCAGGGTACCGCTTGTCATGTTAACGGCAGTGAAATGATTGCTCAGACAATTAATGAGGAGCTTGGTATTTCAGATGGCGAAACAACCGATGATGGTTTGTTTACTCTTAGCTGTGTCGCTTGTCTTGGATGCTGCAGCCTTTCACCTGTAATGATGATAAACGACGAAACATACGGCTCTCTTACTCCGAAAAAAGTAAGAGAAATAATCGCTGAGCTGAAAAGCAGAAGCTAAAAAAGGCGGTGCTTAAGATATGAAAATAATTGTTGGTCAAGGTAGCTGCGGCATTGCTGCCGGTGCCGGAAAAATCAAAGCTGTCCTAGAACAGTCTGTTGAAGGTAAATATCCTATCGGAATTACCGGTTGTATCGGTATGTGCTGGCTGGAGCCGATTGTTGATGTCTATGATGATAACAACAACCTGCATAGATATGTAAAGGTATCAGAAGATATTGCAAAAGCTATTGCTGAGGCTGTATTATCAAGCGACTTTGCAAAAGCTTGTGAATATGAAATTTCTGACGAAGATAAGCTGTTTCTTGAAAAGCAAACAAGAATTGCTCTGAGAAACTGCGGAATTATCAATCCTGAAAATATAGACGAATATGTATCCGTAGGCGGTTATTCTGCTCTAAAAAAAGTTTTGAGCAGTATGACTCAGGATGATGTAATTAATGAAATCAAGGCATCAGGACTTGCAGGCAGAGGCGGTGCAGGATTCCCGACCTGGTTTAAGTGGAATGCTGCCAAGCAGTCAAAGGGCGAAGAAAAGTATCTCATCTGTAACGCCGATGAGGGTGACCCTGGTGCATTCATGGACAGAGCAGTTATCGAAAGCGACCCGCATTCTCTTATTGAAGGTATGCTTATCGGTGCGTACGCAATCGGTGCCAAGGAAGCTGTTGTCTATGTCAGAGCCGAATATCCGCTTGCAATTATAAGACTCCAAAACGCTATTGAACAAGCAAGGAATGCAGGCTTCGTCGGTGAAAACATTCTCGGCAGCGGTTTTACTTGTGATTTCAGAATTAAAGCAGGTGCAGGTGCATTCGTGTGTGGCGAGGAAACAGCACTTATCGAATCGCTTGAGGGAAGCCGTGGTATGCCAAGACTCAAACCACCGTTTCCTGCACAGGAGGGCTACTGGCATAAACCTTCCAACATAAATAACGTCGAAACCTTTGCAAATGTCGCTTGGATTATTTCAAACGGCGGTGAAGCATTTTCTGATATGGGAACCGAGGATTCAAAGGGTACAAAGGTGTTTGCGCTTACCGGCAAAGTCAAGCGTGGCGGACTTGTCGAAATTCCGATGGGTAAAACTCTGCGTGAAGTAATCTTTGATATCGGCGGCGGTATCAAGGAGGATAAACAGTTTAAGGCTGTTCAGATGGGCGGCCCTTCAGGCGGATGCATCCCTGAGAGTCTTTTAGATACTGTAATTGACTATAAAAAGCTCTCTGCAACAGGTGCTATTATGGGAAGCGGCGGTATGGTTGTTATGGACGAATCAACATGTATGGTTGGTATGGCAAAATTCTTCCTCGACTTTACTGCAAAGGAATCCTGCGGCAAGTGTGTGCATTGCAGAATCGGCACAAAGCGTATGCAGGAGATTCTTACCCGTATTGTAAACGGAGAGGGTAAGGATGGCGATATTGAGCTTTTAGAGGAGCTTTGCGAAGCCATCAAAGATGGCGCACTTTGCGGTTTGGGACAAACAGCTCCTAACCCTGTACTTACTACAATCAAGTATTTCAGAAATGAATATGAAGCACATATCAACAATAAGAAATGTCCAGCAAAGGAGTGTACTCAGCTTCTCACTTATGAAATTGACAAGGACAAGTGTATAGGATGTACTATGTGTGCTAAGAAGTGTCCGGTAAGTGCAATTTCTGGCGAGCTTAAGTCTGCACATTCTATAGATACTGCTGTTTGCATCAAGTGCGGACAGTGTATCGCAAATTGTAAATTCGGAGCAATTTCCAAAAACTGAGGTGACTTTGATATGGAACAGATTAAAATAACTATAAACGGCAAAGAGTGTCTTTGCACAGAAAATGACTACATACTCAAGGTTGCCAAGGATAACGGAATTGAAATTCCTAACCTCTGCGACCACGAGAGCGTTGCGGCATTCGGCGCTTGCGGTGTATGTGCAGTTGAAATTATAGATGACGGAAATGGTAAAGCTATTCCGAAACTTATGAGAGCCTGTGCTACCAAGGCAAGAAACGGCTATGTAGTAAGCATAGATTCTCAGAGAGTGCTGCGTTCAAGAAAAGTAGCTCTTGAGCTACTTATGAGCGACCACGAAGGTGATTGCCTTGGTCCTTGTAAACTCAATTGTCCTGCCGGAACAGATGTTCAGAAGTATTTGAAGCAGATTTCAAATGCTGATTACAAGGGTGCAGTTGAAACTATCAAGCAGGTTATTCCTATCCCTGCTTCAATCGGCAGAATCTGTCCTCATCCATGTGAGCAGAACTGTCGCAGACGTTTTGTGGATGAGCCTCTCTCCATTGCATTTTTAAAATCATACGCTGCCGATAAGGATTTGAATGGCGACACCTATATTCCGCAGGTAAAGCCTGATACGGGAAAGAATATCGCTGTAATCGGCGGTGGTCCTGCAGGTCTTACAAGTGCGTACTATCTCAGACTTATGGGACACAGCGTTACTGTCTACGATTCTATGAAGAAAATGGGCGGTATGCTTAGATACGGCATCCCTGCATACAGACTTCCAAAGTCGATTCTCGATAAGGAAATCTCGCTCATAGAAAGCCTTGGAGTAAAGCTTGTAAACGACGTTTCTGTAGGTAAGGATATTACTCTCGAACAGCTCAAAGCTGATAACGACGCAGTAATTGTCGCTGTAGGCGCTTGGAAGAGTATGCAGATGAGAGTCGAAGGCGAAGGACTCGAAGGCGTAATCGGCGGAATCGATTTTCTCCGTGATATTTCTTCGGGAGAGGCTGAAACACCAAATCTCAAGGGTAAGAAGGTCGCAGTCTGCGGCGGTGGTAATACCGCTATGGACGCTTGCAGAACAGCCATAAGATGCGGTGCTGATGAGGTTTATGTAATCTACCGCAGAACACGCAGTGAAATGCCTGCCGAGGATATCGAAATCGAAGAAGCAATCGAAGAAGGCGTTGACTTCAAGTTTCTTACTAATCCGTCTGAAATTATCGGCGAGAACGGTAAAGTAACTCAGATTAAGCTTCAGATTATGGAGCTTGGCGAACCCGACGCTAGCGGAAGACGCTCACCGGTGCCCGTAGAAGGAAAATTTGAATACCTGCCGGTTGATATGGTCATTATGGCAATCGGACAGACAATAAACGCAAGCGGTCTTGACATCATCGAAAAGACAAAAAAAGGAACTATATCAGCTGATTTGTCCACTTTCAGAACATCAGACGAAAAAATCTTTGCTGTCGGTGATGCTACAAACAAGGGTGCATCTATTGCAATTGAAGCTATAGGCGAAGCAAGAAAGTGTGCCGACGTTGTGGACAGCTTCCTGAACGGCAACATCGTAGGCTACAGAAAGCCATTTGTTTCAAGACGTAAGGATGAGGACGTTGATTTCACATCATATGAAAAGAAGCAGAGAATAGCTATGCCTTCCAGACCTGCCGATGAACGAAAGCAGGATTTCAACGAGGTAAATCTCGGCTTTGGTGACGAAAACAAGGTCATCAGTGAAGCAAAACGTTGTCTTGAGTGTGGTTGCCACGATTATGGTGACTGCAAGCTTATAAAATATGCAGACGGCGTAGGAATCGAAAACATCAGATTTACTGGCAAGAAAAACGTAGCTCCCGTTGAAAGAAAGCTTGTCGCTATTGAGCGCAATCCTTCAAAGTGTATTCTTTGCGGTCTTTGTGTAAGAATTTGTGATGATGTAGCAGGAAAGGGAATACTCGGATTTGTCGGAAGAGGATTCTCAACTGTCATCAAGCCTGAATTTGATAATCCTGACACTGTTTCCGGTTGTGCAGGATGCAGAAAATGTCTTGATGCTTGTCCTACCGGTGCTTTGAAGCTTATCGAATATTGATAAGTTTGACAAAATACAGACAATTTTCTGAAATTGACTTTACAAAGAGCTTGTTTTGCAGTATAATATTATAGAGAAAATTTACAGGGGGAAATCAGGTTTTCTGAATAAATATGATAGGATTTTATGATTATACAGTAATTGTTACTTATGTAAGCTTATTTATTTCTGTTACAGGTATTTTCAGTGCTTGTGACGGTAATTTGCAGGAAGCAGTAATTTGCCTTATGCTTTCAGGCTTTTGTGATATGTTCGACGGCAAAATTGCAAGAACCAAAAAGACAAGAACCAAGCAGGAAAAGCGTTTCGGTATCCAGATTGACTCGCTTTGTGACCTTGTTTGCTTTGGTGTTCTTCCGGCTGTAATCGGATATAATATCAATAAGGTCAGCAAGCTTTATGGTATCGTAGCATGTGTATTCGTGCTTGCAGGACTTATCAGACTTGCGTACTACAACGTAACAGAAGAGGAACGTCAGGACGAAACAGACGAGAACAGAAAGTATTTTAAAGGTCTGCCTATAACTTCATCTTCTCTTATTGTTCCGCTTGTATACTGCCTTGCTACATACGCACCTATTCCGAACTTTTCGCTTTTATATACAGTTGCGCTGTTTGTTATGGCAATCGCATATATTACACCACTTCGTATAAGAAAGCCTCATTCAGTCGGAATGCTTGTCCTTGCGCTTATCGGACTTGCAGAGTTCTTTATGGTGCTTATTGATTTTACAAAGGTTTAATGGAGCATACTATGGATTTAAATGTTTTCCGTGAAGGAATCAAGATTGACGAAAACAACACCAATGCATTTATGAAGCTGATGTACAAATCAGCTGTCGGAAGATTTTTGCTTAAACCTGTTACAGCTGTCTGGGTTTCCAAAGCTTCCAGAATTTTTCTTGACAGCAGATTTTCAAAGCCAATGATTGAAAAGTATGTCAGAGAGTATAATATTGACCTTTCACAGTGCGAAAAATCAAGTTTTAAGTCCTTCAACGACTTTTTCACAAGAAAGCTTAAGACCGGATATCGTGATTTTGATATGACACCGAGTGTGCTTTGCAGTCCGTGTGACTGTAAGCTTACTGTGTATAAAATTGACGAGGATAGCGTCTTTAACATCAAAGACGTATCATATACTATAGCAGAGCTTCTGAAAAGCAATAAGCTTTCCAAGAAGTATAAAGATGGCTGGTGCTTCATCTACCGACTCTCACCAAACGATTACCACAGATACTCTTATATTGACAACGGTGTAAAGACAAGAAACTGCTATATTAACGGCGTTCTTCATACTGTCCAGCCGATTGCCGTCAACAGAATCAAGGTTTTCAAACAAAACTGCCGAGAGTTCTGTATGCTTAAAACCGAAAACTTCGGTGACGTTATACAGATTGAAGTCGGTGCACTTTGTGTAGGTAAGATTTCAAATCTTCACGAGAAGCATAGGTATAAGCGTGGAGAAGAGAAGGGTATGTTTGAATTTGGTGGCTCCACTATAATTCAGCTTTTTGAAAAAGACACCGTTATGCCCGACTCTGACATCTTTATGAACACTATCGACAGCAAAGAAACACCGATTAAACTCGGCGAGCATATCGGCAAAAAGCTTTAAAACTATAGCCACATCTTTTGATGTGGCTTTTGCATTATTTCTTTAATTGCATAATAATATGTAATAAGAACCTATTGAAAGGACAAGAACTTGAAAAAGAAGTATATCATTCTATCTGCATCACTTCTGATAGCTGTAATCCTGCTTGAGCTTATCTTTCCGACATCCAGACTCTCGCCGGACAGAACATGCCCATTTAAGCATGATTTCGATTCTATCTATAATCAGCAGATTAAAATTCCGAGTGTTAATACCGTATTTGAAAAAAACGATTATTCTGCACTTAACTATGATGCACCGGTAGGTGTCTGGATTTCATACATTGAGCTTTCCCAAATGCTGAAAAACTCAACCGAAGATAGCTTCAGAAATGAAATATCAAACTCTTACGAAAAGATATCTTCGCTTGGTGCTAACACCGTTTATGTGCATGTCAGAGCCTTTTCAGACGCATATTATTTCTCAGAATATTATCCGTTAACATCTGCTTTCGGTGATTCTGAGCCATTCGACGCTCTTCAGATTATGATTGAAGAAGCTCATAAACGCAATCTATCTTTCCATGCCTGGATAAACCCGCTCAGATGTCAGTCCGAAAAGAATACTCTTGAAATTCCCAGGGAATATGCTGTTCGTAAGATGTATGACGTTAGCTTCGGTGAAAAAATTGTTGCCGTTGAAAGCAGTCCGTTCCTCTGGTTGAATCCTGCATACAAGGATGTACAAGCCCTTGTTTATAACGGTGTCGGCGAAATTGTTTCAAAGTATGACGTAGATGCAATACACATAGACGACTACTTTTATCCTACAATTTCCGATAGCTTTGATAAATCAGCTTTTGAACAGTCAGGACATTCTGACCTCAGTGAATGGAGAATGTCAAATATTGATAATCTCGTTCTTTCAATAAATGCACAGATTAAAAACATAAATCCTTCTGTCCTTTTTGAAATCTCTCCGCAAGGTAATATATCCAATAACTATACTCAGATGTATGCAGACGTAAAGAAGTGGTGTAAAAACGATAATGTGTTTTGTGACGTTATTATACCTCAGGTGTACTTTGGATATAATAGTTCTTCTCCGTACCTTGAAACAATAAATGCGTGGAGCGAAATGACGAAGGAGAATGATTCAATAAAACTTGTTATCGGACTCGGTGTCTACAAAATCTCGGAAGAATCTGAGTTTATGAACACCGAAAACATTATTTCAAAACAAATTTCCGATGCACTCAGACTTGAAAATGTCGACGGAATCTCTCTGTATGGTTATTCAGTACTGTTTAATGACGACGAACTTGCCGAGAAAATGGAATCAGAGAGGGAAGCAATTAAAATTATATTAAAATAATCATTAAATCACTTGAAATTTAAATGCAAATATTGTATAATTGTATAGTATGATTATAACGGCAATAAACAATTTGCGTAGTTATAAAAGGCATAAAGAAAGGATGTATATAATGAATTTTGCAATCTCAATGCTCGCTGGCGAAGAATCTGCAAGCAATATCACAGGCTGGTTTTCAATAATTTGGCTTGTAGTAATTCTCGTAATCTTCTACTTCCTCCTCATCAGACCTCAGAAGAAGAAGGAAAAGGAAGACGCTGCAATGCGCGAAAAACTTGAAGTCGGCGACGAAGTAGTAACTGCAGGCGGAATTGTTGGAATTATCTTCTCTATCAAGGACGACACTGTTGTTGTAGAAACAGGCGGCGACAGAAGTAAGATAAGAGTAATGAAGTGGGCAATCGCTAAGTGCAACACTGAGCATGACGCTTAAAAGTGAATAATTGAATTTAATCCCGAATAAACATTGAGTATGTTATCCTACTTATTTGTTTAGGAGGGATTATTTTTGTCCAGATATGTAAGAAGAACCAAGAGGGAAAACTCATCTTATCTTTTCATTTCGGTAAGCGCAGGAATTGCAGTTATACTGATAGTTCTTTTCTGCTTTTCAGTTATTCTCAGCAAAGTAAACGCGTCAAATATCGTACTAAACATTGCTGCAACCGTTTCCCTATGCATAGGCGGTTATGTCGGTGGTTATATCTGTGCAAGAAAAGGAAGAAGAAACGGGCTTATCAGAGGCGCAATCTGTGGTATAGTTATATTTTCGGTAGTAATGCTGTCGGGAGTCTTATTTGCAAAAGCTGTGCTTAGCCTTTCTGCAGGCGGTAAACTTATTCTGACTATGCTTTGCGGTGGTGTAGGAGGAATTATCGGAGTCAACACTAAAAAGCGAAGATACTGAAAAATACCCTTTGATTGTTGCAATTTTTCACAAGATTTTAATATGAATATGCTTCTCTATGTGTTATAATATGTGCAATAAATCCTCGGAGGTTTTTTGTATGATTATTAAAAACACAGTCGATAAGGAATTCTACGAAAGAGCAAAAGAACTTATAGGTAAGCTTACACTTGAAGAAAAGCTTATGCTTTTGACAACACATCATAATGCCGTTGAAAGACTCTCAGTTCCGGAGTTTTATATCGGAACTGAAGTCGCAAGAGGCTATGTTGGAAGAAGCAAGGATAAAATATCAACCGTCCTTCCTCAGCCTGAGGGCCTTGCTGCAACCTTTGACAGAGAGCTTATGCAGACACTCGGCGAAATCGCAGGTAACGAAGCAAGAGCGTATTATAACGAGGAAAAGCGTGGCGGACTGTGTCTATGGGGGCCGACCGTTGATATGGTCAGAGACCCACGATGGGGAAGAACAGAAGAAGCTTACGGCGAAGATGTATTTCTTGCAGGAGAGCTTACAGCGAAATATACTAAAGGAATGGCAGGCGATAACGGAACATTTTATAAGACTATTCCTACACTTAAGCATTTCTGCGCAAACAACAACGAAGAGGGAAGAGGCAACTGCAATGCATATCTTCCGCTCAGACTGAAATACGAATACTACTATGCCGCATTTGAAAACGCAATCAGATATGGCGGTGCTAGAAGTATAATGGCAGCATACAACGAAATTAACGGCGTTCCCGGAATCCTGAATCCCGAAATCAAGTCAATACTCAAAGATATATGGGGTCTGTGGTTTGTTGTAAGCGACGGCGGAGATTTCTCTCAGACGGTTCTTTCTCACAGATATTGCGAAACACATTCTCAGTCGCTTGCAATGTCGATAAAAGCAGGCTCCGATACAATGACAGACAATGAAATTCTTGTCAGAAATGCTGCAAGAGCCTCGCTCGAAAAAGGCGAGTTAACCGAAGCTGATATAGACCTTACTCTTGCAAACGTCGTATTTGCAAGATATAAGCTCGGACAGTTCGACGAATGCCCTTATGATGAAATTTCTAAGGATATTATCGACTGTGAAGAATATTCACTTTCAAATCTCAGAGCAACAAGAGAGCAGATAGTTCTTCTTAAAAACAACGGTATCCTTCCTCTAAAGAGTTCTCCTCAAAAAATAGCTGTTGTAGGTGCACTCGCTGATGAGAATCTTATGGACTGGTACACAGGATATTCATCGGGAGATATTTCTGTTCTTGAAGGCATTAAAAAAGCTTGTCCAAACAGCGAAATTCATTATGATTCACTTTGGGATATCGTTTCAATAAAAGCTCCGAACGGAAAATATCTTTCTGCCAAGGAAAACGGCGACGTAGTTGCAGATGCGGATGAAGTAACTGAATCAGAGCTATTTGAACTTCAGAAATGGGGAGAAAACTGGAATAATTTCTTCTCCGTAAAATACAGAAGATATGTCAGACTGTTTGATGACAGCACAATTAAATTACATAATCGGGTTATATACGACTGGTTTACCCGTGAGACATTCAACTTCAAGGAACACTTCGGAAAAACAATTGTCGAGGAATTTCTCAATCACCGTCGTGTTATCTGCAAAGATGATGGCAC
The DNA here is from genome assembly GCA_017848055.1 of Oscillospiraceae bacterium. Classification (GTDB taxonomy): domain Bacteria; phylum Bacillota; class Clostridia; order Oscillospirales; family Ruminococcaceae; genus UBA7477. Next base: position 15,032 of record JAGALZ010000035.1, on the reverse strand, counting down.
ACTGACAGTTATTACAGATAAGGCTGTTGGAGATAATTGCTTGTTTGATATCAGAGTGGAGCTTTCAGCAGACGAAAGAGCAGCCAGGGTTGCAAAGGAAAATGACCTTATTATCTACTGCATCGGTAACCACCCTGTACAGGTTGCGAAGGAATGCTACGACCGAAAGACACTTTCACTCAATATACAGGAAGGTATGGCTACAAGACTTTCAAAGCTTAACTCAAATACAGTTATGGTGCTTATATCCAGCTATCCTTACTCTATCTGTGAAGAAAACGACAATGTACCTGCAATCGTATATACAACACATGCAGGGCAGCACCTCGGCACCGCTGTATCTGATGTTCTCTGGGGAAGATATAATCCAGCAGGACGACTTCCGCTCACATGGTACAGAAGCGAAAATGACCTTCCCGATATTATGGAATACGATATAGAAAACGGAAAAACAACATATATGTACTTCGAAGGAAAACCACTTTATCCATTCGGATACGGTATGTCATATACTACCTTTGAGTATTCCGGGCTTTCTGTAGATAAGGCAGAAGACGGCTATGTTGCAACGTTAAATGTAACTAATGTCGGCGACACAGACGGCGAAGAAGTTATCCAGATTTATTATACAGTCAATAACTCATCTGTAAAACGACCGATTAAGAAGCTCTGCGGATTTGAAAGAGTAAAAATCAACGCAGGTGAAACAAAAAAGGTCAATGTATCAATTCCGTCGCATATTCTCAGAATCTACGATGTCAGAAGCAAGCAGATGATGATAGAAGAAGGGGAATACACATTCTCGGCAGCTTCTTCAAGTGAGGATTACAGATTGTCCGTTAATGTGTCGGTTGACGGAATCAAGCCTTCTACACGTAATGATGAATTTACAGCAGACAGTTATGAATCCTGCCAAAACATCAAGATTTTCTATTCAAAGAATCTTCTGAGAAACTATATCAGAGTTACCGGATACAGCGGACAAGCGGTATATAACGCTGTGCCGTTCAAGGACAAAAAACAGCTCCTGGTAACAGCACAGACATCTGTCGGCGAAGTTAATCTTACAGCAATCTTTGATAACAACAAGGAGCTAGTTTGTGAAACAACAGTAACTTCAAGCAATGCCCTCGATGACTTTGCAGAGTACACTCTTGATATTCCGCAAGATGTTTCTGATGAAGGAACTCTGGCTCTTCGTATCGGCGGCAATTCAGCAATTCTTGATATTAAGCTTGTATAAAACTCAAAAGCCTATGCTAGGTCAGCATAGGCTTTTCTTTATGAATTCTTATTGTGATTTGATTTAAATACATCTGCAACTTCGGTAATTGTAATGTATGAGTGAGTATCAATATCGTGTACGATATCCTTCATTCTCGTAACCTGGAATCTTTTGACAACAAAGTAAACAAGCGTCTTGTCAGCATCCGAGTAACCACCCTTGGCTTCATCAAATGTTGAAGTAAGCGCTTCACAGACTTCATCAGGTTTTTCGGTAATTATCATAGCGCATTTTGCTCTGTCAAAGCCTTCAACAATAAAGTCGACCGCATTGAGTCCGACAGCGTATGTTATTATCGAATATAGAGGTTCCTGATATTCCGCTGTCGTAAAGCTTAACAGGTGAGAGGAATACAGTAACTGCAAATGCATTTACAGTACCCGCAACAGTAAGCATAATCAGATTTTTAATAATAGACATTTTCTTCAAATAAATCACCTCTATTATTTAACACTAAATCATATATTTTTCAAGCAACTATTTACCCTTATAGAGTATATTCTTACCAATCTGAATTATTGCAGTCGGTGCTAAAGCAAGAAGTAAGACAGCTGCCAATTGCTTGAGTTCAAGAACACAAACTCCGAATACAGAGTGAAGCGGAGTAATAAACAGTGCGAGAGAAAGGAACATAACTCCGACGATAAATGAAAGAACCGCGAACTTATTGCTGAAAAGTCCGAGCTTATTTACAGGCTCTTCACCTCTGCAGTTTGCGCAGTCAAAGAGTCTGCCAAGACACAGGGTAGAGAATGCCATAGTGCTTGCGCATACAGGACTTACTGCATAACCAATATGATATGCAATAACTGTAGCAATAGTAATCAGTATACCTATTATCGAAGTGTTTTTAATAAATGTCTTATTTATGATACCTTCATCAGATTTTCTCGGCTTCTGTGCTAAAAGGTTTGATGTCGGCTTTTCCATACTGATAGCAATAGCGGGGAGAGAGTCGGTCAAGAGATTGATGAACAATAACTGAACTGCTGTAAACGGTGCCGAAAGACCTGCTATAACAGTGTAAAGAACGGTTAAAATACCTGCAAGATTTCCGGAAAGTAAAAAGAGGATACTGTTTTTTATGTTTGCATAAATGCTTCGTCCGTTTGCAACAGATTTAATTATGGTTGCAAAGTTATCGTCTGTCAGAATCATAGAAGCAGCATCCTTACTTACTTCTGTACCGGTAATACCCATCGCAACGCCTATATCTGCCTTTTTTAGAGCAGGTGCGTCATTAACACCGTCACCGGTCATAGCAACAACATTGCCAAGCTCCTGCCAGAGTGTTACAATTCTTATCTTATGTGCAGGACTTACTCTTGCGTAAACACTTATTGATGGAAGCATCTGCTTTAACTTTTCGTCGTCAATTACTTCAAGCTCAGCTCCGTCAAGGGCAATATCTCCGTCCTTGAAGATACCGATTTCCTTCGCTATAGCTGTAGCAGTAATCTTGTGGTCACCGGTAATCATAATTGGCTTGATTCCTGCCTTGAAGCAGTCTGCAACCGCCTGTGCACTTTCATCTCTCGGCGGGTCAGTCATTGCACAAAGACCTATGAAAGTAAAATGCTCCTCGTCTTCACAGCCAAGCTCATTTTTATCTTCAATAAACTCTCTTGCGGCAAAGCAGAGCACACGCATTCCTCTCTGGGAATACTCAAGGTTACGCTGCTTAATCTCATCAATATCCTTCTCACTTATTTCTTTTACAACACCGTTTATAAGAATACTATCAAGTTTGGGAAGAAGATTATCAACAGCACCCTTAGTAAACATCATAATTTTATCATCAATCATATGAAGTGTACTCATCAGCTTTCTGTCGCTGTCAAAAGGAAGCTCTGAGATTCTTGGATACTCGGTTCTGAGCTTGTCTGTCGTTTCTTTTCCTATATTTTCAATCAAAGCTGTTTCGGTAGGGTCACCAATTGTAGTATTTTCCGAGAATACAGCATCATTACAAAGAACCATCGCTTCAATAAGAGCAGTACCAGCGATTCCGACTTCTTCGGTTACAATATTCTTATTATCATAGAATGCCTCTCTTACGGTCATCTTGTTTTTAGTAAGAGTACCTGTCTTGTCAGAACAGATTATGCTTACACAGCCAAGACCTTCAACAGCCTTGAGGTCTTTGATTACAGCATTTTCGCTCGCCATTTTTCTTGTTCCGATTGCAAGAGAAATTGTAACAATCGAACTGAGTGCTTCAGGAATTGCCGCAACAGCAAGTGCTACAGCAAACATCATAGCGTCAAGGAACTTTTCTCCACGAAGCATTGTAAGTACGAGTACCACAACACAAATTATCATAATTGCAATTGACAAAGTTTTAGAAAAAGCATTCAGGCTCTTCTGAAGGGGAGTCTTGTTAGCCTTTGCAGTACTGAGCATATCCGCAATCTTACCAATCTGTGTGTTCATACCTGTGTCGGTAACTACGGCAACACCTCTTCCGGCAGTAATAAGTGAGCCGCTGAATACCATATTTATTCTGTCACCAAGCATAACATCCTTATCAGATTCAATAGCATCAGTGCTTTTTAAAACGCTGTCGCTTTCGCCGGTCAGGGAGCTTTCGTTGGACATAAGTCCCGCAGATTCAATTACTCTTGCATCCGCACTGACAATACTTCCTGCCTCAAGCAGTAAAATATCTCCGACAACAACCTCAGCCGCAGGAATGTCGTGTACTTCTGAGTCACGCATAACTCTTGCGTGAGGTGCCGACATAGCTTTCAGTGCGTTAAGTGATTTTTCCGCCTTGAAATGCTCAACAGTTCCGATAATAGCATTGAGCACGATAACACAAAGTATAACAACCGTACTCTCAACGTTACTTGTAACTGCAGATATGACAGCACAGATAATCAAAATAATAACAAGTAAGTCAGAAAACTGCTTTAAAAATACTTTTAAAACACCGTCCTGCTTCTTTTCTTCCAACTCATTTCTTCCGTATTCAGAAAGTCTTTTTTCAGCCTGCTGCAAGGATAATCCCTTGGCATTAGTGTCAAGCTCTCTGAGGCTTTCTTCAACACTCAGCTTGTAATGATTCATAGAACTCCTCCTGTTTTTGTGCAAATAAAAAAGACTTTTATTGCACAACAAAAATGCAATAAAAGTCTTGCTGTTGGTGAAATAATTCTCCAAGTACGAAACCGGGTTTTATAATACCGTACTGACGACTTCGTACGCTAGGCCGCTACTCCCTTTTATTATTAAAATTATAGCTTTTTTTAAATAAATTGTCAACACCGATTTACATTTCAAATGATAGAATTTCTTCAATAATTTGTGCAAAATATTGACGTTTTTAATAAATAATATTTATAAAGCGAAGATTTGATGTGTTATAATGAAACATAATTGGAAGGAGTGTTTTTTCAATGAAACTTGATGTTAAAAAAATGCCGAAGCTTGGCTTTGGTCTTATGAGATTGCCTGAAACAGACGGTAAGATTGATATAGAAAGAGTAAAGGGCATGATTGACAGCTATATGAATGCCGGATTTAACTATTTCGATACAGCTTACGTTTACCACGGCGGAAATTCCGAAAGAGTTATCAAGGAAGCTCTTCTGGGCAGATATCCAAGAGAAAGCTTTACTGTTGCTACAAAGCTTCCTGCATGGTCATTAAAGACTGAAGATGACAGAGAAAAGGTATTCAACGAACAGCTCGAAAGAACCGGTCTTGATTACTTTGACTACTATCTGCTCCACAGTCTTGAGGACGGTTCAAACTATGATGTTTACGAAAAGCTTGACTGCTTTAACTGGTGTATGAAAAAGAAGGAAGAGGGCAAAATCCGTCACTTCGGTTTTTCCTTCCACGGAACACCTGCACTTTTAGAGAAGGTACTCGACCTTCATCCTGAAGTTGAATTTGTACAGATTCAGCTTAATTATGCAGACTGGGACAATCAGGTTGTAAATTCCGGAAAGCTTTATGAAATTCTTCTCAGAAGAAACATTCCGATGATTATTATGGAGCCTGTAAAGGGTGGAACGCTTGCTAATCTATCACCTGACCTTGACGAGATTTTCAAGACAGCAAGACCTGACAAGTCAACAGCATCCTGGGCAATGAGATTCTGCGGAAGTTTCGAGGGAATAGGAACCATTCTCAGTGGTATGTCCAATGAAGAGCAAGTTGCAGATAACCTTAGCACATTTACAAACTTTGAGCCTCTTACAGACAGCGATAAAGAAGCGATTTCAAAGGTTCTCGAAAAGATGCTTGCCGCAAAGCTTATCGGCTGTACATCCTGCCGTTACTGTGTTAACGGATGTCCTCAGAACATTCAGATTCCGGATATCTTCGGTGCAGTAAATACACTTCGCAAGTTCCCTGGAGATAACAGACCGAGATTCTTCTACGGAAGTCTTACAGGTCATTCCGGAAAAGCTTCTGATTGTATTGAATGCGGTCAGTGCGAAGGCGTATGCCCACAGCACCTCAACATTATTGAGCTTCTTAAAGAAGCCGCTGAAAAGCTTGAAAAGTAATCTTAAAAGCAGTCCTTCGGGGCTGCTTTTTATGTTGAAACTTTGCTCAATTTGTGATATAATTGACTAAGATGATTCAGGAAAGGGAGCGGCGGTTTTATGACACACTCAGAGCTGGAAAAATATATATTTGAGCAGTTCGGAGTTAAGCCTGATTGCCCGTGGGATGATACACCGAATACAAAGGTTTTCAGACATAAGGAAAACAGAAAATGGTTTGCACTCCTGATGGATATCTCCGCAAGAAAGCTTGGTCTTGATGATGACAACATAATCTATGTAGTCAACTTAAAGTGCGACGAGATGATGCTCGGCTCCATTCTTAAAGAAAACGGCTTTTACCCAGCATATCATATGAATAAATCAAAATGGCTTACTGCCGCACTTGATGGCTCAGCAGATGATGATACACTCAGAATGCTTATAAATCAAAGCTTTTCTCTTACTGCACCAAAGCCTAAAAAGCAAAAGGTGAACATTGACAAAGTTATCAAGCGGGTAACTACCTATGAAAAAATCTTCGACGAACTTTGTGTTGCAGTGAAGGAGAATCCTCAATCTATTACTTCCGATAACCGTATCCTTAAGAAATATCAGAAACTTATTTCATACTACGACAGTACTCAGTGGAGAAAAGACTTTGAACTCGATGAAAAAGGTCTGCTTCCAAAGGATTTGAAAAGAGGAATACTATCCGAGGACGGAATTTATAATCTTATATCTGATATCCAAAACAATATGGACAAATAAAAACGCTGTACGGTTTTCGTACAGCGTTTTTTGTTTTTTTAGAGATTGAAGTATCTGTCAAACTCAGCAGGGTGAGGAATCTTTGAAAGCTCAAATACTTCCTTACGCTTGTTTGCAATAAAGTTCCTGATAAGGTGCTCAGGGAATACGCCGCCTTCTGTGAGGTAGTCGTGGTCAGCTTCAAGAGCGTCAAGAGCCGCATCGAGAGTTGTAGGAAGTGAAGAAAGCTTTGCCTTTTCTTCGTCTGAGAGCTTGTAAAGGTTGAAATCGTATGGGCCCCAGCCGTTAGCGTGTGGGTCAATCTTGTTCTTTACACCGTCAAGACCTGCCATAAGAATAGCAGCATAAGCAAGATATGGGTTACATGTAGCGTCAGGGTTACGGATTTCAAATCTTCTGAGCTTAGGTGTCTTAGCGTAAGCAGGAATACGGATAACAGCACTTCTGTTTGATGTAGCATAGCCAACAGTTACAGGTGCTTCAAATCCCGGAACAAGTCTCTTGAAGGAGTTTGTGCTTGGGTTTGTGATAGCACAAAGGGAAGAAATATGCTTCAAAAGACCTCCCATAAAGTAGTGAGCAGTTTCGCTGAGGTGTGAGTAGCCGTTATCGTCAGAGAATACAGGCTCGCCATCCTTAAGAAGGAGCATATGAACGTGCAAACCGTTTCCGGCTTCGCCGAAAACAGGCTTAGGCATAAATGTAGCAACCTTGCCGTACTTGAGTGCAGTATTATGAATTATGTACTTAATCATCATTGTAGCGTCAGCCATCTTGGACATCTGACCGAGCATTGGCTCGATTTCAAACTGACCAGCAGCGCCAACCTCAGGGTGGTGGTACTTGATTGGAATACCTGCTTTCTGCATCTCAAGACACATCTCTGAACGGCACTCATAGGAAGTATCAAACGGCTTTGCAACGTGATAGTTCTTCTGATGAGCTACTACACAGCCGAGTCCTTCATTATCGCTGTTCCAGTAAGCCTGGGAAGTATCAACGTGCATGCTGATTTTCTGTGGTGTTACAGACCAGCCCGCATTATCGAGAAGGTGGAACTCAAACTCAGGAAGGATAAGCATTGTATCAGCAATACCTGTGTCCTTCATATACTGCTCAGCAGCAAGAACGATATTTCTCGGATACTGGTCAAGCGGACGGTTGTTCGGGTAATCAATAACCATTGCGTTACCAGTAATAGAAAGGGTAGTTACTCCGCAGAATGGGTCTACAAGAGCAGTATCAAGGTCAGGAATAAATACCATGTCACTCTTTTCTACAACTGCATAACCGTAATTAGATGCGTCAAATCCGATACCTTCTGTTAATGTCTCTTCAGAGAACTGTTCAGCAGGAATTGTAACATGACGGAACTGACCGTTGATGTCTACAATTTTGAAGTCAATCATCTGGATATTATTGTCTTTAATCATATCCATAAGTTCTTTAACTGTTCTAGCCATTTTTTTACCTCCATTGTTTACAAAATCCGTAAACACAAATTATATATAGATTTTATCATACTTTTCATCATAATGCAATATATAAATGCGATTTATAAAAACTTTTTATATATTTTTCTGAAATCCATATATCCATTCTTTAAGAAAATAATATAAGTTTTTAATTTTTCACCCATATTACGACAAATTGCGTAAAGGTATTTTGGTACAATCATATTGTAATTTTAAATATAAAGGAATGACAACAATGAAGAGAAAAGAAAAAACAAAGAAATACCTTATCGCTCAATCAATAATAGAATCTATATTGTGTCTTGTAAGTGCAAATGCAACATTTATAGGTGATGCTTCACCGCTGTTCTTAGCGTTTCTTGCTTCTTCGGGTAATTTATTCATCTTAGGGTATATCAGCGTAATGGTTTTGTTTTTCATTACAGATGCACTATCGGGGAATATATTCTACATAGCTGGTGCAACAATAATATGCGGCTGCAAAATTCTCTTTATGCTTGACAAGAAAAAGGCATCCAAAGAAGCACTCTCTATATTGACATTGATTTCAATGCTTCTGTCGTTGTTTATTGTCGGAATCTTTTATAAGCTGAGTGCTTCAGAGATAATATTCAGACTTTTTTCTTCGCTTATCTGTTCAGGAATCGTTTATCTGATTGAGCTTGTAAAAAATAAAATCGAATCACGCAGTTTCTTCTCGCATAGAAAAACACACATTATATCGCTTGCAGTTCTTTATGTTGTTATATTGAGTTCACTGAGCAGTCTTAGTATTTGGGGTATAAATATCGGAAGAGTCATCGGAGTATGCGTTGTACTTTGTGCTGCAGGGAAATATAAGCACACCGGCGGTGCGGTAGTAGGTGCATTGTCAACCTGTGGAATATTTCTTTGTAACCCTCAGTTATCTGCCAATACAATGCTGATGGCAACCTCGGGCCTGATATGCGGTCTTGTTTCATCCATGGGAATTCTCGTTTCTGTACTGGTATTTATGATTGTAACAATTCTTTCTCTTGCTGTGGGACATATAAATTCAGACTCTTTTAATATGCTCAAAGACTGTGCAATCGGATGTGTTTTATATTCATGCATAACACAGAAAGCCATAAACCGTACAGTAAATTTCCTTGGACTTAAAGTCAAATCTGTCGAATCTGTAGGAGAAACAACCTCATCGGGGCTTATTTTCGTTTCATCAGCAATATCAGAAATTAAAAACCAGATAAATGAAATATCAGACACAATAAAGAAAAAGACAAAGCAAATGAACTCAAAAAGTGAAAACCGCTACACCTATAGTGAAAACATCCGCACAGAAATGCTCAGAGAAAGCCTGACAGAACAGCTTTCCACTATGGAAAATATACTGAACGATATGTCTGCAAGAATAATCGGAATGTCAAGAGTTGATACGGAATTTTCTGAAAAACTTCGCGACGAGCTGAGAAATAACGGAATAAACGATTATGGTTCTTGTGTGTATTATGATGAAAGCGAAAACCTTACTGCCGAGATTTATCTCCCGTCGGATAAAAAAACAGACCTTGTTGGCCTTACTCTGATTGTAAGCGAAATACTTTCAACAGAAATGGATATTCCGTCAGTCATTACCAACGATAAAATTACAAAACTTACATTCTCGCCAAAGCCTGAATACGAACTCAGAGTCGGAATATGGCAATCATCTGCAAATGACATAAAATCCTGTGGCGACACAATCGGTATTGTGCCGGTAAGCGCAAGAGAAGAGTACGTAGTGCTGTCTGACGGAATGGGAACAGGGAAGAGAGCAAAGCTCGATTCAATGTTTGCGTCAAGTCTGGTATCAAAGCTTGTGAAGGCTGGAATTTCTTGTGCAACGTCCGTCAGAATAATAAATTCTGTACTGAGAACAAAAGGCTGGGAAGAATCCTTTGCTACACTTGACATAGCAAAATTTGACCTTTATAAGGGTGTTTGTAATTTTATAAAAGCAGGCGCAGCTTCAAGCTTCATTCTCCGTGACGGAGTAGTTAATGAGATCGTAGTCGAATCCATGCCTCTGGGAATTATAAATGAGATACATTTCGAAGACCGTCAGTACAAACTGTTTGACGGAGATGTAATTATCCTTGCATCCGACGGAATCGGTGAATACGCAAAGAAGATTATCTCTGAATCTTCAAGCGAAAATATCCGTTCATCTGATAAATTTGCCAGGTCACTTGGAAGCAAGTTTTTTGAGATTATCCCCGAAAATCGCAGAGATGATATGTCGATAATAGTGATAAAAGTGTTATGTACGTCAATATAATTATATGATTTTTGGGCAAAGCCCAAATCGCTTTCTATATTTTTGCCAAAATGCACAAATGAATCTGTTGAAATATGTATGATTATTAGAAGATTAGTCCAAACTCTTGAAAAAAAACTAAAAAAGTCGTACAATATAGTATATAAAAATATGGGAGGTTGTAATTTTGACAGGTTCTAATCAGATTCCGAAGGATTACCAGGTTCCTCTGTATCTGTTCCATAAGGGAACTAACTACAAGTGTGCCGAATTCTTCGGTTCTCATAAAGGTGTCAAAGACGGTAACGAAGGATATTTCTTTCGTGTATGGGCACCGAATGCCAAGAAAGTTTCCGTAGTCGGCGACTTTAACGGCTGGAATGCTGAGTCAAATCCGATGGAGCTTATCGGAGACAGCGGCGTGTGGGAAACCTTCATAGGCGGTCTTAAGCAATATGACACTCATAAGTATTCCATTCTCGGCGCTGACAATAAGCTTCATTCCAAGGCTGACCCTTACGGTCATCATATGGAAACTGCTCCTGGTACTGCTACTAAGATTTTTGATATCGATTCCTACCAATGGAATGATTCAAAATGGCAGAAGTACAAGGCAGATAATCCACCGTACAGCGGACCTATGAACATATATGAGGTTCATATCAGCTCATGGAGACAGTATCCGGACGGTTCTTTCTTCAGCTATTCTAAGTTTGCTGAAAGCATAATCCCTTATCTCAAGGAAATGAATTATACTCATATCGAGTTTATGCCGCTTGCAGAATATCCTTTTGATGGCTCCTGGGGCTATCAGGGTATAGGATATTACGCTCCGACATCAAGATTCGGTACACCTGAGGATTTCATGAAGATGATTGATTTGTTCCATGAAGCATCAATCTGTGTTATTCTCGACTGGGTTCCGGCACACTTTCCGAAGGACGAAGCAGGTCTTTACGAATTCGACGGAAGCTGCTGCTATGAGTATACCGACCCTAAGAAGCGTGAGCATTACGGCTGGGGAACAAGAGTGTTTGACTACGGTAAGGATGAGGTTGTTTCGTTCCTTATTTCAAACGCAATCTACTGGCTTGATAAGTTCCACATTGACGGACTGAGAGTTGATGCTGTTGCATCAATGCTCTATCTCGACTACGACAGACGTGACGGTGAGTGGACTCCGAATAAGTTCGGTGGTCACGAGAACCTTGAAGCAATTGATTTCTTCAAGAAGCTCAATTCCGCAGTATTCTCTGAATTTCCGAATTCCCTTATGATTGCTGAGGAATCAACAGCATGGCCGCTTGTTACTAAGCCTACAGATATCGGCGGACTCGGCTTCAACTTCAAATGGAATATGGGCTGGATGAACGACATGCTCAAGTATATGGCTCTCGACCCTATTCATAGAGCTTTCCACCATGACAGCTTAACATTCTCGTTCTTCTATGCTTTCTCGGAAAACTTCATTCTTCCGATTTCACATGACGAAGTAGTTCACGGAAAAGGCTCACTTGTTAACAAGATGTTTGGCGATATGGATGCTAAATTTGCTCAGGACAGAGCATTTATGGCATATATGATGGCTCATCCGGGTAAGAAGCTTACATTTATGGGCTCTGAGTTTGCTCAGGTCAGAGAATGGGACTATGAAAACGGTCTCGAGTGGTTTATGATTGATGAATTTGAAAACCACAGAAATTTCCTCGATTTCACTAAGAACCTTAATAAATTCTATATTGAAAACTCTCCGTTCTGGGAAGTTGATTACTCTTGGGAAGGCTTCAACTGGATTTCAAACGACGACTACCGCCAGAGTATCATTATCTTCCGCAGAATTGATAAGAAGGGTAACGAGATTATCGTTGTCTGCAACTTCGTTCCTGTCGGACGTACAACCTATAGCTTCGGCGTTCCTTATGCCGGAACATATACAGAGGTATTCAACTCCACTTCAAAAGACGGCAGTCCTTACCTCAATGGCAGTGTTAAATCTCAGGAAGTTCCTATGCACGGCTATGAGCAGTCTATTTCTATCGAAATTCCTGCTTTCTCAGTTATGTATTTCAAGTGCAAAAAGGCTCCTAAGAGAAAGCCTAAGGCTATAACCGCAAAGTCGGATGCTACAAAGGCTAAGTCAGCCTCTAAGAAGACAGCTTCCAAAAAGACTGTTTCTAAGAAAACTGACAAATCAAAATAGTAAATCCAAGCAATAAAAATATTAGGTGGGTGACACAAATGTTCAACAAAAAAGAATGCGTCGCAATGCTTCTCGCCGGAGGACAGGGAAGCCGTCTGTACGCTTTGACACAGTCTGTTGCAAAGCCTGCAGTACCATTTGGCGCAAAGTACAGAATCATTGACTTTCCTCTCTCAAACTGCATTAACTCCGGTATCGACACCGTAGGTGTCCTTACTCAGTACCAGCCACTTGTGCTCAACGAGTACATCGGAAACGGTCAGCCTTGGGACCTTGACAGAATGAACGGTGGAGTACATGTTCTTCCTCCGTACCAGAAGGCTTCCGGCTCTGACTGGTATTCAGGTACAGCTAATGCTATCTATCAGAATATCTCATTTATGGACAGATACGACCCTGAGTATGTTATCATTCTTTCAGGTGACCATATCTACAAGATGGATTACGATATGATGCTTACTTACCATAAGCAGAATGATGCCGCTTGTACAATCGCAGTAATCGATGTTCCACTGGAAGAAGCATCAAGATTCGGTATTATGTTTGCTCACGAAAACGGTGAGATTTATGACTTCGTAGAAAAGCCAAAGGAGCCTAAGTCTACACTCGCTTCAATGGGTATATACATCTTCACTTACTCAAAGCTCAAGGAGTACCTCATCGCTAATGAAAACGATAAGGACGCTACCAAGGACTTCGGTAACAACATCATTCCTGCTCTTCTTGAAAACAATGAAAGAGTTTATGCTTACAGATTTGATGGCTACTGGAAGGACGTTGGAACAATCGATTCTCTCTGGGAAGCTAATATGGACCTTATCAATCCTAAGATTCCGATTGACCTCTATGACCCTTCATGGAAGATTTACTCACGTAATCCTGTAATGCCGCCACAGAGCATCGGTGCTAACGCACACGTTCAGAACTCAGTTGTTACAGAAGGCTGCTACATTGACGGTGCTGTTGAGTTTTCAATGATTTCCAACGGCGTAACAATCGAAGAGGGTGCAGTTGTAATTGACTCCATTCTGATGCCGGGCTGTGTTGTAAAGAAGGGTGCTAAGGTTGAGTACGCTATCGTTGGCGAAAACTCAGTTATTGAGGAAGGCGCACAGGTAGGTTCAAGACCTGAAAACGTTGAAAACAGAGATGAGTGGGGAATTGCCGTTGTCGGACATAACCTTACTGTTTCTTCCGGCTCTTATGTAAAGCCGAAGCAGATTATTTCAGAGAGCATATAAGGAGGAAAAGAAAATGGCACTTAACATGGGAAGTGTAATGGGCATTATCTTTGCCAATATGCACGATAACACAATTCACGATATTACAAAGTCCAGAACAATGGGTTCTGTGCTTTTCGGAGGAAGATACAGACTTATCGATTTTCCTCTCTCTAATATGGCAAACAGCGGCGTGTCCGAGGTTGCCGTAATCACTAAGGAAAACTACCAGTCGCTTCTTGACCACCTCGGTTCTGCAAGAGAATGGGACCTCGCTCGTAAGAAGGGCGGACTTCATATTCTCCCACCGTTTGGTAACGTTGAAGCAGGTCTCTACAGAGGCAGACTTGAAGCACTTTACGGCGGAATCAGCTTCCTCAAGGCTTCAAGAACTGAGTACGTAATTCTCTCTGACTGCGATATCATCGCTACAATTGACTACAAGCCTATAGTTAAGGCTCACGTTGCAAGCGGTGCTGATATTACTGTAGTTACTAATACAGCTAAGCATTCTGCTGATGTAATTTCTACTTCAACAGTAGTAAATTCTGACGCAGAAGGAAGGGTTGTTGAAGTTCTCCATAAGCCTACACTTGAAGGAGAATGCTCAATCTGCCTTAACATGTTCGTTATGAAGAAGAACTTCCTTATTGAGCTTCTCGAGGACGGAAACGCAAGAGGCCATTACAGCTTTGAAAGAGATGTTCTCCAGCGTAAGGTTTCAGAGCTCAATATCAGAACATTCGAGTTCAATGAATATTTCAGCAAGATTTACAGCATGCAGAGCTTCTTTAAGGCAAATATGGACCTCATTGACCCTGCAAATTCAAGAAGACTTTACAATCTTAAAAGACCTATCTACACAAAGGTAAGAGATAATGCTCCTTCCAAGTACGACCTTGATTGCGTTGTAAAGAGCTCACTTATCGCTGATGGTTGTATCATCGAAGGCGAAGTTGAAAACTCCGTAATCTTCAGAGGCGTAAAGGTAGGTAAGGGCGCTAAGGTTAAAAATGCTATTCTTATGCAGGATACAGTTATCGAAGATAATGCCGTTGTTACTAACATCATTACCGATAAGGATGTTACTGTAAGTGAAGGAAAGGTTGTTTCCAGCACTGAAGAGTACCCACTCTATATCGGAAAGGGTTCTGTTATTTAACAAATCTGTAAAGAAAAGAGGACAAAACATTGAATATTCTTTATTGTGCCAGTGAAGCGCTTCCTTATATCGCTTCAGGCGGACTTGCTGACGTAGCAGGCTCACTGCCGGCTGCAATTAACGCAGAAGGACATGATTGCAGAGT
>JAGALZ010000034.1 GCA_017848055.1 Oscillospiraceae bacterium | reverse complement strand
CCTGCGGTACTGTCTCCTACCGCTGACGAGGAGTCCTGCCCACAGGAGGCAAGCGAAATACTCATTATCGTCATCGCTGTAAGAATTGCTAATGCTCGTTTCATAAGTTTTTCCCTTTCGGATTATCTTTTTAATATATATTCTTCCCCTGCCTTGACAGAGAAGGTAATACTATCACAGTTATTTACAAATGTATGCTCGCTGTCGCCGATGAATACCCTTAAGTCATCGGTAACAACTGTGCATTCGCCGTCATAATCGGGCTTTATAACTGCATTTGTAACCTTTCCATTTTCCCATCTGCAGGAAACGTCGAATCCGCCTCTTGCACGAAGATGCTCAAAGCTGCCGCTTTCCCACTTTGGCGGAAGTGCCGCAAGCAGATTTATCTCGCCGCCGTGGCTTTGCAAAAGTGCCTCAGCGATGCCCGCAGTACCGCCGAAGTTTCCGTCAATCTGGAAAGGCGGATGGTTGTCGAACATATTTTTATTTGTAGACCTTGAGAGGAGCGCTCTGATGTTATCGTACACCATTTCGCCGTCTCCGAGTCTTGCCCACATATTTATTATCCATGCACGGCTCCAGCCCGTATGACCGCCGCCGTACTTAAGCCTTCTTTCGATAGTAGCTCTTGCGGCATCACTGAGCGAAGGTGTTTTTCTTGCGGAAATCTGCTGGGAAGGATAGAGCGCAAAAAGCTGCGAGATATGGCGGTGGCCCGGCTCTGCTTCGTCATAGTCCTCTGCCCATTCCTTAATCTGGCCGTACTTGCCGATTTCGATTTTCGGAAGTCTTTCACGAAGCTCCAAAAGCTTGTCCGCAAACTCCTTTTCCCTGCCTAAAGCCTCACTTGCAGAGATTACGGCACTGAAAAGGTCATACACAATCTGGCTGTCCATAGAAGGCCCTGCACAGACGCTTCCACGGCTGCCGCTTTCGGTTATATATGTATTCTCGGGAGAAACCGACGGGCAGGTAACGAGCCTTCCCTTCTTGTCCTCGACGAGAAAATCTACAAAGAACATTGCCGCCTCGCAAAGTGTTTCAAACTTCTCAGATAAGAACTCCTTGTCGAGTGTATACAGATAATGCTCCCAGATATGCAGGCAAAGCCACGCTGCACCCATAGGCCACTGTGTTCCCGGAATCCACAAATCCTGCGGAGCTGTATCACCCCAGAGGTCGGTGTTATGGTGGGACATAAAGCCTGAGCAGTTGTACATCTCTCTGGCAGTAATTCTTCCGCTCGGACGCATCTTTTCGATAAGGTCAAAAAGCGGAGTATGAAGCTCTGAGAGGTTGCAGTTTTCTGCACACCAGTAGTTCATCTGTGTATTTATATTTATTGTGAATTTGCATCCCCACGCAGGCCACATATCCTTGTTCCAGATACCCTGGAGATTGGTAGGAAGTGTGCCCTCACGGCTTGAGGAAATCATAAGATATCTTCCGAAATTAAAGTAAAGCTCCGAGAGCTTGTTATCGTCGTTTTCGCCCGAAAGCGAGAGTCTTTCATCTGTTGAAAGCTCGGCTCTGCCCTCGCTGTTGTCGCAAAGGCTTACTCTGCAGCGGTCATAGAAGCTCTTATAGTCGCTTACATGCTCACAAAGAAGTGCATCAAATCCGACACCCTCGATTTTTGCGGTGTCCTCAATTGCCTTTTGCTTGAAACTATCGGGGAGATAGTAGCTTGTTCGGCAGGAAAATGCGATAGTAACCTCACTTGCGTCCTTTACTCTTAAAAGCGAGCCCGACGAATACGGCACGCCGTCGGTGTAAACCTTAAGTGAGCAGAAAAAGTCAATTCCGTCACCACGGCTTCCCATTCCGCCGTAGTAGTGGATTTCGCTGTCGGAAACAGGAGTGTTGAGGTCAAAGTAATCATCTCTGCCATCGATACTTACATTTACGCTGAGGGACTTTTCCTTGTCGGTTTTGATATTTACAAGAATAAGCTCTCTTGGGTTTGACGCAATAACCGTTCTTTCGATTTTTGCGCCGTCAAGTCTGAACGTTGTTTTGCAGACAGCATCGGACAAACATAGTGTTCTTTCGTAGTCAGAGACCTTTTCGATATCGCCGTCTATGCCGATAAACATAGAACCCAAGGTCTGGTAATGCCTTTGATTTATCGGAGTTCCGCAGAAACACTCATTGACGATTGCCTCAGCTTCGCTGATTTTTTCTTCAAAAAGAAGCTCTCTTACCTTAGCTAAATTTCTGAGTGCGGATTTGTTGTTGCGCTCACGTTTTCCGCCCGACCAGACCGAGTCCTCATTGAGTCCGATTTCCTCATACAAAGGTCTGCCGAACACCATACCGCCGAGTCTGCCGTTACCGACGGGAAGTGCCTCGTTCCAATCAGACGCTTCATTTTTGTATATAAGAAGTTCACTCAATCTGTCCATAAAAAAGCTCCTCGCATAACCTTAGGGTGTAAAGCTATAAATATATTTTTAATTATAATTATACACTATATATTATATCACAAAAAGCTCCGTTTTTCAACTACAACAGCTAGTGGTAGGCTTGTTTCAAAAATCAACTGATAGCGGTCGGAATCGCATTTTAGTATACAATTGACACAAAACCCGTAAAGATGATATAATAATCTAAACCTTAAATCTGCAGGAAGTGATGTTATGAAAGTGACTCTTCATAGGATAAAAGCTCCTCTAATGCCCTCGTATGACAAGCTCCGAAAATTCGCATCGACGCTTTTCCCGGACAACGAGCAAAAATCGCTGTGCGTGCTGATGTGTCTTGCAATAACGCTGGCGATTGCACCCGACGACGAGAGAAATATGGAAAGCGTCAGATTCTATCTTTCCGGGCTTGCAAAGAAAGACGGGATTTGTGATATGACTCTTTCTGCACTCGAAATGTGGCTGACGGGCACAATCCCTCAAAAAAGCGACAACCAAGCCTTTGAGCAGATACTCGCCTGCTTCAGAGGGTCATATCTGTTCGGCTGGCAAAAACGTCTTATCAAGCTCGCTCTTGACACCCGAAATGAGCTTGTCTGCTACGATGATTTCAGAGATTACGCTTTGCAGGCTGAAAACGAGCTGTCAAAGAGGGGTGACAAGGCCTGATACTCAGCCGATTGCTCTGCCGATAGTTTTTCTGTTTCTCAGCACTTACCACATTCCCCGATGAGTGATTATTAACAAACAAGAAGCCCCCGAAATATTCGGGGGCTTAATTTATTCGATTGTCCGACCGTGCCGACAGACACACTTGCCTTTACAGCAAACTTGTCGGAGGAACAAATGCCTGCGGCGTAGCCTGCCTCATGCTTTGTCGGCTATCGTACTTTACTTTGGCAGGCTTCGAATTTTCCGAAGGAAAATTCCATTCTGTCCAGCGTGTGGAGGCGCGCCGCAAAAAAGCCCCCGAATATCGGGGGCTTGATTTATCCGATTATCCGAGGCACAAATGCCTGCGGCGGCTCGCCGCTAGCCGAGGATAATCTTAACGTCTGTGTTGTCTGTGAGCTTGCACTCGCAGAGGAAGTTGCCTTCGATAGTTTCGCCGTTTACTACCATAGACTTAACTCCGCTTTCAACGTGGTTAGGATTCTGGATATCGATGTGGATGTTCTTGCCTCTGAACTTCTTGTCAATTGTGAAACCGTCCCACTCGGAAGGAATGGATGGGCTGATAACAAGGCCGTCAGCGTTTGGTCTCATACCACAGATACCTTCTACACAGCCTACCATTACAGTAGAGCCTGTACCTGTAAGCCAGTGAACGTGTGAACGTCCTGCAAATGGTGAACGTGTGGACTCAGTGAACTGACCGTGAACGTATGGCTCAAGTACTCTGATTTCAGCCTTGTCGTTCATTGCAGCAGGTGAGCTTTCCATGAAGTACTCGAATGCACGGTTACCATGACCGAGGAGTGACTCAGCGAGGATTGCCCAGCCCTGTGTCTGAGAGAAGATACCGCCGTTTTCCTTTGTATCAGGGTTGAAGATGTGCATAAGAGCACCGTCAAAGTAGTGGTCAACATATGGTGGGTCCATAACCTTTACGCCGTAAGGAGTGTTGAGAAGCTCGTGAACCTTATCCATTGCAGAGAGTGCCTGCTCCTTGCTTGCAAAGCCTGAGATAACAGACCAGGACTGTGGGTTGAGCCACATGCTTGCTTCAGGATCCTTCTTAGCACCAACAACAGTGCCGTCTTCACGGATACCTCTGATAAATCTGTCCTCATCCCAGCAAGCTGCGAGGCTTTCGCCAAGCTCTGCCTGAACCTTTTCGATGTATGCAACATACTCTGTGTCGTTTCTTTCCTCAGCGTATGCCTTGATAACGCTCATAGCGTAGTAGAGCTGGAATGCTACGAATGTAGATTCGCCCTTCTTGCCCATTCTGAGGCAGTCGTTCCAGTCAGCGTGCAGACCTGCAGGCATCTTGTGCGCGCCGAGTCTTTCCATAGAGAAGCGGATAGCGTTCTTGAGGTGGTCGTAAACTGTATCCTCGCCGCCGTTTGCATATACGATAACTTCATCGAGGAATGCCTTGTTTCCGCTTTCACCGATGTACTTGTAAACTGTCGGGAACAGCCAGAGAGCGTCGTCAGCTCTGTATGATGGGTGGCCTGTTTCCTTAGCGTAAACAGAGTTCTCATCATTTTCGTCAGGGAATGTTTCGTGACCTGCGTTGTGGTTGAACTTAACGAGTGGGAGACCGCCGCCGTTGTCAACCTGAGCAGAAATCATAAATCTGATTTTCTCTGCTGCAAGCTCTGGGTCGATGTGGATGATACCCTGGATATCCTGTACTGTGTCACGATAGCCGTAGCCGTTTCTTAAGCCACAGTAGATGAAGGAAGCAGCTCTTGACCAGATGAATGTGATAAAGCACTGGTAAGCGTTCCATACGTTAATCATATTGTTGAACTCTTCGCTTGGAGTCTTAACTACGAAGTTTTCAAGCTTTGAATGCCAGTAGTTCTTAAGCTCTGCGATTTCCTCGTCAACCTTGCCCTGAGCCTTGTAGGTGTCGAGAATCTTTGTAGCTTCAGCATTATCTCTCTGACCGAGAACATAGATAAGCTCAGCTGTTTCGCCGTCCTTGAGAACGAGGTCAGACTGGAGTGCACCGCAAGCGTTGGAGTTGTAGTTAAGCACGTTGTCGCACTTACCGCTTTCAACTGCGATTGGGTTTGAGTATGTTCTGTATGGGCCGATAAAGCTGTCGAGGTTACCGTTGTAAGCTGAAACAGGAGCGCCTACCATACCGAAGAATCTTTCTCTGTGGTTAGAGCCTGTAGCATCCTTACCGGAGTTCTCGTTGATGTGCTGGAGAATCTTATTCTCTTCAAAGGATGTTCTTGTGATGAAGAGAGTGTACTGAAGGTTAACCTGGTCCTGCTCGTAGTTGTTCTCGTTTGTGAACTCGATAAAGCCGTAAGCAGAGAGGTTTCTGTCCTTACCGGAAACGTTTGTAATCTTAGCTCTCCATACTTCGTAGGTCTTGTTGAGAGGAACATAGTATGTAGTTTCAGACTTGATGCCTGCATACTCTGCTGTCATCACTGTATAAGCTGTACCGTGGCGACACTCGGACTTGTACTGGTCGAGTGGCTTGCCTACAGGCTGCCATGAAGCAGACCAGTAATCAGCTGTGTCGTTATCTCTGATGTAAACATATCTTCCCGGAAGTGCCATATTTGAATTGAAGCGGTAACGGGCAATTCTGCCGTTTGCACCACTCTGTACAAAGCTGTAGCCTCCTGCGTTATTGGAAATGATTGCGCCGTAAGCCGGTGAACCGAGATAGTTCGCCCAAGGTGCCGGAGTATCCGGTCTGGTGATTACGTACTCTTTGTTTTCAAGGTCAAAATGTCCGTATCTCATATTTGTCTTCTCCTATAATTCATTTTAGTGCTTTTACACAGAGTACACCCTCTGTGAAAACCCACTATAATTTTAGCATATTACCGACTCTTTTTCAAGAGGGCAAAAAAGTCTTAATCGTTTGAAATTAAAAATATTTTATTAACTGACAAAAATGCCCGTTCCAAAGGTCTTAGCACCTTCAGAACAGGCAAAGAATCTACTGCTTTAAATCCCAGTTTTTCCACACATCCGGGCAATATCCGACAGTTGCAAGTCTTCCGAGTCTTACTATCGGAGTTTTGAGAAGAAGCGGATTTTCGATAAGCTTTAAAAGCTTCTCTCCATCCGAGCCCAGATATCTGAGCAAAAGTGCATCCTTCTCCTTTGAGTCGTAATTTATGATGTTTTCGATAGAGCCGACTGCCGAGATTACGCTTGTCAGCTCGCCCTTGCTCATTTCCTTCTGCGTAAGGTCGACAAACTGGAACTTCACGCCTCTTTCCTTAAAATATCTTTGTGCCTTTTTTGTATAGAAACACTTGGATTTTCCGAAAATCTGAACTCCCATTTTACGCCTCCAGTACAACTGTAAACGGGCCGTCGTTAAGAAGGCTCACCTTCATATCGGCACCGAAAATACCCTTTTCGACTCTGCCCTCGATTTTCTCCGACAAGACCTTCATAAAGTACTCGTACAGAGCATTTGCCTCGTCGGGCGGTGCGGCATTTACAAAGCTCGGACGGTTGCCGTGTGAGCAGTCTGCGTACAATGTAAACTGCGAAACCACCAGCACATCGCCCTTGACATCGGAAAGTGAGAGATTTATCTTGTCATTCTCATCCGAGAAAATTCTCAGCTTCGAGAGCTTATCTGCAAGCTTTTGACACATCTGCTCATTGTCACCCTTGCCTGCTCCGAAAAGCACGAGGTAGCCCTTGCCGATTTCGCCGACAATCCTGCCTTCGACCTCGACGGACGCTCTTGTAACTCTTTGAACAACCAGCTTCATTCTGCTCCTCCTACTTTACCTCGATATCGAATCTGTAATCAAAATACTCACCCGACTGCAAGGATACTGCATGCTTTTTCTGCTCGATATCCTCGTTGTCGTCGTCGCAATATACAGGTACAGATGTCCAAGGCTCAAGGCAGACAAACGAAGCGTCATCATTACCGGTCGGTGACCATACAGCTATGCAGTCACTCTGAGGATAGTAAACAGTAACCGAGCTTTCGCCCTTATCGGACTTGAGAGAAACAGCCTTTGAAGCCGGATTATCCTTCATGATAACGTCAAAATCGAAAAGCTCTCTTGAAAGCGGCAGACGGTTTTCATTACAAAGAACTGTTCTCATGCCGTTCGGAGTATCCTGCTCGATTGTTTCGTTCTTCTCATACTCAACGTAGTAGTCATTGAAGGAAAGCCCCTCGTCGAGCGGACAATTGAATGCTGGGTGACCGCCTAAATAGAAGTAGATAACCTTCGATGAAGGGTTCATTACACGGAATGCACACACGAGCTTTCCGTCTTCGAAAAAGTACTTTACATAGAGCTTGAAGCGGAAGGGATACTGTGCCTTTGTTTCGATATTGTCCTCGAGCATAAGCACAACTGAATCCTCGTGCTGATGCACAACCGAGAACTCCATATCTCTTGCAAAGCCGTGGTTTGCGTTCATTTTATAGCTCTTGCCCTTTGCCTTGTACGTCTTGTCCTTAGGAGAGCAGATGAACGGGAAAAGTATCGGAGCGTGTCTGCTCCAGGCTTTTCCTGCCTGCCAGAGATACTCCTTGCCGTCCCTTTTAAGCGAGCAAAGCTCTGCACCGAATGAGTTTATTTCAGCTGTCAGATTGCCTGACGAAATTGTATAAGTCATTATATAACCTCCAGAATATTCTCTATACAGTATAGCATAACAAAAAGCTTTTTTCAAGCACCGAAGGAATTCATTTTCCTACTTGTAAATACTGAATAAATGTGGTATAATTGTTTCATTATCTTTTTGGAACGGAGAATTTACTATGGACACCTTTAAGGAATATATGGTTACAAGATATCAGGACGGAAAGGACAAGCTCAAGATTTTTGCTCTTATTTTTCTGTGCACTCTTCTGCTTTTCCTCTCGATATTCTTTATCGAGATACTTGCACCTGTTCTGGGCTTTGTAATTTTCGGAATTTTAGCGGCATTCTACGGCGTTTACTACTATGCCTCAATGAAAAGAGTCGAGTACGAATACATCTTCACAAACGGCGACCTTGACATTGACAAGATTATGGGACAGCGAAAGAGAAAGCGTCTTGCTACAATCGATGTTTCCACACTTTTGCAGTTCGGTAAAATCACAGATGAAAAGAGAACTGAGATTCTTTCCTCTGAGCACACTGTCATTGACGCATCAGACAATCTCGGAACAGATGAGGACTACTACCTCGAATGCAAGCACAAGAACTACGGTATGCTGTACGTTATCTTCACACCGAGTGATGAATTCGCAGAGGAATTAAAGCCTTTCTTCCCAAGAGAGCTCAGAGGCAAGGAGTTTTAAGATGCTTAAAGTCGGTACAGACATTGTAGACATCAAAAGAATAGAAAAGAGCGCTCAGCGTGAGAGCTTTATCAGAAGGGTTTACTCAGAAGCTGAGCAAGCCCTTTTTTCGAAAAAGAAAAACCCATACCCCACAATGGCTGGCAACTGGGCGGCGAAGGAGTCATTTGCAAAGGCTCTGGGCACGGGTGTTGAGGGATTTTCACTCAGCGAGGTTGAAATTCTCAGAGATGATATGGGTGCACCGTACATCAGACTCTGCGGTAATGCCAAGGGAATCGCCGACGAAATGGGACTTGCGTTTTCGGTGAGCATAAGCCACACCGACGACCTTGCAACGGCGGTTGTTATCGCCTTTCCGAAGGAGGACTAATATGGAATTACTGACACCGAGGCAGATGTCCAACTGCGAGAAAGAGTCGGAAAAATACGGCGTTTCGCTTTCGGCTCTTATGGACAATGCAGGCTTTTGCCTTGCAGAAAAAATAAAGGACATAGGCTACAGACAGTTCAGAAGGCGGGTGCTTTTCCTTTGCGGAAACGGCAACAACGGCGGTGACGGGTTTGTTGCGGCAAAAATTCTCTCTCAGTCGGGCTTTGAGGTAAGTGTTATGCTACTTTGCGCAGAGCCGAAAACCGACCTTGCAAAATCCGCTTTCGGGGATATGCCGAAGGAAATTGAAATCTGCGAAAATGCCGATATCGAAAGCTTTGATATTATATGCGACTGTGTTTTCGGAACCGGCTTCAGAGGTAACCTGCCGACAGAAATTTCGGAAATATTCGAGCGTGTAAACGGCTCTGACTGCATAAAAATTGCCTGCGACCTGCCGTCGGGAGTGAACGCTCTGACAGGCGAGGCCGACAGCAGCACTATTCGCTGTGATGAAACCGTAACCTTCCACCGTGCAAAGCTCGGAATGCTTCTTTCACCTGCAAGGGAATACTGCGGCAAGATTTCGGTCTGCGATATTTCTATACCCAAAGAAGCCTGCACCGATAAGCCGATAAAACTATGCGATAAGGATTTTATAAAATCCGTTCTCCCGAAGCGTCCGCCGAACGGACACAAGGGTACTTTCGGGAAACTCGTTTGCATCTGCGGAAGCAGACAGTATCCGGGTGCGGCGGCAATGTCAACTCTTGCGGCACTGCGAAGCGGCTGCGGAATTGTAAATCTTGCGTCGACAAGTGCTGTTGTGGATACTCTTTCAAAGAGTATTTTTGAGGCTACCTACACCACTCTTGACGACAAAGACGGACAGATTAGTGCTGACGCTGATATAGAAAATGCTATAAAGAGTGCTGATTGTGTACTGTTCGGCTGTGGACTCGGCAACACAGAAAACACGCTCTCGCTTTTGAAAAATGTGCTCAGTATTGCAAATTATCCGATTGTCATTGACGCTGACGGCATAAATTGTCTTTCGGGGAATATAGATATACTGAAGGACACAAATGCACCTGTTATTCTGACTCCCCACCCTGCCGAGCTTGCAAGACTCTGCGGACTTGATAAAGCACCGGCTGACAGACTTTCTGCGGCTTTGGAGCTTGCGGAAAAATATGGTGTCACGGTTATGGCAAAATCCGCTCAGACTCTTATTGTATCAAGGGACGGAGTAACACTTTGCGACAAGGGCAACACTGCACTCTCCAAAGGTGGCAGCGGAGATATGCTTGCCGGAATAACAGCCTCTCTCATCGCTCAAGGAATTAAGCCTGAGTTTGGATGTGCGGCGGCAAGCTATATACTCGGCTCTGCGGCTGAATATCTGGCTTCCAATCGTTCGGAGCGTGGAATTATCGCCCGTGACATTATTGATGCGTTACCGTTTGTGTTCTTTAATCTCGAGGGATAACCCGAAACGGAGGAACACATATTGAAAAGAAAAAACAAGACGGCAGGAAAAAGGCTCTCACTCCTTCTCCTGCCGTTTATTGCAACATCTCTTTGCGCCTGCTCTGAAAAACAGCAGCCTCAGTCTGTAAATCTTGACGCACCATTCTCCTGCAAAGCCGAAGTAACAAAGGGAGATTTCTCCTGCGAGATACTTATTTCACGGGACAGCGAAGGAGTATGGCAGGCGGATTTCTGTGCACCCGAAACGCTCTCTGCCATGACCGTCAAAGGCTTCGGCGAGAGCTACGCAATTGATTATATGGGGCTTTCCTGCACAACCTCTGTCACGCAGCTCCCTGCCGGCTCAGTTGTTGCAACAATTGCCTCATCGTTTGAACACGCAGGCTCATCAGATGCAAAGCTTAAAACCGAAAACAACCGCACCCACGCAAGCGGAAAAATTCACAGCGGCGAATACGACCTCGAGCTCGACGAAGACGGTAATCCGATATCCCTAACACTCGGCGAAGGCTTTGTTGCAAGCTTTGATGATTTTAAAAGAGAATAGGTTTTCATACAAAAAAGCCCCCGGATTTCTCCGAGGGCATTTTGTTTAAGCTATAGTGTTTCTAAGAATCAAATTACTTGTTCTTCTTAGTAGCAACTACTGCAGCACCAGCGAGTGCAACTGCAGCGAGTGCAAGACCAGCTGTAGCACCTGTAACAGGTGTTTCTTCAGAAGGCTCGTCTGTT
>JAGALZ010000033.1 GCA_017848055.1 Oscillospiraceae bacterium | reverse complement strand
TTCGTCGGACAATTTCAAAGCCTCTGCCTTGAATTCTTTGCTGTAATTCATTTTTCCCAAACCTTTCTGATTTTTTTCTTTTCTTTATTCTACCAGAATTTTGGGTCTTTGTCGACTGCATTTAAAGTATAACAGATCAAAAGACAGGTCGACCTGAGTCGCCCTGTCGGTCACATCGACGAGCAAAGCTCGCCGATTCTACGGGGTTTGTGGCAAGTCGAGTTCAGGGGTTGCAGGTGCCCATTCCCCGTTTTTTCAGGGGTCACAAATGGCTGTAAGAGGGGTTATTCACCGATTGTTCGGCGTTTGCTTAGTGCACCTCTTAAAATGAAAGGAGTTTTTTATGGCAAAGAAGATAACTAAAGAAAATGACGGCATGAGCAAAATTAAGTTTGCTCTGCACATCTTTCCTGACTCAATGGAGCAGGTAAATTTGTTATACGAGCATGACAACTGCGGTTCAAAATCCGAGTTCATTGAGAAGGCTGTTCGGTTTTACTGTGGGTATCTTCTGAACAAGGAGAATGTTTCGACCGAGTTTATTGCACCACAGATAAAAGCTATCACCGAAGGGATAGTGCGTGGCAGTGAACAGAATTTATCGAGGGCGTTATTCAAAATGGCTGTTGAGCTTGGTGCATTGACGCACATTCTTGCAGCTATGAATGATGTTGAGGACTCTACTCTTTACAAGCTGAGGCAGATGTGCACTGACGAGGTAAAGAGGATAAACGGTATCATAAACTTTGAAAAGGCTGTGAGGTATCAGAGGTCGGAGTGATGGGGTAACGAAACGTGACTCCATAAAAGGGTATCGTGTTTCACGAGATCCTTGTCAAGAAAGGGTGACGGGACAAAACATCCCGTCATAAAAAGAGAGCACGTCGTGAAACACGACGCAGTCTACCAAAACAAGATGACGCCCCAAAACAGGGCGTCACGCTGACAAACATTATTATAAAATTTTTGGAGGAAATATTTATGAACAAGACAGTTGAAAACATTTTAAAGGAACAGGAAAACAAGATGAAAGAAACAATCGAATCAAAGCTTTTAGCTTTAAACTTCAAAGCGTTCACAGAGCAAAAGCTCAAAGGTGAGGTTGAAAAGCTTATCAGGGGTGATGAAGTCAAAGAGAATTGATACAAGGTTATTGATGTTTCACAAACCCGACGACGATTTGTCGTTGAGTTTGATGATTACAATCTGACGTGAAAAATAGTAGAATTGGGGTGGGTATATGCTGACAATTGTAATTGACAAGCAGAGTTTAAAGAATGCTTACAAGAAAAAACCGTACGATACGATATCCGTATCCAAGGACAGCAAGGGAGATATTCCCGACAACAAAATCATCTTTGAGATAATTTTTGACACCTTAAAGGAGGAATGCAAATGACAGCAATCGACAGAATCAAAGGCAGAGGACGTATTCCGAGGGCAGCTCTTTACGCAAGATTTTCTTCCGACAATCAGCGTGAAGAATCAATCGAGGCACAGCTAAGGGCAATGCACGACTACTGCAAGCGAAACGGCGTGGCAATCGTTGAGGAATACTGTGACAGGGCAAGGTCGGCGACTACAGATGACCGTCCTGAATTTCTCAACATGATTTCAGATTCCAGAAACGGAAGCTTTGACATTGTTGTGGTACACAAGCTCGACAGATTTTCACGAAACAGATACGACTCGGCATACTACAAGCGAGAGCTTAAGAAAAACGACGTTACTCTCATAAGCGTACTTGAAAATCTTGATGACTCCCCTGAAAGCATTATTCTTGAATCGGTGCTTGAGGGTATGAGCGAATACTACTCAAAGAACCTCGGGCGTGAGGTTATGAAGGGTATGAAGGAAAGTGCAAGGCAGTGCAGATACACGGGCGGACACGTTCCCTACGGCTTTAAGGTGAACAAGGAAACCTACAAATTTGAGATTGAGGAACGTGAAGCAGAAGCCGTCAGAATGATTTTTCAGGGGGTATGCGACGGGCTTGGGTATGCAGAGATTATTGACAAGCTCAACTACTTAGGGTATCGCAACAAGGCTGGCAGGCCATTTGTGAAAAACAGCATTACAGAAATGCTCAGAAACGAAAAATACCGTGGTGTATTCATCTACAACAGGTCGGCAGGCAAATCGCTTTACGGCACACGAAACCACCACAAGAGCAAGCCTGACGACGAAATTATACGCATTGAGGGTGGAATGCCGAGAATTATTGATGACGAAACCTTTTACAAGGTCAGCAATATAATCAAAAGCCGTTGTCACCGTTCAACAAACAGAAGTGCAAAGGAACAGTATCTTCTCTCCGGCAAGGTGGTGTGTGGTTACTGTGGAAGTGCCTACACCGGAAACTGTTCTTACAACGGAAGAAACAAAACTAAGCTTGTCACATACAGGTGTGGTGCAAAGCTCAAACGTGGTGAGCTTCACTGCAACGGAAAGGACATCAACAGAAACTATCTGGAGCAGTTTGTGGTGGAGCAGATAAGCGATATAATCTTCTCGGAGGAACGCATTCCCGAAATTTTAAGTGGCTACGAGAATGCGATGTCAAATCTTAACTTGCAATCAAATTCACAGCTTTATTCACTAAGGCAAAAGCAACAAGGCATTCAGACGAAGATTGACAACATCATCTCTGTCATAGCACAGTCGGGTAGCTCTTCCCTGCTTAGCGCTCTTGACGGTCTGGAAGCCGAGCTTTCGCAGATAAACGCAAGCATTGAGGAGCTGGAGCAGTCCTGTGGTTACAAATTCATTGACAGAAAGAAAGTCATAGACGCATACCGAAAGGCACAGCAGATGTTTATTGCAGGCACACTTCCGCAACGCAAACAGCTTATAAATCTTTATGTAAACAAGGTCATAGTCTTTAACGAGTACGTTCGCATAGAGTTAAACTTAGTTCCAAGCAATTTGAAATCCACAAACAACACAAGGCCCACTGACAGTAGTGAGCCTTGTGACATACATACCATTATTTCAAAATTTTCAGAAAAAAATAATCACGGACCTGCCAAATCTGACAAGTCCGTGATTTTTTGTGGTGGAGGCGACGGGAGTCGAACCCGTGTCCGAAAACCCATTCATACAACCTTCTACGAGCGTAGTTTGTTATTGCGGGCTATGCCCCATTCCCTTACAGCTGTGCAAACAAACACGCACCTCTGCTCAGTAGTCTGCGATACATCAATCGGTTACAGACATCACCGAGAGACGTTCACCACTAATCGACGCCTGTTCCTATGCCGTGGTAATCACAGGACAGACGGGCGCTGACTAAGCAGCAGCCAATTCAAATGAGTTGTTGTCGTTTGAATTTATAAAGTTGTGACTTTGAAGAGTGTTCACTACTCTGCTCGCTTATCGTACTTCAAAATCCCCGTCGAAGCCATTACGCCCCCATATTCACTGAGTGACACTCACTCAGATTGCAGGATTTTCAAAGCTTACTGATTTCTTTCCTTCAAGGCTCTTTCGATTTCACGGGATGCTGCCTTCTTTGCCATATCATCACGCTTATCGTGGAGCTGTTTACCCTTACACAGGCCAAGTGCGACCTTGACGTTTGAGCCTTTAAAGTAAAGCGACAGCGGAATCAGGGTAAGTCCCTGCTGCTTTACCATACCGTAGAGTCTCATAATCTCTCTTTTATGCAAAAGGAGCTTTCTTTCTCTGAGCGGGTCACGATTGAAGATGTTACCTTTTTCGTATGGAGAGATATGCATCTGCTTTACAAACATTTCGCCGTCGTCGATACTGCACCAGCTATCCTTAAGGTTTACTGTTCCTGCACGCAAAGACTTTACCTCGGTGCCTACAAGCTCGATACCGCACTCGATTGTTTCAATCACAAAATAGTCGTGTCTTGCCTTTCTGTTCTCGGCAATCTGCTTTGTCTGTGCCTTTGGTGGCATTGCTTTTCTCTCCTTTCCTTAAAGCTTTGGAAAGTAATTATACACTAGTTTCGCCCTTTTGTCAAGGGGAAAAGGCAGGAATAAACTTTTGGTTTTAAGATATTCCCTACACAATAATTCTATGTATATATTGAAGAAAACCCTTTTGAAAAATGGCTTTTCCTCAAGCTCCTTTCCTAAAACTTTTATAGTAAAATTTAAGCCCCAAAGGGTACCTATCATGACCTTGAGAATTTCAGAGCTTCTCTTTGGTGAGTACCCTATGGGGCTGAAATCATATTAAAAATCTTTGTAAGGGGTTCGGGGAGAACCTTTCTTCAGAAAGGTTTTAGTTCTCCTCGTGCTTTTCCTTAAGCACTACTGTTGTACCCATAACAGCAGCGGCGAGGACAAGCATTACAAACACGCCGTTTGTACTGTCGCCTGTCTGCGGGTTGTCGTCGGTTTCGGTATCGTCACCGCTGACAACGTCGTCTGACGGTTCATCCTCTACTGTAGTAGTTGTAGTGGTTGTAGTAGTTTCGGATGGGGTTGTTGCTTCCGGCACGGTTGTTGTTACAGGAGCAGTTGTTGTTTCCTCAGATGTAGTTGTGGTAGTAGGTGTAGTTGTTGCGGAAGTTGTTGTTGTGGTGGTAGTTGGTGAAGTTGTTGCGGAAGTTGTTGTGGTTGTGGTAGTGGTGGTTGTTGTAGTTGTAGTAGTTGTGGTAGTGGTAGTTGTTGTAGTTGTTTCAGGAACATCTGCAATCTTTACTTCAACATACTGGAATTCTTCAGTATCCTTTACCTTGAAAGGAATTACACCCGGATTTTCATAATCCTCATCGAGGTCTGAGATTGTGAGTGTATAGTCACCTGCAGGCATATGCATAAGTGTCATACCGTCATCAGGGTAGTCAAGTGTTTTTACAGTGAGTTCTGTCATATTGGTATGCTGTTCACTGCTGTACTCGCCCCAGCTGCTGTACCAGCCGTCATGTGTCCAGCTGTAGGTAGTATTCCAGCGATACTTTCTTGTTTCCTTCTCAACATAGAACTCGATATATCCGTCAGCGTCAGGCATTACTGCATTGATGATTGCTCCGCTTGTGATAGTAAACGATGCATAGTTATGGTATTCACCACCGATAACGCTGAGGTTTGCTTCGTTCTGAACATTGATTGTTCCGTCGTCGTGGAAGTTTACGTCGAGGTCAGAAAACTTCATTCTTACCTTGATGTACTCTGTCGGTGTATCCTTTACATCGACAACCGAGTGGCTAAGGTTTCCTGCAACGGCTGTGCCTCTTGCGTAATATGGGTCGCCATCACGGTATGTATAGTTAGCGACAGTTGCATTAAAGGCTGTGAGCTTTCCTGCGTTGTCATTGTAGGAGTAGCTCTGCGACTTGAGGTCACTTCCTGTATTGTCGTAAAGAGTCACCTGACCGTCAACAATTCTGTTTGCCCATCTTGCGTCAACATTGAGTGCAAACTGTCCTGCAGGCAATGTGTATGCTGTTGCATCCTTGCTGTTGAAAGAATAAATATTAAGTGTGTTTGTAGAATTCTCGTGGCAAGGGTAAGTATCATCAAACACCTGTGCTACACCGCTGCCTAACGGAAGTAAGATTTCGGTGATGGTATCGTCAGGTGAAAGATACTGCTTGAAGTTTTCTGTAGGATAATTGAAATATCCTGCTTTTTTAATGCCTGATTCGTTTCTCTCATAGAATGAAGAATAGCTGCCTGTAGACCACTCGCCTAACACGTTGCCCTCTGAATCAGAAAGTGTAACATCGGCAAACTTAATTTCATTGCCGTCCTCGTCTACAACCTTAAAGTTCACAACATTCTTCGGAACAAGTGTGACTGTTGCGGGCTCTCCGCTTACGGCACTTGCAGGTGTCATTGATACAGCGCAGGTGCTTGCGAAGGTCAATGCTGTAAGCACGCTTAACAGCCTTTTGGTTAATCTTCTCATAATTCCCTCCAAAAAAATAAAACTTACCTGCATATTATAGCACTATGTTATTTCATTTATATGTTAAATTTGTGAACAGTTAATTAATCGCTTTACCAAGAAAAAGCACCCCTTACGCATAACGTAAGGGGTGAAGGTGCATCAGAGGATTACGCAGATGAGGCCTGAACAGCCCTCATTTATCATTCTCTCGACAGTTTCACGAAGCTTTGCTCTTGCCTCGTCGGGCATTTTCGAGAGCTTTGTATGGAGTCCCTCGCCGACGAGCTCGTGGAGTGACTTACCGAAGATATTTGAATCCCAGATTTTCTCTGGTGACTCTTCAAAGTCGTTGAGCATATAGAGCACAAGCTCCTCTGACTGCTTTTCGGAGCCTACAATCGGGCAGACCTGCGTTTCAATATCCGCCTTGAGCATATGGATTGACGGTGCGGTTGCCTTTAATCTGACGCCGTACTTTCCGCCCTGCTTGATGATTTCAGGCTCGTCGAGTGAAAGCTCTTCCATTGTCGGCATAACGATTCCGTAGCCGGTCTTTTCCACCTCTTCGAGTGCCTGCTCGACCTTCTCATAGCGTTCCTTGATTTTCACAAGCTCCTTGATTCTCGGCATAAGGTCGCTTTCGTTTGCTATCTCGAGTCCTGTCACCTCGCCTATAATCTTAAAGAACAAGTCTTTTTCGGTAACAAGCTCGATTACAGCTCTTCCGCTGCCCAAATCAACAGAGCTGACGCTGCTGCTTACGATATGCTCACACTCACAGAGCTTTCCTGCAAACTCCTTGATATCCTTGATATGCATAACGTCATCGGCACAGTCCTTTACCTTACCGAAAATGCTTTCCTTGAGCCAGTGTCCCTTGGCAAGACCTGCTATCCAGTGCGGCATTCTGATACTGATTTCCTTTACGGGGAATGCGTAAAGAAGCTGTGTGAGAATTTCCTTGATATCATCCTCGCCAAGCTCCAGGCAGTTCACCGGAATGACAGACACGTTATATTTCTTTGACAGACTTTCACAGAGCGAAATTGTTTCCTTGGAATCGGGGTGTGTGGAGTTCATAAGCACTACAAACGGCTTATTTATCTCGCAAAGCTCTGCGATTACCTTTTCCTCGCACTCGGCATATTCTTCTCTTGGAAGGTCGGTAATAGTGCCGTCGGTAGTGACAACAAGCCCTATTGTTGAGTGCTCGGAAATTACCTTATGTGTTCCGACCTCGGCTGCCATATTGAACGGCACCTCGTCCTCGAACCACGGTGTCTGCACCATTCTCGGAGCTTCATTTTCAAAATAGCCTATTGCGCTCGGGATAATATATCCGACGCAGTCAATCATTCTGACGCTGAGTCTGAGCGAATCCTTAAGCTCGATTTCCACGGCTTCCTCAGGGATGAATTTCGGCTCGGTGGTCATTATCGTCTTTCCGCCTGATGACTGCGGGAGCTCGTCGATTGCGCGTTCACGACGGAAGTCACTGCTTATATTCGGGATAACGAGTGATTCCATAAACTGCTTTATAAAGGTTGACTTGCCTGTACGGACGGGGCCTACAACGCCGATATAGATATCGCCCTGCGTACGCATTGCAATGTCCTTATAGATATCGTTACTCATTGCTAATAGTTCCTTTCTGTAAGTTCTAGTCTATATCGGGAATGAGGAGCATTCTGTCCTCGCTGACGGTATCGCAGGAGAGGTCATTCTCGCTCATTACGGCATTCTTTGAGATACAGTATTTTTTAGCTACATCCCATACTCTTTCACCGCTTTTTGCAAAATAGAGTGTCAATGCACCGACATCCGACTTATCGCAGGGTGTATCCGAAAGCTCGAGTGCCGTAACGAGATTTTTTGTCACAAACTTGGTGATATAGCCTGACACGGCAAGCTCGGTTCTGATTTCGACGCTGTCGGAGCCTGAAAGTGTATAAGAGCAGGCGGCGACGCTTACTCGTGGTGCAAGGATACATTCCTCGGTTGCACATTCCGAGTCAATTTTATGCTCGAAGGCACAGTCGGTTTCAAGGTATATAGGAGTACCGCTGTCGTTTCTGCCGATTGCGGTAAATGTTATATTTCCGCTTACTATGAAGGCGTTCTTTTCAGGTGAGTATCTTGCACTTACGGCTGACACGGTACTGAACACATCGCATACTGAGCTTATCTCACCTTCCTGGCAGGTAAGAGTTGCGGTCTGGGTATGTGTTTCCGAAAGCTTCACGGGAACGCACTCGATTTTCTCCTGGGAAATCTGTGGTGTACACTCATAGGCTGTAGAATACACATCTGTAACAAGCTCGCTTGTTTCGTATCTTACGGCTCTTACATCCATAAGCAGGACAAGCTCACACTCGATGGTTTTCATACTCTCGCCCTTGACTAAGATATCGCATCCGCAAGACATGATATCGCAGAAAAGCTCATAGCCTTCGGTGAGTCCTTCGAGGTCGCAAATCTGAGAAAACGGGATAGAAAAGCGCATTGTTTCAAGGCTTGAGTCATTATCCGTTTCGCTGGAATAGAGCATACACACCTGAGCTTCGCCCTTGATAACAAGCTTGCCGGACACGATTTTCTGCTCTTCCACCTGTGCCTCGCAAGAGGTTCTGATAATTGAGGAGATGTGGGGCTTTGTTTCGGAAAGCTCCATTTCCTCAACGATTGTGACACGCTTTGAGGCATACAGTCTGCTTGTCGGGTAGGTTACCGCTTCGGTATAAAGCTGGATTCCTGCTCCGCTGATGTCGCAAACTGCGGATTTGGCTTTCTCTGCGGTTACCTTGATTCTTACCGACACTGCTCCTCTCAGGTCAAGTCGACGCTGATTTACTACACGGCAGTTTATGTAGTCGGTTTTGGGTGTTGCGATTACCATAGGGTTTTTGAGTCCTGACGGGATGTCGCAGGATTTTGTGAAGGTGAGCCTTTGCTCGATAGAATTAAGCTTATTGCTTCCCTCACTCAGGTACAGAATCTTTACAACCGCCACAAGCTCGTAGGTGAGCTTATCACCGTTTATGCTGTGGGAAACTATCCTTGGCATAAGACGGCACTTCAGAACTCTGAAAATGTCCGGATAATAGTCCGGCAGCAGCATATCCTGCTCGACAGCCTGCTCATAGCTGTTATCCAGCTGCGTTTCTGTCGCTGTAAAGATTTCTCGATTCAATTTAAAGTCCATAGCTTCCTCCTGATTTGATTTTTGCAAATATGATTGCTAACTAATTATATTCAGCTGATACAGGCTCTATGAATGCTGCAAAGAAAATTTTCCAAAATAAAAAATCCGCCCTATAAGGTGAGCGGTCATACAGAAGTATTACATGCACCTATTGAGGAAAACCCTTTTGAAAAAGGGTTATTCCTCAAACTCCTTTCCTAAAACTTTTAATATAGAATTTCAGCCCCATAGGGTATGTACCACGAAAAAGCTTTGAAATCTCATTGCTGTGATATTTACCCTATGGGGCTGAAATTGTATCAGAAGTCTTTGGAAGGGGGCTCGGGGGATAACCTTTCTTCAGAAAGGTTTCGCCCCGATAAATTCATATAATATATTTCTATATATCCATTCACCTTATAAGACGGATTTTCTTATGTATAATTTACGTCTTAATTGATACCCTCGGAGAAGGAGATAGGCAGAGCGAACATAACGCCTGCGTTTGGCTTTGTAAGGTCGCCGCAGACCTCATGCACTACGTCCTTTGCAGTCTGGAGCTTTTCCTCGGGGAGAGCAATCATAATCATCTTGCTGTTTGCAACAGGCTCAGAGCCGAAAAGCTCGCTGATAGCGTCGATGATATTAAGGTCGGAAGCGTTCTTGAGGGACTTTGCCATACCTGTAGTTTCGACAACAGAGCCACCCTTTACGCCCTCCTCTGCAAGTCTTTGCATAAGGGTATCAACGATATCCGATTTCTTTAAAATTACAACTAATAACTGATGCATTTTTTACCTCACTTTCATTTTACCTGTCATACTATGCGATTTATGTACGTGCATTAGCACGAGAATGAACATGCTATCCAGTCGCCGAGCTGTTTTTGCTCGATGAGTGTAAAGCCCTTTTCTTCGATAGTGCTTACTACCTCATCACGGCGTTTTTCGATAATTCCCGAAACGACGAGCTTTCCGCCCTTTTTAAGAAAGCTCATAAAATACGGGCTCATAGCTATAAGCACATCTGCGACGATATTTGCACAAACCACGTCGTAGCCCGTGCCGATATCCTCTCTTACGCTTTCGCTGTCGATGATATTTCCGCAGACAGCCTTATACTTATCGGGAGAAATATTGTTCTTGAGTGCGTTCTCGGCGGCGATTACTGCGGCGTTTTCCTCAATGTCGATAGCGTATGCGCTGTCGGCACCGAGAATAATAGCACCGATTGAAAGGATACCGCTTCCGCAACCCAAATCGAGAAGCTTATCGCCATCAGAGAGATTTTTCTCCAGAAGCTCGAGGCAGAGTCTTGTTGTATTATGCTGACCCGTACCGAAGCTTGTTGCGGGGTCGATTTCGAGAATCTTTCTTGTTTCGTTCTCGCTTACCTGCTCCCACGACGGCTTGACAAGAAGCTTATCGCCGATTTCGATAGGCTTGAAATACTTTTTCCAGTTGTTCGCCCAGTCTTCCTCACGGATACCCGAAAGCTCACAGCAGAGTCTGCCGTACACATTTTCGGTATCTTCCGCAGAGAGTGCCGAAAGCTCGTTTTTAATGAGCATAAGCTGTTCTGCACCGTCGGCATCGTCGGTAAGGTAGACGGTGATGTTTGTTTCACATTCCCGAAGCTCCATAAGGTCGTCATCGACGTAGTCCCAGTTGCCGTCCTTATGATTGAGAAAATCCTCGAAATCCTGTTTATCCTCGATAACAAAGCCTGTGATGCCTATGTCCATAAGCTTTGAGGTAACAAGCTCGATTCCCTCGGTTGTGGTATATATTTTGACTGCTGTCCAGTTCATACTATCACTCTTTTTCTGTTTAATACGCTAAAATATGTAGTGTGTATTTAGTTATTATATCACAAATATGAAAAATTGTAAAGCCTGAAAAAGTCAGATGCTTGCAAGTAGAAATGAAACGTGATATAATAAATTGAGTTTTTATCCTTAACAAGGGAGGTAAAAAGTATGAAGATAGCATCACTTTACGGACAGGGCAGGACGGTATTCTCGTTTGAGATTTTCCCGCCGAAGCCGACAAGTCCTATTGAGACAATTTACGGGGTTTTAGAGGAGCTTTGCTCGCTAAGACCTGACTACATAAGCGTTACCTACGGTGCAGGCGGAAACGCACACGACAACAAGACAAGTCAGATTGCATCGATGATAAAGAAAGAGTACGGCATTGAAGCTATGGCGCACCTCACCTGCGTCGGAAACAGCCGTGAGGACATTCTCGTACAGCTCCAGGATTT
Organism: Oscillospiraceae bacterium; assembly: GCA_017848055.1. Lineage (GTDB taxonomy): Bacteria > Bacillota > Clostridia > Oscillospirales > Ruminococcaceae > UBA7477. Next base: position 7,765 of record JAGALZ010000033.1, on the reverse strand, counting down.
CAAGGAAAAGGGCATTGACAACATTCTTGCTCTGAGAGGCGACATAAGACCTGACATACCTGTAAAGGATGATTTCAGATACGCTTCCGACCTTGTTTCGTTCATTCACGAAAACGGCGACTTCGGCGTATCGGGTGCTTGCTACCCTGAGTGTCACCTAGAGGCAAAGAGCCTTGTTGAGGACATTGCAAACTTAAAGGCCAAGGTTGACTGCGGTGTTCAGTCGCTTATAACTCAGCTTTTCTTTGACAATCAGCTTTTCTACGACTTCTACGAGAAGGTACAGATTGCAGGAATAAAGGCACCTATCTGCGCAGGTATCATGCCTGTTACGAACAAAAAGCAGATTGAGCGAATGGTTACAATGTGCGGAGCTTCCCTGCCGCCTAAGTTTGTAAAGATGCTTCAGAGATACGAGAGCAGACCTGAGGCACTTGTTGATGCGGGAATTGCGTATGCCGTTGACCAGATTGTTGACCTTATTTCAAACGGTGTTGACGGAATACACATTTATGCTATGAACAACCCTTACGTTGTAAAGAAGATTTCTGACAGCGTAAGAAACCTGCTGTAATGAAAGACAGGTACATTGACCGCACGCTGGAGCTTTGCTACTTAGGCTACAGAGGCAATGAGCCGACAGCGGAAATCGTAAGGCTTATCGGAGAGTGCGAGGAGCTTATTTCCCGAAATGCAAAGCCGAGATACATATCAAAGGAATTTGCCGTTGATGCCTGTCCTCTGGACATATCGTCCGAAAGGCTCAAGGGGCATCTTACGGGCTGTGGCTCGGTTATACTGTTCGCAGCTACGCTGGGCGCCGGCATTGACGCTCTTATAAGACGGCTGAGCGTTACCGACATGACGAGGGCGATAATTTGTGACGCTTGTGCCGGGGCTTACATAGAACGCTACTGCGACGAGGTTTCCGAAGAGCTTGCGGAGAAATACTCCCCTCGGTATCTTACCTGGAGATATGCTCCGGGGTATGAGGGCTTTGACATATCAGAGCAGAAAAAGCTTATTGAGGCACTTGGTGCGGTAAATAAAATCGGACTTTGTGCAAACGAGAGCTTTATGCTTATGCCGCAAAAGTCGATTACGGGAATTATCGGCGTAAGCGACAGCAAAATAGAAAAGACAAGACGTGGCTGTGCATTCTGCAATATGAAGGACAGCTGTGCATTCAGAAAGGAAGGCTCACACTGTGGATTTTAAGACACTTCTGAAAAAAGACTATATACTGCTCGACGGCGGTTTCGGCACCGAGCTTATCAAGCGTGGCTTTACGGCAGAGGACAGAGCGGAGCTTTCCTGCTTTACGCATCCTGAGCTTGTAAAAGACATTCACAGAAGCTACATTGAAGCCGGCAGTAACATAATTTACGCTAACACCTTCAATGCAACTCCGTTCAAATTCGAAGGCGGTGAACACACCTTTGAAGAGGCAATTTCTGAGGGCATACGCATTGCGAAGCAGGCGGCCGAGGGTACTGATGTACTCGTAGGGCTTGATGTTTCGCCTTTGGGAAAGCTTCTGGAGCCTACGGGGGATTTCACCTTCGAAGAGGCTTACGAGGCTTTCGGGAAGATTGTAAGAGCAGGCGAAAAGGCAGGTGCTGACCTTATCGGGCTTGAGACCTTCTCGGACATTTACGAGCTTCGTGCGGCAGTTCTGGCGGCAAAGGATTTCACTTCGCTTCCTGTGCTTGCATCACTTACATTTGAAGAAAACGGCAGAACGTTCACGGGCTGCAGCGGAGAATGTGCGGCAAGGATACTGCAGAGCCTCGGAGTTGACGCAATCGGCGTAAACTGCGGACTTGGCCCTGACCTTCTTTTGCCGGTAGTAAAAGAGATTCTGCAAAACACCACCCTGCCTGTCATTGTAAAGCCGAATGCGGGACTTCCCGACCCTGTTACGGGCAAGTTCGGTATTGACGCATCGCAGTTCGGCTCTCTTATGGAGCCTATAATGAAGATGGGTGCAAAGCTCATCGGTGGCTGCTGCGGAACGGCTCCTGAGTACATTGCAAAGCTGAGAGAGCTTTCGGAAAAGGTAAAGCCTGAGAGAATTGAATACGACTCGGCACCATGCGTTTGCTCGGGAAGCACATTTGTAAGAATATCCGAGCCGAGAATCATCGGCGAGAGAATAAACCCTACGGGCAAGAAGCTTTTCAAGGAAGCGCTTCGAAACGGCGACATAAACTACATTTTAAGGCAGGCCATTGAACAGGTTTCGGCCGGTGCTGACATACTTGATATAAACGTAGGACTTCCCGACATTGACGAGAAGGAAATGATGGTGAAGATTGTAAAGGCTGTTCAGTCGGTAACTGATGTGCCTTTGCAGCTTGACAGCACAAATCCTGAGGTTTTAGAGGCAGGTCTGAGGGTATACAACGGAAAGGCTATCATAAACTCGGTAAACGGCGAGGAAGCGAGCCTTTCGGCAATTCTGCCGCTTGTGAAAAAGTACGGTGCGGCGGTTGTCGGACTTACTCTTGACGAGAACGGTATTCCGAAAAAGGCGCAGGAGAGGTTTGAAATTGCAAAGAAGATTCTTTCCCGTGCGCAGGCTTTGGGAATACCAAAAGAGGATATTTTCATTGACTGTCTGACGCTTACGGCATCCGTTGAGCAGGATGCTGTGAAGGAGACTCTTCTTGCAGTAAAGATGGTTACGGAAAACTTAGGGCTTAAGACGGTGCTTGGTGTTTCGAACATTTCGTTCGGTCTGCCTAACCGTGAGCTTATTAACCACACCTTCCTTACAATGGCACTTCAGAACGGTCTTACCCTGCCGATTATCAACCCGAACATTGCTTCGATGGTTGGTGTTGTAAGGGCTTACAAGGTGCTTTCGGGAATTGACAGAAGCTCGGCAAAATTCGTTGAGGCATACAATAATGCGGTGCCTGCACAAGCTGTAGCTTCAAAGGAAATAACCCTTGAATACGCAATTTCGACGGGGCTTAAGGATGACGCTAAAAAAATCACCTCGGAGCTTTTACAGACTCTCGAGGCAGAAGAGGTTATAAACACACGTCTTATCCCTGCACTTGACGTCATCGGAACACAGTTTGAGTCGGGTAAGATATTCCTTCCTCAGCTTATTCTGTCGGCTGACACGGCCGGCGTTTGCTTCGACGTTATCAAGGCAAAGCTCCAGTCTGAGAGAAAACAGCAGGAGCCTAAGGGCAGTATCATCATTGCTACTGTTAAGGGTGACATTCACGACATAGGCAAAAACATCGTGCGTACAGTTTTAGAAAACTACGGCTTTGAGGTGCTGGACCTGGGCAAGGATGTTCCTGAGGAAGTTATAGTGAAAGAGGCTGTTGAGCGTGACATTAAGCTTGTAGGATTGTCGGCACTTATGACTACAACCTTGGGTGCTATGGAAAATACTATAAAGCTTTTAAAGCAGGCAAAGCCTGACTGCGCAGTTATGGTCGGCGGTGCTGTGCTTACTGAGGACTACGCAGAAAAAATCGGTGCTGACTTCTACGCTAAGGACGCAAAGGCAAGCGCTGATATCGCTAAAAAATACTTCGGCGTATAAATACCACAGAACAAGGTAAGCAATCATATAGAAGTATTACACGGACATATTGAGGAAAACCCTTTTGAAAAAGGGTTATTCCTCAAACTCCTTTCCTAAAACTTTTGTTATAAATTTCAGCCCCATAGGGTAGATATCACTTGACTGAAAACCAAATCAGTTCTTGTGGTACATACCCTATGGGGCTGAAATCATATCTAAAGTCTTTGTAAGGGGGTTCGGGGGAGAAACTTTCTTCAGAAAGGTTTCCCCCGATAAATCCATATAATATACTTCTATAAGATGCTCGCTTTATTCTGTGGCATTATTTTACGCTAAAAAGTCGTTTGGGTTTGCGAACTCTCCGCCGTATCTTACCTCGAAGTGCAGATGCACACCAGTAGACTGGCCTGTTGTACCTATTCCGCCGATTCTGTCGCCTGCGAGGACCTTATCGCCTATCTGCACATCTCTTGATGACATATGGGCATAGGCTGTATGGTAGCCGTTGCCGTGGTCTATAACGACGAACTCGCCGTAGCCGTTCTTGTTGGACTCTGACCTTATAACAGTACCTGCGTACACTGCATAGATATCACTGCCCTCGGGAACTCCGCAGATATCGAGTCCCTTATGGAAGGAATCGTCGAAGGTACGGTAGCCGTAGTCTGAGCTGACATAGCCACCGCCTGCACCGACCGGCCACATAAGGTTATTGAAGGTGGCGGTACCTATTTCGATTACCTTATTGACGGGCTGTTTTGTCGTAGCTTCGCTGAAAACTCTCGTTCCCACGATTTCGCCGTCTGTTTCGGTTACAAGAGTAAGAGTAACCCGAGTTCCGTCCTCACCCTCCTGCGACACAAAGCTCTCGCCCTTTGGAAGAAGCGGATTATTAACCTCGACCGTTTCAAACGGGATTGTTTCCTCGGTTTCTGTGACATAGCTCTTGCTGAGGCTGACGAGATTCTCGCCGTTTTCGTTCTCATCAAACATTATGCTGATGACTTCGTCAAGCTCTGAAAAATCGCTCTTTACATAGCTTCCATGCACAAATCCGATATCCTCGGAATACGACGCTGAGCTATGCTGAGAAGTAATCTGCTCGTTGAGTTTGCCTGCAAGATAGGCTCTGAGAAGTGCAAAGTCCTCCTGCGACACCGTTGCGATATGCTCTGAGCCGACGATAACCTTCGCACCGCTTTCTCGTGGCTTAGGTTCTGTCAGCAGTGTTGAATAATACGCTGTCGGCAATGTTACCGGCTCTTTTTCAGGCATCGGCTCTACTGCTTCCTGCGCACTTGTCTGCTTAGGCATAGCGCCTCCCATAAGCACGCCGACGCACATTGCTCCCATTGCTGTTGCCATTATTATATTTACACTATTTCCGTTTACTTTATCTTTAAATAGCTTATTAAGCATTTTTTCCTCCGAATGCTGGACTGGGCGGTTACAAAACGGTAACAACCTATTACAGTATACCAACACACGAAGGAAAAGTCAATGAAAAATTTATGAAGTATCTTACGATATATTTAAAATCTACTCTGCGTATTCCGAGGCGATTTTGTCAAACGAGAGCTTTCCGCCGAAGATATCAAGTGCTGAGCCGACGGTGAAATCGACCTTGCCCTCGCCGTACTCCCATAGCTCCTTTATATCCTCGAGTGAGGAAATCCCGCCTGCATAGGTTGCCTTGACGGGGCTTGATTTGAGCATTGAAACAAGCTCCCTATCTATTCCCTGGCACTTACCCTCGACATCGACGGCATGGACGAGAAGCTCACTGCAATACTGCGACAGGTCGCAAAGTGTTTTCTCGTTCACCATGGTTTCGGTTTTCTTTGTCCAGCGGTCTGTGACTATATAGTAGCCGTCCTCGTACTTCTTGCAGGAGAGGTCTAAAACGAGCTTATCCTTGCCAACGGCATTGACAAGCTTTGAAAGATTATCAAAATTCACCTTGCCGTCCCTGAACACGTAAGAGGTCACGACGACGTGCGACGCACCGTTTTTCACAAACCACTCTGCGTTATCGGCGTTTACTCCACCGCCTATCTGCAAAGCGTCCGGGTACTCGTCGAGAGCTTTTTTTGCCTCCAGCTTATCAGCCTCGTAATAGTCGCTGTCGGGGGCATTGAGAAGGATAATATGTCCGCCGGTGAGGTTATACTTTTTATAAAGCTTTGCGTAATAATCGGCGCCGACTGATGACACAAAGTTTTCCTTTGCTGTATCGCCCTGAAGGCTTGAGCCGACTATCTGCTTTACGTTTCCGTTATGGATATCTATACATGGTCTGAATTTCATTTTCTTACCTCCCGTGGCTTTATCCTTAGATATAGTATCATAATACCGCAGAAAAATCAAGGTCAGGCGTATTTTCAAAACACGTCTGACCTGAAAAAATTACATCTTAGCTCTTTCCTTTGCACGAAGGGTATTGGAAAGTGTACGCTTTCTGATACGCATTGACTTAGGAGTTACCTCTAAGAGCTCGTCGTCTGCCAAAAATTCGAGGCAGTCCTCGAGGCTTAAAATTCTCGGCGGGATAAGTCTTAAAGCGTCGTCGCTTCCGCTTGCACGGGTATTTGTAAGGTGCTTTTTCTTACAAACGTTAACAACGAGGTCGTCCTGCTTAGGAGAAGCACCGACTACCATTCCTTCGTAAACAGGAACACCTGCTCCGATGAACAGCTCGCCTCTTTCCTGTGCGTTATAAAGTCCGTAGGTGATAGCCTCGCCGGTTTCGAATGCAACGAGTGAGCCTGTTTTTCTTCTTGCGATTTCGCCCTTATACGGTTCATACTTAGAGAATACCGAGCTCATAATTCCCTCGCCCTTTGTATCGGTGAGGAACTCACTTCTGTAGCCAAAAAGTCCTCTTGAAGGAATCAGAAACTCCAGACGCATTCTGCTTCCGACAGGTGTCATCTGAGTCATTTCTGCCTTTCTTGAGCCGAGCTTTTCCATTACAGAGCCTACGCAGTTTTCGGGAACGTCGATTACGAGTCTTTCGATAGGCTCGCAAAGCACTCCGTCTACTTCTTTATAGAGAACTCTTGGAGTTGAAACGCCAAGCTCATAGCCTTCACGACGCATATTCTCGATGAGGATTGAAAGGTGCATTTCACCTCTTCCCGACACTCTGAAGCTATCGGTTGTATCGGTTTCGGAAACTCTTAAGGAAACGTCCTTGAGAAGCTCCTTGAAGAGTCTGTCACGGAGCTGACGGGATGTTACGAACTTACCCTCTCTGCCTGCGAAAGGAGAGTCGTTTACGCTGAAGGTCATTTCAACTGTCGGCTCGCTTATCTTTACAAACGGCAGAGCCTCAAATGTTCCGAACTCACAGATTGTATCGCCGATTGTTATACCCTCGATACCGCTGATACAAACGATATCGCCTGCCTTTGCGGTTTCAACGGGGACACGGTTGAGTCCCTGAATCTGATATATAGTAACAATCTTGCTTCTGTACTGCTTTTTGGTTTCGTGGAAATCACCGACGGTAACATCCTGGTTTACCTTAATCATACCTCTTTCGATTCTGCCGATAGCAATTCTGCCGACATACTCGTTATAGTCGATAGAGGAAACGAGCATCTGCATTGCTCCCTCGTCATCTACTTCAGGTGCTGGAATATAGGAGAGGATTTCGTCAAACAGCTCTGTCAAATCCTCGCCCTGCTTGATTGGGTTATGTGATGCTGTACCATCTCTGCCTGAGCAGTAAAGGATTGGGCTGTCGAGCTGCTCATCGGTTGCATCGAGGTCCATAAGAAGCTCTAAAACTTCGTCGCCGACCTCATTGAGTCTTGAGTCGGGCTTATCTATCTTATTGATAACAACAATTACTCTGTGGCCAAGCTCGAGTGCCTTCTGGAGTACGAATCTTGTCTGAGGCATAGGGCCTTCTGCAGCGTCAACAAGGAGAATTACGCCGTTTACCATCTTGAGGATTCTTTCTACCTCACCGCCGAAGTCAGCGTGTCCCGGGGTGTCGATTACGTTAATCTTGACATCCTTATAAACGATAGAGGTGTTCTTTGCGAGGATTGTAATACCTCTTTCCTTTTCGATATCACCTGAGTCCATTACTCTTTCGTCAACAGCCTGGTTATCCCTGAATGTACCGCTCTGCTTGAGCATCTGGTCTACGAGTGTTGTCTTGCCGTGGTCAACGTGGGCGATGATTGCTATGTTTCTCAAATCTTC
>JAGALZ010000032.1 GCA_017848055.1 Oscillospiraceae bacterium | reverse complement strand
CTTGTCAACGTGGTCGATGTGATTGAGGATTTCCTTTGCATAGCCGATAAATTCCTCCCCTTCGGGAGTAAGAAGCATACCCTTTGTACTGCGTTCAAATATTTTAATGCCGATTTCTGATTCAAGCTCCTTAATTGACCGACTAAGATTAGGCTGAGCAAGAATCAAATTCTGTGCAGCCTGACTGAGCGAGCCGACTCTTGCTATCTCAACGGCATATTTCATATGCAAAATGTTCACAAAAGCACCACCTTTCTTCTTTATTATACCACCAATATGTCGATAAAGCAATATTCATTGTTGTGTTTAAATATAATTTTCTTAGAGTTGCACAAATAGGTGGAGATAACTCTGCCGTAGTTCGTTACGCACCAACTAAGATATATTTTCAAAGTTAAGCGTATCGCTTTGTAAATGAAATCTTTGAAAAAATATTCAAGCTCGCTGAGCTTCGCAGGTTGACAGCAAGCATAACGGTTGTCTTTACACTTTCAGATTTTCTCCGCAAATCGTCGGCGCAGACAAACGTAAAAACTTGTCGGGAGAACCCAAACCCCTTGAATGAAAATCGCCAAAGAAAAGGCTTGCTCAGTCAGAAAAGCGAGTTGCCGAACCGGACAAGCTTTTTACGAGACTTTATGAGGCTAATGTGAGTGGCAAAAATTGTCGTATATGCGCCCGATAAGTCAAGCGGACACATAACACAGCAGATTGACATCTGCTTTCGCTTCAATGTCGCAGTTGCAACTGCTGTCGCTGACAGTATGGTTTACGACAAAAAGAGAAAAGCTGCATAGGATTTTCCTACACAACCTTTCGGTACATATTAAATACTTTTGTATGGGTGGTCGCCTTTTCGGTACCTTTTTTGTTTGCAAAAATTGTTGTCGCTACTGCCGATAGGTATTCTCTTTACTCCACGCTTTCTTCTTGCAAGAAGAAAGACTTTGCAAAGAAGAACTTGTTTCGGATTTAACACCTTCGGTGTTCTTAAAATCCGAAACGGAATTAACCTACCAAGAAACTCTCTCAACGTTTTTGTTGACGTGCCGTTTTAAGCCTCACACCCCTCGTCCTCGGCACACCCCTCGTCAAACTTTATCTTCGTCGGAACACAAAAACTGTGCACACCTTCAAGGGTACAATAAAGCCCCCTTGAGGGGGCTATGATATTTTTGAGTTCTTGCTCACTTTGAGGGGGTGACAAACGCCCAGCGTCAGGCTGGGGCAGCATCAGGCTGGAGCGCCGATGCGGCGGAACTTGTCGTAACGTGCCGCTAAAAGCTCATCGGTCGAAATTCTCTTCATTCTTGAAATCTCAGAGAGAATAAACTTCTTAAGCTCGGAGCAGACCTCTTCAGCTGACCTGTTCTGCTCCTCGATTACCTTGTCGATAACGCCGAAGGAGTGAAGGTCGTAGGAAGTAAGTCTTAAAGCGTCGGCTGCCTCGGGTGCCTTTGCTGCATCCTTCCAGAGAATGCTTGCACAGCCCTCGGGAGAAATAACCGAATACACCGAGTTTTCGAGCATAACGACCGTGTCGCCGACACCGAGAGCCAGCGCGCCGCCGCTTCCGCCTTCGCCGACAATTACCGAAATAATCGGAGTCTTGAGTCCCATCATTTCAAAGAGGTTTTCAGCAATCGCCTCGCCCTGACCTCTCTTTTCTGCGTCAATTCCGCAGTATGCTCCCGAACTACCAATAAAGCAGATAACGGGACGGCCAAACTTCTCAGCTTCCTTCATAAGCCTGAGAGCCTTACGGTATCCCTCAGGAGTCGGACAGCCGAAATTACGCTTCATTCTTTCCTCGATAGTTTCGCCACGCTCCATACCGATAACAGTAACAGGCTGGTTGTTTATAAAGCCTATGCCTGCGATAATTGCACTGTCATCGCCGAAGCGTCTGTCGCCGTGAAGCTCGATAAAATTATCAACCATACGATTGATGTAGTAGCCGCCCATATTGCGTCCCGAGCTTCTTGCCGCCTGTACCCTGTCATAGGCGGTCTGAGTCTTTTTTGCCATAGTGTGTACCGCCTTTCTTACGAGGATTTAGCACCCTTTGATGAGTGCATTCTGAGGATGTTTGCAAGAGTGTAGCGAAGTCTTCTTCTGTCCTCAATCACGTCAACAAAGCCGTGCTCGAGAAGGAACTCCGAGCGCTGGAAGCCCTCAGGGAGCTTCTCGCCCGTTGTCTGCTGGATTACTCTTGCGCCTGCAAAGCCAACGAGTGCGTTAGGCTCTGCAATAATTATATCGCCCTGCATTGCAAAGCTTGCGGTAACACCGCCCGTTGTAGGGTCGGTAAGAACTGTTACATAAAGATTCTTTGAGTCAGAGTGCCTCTTTGCAGCACCGCTGACCTTTGCCATCTGCATAAGGGAGAAAATTCCCTCCTGCATTCTTGCACCACCCGAGGTTGTAAAGCCGATAACGGGGAGTCCCTTCCTGGTTGCCTCCTCGAAAAGGCTTGTAATCTTTTCACCGACTACTGTGCCCATGCTTCCCATCATAAACTTTGAGTCCATAACGAAAATTGCACAAGGCTGGCTCTCAATCTCGCATGTTCCGCAGACAACAGCCTCCGAGAGGTTGCTCTGCTTTTTTGCTTCCTTGAGCTTTGCCTCGTAGCCTGGGAAGTCGATTGGATTTGTTTCCTTGACCTTTGCAAAAAGCTCTGTGAATGTACCCTTGTCTGCAATGAGTGCAATTCTTTCCATTGCACCCATTCTCATATAGGTGTCGCAGTGAGGGCAAATCATTGCGTTTTCTAAAAGCTCTATGCCGTCGGTTTCCTTGCCGCACTTTTTGCATACAGCAGGAGCAGGCTTGGTTTTGCCAAAGCCGAGTAATTCAATTATGTTCATATAAAGTCTGCCTCCTTACTGCTTCTTTGTAATCGCAAAGGAAAATTCAGCCGAAACGCAGAGCTTTCCGTTTACCCTGCCCTCGCCCTTTGCAAAATAGAAAGGCTCTCTTTCCTTTGTGATTTCGCAGGTGGTTTCAAAAAGGTCGCCCGGCTTCACGGGATTGCGGAACTTCACCTTGTCAAGACCTGTGAAGAACGGCAAAACGTCCTTTCCCATCTTGTCCGACAAAAGCACACAGACCGACTGCGCCATTATCTCGCACAGAATTACTCCCGGCACTACGGGATTTTCAGGGAAATGTCCACGGAGGAAGAATTCGTCGCCATTTATGAGCTTTTTTCCCATAGCCTTGCCGTCTACTACCTGCGCCTCGTCGATAAGAAGCATATCATCTCTATGCGGTAAAATCTGCTTTATTTCTTCAATATTCATACCCTTACACCTTTGCAAAGCCTATGCAGGCATTGTGTCCGCCGAAGCCGAGCGATGCAGAGAGTGCGAGCTTAATGTCTGCGTTCTTTGCCTCGTTCGGTGTGCAGTTGATGTCGCACAGCTCGTCAGCCTCACGGTAGTTGATTGTCGGAGGAACAATTCCCTCACGAAGTGCCATAATAGAAGCGATAGCCTCGATAGCACCTGCCGCACCGAGAAGGTGACCTGTCATTGACTTTGTTGAGCTTAAATTGATATCGTAAGCCTTGTCGCCGAACACATTCTTGAGTGCCTGTGTTTCGGTCTTGTCGTTCATAGGTGTGCTGGTACCGTGAGCGTTGAAGTAGATGTTCTTTGTGTCTACGTCCATATCGCCTATGCAGTCAGCAATAGCCTTTGCAGAGTACTTTGCCTCAGGGTCCGGAGCTGTAACGTGGTGTGCGTCACAGGTGCTTCCGTAGCCGACAACCTCTGCGTAAATCTTTGCGCCTCTCTTTACAGCGTGCTCGTATTCCTCGACGATGAGAGCTCCTGCACCCTCGCCCATTACAAAGCCTGCTCTTCTCTTATCAAACGGAATAGATGCTGCGTTCTTGTCCTCGCTCTCGCAAAGTGCCATACAGTTCTGGAAAGCTGCAATGGAAAGCTCGGTGATTGCCGCATCAACGCCGCCTGCGATAATTGCGTCAGCATAGCCGCCCATGATTGCTCTGTAAGCCTCGCCGATAGCTGTTGTACCTGTAGCGCAAGCTGTAGCAACAGAGATACAAGGGCCGTTTGCCTTGAATCTTATAGCAATGCTTCCTGCCGCCATATTCGGAATCATCTTAGGAATAAAAAGCGGGGAAACTCTCGACGCACCCTTGTTAAGAAGGTTATTATGCTCTGAGATAAAGGTGTCAAAGCCACCGATACCCGAGCCGAAATAAACGCCGAGTCTTGATGAGTCAACCTTGCCGTCGATGTCGCTGTCCTGCATTGCCTGGCAGGCTGCAGCCATAGCGTACTGAACGAACTTGTCGTTCTTGCGGATTTCAGCCTTGTCCATATAAAGAGAAGGGTCAAAATCCTTAACCTCAGCAGCAAGCTTTACTCTGAGTGCTGATGTATCAAATCTGGTAATATTGTCGATGCCGTTTTTTCCTGCCTTGAGGCTTTCCCAGAAGGAATTAACGTCGTTACCTACAGGGGTAATTGCACCGATACCTGTAATTACTGCTCGTTTCATTATATCTGTCTGCTCCTTTCGCAGTTTTAAAAATGCTACATTGCAAGTCCGCCGTCTACTCTTATTACCTCACCGGTAATGTAGGAAGCGCTGTCACTTGCTAAAAATGCGGCAAGTGATGCAATGTCCTCAGGCTTTCCCAGACGGGAAAGCGGAATTGCCTTGACAAAGCTCTCGGCATCGAGTCCCTTTGTCATATCCGTTTCAATAAAACCGGGAGCAATCGCATTGCAGGTTACATTCTTTGAGGCAAGTTCCTTTGCTACCGCCTTTGTAAGTCCGATTACGCCAGCCTTTGAAGCTGAGTAATTGGACTGACCTGCAATGCCCGAAAGTCCCGAAACGGAAGAGATGTTTATAATCCTGCCCTGCTTCTTTTTAATGAAGCCACGGACACACGCCTTCGTCATATTAAATGCGCCCTTGAGATTTGTGTCGATAACCTTATCAAACTCATCCTCGCTCATAAGTGCAAGGAGATTATCTCTTGTAACGCCTGCGTTATTTACTAAAATATCAATAGCGCCAAGCTCTGAGGAAACCTGCTTTGCGACCTGCGAACACTGCTCGAGTGATGCAACGTCACACTGATACGCTTTGGCATTCACGCCGTATGTTGCTGTTATTTCCTCGACAACTGCGTTTGCCGCCTCGGTATTTCCGCAATAGATTACAGCAACCGCTGCACCCTGAGATGCGAGCTTCCTTGCTACTGCCGCACCGATTCCACGGCTTGCTCCCGTTACGAGTGCTACCTTACCGCTAAGCATTTTCCTTCACCGCCTTTACAGTCTGCATAAGTGTTTCCATATCGGAAACTGCATATACTCTTACTTCCTTTGAAATCTTCGAGATAAGTCCGCAGAGAGTCTTTCCTGCGCCAAGCTCGATAAAATCAGTAAAGCCCTCAGCAATCATATTTTCCACGATTTCCTGCCATCTTACGGGGCTTTGCATCTGACTTGCGAGCATTGAAGGGATATTTCCCTCATAAGGCTTTGCTGTGAAGTTTGAGTATACGGGGATTTTTGTATCCGAGAATGTATATGCCTCAAGCTCCCTCTCGAAGGCTTGCGCCGCATCCTTCATAAACGGAGAATGGAACGCTGCCGAAACTGCAAGTGGCATAGCTCTGCCGCCCATTTCCTTTACCTTAAGAGAAAATGCGTCAACTGATGTTTTGAGTCCCGAAACTACCGTTTGTCCCGGGCAGTTGAAGTTTACGGCATAAAGCGACTCAAATTCCTTTGTCGCTTCGCTTACTGTCTGAGCATCAAGCTTTAGAATTGCCGCCATTGAGGTATCCGCCTCACCTGCCGCCTTGCCCATAAGCTCGCCACGCTTTGAAACAATCTTAAAGCCGTCGAGATATGAGTATGCGCCCGAGTATGCAAGCGCCGCAATTTCGCCGAGCGAAAAGCCTGCAACGCCGTCTGCGGATATACCGTTTTCCTCAAGGGCAATAGCCCCTGCAAGTGATGCTAAGTAAAGGCAAGGCTGGGTGTTCTGAGTAAGCCTGAGCTCCTCGGCAGTGCCCTCGAAGCACTGATTTACAGTGCCTTCCCTTATCTTTTCTGCGTTTTCAAAAAGCTCCTTTGCAGCTGAAACGCCATCATAAAACGGCTTTCCCATTCCTGCAAACTGTGCTCCCTGACCTGAAAATACAAATGCTATCTTACCCATCTGTTTGCTCCATTCAAAATATCTTCAGTCTGTGCAAAGATTTCTTCAATCATTTCCTTTACCGACTGCTCCTTGTTTACCATGCCCGAAATCTGACCTGCAAGGAAACAACCTCTCTTTTCGTCGCCGTCAACAACAGCGGCTCTTAATGTGCCGACTGCCATCTGCTCGAGCTCCTCGTCTGAAATAGAGGAATACTCAGCCTTTGCGTAGGCTCTCGAGAATGGTGACTTGAGGCTTCTAACGGGATGTCCCAGACGCTTGCCGGTCATAATGGTAGCTGTATCGGATGCCTTTAAAACCTTGTCCTTATAGACACGGCTGATGTTGCATTCCTCGGCAACCAAGAATCTTGTTCCGAGCTGAACGCCCTGAGCACCGAGCATAAATGCTGCGGCAACTCCTCTGCCGTCGGCAATACCGCCTGCGGCGATTACGGGAATAGAAACAGCGTCGCAGACCTGCGGAATGAGCGCCATTGTAGTGATATCACCAACATGACCGCCCGACTCTCCGCCCTCAGCGATAACAGCATCAGCTCCGCTTCTTGCGCAGAGCTTTGCAAGTGCTGCCGAAGGAACAACCGGAATAACCTTGATTCCTGCTTCCTTCCACATAGGAATATACTTATCGGGGTTGCCTGCACCTGTTGTTACAACGGCAACCTTCTTTCTGACTAGAAGCTCTGCAATCTCATCAATATTGTCGCCTCTGAGCATAATGTTTACGCCGAAGGGCTTATCTGTGAGAGCAAAAGCCTTGTCAATTTCCTTTTCGATTTGCTCGATATTGCCGCTTGCGGCCGAGATTATTCCCAGACCGCCCGCATTGGAAACGGCTGCGGCAAGTGTTGCATCAGAGATGTGCGCCATACCGCCCTGGAAAATCGGATAGGTAATACCGAGCATTTCGCAGATACTTGTGTGAATCATTCTGCTTACCGCTTATTAGAGCTTGGAATCGATGTAAGCTACGAGGTCAGCAACAGACTTGCCTGCTTCCTGTGGCTTGATTTCAACGCCGAACTCATCTTCCATTTCCATCATGATTTCAACAGTGTCGAGAGAGTCAACGCCGAGGTCTTCAAATGTTGTGTCCTTTGTGATTTCGCTTTCGTCCATTTCGAGATGTGCTGCTAAGAGTGCGATTACCTTTTCGAGTGTCATAATAAATTCCTCCAAATAATTTTTTGATGTTTGTTTTAATACCTGTTGTTTACCATTTTATAATACAAGCAGCGCTTGATAAACCGCCGCCGAATGCCGAGAGTGCAACAATGTCGCCACGCTTAAGTTTTCCCGAAGCGTCAAGACCTGCAAGAGCAATCGGAACGCTCGCTGCTGATGTATTTGCGCATTTGTCGATGTTAATAAAGAATCTGTCAAACGGAATCTTGAGTCTTTTTGAAGCAAACTCCAGAATACGGATATTTGCCTGGTGCAGAACAACGTGGTCGATATCGCCAAGAGCGATGTTTGCCTTTTCTGCCGCTGTCTTGATATCCTGAGTGATTCTGTTGACTGCGAATTTAAAGGTTTCCTGACCGTCCATGTGAACACAGCGCTTTTGCTCCTCACCCTCATAGAACGGTGAGAGTCCTACGTTATCGGGAATGTAAAGCACCTCATCATTTCCGCTTGTGTACATTGTGGATGAGAGATAGTTTTCGCCCTTTGTGACAACTGCCGCACCGGCACCATCGCCGAAAATAACGCAGGTGCTTCTGTCGGTGTAGTCCAAAATCTTGCTGAGTCTTTCAGCACCGATTACAAGAGCGTTCTTTGCAACTCCTCTTTCGATGTACGCAACCGCAGTTTCAAGTGAAAACATAAATCCGCTGCAGGCAGAGCTTATATCAAACGCTATGCCCTGAGAGCCGATGTTTCTCTGAACTGTTGCGGCAACCGACGGACAAAGTGTGTCCGATGTGATAGTGCCGACGATTATAAGGTCAATATCGCAAGCTTCAAGTCCCGATTTTTCGAGTGCCGCTAATGCCGCCTTCGTCGCCATATCAGCTGTTGTTTCGTTTACGGAAACTCGTCTTTCCTTTACTCCTACACGCTGGGTTATCCATTCGTCAGAGGTATCAACGAGCTTTGCAAGGTCATCGTTTGTAACGACCTTCGGCGGAAGATAACATCCGGTCCCCAAAAACCTTATTGACATACATAAGCCTCCTTTCTTCAAAGCTTTATAATAATAGTCTGCCCCGCAAACCGCTCAGCACACAGTGTGCTGAAATAAATATCAAGCAAACGCCTAAAACAGGGCGATTGCCGCGAGGCTCAGCACACAGTGTGCTGAGATATTTAAAACAGGAACAATGCCCTGTCTTAAATTATAAGTTATTTTTCAGGTCTTAATCCGTCGAAAAGACAATTAAGCCCGAACTTGAAGCTGTCAACAGCCTCCTCAACCGAGAGCTTTCTTCTTACAGCGTCGGCATTATATCCACGCAGAAAGCACCAGATTGCGTAGCTGAGCTTCTCTGAATCGACTTCACGAAGCTGATTTGTCTGCTTTGCGACCTCGATTATTTCTTTTATCCTGTCAGTCCACCATATGCGGTTGGAGTCATTTTCAGAATCGAATTCAAACATATACTGGCTGAACTGACTCTTTACGAGGTAGGTCATTTTAAGAACTCTCACCGAAACATCCATTACATACTCATAAAAGTGCGTCCTCATGTCGTACTCAGATTTCAGACTTTCACGCATTTTTACGACTGCCTTGCGATAGATGATTTCGAGCACCTCGTCAAGGTTGTGAAATCTATTGTAAAATACCCTGTTAGTAACTCCCATTTGGGTGAGAATCTGCCTCACCGTTATGTTTTTAACGCCCTCTTGCCTCGCAAGATTTTCGGCAACCGACACGATTTCCTCCGAAACCTCATCATAGATAAGGTCAGGCTTTTTCTGTGTCATTAAAGCACCTTCTTTATCTTATACCGTGTGTTCAGCACACGCTGTGCTGAATGAATTATAGCATATATTATATGCAATGTCAACCAAATTTATGAATTCTCTGTAAACCTTGTTTAAATATTCACAAACAAACAACCATTTTCGCCCGTGAGAGTCATTATGCGTGAAGATATTACTCCACGCAATAAACTCTGTAGTACACCGCCGTCAGCTTGTCTGTTACCGCTTTGTCCACATGCCAGTGTCCGAAATACCACTTGTCATAGCTCAGGTTATGCATAAGATAATCAAGGAAGCTTGCGAGGCTCTGCTCTTCGGGTGTACCCGACGCACCGAGAAGGTTTATTGCAGTTGTTGGTGCGGTATGGGTAATCACGATATCCACCCGGTTCTGATTCTTCGCAAGATTCTCTCTTGCCTCGTCGTATTCTTCCATTGTCGGAAGCTCCTCGTCCCAGTGGTCATAGCCTGTTTTTCGCAGGTGCTTGTCAATGCTGTAGGCTCCGCCCATGGTGAAGATTTTCTTCCCCTCTATGTCGAACACCTGCCCACGCATAAGATGTATGATATTAGGGGCAATGCGATGGATTTTTCCGCCATTCCACTGCTCCTGCGGATATGAAAATATTGCGGGGAAATTCTCATGATTTCCGTCACAGAAGCAAATCGTGTATGGCTTTTGCTTCAATATTTCAAGCACACTTTTCTCGTAGGCATCATTCAGGAAAATATACCCGAAATCGCCGCATATTATAAGGTAATCCTGCTCAGTCCAGCTGTCGTCGCCAATATTGTTTTCGATAAATCTCGCTTTATCGCCGTGGGTGTCGCCTGTAATGTATATCATTATTTTCTCCTTTCTGAATCTCTTATTTTGTAATCGTCTGCCTCAACAGAGCCTCGTCGCACAAAACCGCTGCAAGCTCGTCAGAGCTTTTCTCCCTGCTCATTTTTTCAAGTGCAAGAATAAGCTCCTTTGAGCAGAATGCTCCCGCTCTGCTCCTGAATTCCTTTGCTTCGC
Source organism: Oscillospiraceae bacterium (assembly GCA_017848055.1). Classification (GTDB taxonomy): domain Bacteria; phylum Bacillota; class Clostridia; order Oscillospirales; family Ruminococcaceae; genus UBA7477. The sequence continues at coordinate 3,391 of JAGALZ010000032.1, read as the reverse complement.
TGAGGCTTAAAATATTGCGCATTGGCTTTTCAAAGCTGTCGCCAAGTCCTGCTTTTTCGATTATGCTTTTAATTCTCAGAAATCTGCTCATTGCAACCTGACTGAGTGCGCCGTTTATAGCAAGATTTGCAGCCGCAACCCTCTCTACGTCGCTAATCGGGAACTTGTCAAAATTCTCTGACACAACGATTTTTGTTCTCGGAAAGCCGCTTCCCTCACGATTCGGCTTGTAAAGAAGCTTTATGATATCATTCAAAAGCGCAATGTTCTTGTGGTGGATTGTGCGGTCGGAAAGCTCTTTTCCATCATAGGAAAAACAGCGATTATCCGGTCTTTTTACATAATCTCTTGTGAATTTGAAGTGTCCGCCCCTGATTTCTGCGTTTATCCAATCAGGTGCAGGCTCGCCGTCCGTTGTTCCGTCAAAGCTGAATACTCCTGTACAGCGAGGTGCTATCGGCATATTTTCAATCTGATAGAATTTGCCGTCAAAGCCGACCTTGCCGAATCTGAACGACCCGTCAGCATAGCAGAACACCGCACCGTTTCCATCGTCGTCAACACTGTCCGAAAGTCCTACAAGCACGCAGTCCTCTTCAATCGGGAACCACAAATCGCTGCCGTCGAAGATTGTCATCTCAGCATCTTCAGGGAAAGCTCTGTCAAAAAGCTTGCCCGAAAGTGCCTCGTTAAGCTCCGAAAGCGTAAGCGGTGTTGCCGAAAATTCTTTCGCCGCAAGCTTGTACTTTTTCAAAGCGTAGCGGATGCAAAGCTCACCTTCTGTATCCATCTTCTCCACTTCTGTCTTTGTGAGATAGTCAAGAAGAGTTTTCTTGAAGCGAAAAGTTATTTTTCCGTCCTTTGCGAAAATAAGGCTCACCGGCGTTTCCCAGCCTGCAATACGCACAAGCGTCAGCTTATAGAAAAATTTGTCACGTCCGAAAATCTCAATTATTCGATATTTTTGTCTTTCGGATATTTCATCTGCAAAAATCATAGCATACTGCCCCCTTTTGAATCTGTAAGCGTCCAGCCCTCGGATGATTTGTTATAATACTCAAACCCGCCAAGTGCCATAAACATATTTTTCATTCTTTTCTGAATTTCAATTCCCGTGACTATTACCGAGGAGTGCTCCGAAAGGCTTCCAAACAGCTCTGCAAGAACCTGCTCGGTCGCAGGTCGTCCCCCGAAAAAGTCGATGTCCTCAACGCAGATAATTCCGTAGTCCTTAAGTTCTTCTGCTACTGCGTCAAAATTGTCTGTGTTGCAAATAAGGCGCTCGATAAGCTTCTCGCCCGTTGTAATATGTGCGTTGGCGTTACCATTGCAAAGAGAAATTACAAACGCAGTTTTTCCGCTCATTGTCTTGCCGTCAAGAAAATATACTCCGCAATTTCCTTTTATTCTGTCACAAAGCTCTGCTGAGGTAAGATGTAATTCACAGCTCATCAAAATCACCCGTCCTTTCAAGAGATGGAATTATAGCATACCATATTCTGCAAGCTAAAGTAAAGGGGATTTTCAACAAACTTTGAACATTGTTTTTGTTGAAAAGGCTGAATTTGTTGCAACAAAAATGCCCCTGCAGTACACGGCCTGAGAGAGCTTAAACTCACAAGCCGACATACATCGGGGCTGATATATATTTAATATGTTTAGGAAAGAAACCTGACTGAAAGCCAATTTCAATAAACTTCCTCCAAAGTATCGTCAGCTGAGAAAGAATGCTGTGAATAATCCGCATAGAAATAAAGGATACCCTATCACAGGCAAAAACGGGATAAGCGGATTTATCAGAGTAATAAGGATAACCTGCATACGTTCAGAGCAGTATTCCTTCTGCACAGGCTTATTCTCGATAACCTTTTGCATAAGCCCTTCGTCGAGTGTTCTATTTACTCTCCTTGCAATCATATAAACACACAGGACACTGTACAGTACACAGATAATCGAAAAACCTATATACAATCCTAAAGATACTCCCCAAAGACCGAACACAGGTATCAGAAAAAGCAGTCCAAAAAACGTCATCAATGACCTTGAAAAAGCAGTCAGGTAATCGATTCTGAAATGTCGTATAAGAAAAAGTGACGCAATATTTGCAACACCCAGAATAATTGCAAGTATACCTAAAATACGTTCAATCAGGGTTTTGCCCTCTGTTATTGCGGCAAGTGCAAAAAAGCCCGAAAGCCCCACCGACGGTAGTGATGACAGGAGCAAGGGGGCTATAATATTAGGCTTATGGTTTTCCATAAAACACCTCGTTCAAGTATAATATACACTTAGATTATATTGTTTATAAGTCAAAATGTCAATACTGTCTTATCGGAGGAGAATATTTTTCTTAAAGGGCAAATATAAAAGCCCTCGTCGATTGACGAAGGCTTTTGGAACCGACACCCAAAGATAAAAAAGAGTAAAAACTGAATTTCTTTATTTTTCAAAATCATGGTCGAAATACAGAATATCAGACACTACACTGTCATCTTCCCTATAATATAGCTTGCCATCCTTTGCATAAAATGTCTCGTTATCTTCATCGCAGGTAAACTTGTATAAAAGAACAATTATAATTTTAGTATGGTATTTCTCACCATCGAAATATTCGCCCTCACGAAAAGTATCTAAAGAATGACGTGTGATTTCTTCAACATTTTTGCTGAGATGTATATTAAAGTTCAAGTACACCGTATCAACGCTTCCAACATCCTCATAATTACGAGAAGATGTCCAACGATTCGCTTCGTCGCAAAGAGTTTCTGTATAGGATTCCGGAAGTTCTATGCCAAATGCACAAGGAACGCCCCTGCCGTAATATCCGCCCAATGCAGTAATTTTCATGTCATTATATTCTTCGGGTATCACTATATTTTTTGCCTCATCTGTTCCATCCCAATGATACGTATCTACAAAAGCTTCATCCAAAACCTCGCTATACTTAACATCAAAGCCATTTATCGCATTATTTTGATAATTATCATACAGCATAGAACATCCTGTGAGAGACAAAAGCGCAATTACACAGACGAGGAACATAGAAAACTTTTTCATATAATCACATCCTTGTGAGTATTATAACACGATGAATAGAAAATGTCAACAAGAGAGGTTCATATATTCAACAATTAAAAAATATAAAAGCCCTCGTCGATTGACGAAGGCTTTTGGCTCCCCCAACTGGACTTGAACCAGTGACTCCCTGATTAACAGTCAGGTGCTCTACCGACTGAGCTATGGAGGAATATGTGTCGGCGATACCAATTTTCCCGTGCAGTCACCCGCAAAGTATCGTAGGCGAGGATGAGCTTAACTTCTGTGTTCGGAATGGGAACAGGTGGACCCTCATCTCAATAATCACCGACTGTATTTTGTTTTCCTGAGACCT
>JAGALZ010000031.1 GCA_017848055.1 Oscillospiraceae bacterium | reverse complement strand
TTCTACAACAATGAGCGAATTCAGCTTAAAACGAAACTGACTCCGCTTGAAAAACGAAGTCAGTATGTTGCTTAAAATTTAATATTACACCATAGGGGGTGCTTTTTGTACTGTCCGTACAAATTGGGGCAGTTCAGGGGGGGCGGGGGAGAAACTTTCTTCAGAAAGGTTTCCCCCGATAAATACATAATACCTCTGTGCGGATATTGTTAGTATATAATAGCGCCGTATTTTTTAGCGAGTTCTTTAAGGTCTTTTCTATCGATACCGCACTGGCTGTCGATAATAGCTCTGCCGTGGTAATACTGGAGGGCCATTTCAAGTGTTTCGGTATCGCCTGCCGAGAACATAATCGGCAAATCTATGTAGTGGACGTTCTGGGAAAATCTGAAGCCGTCGTCGTGAGTTGTGACAAGGACACTGATGATATCGTAGGTTTCGTCCTCGAAGTCGACGAGCTCATCCGCCATATCGCACTCGATATCTATCTGCGGTGACACGCTGACGTTCTCGGGATTTAGGAAAAACGCCTGCTGCTCGTTAGCGGCAATGAAGGAGATATCCTCTTTGAGAGAAAGCATCGCCTTAAAGTCTGCCTTTGCGACCTCGATTTTCATAACGTCAAGCTCAGCTCCCGTTATCTCTCTGCAATCGAAGCACTCAACGCCGAGTGACATAAGCCTTCTTATCTCGCTGTACATAACCTTGCCGGCTTTAAGTCTTGCAAAGAACGGAATTGTCGCATACGGATAAAGCTGTCTGTACAGCAGCTCGATATCCGCAGCACTGCCGTTTTCGGATGGCTTTATACCAAACGCACTCACGCCCATTTCCTGCAGTGACACAAGGAACGCAAGCTCCCTTCCGCCTAAGGAATCCTGCTCCTCGTCCTTCACCTCGAGCATTACCATAATCGGCTTTTCGAGCCTTCTGCAAGCAAACACAGCGGCTCTTATCTCCGAAAGAGAGTCCATTCCCTCAATCAGAAACATTTCACAGCCTTCCTCTTCAAGTGCATACGCCTTGTCATAGAAAACGTCAATCATCTTGTAAAAGCTAAGCTCACCAAACGGCTCACACGGCTCTCCGAGAGTAGACAGCTCTCCTATAACAGTTTCAGAATCAATAATTCTCTTAATCGGCAATCGACTGTCGTCCATTTTTCTCTTCCTTCACCTTTCTCCGATCTTACGAATCGGCACGAACATCTACATTGATTTCATAATCCCCGACGTAGCTTGAATTTATGTCAATGACATACTTGAAGTCAAGCGTTCCGCCGTTTTCTCCGATGGTTGAATTTATAGAGCTTGTAGTAACACCGACCATAAACTCGCCGTAAGGAGTTCCATAGTGGCAGTGATGCTTCTTGCCCCTTTCAAGAATGAGCTGCGAATTTACACTGCCCGTTCTTTCCATTGTAACCTTGTCCTGTGAGTGGACTGTGAGCTTTGTTGTTGCGCCCGAAAAACCGGTGGCATCGGTTTCCTTGTACGAAATCTGATATCCGCCGTCCGCTATAGAAAGCATACCCTCTGAGAAAAGCTCGACCTCAGATTGCTCCTCGCCGTCATACTGGCGGCTTATAAGCTTTAATGTAATCTTCTTTTCTTCCATAATACCTTTCACTTCTTGAAAATCATTTTATAAACTGCACTTTGAAATCTCGGCATTTATGTCGCTTCCTAAAAAGGCCGACACATTCTCCGAGAAAAGCTCCTCGCTGTCTGTACAGAAAAGTCTGCACTGTCCCTGTGTCTGTCGGTCTGTGAGGAGATTTTTCTGCATAAGCACCTTTGCCGCATATCTTGCAACCTCGGCACCCGGTGAAATAAGTGTTACCTTGTCACCCAAAATATCTGCAAACACGTCCTTCAGAAGCGGATAGTGTGTACATCCCATAATAAGCGTATCTACATTTTCCTTTTTCATTACCTCAAGGTACTCCTCGGCAACAAGCCTTGTTACCTTGTTATCCTTTGCTGTATAGCCGTTTTCGACAAGCGGAACAAACAGCGGACACGCCCTTCCCACGACCTTAATATCCGCACAAAGCTCTCTCAGCGCTTTTCCGTAACAGCCGCTTCTTATTGTCGCAGGTGTACCGATAACGCCTATGCGGTTATTCCTTGTTGCGGCAAAGGCACTCTTTACCGCAGGATAGATAACTCCGCTGTAAAGCTTCGTTTTGCTCTTGGCAAACAAATCCTCTGTCATAAGCACCGACGAAACGGTACCGCAGGCGATGAGTATCATCTTTACATTGTACTTTTCCAGAAAAGCAATATCCTGTATTGCGTACTCTGCAATGGTTTCACGGCTTTTAGTTCCGTAAGGCACTCTTGCAGTGTCGCCCAGGTATATAATATCCTCGTTCGGCAAAAGCTTTCTTAGCTCCTTTAAGCAGGTAAGTCCGCCTACTCCCGAATCAAAAACTCCGATAGGATTGTTGTTCAAATAATTCACCCCGCAGGTAAAATTTGTGTCTTATCTTCCCTCACGCTTCAATGCTAAAGTAATGAGTCTGTCCATTTCCTCAGCCGCATCAATTCCTGCATACTCCATAAGCTTAGGATACATACTGATAGGAGTGTGACCCGGAAGTGTGTTAATCTCGTTGAGTACAACCTCGCCGTCGTCTGTGAGGAAAAAGTCAACTCTTGAAAGTCCCTCGCAACCGATTCCTCTGTAGGATTTCTCAGCCGTTTTTCTTATCTCCTCGATTTTCTCCTCTGAAAATCTTGCAGGGATAAAGGTCTGTTCTGTAGGGTCGTTATATTTTGACTCAAAGTCATAAAAGTCATTCGCAGGTGCAATTTCACCGATAGTCGAAACTATCAGCTCATCGTTGCCCATAACGGCGCACTCGCACTCGATACCGAAAAGTCCCTGCTCAACAACGAGCTTTGAGTCATGCTCGAATGCGCTCATGATGCCCTGTCTGAGCTGCTCTGTGTTGTATGCTTTTGAAATGCCAACCGACGAGCCTGAACGTGACGGCTTAATGAAGAGCGGATACTGAAGCTTTGCCTCGATTTCGGAAAGCTTCTCATCAAGTGCCTTTACATCATTCTGTCTTACCGAAACCCACTTTGCCATCTTAACGCCGCAGCTTTCTAAGATTCTGTGGGTAAATTCCTTGTCCATGCAGCAGGCAGAGGAAATCATATCACAGCCTACATACGGAATCTGCGACAGCTGGAAAAGTCCCTGGATAGAGCCGTCCTCGCCGTTCTTTCCGTGAAGTGCAGGGAAAACGCAGTCGACCTTGATTTTCTGAGCGTTGCCGTTTTCGTCGATGCTAATAAATCCGCAGTCTGTAGGGTCAGGACTCAAAACGCAAGGGGTGGTCTTTCCGTCAAGCCAGCTTCCGTTCTTGATGCTTTCGGTTTCGCCTTCAAAGCGAAGCCATCTGCCGTCCTTGGTGATTCCTATAGTGATAACGTCATACTTATCCCTCGGAATACTGTTTATAATGTGTGAAGCGGAAATAAGCGAAATATCGTGTTCATTTGACTTTCCGCCGAAAATTACCGCTACTGTAAGCTTACTCATTGTCTGTCACCTTTCTTTATACAGCTTTAAAAGCCTTCTTTATTTATTATGCAAACCGTTAAGTCAATATTATAACATATTTATCTCAATAAATCAATACCTGCAAACATCCCCGGACGCAAAAATACCCGACTTATTTAAGGTCGGGCGTTTCTGCTGCAAAACAATATAGTGGAGAGTGATGTTGATAGCTTTTTAAGGTGGATGTTAGTTTACTTAATGTTTTCACAGGAACATTATCTTTCGTAAACTATACTTACATTATACAACCAAAGCACCCACTTGTCAAGTAAATTTTAATTACTTTGTAGACTTGCACAAAACAGCTCGGTAAGTTATATCTACATTATACAAAAAGAACGCCTCTGCATTCGCAGAAGCGTTCACATAAGCTGTTAGAATGTAATAAGGTCGGTATCTCCGAGCATATCCTCGTAGTCCTCGTAGTCACCCATCATGTCTTCATAGTCGCCCATCATGTCCTCATAGTCTTCCATGGAGCCCATTCCGCCCATAGAACCCATTGCACCGAGGTCGTCGCCGAGGATTTCCTGCAGTCTCTTTGTAAAGCCTTCAGCGTCAACTGTTGCGCCGTAAGCTTCCATCTGAGCCTCGTCAGAGATGTCGTAAACCTGACCGGAAGGAATTGTAACGTCGGTAGCCTTTGTTTCTTCGCCTACAAATGTAACGGTCATCATGTTTTCACCGTCTACATCCATAGTGATTTCGAAGTCAGTCTTCTTTGCTGTTGACTTTGACACAAACTCAACAGATGCAGACATCTCATCAGCCTTCATGGAATATCTCATTGTACCCTTGAATGCGCCAGTTTCTTCATCAACAACCTTGAAGTCTTCAACCTCAAAAGTCATATAGCCTTCCTCGCCCATATCGAGCTTAGCAGTAAGGTCTGTCATATAACCGTCAGTTTCGGCACTGAGAGTCATCTTCATGTCCTGTGCTTCTTCTGCAGAGTTTGTCATATTAACAGCAGCACAAAGCTCACTGTCTGTCATATAGCAGAACATTTCCACCTTCATGCCGTCCATAGTCATTGCAAAACCGGAAATCTCATCATCCTGGTAGTAAAGGTCAATGTCAGCGGAAGCGTCCTGAACCTCGGCATTCTGCATCTCGCCGAGTGCCTGGTCGATTGATGCCTGGAAGTCTTCTACTGTAACTCCTTCAGCTGCACCATACTGCTCGATGAGGTCGAGAATAACCTCGTCGTTCTTTGCAGTTTCTGCAAGCTTCTTGAGCATATCTGCAATTTCCTGGTTTGTAACAGTAAGTGTCTTCTTGTCAAACTTATACTCAACATCATCGATATCGCCGCTTACTGTGCCGTTTGCTGTAGGCTCCGAGAAGCTGTCGAGTACGATATTATAGTATGTATCGAACATCTTGTCGAGGTCTTCCTCAGAAATCTCAGGAAGATTATCAGTAGACATAAACTGCTCGCCGCCGACTGTCAGGTCTGTAGAAATATCAACAGAGCCTTCAATCTGGTCGAGAAGTCCGTTTGCCTGCTGCTCAACAAAGTCGCCTGTTACCATCATATAAGCAGGAGAAAGCTCAGGAATACCGATATAGATATTGCCCGTCTCCTTATCTCTTACGATGTCGGCTGTTGCAAGTGTATCCTTGCCGTACTTACCCTTGATAACTGTCTGGGCATTTCCGTTCTTGATTTTGGAATCAGAGGAAATTGTGATAGTATCAAGGTCCATACCTGCGTCCTTTGTAAGAGCCTTGCCGAAATCTACTGTAAGCTCAGCGGAATATGCTGTATCTGTTTCGCCGGAAAGGGCACTTGTAATTGTTTCACCTGCGTTTGATGCAGAAGAAAAAACTGTCGAAATATTTTCTTTTATAGTCTTCTTTTCGCCTGCTGTATCCTCGTAGTCACCCTCAACGCTGCCGCAACCGCCGAGAAGAGCAGTTGAAGAAAGGATAACTGAAACGGTAAGAGCAAGCACTCTCTTTGAAAGCTTGGTCATTATTCTAACCTCCATATAGTCAAAAAAGCTTTTGCAAGGGAGTTTCCCTTGCTTCTTACCGTATTATATCAGTATTTTTAACATTTGTCAATAGTTTTGGTAATTTTTATTTACTCTATCCGAATTTATAACCCTTTTCACGCATCTCATCTATAAAATCCCCAAGAATCTGAGCGTTTGTAGATGAAACCGAGTGCAGAAGATACACCGCACCGTCATGTGCAGCAGATACGAGCTTATCAAGAGCCTGCGACGGCTCGGGCTGGTCATCTGTCACCCAATCGTAGTAGGCAAAGCTCCAGAGCATTGTTTCGTATCCGCACTCCTTTGTAACCCCGAGCGACCACTCCGAGAACTCACCCATAGGCGGGCGGAAGAGTGTCATTTCATACTGAAACTTATCTCGTACATAGTCATGCAAAGATGTGATTTCGTCCTGGCACTGAGCAAGCGAGAGTGTCGGCATTGAATAATGCGACATTGAATGGTTGCCGATTGTATGCCCCTCGTCAATCATACGTCTTACAAGCTCTTCATTACGCTTTACATAGTCACCGACGACGAAGAAGGTTGCCTTGACATTTTTCTCCCTGAGGGTGTCTAGGATTTTTTCGGTATAGCCGTTTTCGTATCCTTGGTCAAAAGTGAGGTAGATAGTTTTCTCCTCGTTTTCCTTAAGCGCAAATGCATCGAAATTTCCGTACCTCGCATTGAAATCGGTAGCTCCGACGGGGCGGTTCTTGTCGTCCTTGATAACGCCCTGGCCATAGCCGACCTTTGTTCTGTCAAGAGTATCGATTTCGCCGGCGAGCGAAATTCTCTTAACAATCGCCTCACCTGCGACCTGGGCTGTGTCCTTTGCCTTCTGCATAAGCTCCTCACCCTTGCTTCCGCCGACTGAACCTATCATTGCAAAGATGCCGACAAGAGCGAGTGCTGATTTTAAAATCTTCATTTTGTTTTCCCTCCGATATTTTTTATTATTATCGGCGGAAAACATACAAAATATTAAAGACGCTATGCACCATTTTCTGATGCATAGCGTTTTGTCTTTGATTTAAAGGTCGATATAGGATTTTACGAGAATGTGCAGAAGCTCATCTCTGTCGATATGGCGTACAAGGCTTCTTGCGTTGTTGTAGGTTGTTATGTAGGTCGGGTCCTCAGAGAGAATGTAACCTACAATCTGATTGATAGGATTATAGCCCTTTTCCTTCAGTGCGTCATATATTATCATAAGCTTTTTCTTAAGCTCATCTTCCTTTTCATCACGAATCTTAAAGGTCATTGTCTGTTCATGCATAAAGCTTGCGCCCCCTTTTGAAATAACTGCTCATTTATATTATATCCTATTTGAACATAAATAACAAGCGATTTTTTAAATTTTATGCAACTTTTATATTTTGTTATTCCCAAATATGCAAAATGAACAAATCGAAAGCCCTATACTTACGAACGAAGCTCTGCGCCGAGCTCAGCGAGTGCCTTGAAGACACGCTTCATTGCGCCGTCAGCCTGCTCATCGGTGAGAGTACCCTCGTGGGAACGCATAACGATTGAGTAAGAAACTGACTTCTTGCCCTCATCAACCTGCTTGCCCTTATACACGTCAAACAGCTTGATGCTCTCGAGTGTCTTGCCTACTGCGCCCTTGATAGCCTTTTCGAGCTTTGCAACAGGAATTGCGTCGTCGCATACAACAGAGATATCTCTTGTTGCGGCAGGATACTTAGGAAGCGGCTTGTAAATTCTCTCGCTTACGCTCATCTCCATAATTTCAGGGAGATTAAGCTTTGCAGCATATACACGGGTGTTTACGCCGTAGTTTTCTGCTGTCTGTCTGCTAAGCTCACCGAGGATAGCGACTGCCTTTTCATCCTTCTTGATGACAGCGACTCTGCCCGGATGGAATGCCGATACTTCGTCAAAGCCGCAATCAGCCGAAGCAGCCTCAACCTCATAGTCATAGAGTCCGATTCTGTCAAGCACAGCTTCTACAGCACCCTTGAGTGTGAAGAAGTCAACTGAGCCTGAGTTGTCATATGCACCGATTGTAAGTCTTGCAGGCTCATTCGGCAGAACCTCACCATCAACCGGGATATACTCGTTGCCAAGCTCAAAGAGCATAGCATACGGATTTCTGTTATTGTAGTTCTTTGAGATAATCTCGCACATTGATGGGAGTGCTGTTGTTCTCATAATACTTGTATCTTCACCGAGTGGGTTTGTGATAACAACTGCGTTTCTCAGCTTGCTGTCCGCAGGCAGACAAATCTTGTCGAGATACTTAGGTGAGATGAATGAATAGGTTGTAATCTCGTTGTAGCCGAGTGCAACCATAGCTCTCTTTACTTCTCTTTCGAACTTCTGCTTAGGAGAAAGCTGAGCCTGAGCTACACCTCTTACGATAGTTGAAGGAAGGCTGTTGTAGTCATAAAGTCTTGCAACCTCTTCTGCGATATCAGCCTTGCACTCGATATCGATTCTGTAGTAAGGAGCATAAGCCATGCCGTTTTCAACCTTGAAGCCAACGCTTTCGAGGTAGTTTACCATAGCTTCTTCGGAGAGGTCGGAGCCTAAGAACTTGTTTATCCATTCAGCACTGAATTCAACACCTGCAGGTGTCTTGTCGGAGTAATCGCAGTCGATGATAGTGTTCACACACTCACCTGCGCCGAGCATTTCAACAAGCTGAAGTGCTCTCATAAGTGCAGGAACGCAGCCCTGAGGATTGAGTCCCTTTTCAAATCTTGAGGAAGCGTCTGTTCTCATACCGAGCTTCTTTGCGGTTGTTCTTACGGAAGCACCGTCGAAGCAAGCAGACTCGAATACTACTGTATTTGTGTCGTCCATAATTCCGCTGAACTCACCGCCCATAACGCCTGCTACTGCAACCGGCTTTACACCGTCAGCGATAACGAGCATTTCCTCGGAAAGCTCTCTTTCAACGCCGTCGAGAGTCATAATCTTCTCGCCCTTCTGAGCGTTTCTGATATTGATTTTTGCACCCTCAACATATCTTAAATCGAATGCGTGCATAGGGTGGCCGTACTCGAGCATTACATAGTTTGTAATGTCAACAAGGTTGTTGATAGGTCTTACTCCGCAGGCTCTGAGTCTTTCTCTCATCCATCTTGGGGAAGGCTCAATCTTTACGTTCTTTACGATGCCTGCCATATATCTCGGGCAAAGCTCCTTGTTGGAAATCTCAACCGAGAGCATATCGTTTATATTGCCCTCGACACCTGTGAAAGCAGGCTCCTTGATATCAGCCTTCTTGCCGAAGGTAGCGGCAGTTTCTCTTGCAAGACCGATAACAGACATACAGTCAGGTCTGTTCGAAGTGATTTCGAACTCAACGCAGGTATCGTCAAGACCGATAGCCTTGTGGATATCCATACCTACAGTCTTATCACAGTCGTCGCCGAGAAGGAAGATTCCGTCCTCGATAGCATACGGGAAGTCGTGGAGAGTAAGTCCGAGCTCGCCGAGTGAGCAGAGCATACCGTTTGATTCAACGCCACGAAGCTTGCCCTTCTTAATCTTAATACCGCCCGGCAGTGTTGAGCCGTCGAGTGCAACAGGAACATAGTCGCCTGCTGAAACGTTAGGAGCACCTGTTACAATCTGGATAGGTGCGTCCTTGCCTACCTCAACCTGGCAAACAACAAGGTGGTCGGAGTTCTCGTGCGGAACAACCGAGAGAAGCTTTCCGACAACGACATTTGAAATATCGCTGCCTTCCTCCTCGTAACGTTCAACCTTGGAGCCGGAGAGTGTAAGTCCCGAAACAAAATCCTTTATAGGCATATCGCAGTCAACATAATCTGCGAGCCATTTCATTGACAAATCCATTATTATATCCTCCTCACAAATCAGAACTGCTCTAAGAATCGCATATCGTTCTCATAGAGAAGTCGCATATCCTTGATTTCATAGTTACCCATAGTAATTCTTTCAAGACCGATACCGAAAGCAAAGCCCGAATACTCTTCAGGGTCGATTCCGCAATCTCTGAGCACCTTAGGGTGTACCATACCTGCACCGAGGATTTCAATCCAGCCCTCGTTCTTGCACATAGGACAGCCCTTGCCTCCACAGTTATAGCACATAAGGTCAACCTCTGCGGAAGGCTCCGTGTATGGGAAGTGGTGAGGACGGAGTCTAATCTGTGTTTCCTCGCCGTAAAGACGCTTCATAAGAAGCTCAAGAGTACCCTTCAAATCTGCCATTGTGATGCCCTTGTCGATAACAAGGCCTTCAATCTGGTGGAAGAGCGGTGAATGTGTAGCGTCAACGGCATCAGAACGGTAAACTCTTCCCGGGGAGATGATTCTGATAGGTGGCTTCTTGTTCTCCATAGTTCTGATCTGAACTGAAGATGTCTGAGTTCTTAAAACGACATTCTCGTTGATGTAGAATGTATCCTGAGTATCTCTTGCAGGGTGGTGCTTTGGCATATTGAGCGCCTCGAAGCAGTAGTGGTCTGTTTCGACCTCAGGGCCTTCAACGATTTCAAAGCCCATGCCGAGGAATATTTCCTCAACCTCTTCAAGAGTCTTGTTGAGCGGGTGGAGTCTTCCAATCTTAGGAGCCTTACCCGGCATTGTAACGTCGAGGGTTTCCTCCTTGATGAGTCTTTCCTGCTCGGAAGCCTTGATAGAAGCGGCTCTCTCGGAGATTGCCTCCTCGATATCTGCTCTTACCTTGTTTGCAAGCTGACCGATGACAGGTCTTTCCTCAGCGGAAAGCTGTCCCATCTGCTTTAAGATTGCTGTGATTTCGCCCTTTTTGCCGAGGAACTTGACTCTCAGCTCCTCAACAGCCTTAGCATCAGAAGCCTCTTCGAGCTGCTGCTTTGCAAGAACCTCAATCTGGCTGAGCTGTTCTTTCATATCCATATATCTCACTGACCTTTCTGTCCCGTTATGAGGGACTTATATTTTTATTCATTACAGGATAAAAAACAAGGTCCTGCCCTTCAAAAAGGACAAGACCGTAAAATCCTGCTTATTACCACCTTTTAAGAAGCCATCACTTCCGCAGCCGTAACGTGGCATTGACGTCCCTGCTTACCCGGTGAAATACACTTTCGGCAGGACCACTCGTGAGTGAACTTCAGCTTTAATCTGCTTATCGCCGTTTTCAGCAAAGGACTATCCTTTACGGCGACTCTCTGAAAGCTTCAAATCAGAAAGCCTACTCTCTCAGTCAACGTGTTTTATAATACTATTTTTCCGCTACAAATCATTGTAGCATACTTTTTTAAATTTTTCAAGCCCCGTATTAAAGAGCCATAACCTCTTCGATTTCCTTGTTTTCCAGAAGCATCTGCGAACTTTGCATAAGTGCAGAAAACTCATTTTCCTTAAGCTTCTTGCGGAGAATCTTAAGTCCCTCGTCGAGCAGCGCATAGCCTCTCTCGATTCTGTGGTAGTCACTTCCGAGTGCCTGGACACAGCCATGTCTTATAAGCTTTACGCAGTTTCTTCTGAGCCCGAATTTACGAAGCGAGGTACAGTTTATCTGTCCGATTGCATTATCCTCGGCGAAAAGCTCTTCAACCTCATCGAGGCTGTTATTTGCAAGATATCTTTCGATGTGTGCAATAAGCACCTTTACGCCTTCAGTGTCTGCCACCTCAAAAAGCGAATCATATATGCTCTGAGAAAAATGCACATACGGCATTTCGATAAGCACATAGTCGGTGCCATCGAGCTTTAAAAGCTCCAGCTCCTCTTTGGAAAGGCTCTTTGACAAAAGCACCTCTGCACCGAGTCTTATTTCGGGATGCTGCGGTTTTATGTAGGGCTTCAGCGTTTCAAACGCTTCGTTTCTCTTATCCAAAAATCTCTCAAGGCTTTGCTTATGAGGATAAAAGTGCGGTGTACAAAACAGCACATCTACCCCCGCATCCGCCATCATATCGAGAATTTTTACACTCTCCTCAATGTTCTTTGCTCCGTCATCAATCCCGGGCAGGACATGGGAATGGTAGTCAATTTTCTTAAAATCCAAATATCATCAATCCTCTTGTGAGCCGTTTGAGCCATAGCTATAGTTGTACTTATAGTTCTTACCATAGTAGCCCGAACCGCTCTTTACACGGCAGGCAGTCTTGACAAAGCCCAAGACCTTACCCTGTGCAAGCTGAATCTGGCTGAGTGCATTCTGCACATCGCCGTGCTTGGTATAATTATCTCTTATTACGAATACGATACCTGCAGAAACCTTTGTCAGAAGAAGTGCATCCGACACAACATTTACAGGCGGCATATCGATAAAGATATAGTCATAATGACCTGAAAGAACATCTACAAGCTTTGCCATATTCTCAGAACCCAGAAGCTCTGCCGGGTTTGGCGGAGTAGGGCCTGCAGGAATAATATCAAGGTTTTCTCTTATGTTGCTTCTTATTGCCTCTGCAACTGTACACATACCGCCGAGAACAGAAGAAAGTCCGGTCTTTCTGTCAAGTCTTTCAAAGAGCTTGTGAACGAAAGGCTTTCTCATATCTCCGTCGATAAGCAGAACCTTTGCGCCTGTCATTGCAAATGTAATTGCGAGGTTTACCGTTGTAGTTGTCTTTGCCTCGGCAGGGTTTGACGAGGTAACTGTAATAACCTTTGAAGGTGAAGTGGACAGAGCAAACATAATGTTTGTTCTTGCCAGCTTATATGCTTCTGTGATAACAAACTTTGTGTCCTTGGAGAGGATATGCTTTCTTGCCTCTGCGACAGATGTTCTCAGAGAGTTGCGTGAACGTGTATTCTTCTTTGAAGATTTACTTTTTGCTTGAGTACTCATATCCGTTTCCTCCCTTCAGTTCTAAATCAAAGTCCATAATCTCCGCAAAAAGCGGTATTCCATATATTTCGATAAGGTTGTCCTGAGGCTTAATCTTCGTGTCGAGAAGGTCAGCAATAATAATTGCAGCACACATCAGAACAAAACCGATTATAAATCCGAGAGCGATATTTCTCTTGAGATTCGGTGATGAAGGAACCTCAGAATAGGTAGCGTCGGAAATGATTTCAACCGAGCCAATCTTTACGATATCCTTATAAACATCATTTGCATTCTCAGCAACGAGTGAAGCTATCTCCTGCGAAAGCATAGGCTCAGCACTCACTACTTTTACATTCATAACCTGGTTTTCATTAGTTGAGGTAATGGTAATCATATTCTTGAGCTGCTTTTTGTCAACGCTGTAACCAAGCTCAGTAAGTGACTTCTCTACCTTCACGAGCATTCTGTCACTTGTAAAGATATCCTGACAAACCTTAGCAAGTGATGATGACGCAATCATGTCGCTTGAAGAAATGGTTGAGGAAGAATTCTCTCCGTCTACGTCCTTGTTCTGTACAAACATCATTGCAACAGATGTAAACTGTTCGTCGATACAAATCTCGGTATAAAGACCGATAGCAATTGCGAAAACTACTGACACAGCAAGAATTATCCACTTCTTGCCAAGCAGAATAAATAATATTCTTTTAAGGTCTATTGTTGATTCACGTTCGTTATTGTTCACAGACAATACCCTCCTCACATAAATATCCATTTTACATTATACCACTCAAAAGCCCTCATTGTCAATACAATGAGGGCTGTCAGATTATACAAAAATCGCCGTTATTTGCTACTGTTTGCTTGCAGGCAGTGTTCTGTAAGCGGGCATTTTTCGCAGTGTGCTTTTCTAGCTGTACAGATATCACGTCCGAAAAGGACAAGCCTATGGCAGAAGTCGGAGCTGCGCTCGGGCGGCAGGATTTTTCTCAGCTGGCTTTCCACCTTTGCAGGCTCCGTTCCCTTGGAAAGTCCGAGCCTTGAGCATATTCGTATGCAGTGGGTATCAGTTACTACTGCAGGCTTATTGAACACATCGCCGAGTATAAGATTTGCCGTCTTTCTTCCGATACCTGAAAGGGATGTAAGCTCCTCTATGGTATCTGGGATTTCTCCGCCGAAGTTTTCTATTATCTGCCTGCACATTGTGACAATCGAAAGTGCCTTTGTTTTATAGAGTCCGCAGGGCTGTACAATTCTTTCGACATCCGAAACATCAGCATTTGCGAAATCCTCGATGCTTCTGTATTTTGCAAAAAGCTCCTTCGTAACGATGTTCACTCTTGCATCCGTGCACTGAGCCGAAAGCCGTCCCGCAATCATAAGCTCATGCGGTGCCGAATAGACGAGCGAGCATATTGCCTCGGGGTACAGCTCCTCGAGCTTATCACAAGCCCACACAGCTTTTTCCTTAAGTTTCATTTATGTAATCCTCCGTTATTTAAGCCTTGAGTAGTTGGCAACAATATGCCTTTTAACGCCGTCCGAAAAGCCCTTGATATCGCAGCCGTTGCCGCTCATCAGAGTTGCGGCGACACAGTTTTTCGTATCGCATCTGAACACTTCTTTTGCGTTGCAGACGATAACCAGCTCCTTACCGACTACCGAAATTGCGCCCTCTTTTCCGAGCACAATCTCCTCGCCGCCCTTTCTCTCGACAACTGACGAGAGCTTTTTGCCGTGGAGCTTAAGAAGCTCATCATACGGAGTGGCATCTGTTTTTCTCTTGAAAAGTCCCATTTCTATTCCTCCTCAAGAAGTCTTGCAAGCTCTTTTCTCAGCCTTGCAATCGGCAGTCCGACGATATTGAAAAAGTCCCCCTCGAAGCCTTCGACCAGGAGTGAGCCTATTCCCTGGATACCGTATCCGCCAGCCTTGTCGAAAGGCTCGCCGCTATCGAGGTAGTCACCTATTTCTTCGTCGGTAAGGTCAAAGAATCTCACCCTGCTTGTCTGTGAGAAAGACATCATTTTCCCTTTAAAGCTGATTGCGACACCGCTTATAACGCTATGCTCCTTGCCCGAGAGCTTTCTTAGCATAGAAAATCCGTCCTCATAGTCCTTTGGCTTTCCGAGGATTTCGTCATCTACAAGCACAATCGTATCGCAGGCAATAACCACCGTATCGGAATATTCCTTCTTCTCACTGATTGCCAGGCACTTACGTTTTGCGGTATATTCTGCGGCATCTTTTCTGTCTATTTCGCAAGGCACGCTCTCGTCGATATCGGCAGGCATTATTTCAAAATCCTTGCAAATAAGCGACAAAAGCTCCTTTCTTCTCGGAGATTTCGAGGCAAGGATAACTCTCCTGCCGACAAGATTTTCCGGAATAAGCTTCATATCGTCACCGTTCCTTAACATTCATACTATAATAACATTGTAGCTCAGCCCGACCTCTTCTGTCAAGCAAAAATCCAGAGTACCATACCTATGAGCAATATCTATACAGAAGGTTTGTGTGTGTCTATTGAGGAAAACCCTTTTGAAAAAGGGTTATTCCTCAAACTCCTTTCCTAAAACTTTTGTAATAAAATTTCAGCCCCATAGGGTACCTATCACAGTCTTGAAAATTTCAAAACATTCTCCTGATGTGTACCCTATGGGGCTGAAATCATGTTAAAAGTCTTTGTAAGGGGGTACGGGGGATAAACTTTCTTCAGAAAGG
This sequence comes from Oscillospiraceae bacterium, assembly GCA_017848055.1. Classification (GTDB taxonomy): domain Bacteria; phylum Bacillota; class Clostridia; order Oscillospirales; family Ruminococcaceae; genus UBA7477. The sequence goes on along the minus strand of JAGALZ010000031.1, from coordinate 20,796 downwards.
TTTCCCCCGATAAATACATATAAAGCCTCTATATAGATATTGTCCGTAAGTATGATACTCATTACTCTGCTGCGGCGGGTGTTGTCACAGTTGCCTGTGTAACAGGCGGTGGAGCTTCTCCGAGGTAAGACTGGTAAACATATCCGGTAATACCGTTCCAGATAATTTCATACCACTCGTCCTCAAGCTTTACGACCTGAACCTCAAGTCCCTTTGAAAGAGTTTCGATAATCTCGTTTTCAGTTCCCGGGCCGGTTCTCATATAAACATAATTCTGAACATACATGGTCTTTGTTTCAACCGACGACTGTGTGCTCTGAGATGTCTGGGAAGTGCTTTCGGTTGAAGAATTATCCGTCTGCGATGCACTCTGTGACGGTGTAGTAACCGACGGTGTAGTAGTTGTTGTGGTAAAGCTGTTTGTATTGGTGCCAAGGTCTGTCTTTGAGCTTTCTCTGTCATTCGACGGGAAAATCTCCTTTGCGACAACGACGATGACAATAACCACGATGAGGGTGATTATTCCGACTATCAATGCACCTATGAGCTTGTTCTGGTTAACCTTTGCCATAAGTTTTTCTCCGTTTCGTTTTTCATTTTGTTCAGTTCAAACGTTTTCTGTATCTCTTACAATATTATAATATAGTATTAAAAAGTTGTCAAGAACAAAAAAACAAGACCGCCTTAAAAAGGCGGTCCTGCAAAGAAATCTATCGTTAGATAGAGGAGTGTGACTTAACGTACTCAACAACCTCGTCGAGCTTGCAGAATGCAAGACCAACAACTGTGTCAGCACAGCCGTAGTAGATAGCAATTCTGCCTGTATCCTGGTCGCAGAGTGTAGCGCATGGGAATGTAACGTTCTGAACGTCACCTACGCACTCATAGTACTCTCTTGGATTGATGAGGTACTCAGCGCAACGATACTTAACCTTCCATGGCTGCTCCTTGTCGAGGATGCAAGCTGAGAAGGAGTATACAAAGCCGTTGCAGCTTTCGAGAACGCCGTGGTAGAAGCAGAGCCAGCCCTTGTCTGTTTCAATCGGAATTGGGCCTGCACCAATCTTCTTGGACTCCCAGCTTCTGAGTGGGCCCATAACGTGTCTGTGCTCACCCCAGTACTTCATATCAGGTGACTGAGAGATGTACATATCGCCGAAAGGTGTGTGTCCTGAGTCAGAAGGACGGGAGAACATAAGGTACTTGCCGTCAATCTTTCTTGGGAAGAGAACACCGTTTCTGTTGAATGGAAGGAATGCGTTTTCGCACTGATAGAATGTCTTGAAGTCATATGTATAGCCAACGCCGATTGTAGGCTTCCAGCCGTAAGCGTTGCACCAGGTTACCCAGTATCTGTCTTCAATCCAGCAAACTCTTGGGTCATAGCCGTAGCCCCAAGCGTTTACGTCCTCTGTGGACTTGTCAGCCTGTACAAACTGAATTCTCTCCTCGTTGATGTTCCAGTGAATACCGTCATCGGAGAAACCAGCGTGAAGCTCCATGTTTCTCTGCTTGTCATCGCAACGGAAAACGCCTGCGAACTTGCCCTCGAAAGGAACAACTGCGGAGTTGAAGATTGAGTTAGAGCAAGAGATAAGGTCTCTTGGAATAATTGGGTTTTCGGTGTATCTCCAAACGATGTCCTTGCATCCTTCAGGTCTGTCCTGCCAAGGCATGTTAGGGATAGACTGTCCGTTAACTACTTTTGCGCACATAAAAATCCACCTTTCAAAACAAATAAAAATCCTACCCTGAGATAGGTTTATAATTTTTGCATTCCGCTGATTCTATTAAACCACATCTTTACTTAAATTTCAAGCCCCCATTTCCCTTCAAAAACTCAAGAAAACGTTTTATATTCCGGTGTAAACGTTACCTTTCACTTTGTTCACAAAAAGTTTACAATCCCACCCGCAACTATACCGTCCGTACTCAACTCTTACTTAACAGAAGCCCACAAAAAGGGAATTTATCCGCATAAAGGAGGAAAAAATATGGCTATGAAGAAAAGGCAAAAGAAACTCGTTATAGGGCTTAGCTGTCTGCTTGCTGTAGTAATTGCAGGTGGTGCGACAGCTGCGGTGCTTCTCAATCGGGAGGACAAAAAAGCCCCTGAAACAAGCTGGTCGGAAGTAATGGCAGACAACACACTGCCTCAGATTGAAAGCGAAAATTTTGGCTTTTCAACATCAGGTACCCTTATAAAGATTCCCGATGTCGAAGCACTGTCAACCTTCAAGGTCAATCAGGAAGTTAACACCCGTGAGGATATCGAGCAAAAGCTCCCTGAAATCGCAGAAATTGTATTCGGCGACCTTTTCAAAAGTACAAAAATAAGCTTTGAGGATTTTATATCGGGAGGCTTTGAAGGCAGTCTTAGCGAAAGCAAGGATAATGACAGCTACAACGTAAGGCTCAGCTCAGATAACAGCTTCATAGCCTACAAGACCTCAACTGTTGCGCATTCCTCAATGACGGGAAAGCCGGTTGATATAAGTCGTCTTGATGATGCCGAGCCTCTTTCCGACAGAGCTTATGAAATGGGCACAGAGCCGTACACCATGCAGCAGGCTCTCGCCTTGTGTGTCGATATGATGGACAAGCTCACGCCTTACCTCGACAGTCTTGAGTATAAACCGACAAGAGTTATCGTGTTTGAACGTGACGATATGCAGGGGCATGCATTCAGAGTAGAATTTTCGGCATACAAGAATGATGTTCCTTTACACGACTCATCTGTTACCGGACAACTTATCGAAGACAGCAATATAAAACTCAACAGTCACTGCGTATATATGCTTATAACAGAGCCCGATGTTATAGGAGCTGTATGCAGATGCACGGGTGCAGACCTTATTGAAGAGAAGAAAATCGAAAACGGCTACATCACACTTTCCGAGGCAACAGAGCTACTCGCCGACTACTACGCTCCTCTGTACAAGCACATCATCGAGGAGGTTTCAATTGAATACGTTATAGCTGACAAGCTTAAGACGATAACACTCGACGAGGAAGGCCTGGAGGGGCTGGAGGTTTCGGTTGTCGATTCATCTGTAGTTGAACCGTACTGGTGCTTCAGAATAGAGGATACCCCGGAATCAAATTACGAAAATGCCTACTGCCGTGAAGAACAGAAGATTTTTGTAAATATGCTCACCGGAAAGGTATACACCTACCACAACTCCTGACCGCTTGATTTTATATAATGGCTGTGATATAATGTTCCCATACCATATATGTATATAGGGAGGAAGCATTATGAAGCGTACAGACTATCTTTCATGGGATGAGTATTTTATGGGCATCGCCAAGTTCTCGGCAGGACGAAGCAAGGACAACAACACCCAGGTCGGTGCCTGCATCGTAAGTGAGGAAAACAAAATTCTCTCGGTTGGATACAACGGAATGCCGACGGGCTGTTGCGACGACGATATGCCGTGGGAACGTTCAGGCGAAGAGCTTGACACAAAGTACCCTTACGTCTGCCACGCTGAGCTTAACGCTATCCTGAACCGCTCGACAGGTTCGCTTTCGGGTGCAAAAATTTATGTAACTCTCTTCCCTTGCAACGAGTGCGCAAAGGCAATTATCCAGTGCGGTATAAAAGAAGTCATCTACGAAGAGGACAAGTACGCTGACACAAACGGTGTCAAGGCTTCAAAGAAGATGTTTGATATGACGGGGGTCAAGTACACTCAGTATAAATCTACAGACAGAGAATTTACCATTAAGCTGTAAAGGTTTTATAAATGCTACATAATCTCAGGTCATCATTTTTGTGCAGATGTACAGAAATGATGATTTTTTATTGCATAATGTAAAATATACTTGACATTTTATAAATTATGTTTTACAATATACTCACCGGTTAAGATAACGACATATATATGTGAAAGGCAAAAGCTTATGAAAAACAAGAAGATGAAAATTGCCAGAATGGAGCTTGATATCAATCAGGAGGAGCTTGCAAGACGTGTTGGAGTTACAAGGCAGACTATCGGAATGATAGAGTCTGGCAACTACAACCCTACACTCAATCTGTGCATTGCTATCTGCGACGCACTCGGCAAGACACTCGACGAGCTGTTCTGGACAAACAAAGACGAGAGGGAGAATACCGAAAATGGAGAACGCTAAAAAGGAAGCACTCAGAGAAAAATATACCGAAAAGTATCACGCTGACGAAAGAGAATCGAACGTTACAAAGGAAGGACTTGCGGCAGGCGGTGCGATTGCGATAGCATACTGTGTTGTGAGAATTGTTTATCTCGGACTTGCAAAGGGAAGGTTTGCTCTCGCAGAGCTTATACTTCTTTTGCTTATAGTATTTGTGACAACTGCAATCCAGCATCAGAACAAGGTCTATGATATCCCTACCTATTTCGGAAGAAGACTCAACACGGGTACTGACCGAAAGGCGAAGATGAGCCGTATTCTTATGTATATGGGTGATGCTGCAGCGTTTGCGGCTGTATATCTTGCGGCAGACCTCATATTCCATTTCACAACCAACCTGACAAGCTCGGCTGTGCTCGACGGTATCATTGACTTTTTTATCGGATTTGTAATAATGTTCCTGCTCGATATGCTCCTCGGAGAAAGCAAGGTCAAAAAGTACAACGCATATCAGAAACAACTCGAAGAAGAGGAAAACAACCTCGACGACTAATAAAGCACGCAAACATATAAGGCTAATGGTCGTATAGAAGTATTATAAGACCTATTGAGGAAAACCCTTTTGAAAAAGGGTTATTCCTCAAACTCCTTTCCTAAAACTTTTGTAATAAAATTTCAGCCCCATAGGGTACTCATCAGAGAGAACTTTCTAAATTCTCGTGATTGTGATAGGTACCCTATGGGGCTGAAATCATATTAAAAGTCTTTGTAAGGGGGTTCGGGGGAGAAACTTTCTTCAGAAAGGTTTCCCCCGATAAATCCCTATAATATCTCTATATAGCCATTAGTCTTATATGCTTAGGTGCATTGTTTACTTTAAGAAGCCGTTAATGATAGTAGCCTCGGCTTCTTCCTCGGTAAGACCGAGTGTACGGAGCTTTAAAATCTGCTCGCCTGCAATCTTTCCGATAGCTGCCTCGTGGATAAGCTCTGCGTCCTTGCAGTTTGCGATAAGAGCAGGCTCTGCGTTCACCTTGCCGTTGTCAGCCAAGATTCCGTCGCACTCAGAGTGACCTGTGCAGCGTGCATTACCGATAATCTTTGAGCGGTACTCCTGGTAGGAGTTGCCCTTTGCAACAGAACGTGACACGAGGTTTACGGAAGCGTCCTCGCCGTTTACCTCAACAACAAAATCTGTACTTGCAGTCTGGTTGAAGTCGGTCATAAGACGTTCTCTGATGATGAGCTTTGCTTCCTTGTCGAGCTTTATTGTGCACTTTCTTGAGCTAGCGGAAACACCGCCGAGCTGGGATGTATCCATCTCCAGAATCGCACCCTCGCCGATTTCAGCGTCGGTAACAGGGTTGATGACACGGTTTCCGTCGTCAATACCTGTTCCAACGTGCTTTTCGATGTAGAGAACCTTTGCACCCTTTGAAAGGAAGAAGCGATGCACACCGCTGTGTCTTGAAGCCTCGGAGTCATCTGTGTGCACTCCGCAGCCTGCGATGATTGTTACATCGGCATTTTCGCCTACATAGAAATCATTATAAACAAGGTCGTCAACATCGCTCTTTGTGATGCAGGCAGGGATATATACATTCTCGCCCTTTGTGTTCGGTGCAATCTTTATGTCGATACCCGGCTTTCCGTCGGTCTTATTTTCAATCTTTACATTGTCAGTAGACTGTCTAGCAACGCTCTGGCAGTCCTGACGGATATTGTATGCTCCCTCGAATTTGCCACCGAAGTCAGCAACGATAGAGAGCAGGTCCTGTGTAATACTGTTCACTATGCCTTAACCTCCTTTGGACATCCGCAGCGCTTCTTGCCGCAGTTCTCTGAGTTCATGCAGAAAAGTCTCGGGAAAATATCGTCCTTAGCGGCGTGTTCCTTAATTCTGCCGTTCTTGAGAAGCACAATTTCGTCAGCGATAGCTAAGATTCTCTCCTGGTGGGAGATAATGATAATTGACGAGTCCGTGTTCTTTTTAAGTGACGAGAATGCGTCGATGAGGTTGTTGAAGCTCCAGATGTCGATACCTGCCTCAGGCTCGTCAAAGAGCATAAACTTAGAATTGCGAAGAAGAACTGTCGCAATCTCGACTCTCTTTATCTCGCCGCCCGAAAGATGTGCGTCAACATCTCTGTGCAGATACTTTTCAGGCTGAAGACCAACCTTGTAAAGTGTTTCCTCAAGCTGTCTGTCGGTAGCGGTGCCGCCGCTTGCAAGCATAAGCAAATCCCTTACCGAGATACCCTTGAAGCGTACCGGCTGCTGGAATGCAAAACCGATTCCCTTCTTTGCTCTTTCGGTAATGTTGAGAGAGGAGATATCCTCTCCGTCGAGAAGGACAGAGCCGCTCTCGGCTGTTTCCACACCTGCAATAACCTTTGCGAGGGTGGTCTTTCCGCTTCCGTTAGGGCCTGTGATGACAATAAGCTTCTTGTTTGGGATATCAAGGCTTATGTCGTTGATGATTTTTCTTCCGTCCGGAGCAGTCCAGGACAGATTTTTTATCTCAAGCATTTCAATACTCCGTTCTTTGAAATTTTCCTTTGGCATTATTATTTGAAATCTGCCTTATGATATACTTTGCTACATCAGAGTATACCATCATAGTATTATATCACAAACAAACGCCAAAATCAAGTGGGACACAAAAATACCTGGCGTATCTGACACGCCCTGACAAAAAGGAACGCCTCCGAAGAGACGTTCCTTAATATACATATTAAAATATTAGAATTTCATAGCCTTGAAGCGCTTCATAGCTTCCTTTGTTCTTTCTCTGTCGCCGAATGCTGTGAGTCTGAAGAAGCCCTCGCCGTTCTTGCCAAAGCCTGCACCTGGTGTTCCTACAACATTTGCCTCGGAAAGAAGCTTGTCGAAGAATTCCCAGCTGCCCATACCGTTAGGGCACTTGAGCCAGATGTACGGAGAGTTCTTTCCGCCGGTGTAGTAAATGCCCATTTCGTCAAGAGTTGAAGCGATAATCTTTGCATTTTCACGGTAGTAGTCGATTGCTTCTCTTATCTGCTTCTGTCCCTCAGCGGTAAATACAGCCTCAGCCGCACGCTGTACAGGATAGGAAACGCCGTTGAACTTGCTTCCCTGACGTCTGCCCCAAAGTGATGCAATGTTTACCTTCTCGCCGTTTGAAGCTGTAACCTCAAGGTCATTAGGAACTACTGTGTAGCCGCATCTCATACCTGTGAAGCCTGCTGTCTTTGAAAGTGAGCACATCTCGATAGCGCACTTTCTTGCCCCCTCAATCTGGAATATGCTTCTCGGAAGCTCAGGGTCAGATACAAATGACTCGTATGCAGCGTCGAATATAATAATTGCCTCGTGTCTGATTGCGTAGTCAACCCACTGCTTTAACTGCTCCTTTGTGTAAACAGAGCCTGTCGGGTTGTTAGGTGAGCAAAGGTAGATAAGGTCAGCGTGAACATTATCGTCCGGCATTGCGGCAAAGCCGTTTGCCTCGTTTGAGTCAGCGTAGATAATCTTTCTTCCGCTCATAAGGTTTGTGTCAACATAAACAGGATATGCAGGGTCTGTTACTAAAACTGTATTGTCGTCGCCGAAGATATCGACAATGTTTCCGCAGTCGCTCTTTGCGCCGTCGTTGATTCTTACCTCGTCAGCATTTACGTCTGCACCGAAGCCCTGGTAGTAATTTGCAACAGCCTCTCTTAAGAAGTCATAGCCTGCACCTGAATCCTCGTAGCCCTTGAAGGTTTCCTTAACGCCCATCTCATCAGCGGCAGCCTTCATTGCCTTTACAACTACAGGAGCGATAGGAAGTGTAACGTCACCTATACCCATTCTGATAATGTCTGCATCAGGATTTGCGGCAGAGAATGCCTTGATTCTCTTTGCAATCTCGATGAACAGATAGTTCTTCTGAAGCTTCAGAAAGTTCTCATTGATTTTTACCATATTATATACCTCCGTAATGGGCAAGAGCCTTGCCCGAATGTATTACCTATATTCTTACAGTACCCTCAAACGCAGTTACAGCCTCGCCCGTCATCAATACCCTCTCATCGGTGTAGTTGATAACAAGGTCACCGCCACGCAGATGCACCGTTACATCCTTACCTGCCTTGCAGATTCCGTTTTTAACAGCCGCCGCTACAGTTGCACAAGCACCCGTACCGCACGCCCACGTTTCGCCGCTGCCTCTTTCCCAGACACGCATTTTAAGCTCGCTGTCGGAAATGACCTCGACAAACTCAGTGTTCACCCTCTCAGGGAACATCTCATGATTTTCGAAAAGCACGCCAATCTTCTCAAGCTCCATATCGTCGATACCGCTTGTGAAAATTACGCAGTGCGGATTTCCCATGGAAACGCAGGTGATTTTCCACTCGCTTCCGCCGACGCTTACCTCTCTTGAAACAACACTCTCGCCGTCGAGTGAAACGGGTATCTGTGCAGGCTCGAAAATCGCCTTTCCCATATCGACCTTAGCACCGACCGCAACGCCGTTTTCCTTCACAAGCTCGATTGTCTTTATTCCGCTTAAGGTTTCAACCGCCACTTTGTCGCCCGAAACAATACCCTCGTCCGAGCAGAGCTTTGCAACGCACCTGATTCCGTTTCCGCACATTTTACCCTCCGAGCCGTCGGCGTTGAACATACGCATCTTAGCGTCTGCCACATCCGAAGGACACACGAGAATAATTCCGTCGCCGCCTACCGAGAAATGTCTGTCCGAGAGTCTTATGCTAAGCTCCTCGGGGCAGTCGATATTCTCCTTAAAGCAATTAAAGTAGATATAGTCGTTTCCGCAGCCGTGCATTTTTGTAAATCTTAACATCTTCTCTGTCTGTTTCATACGAGCAATCTCCTTTCTTAGGGCAGTACCCTGACACTTTATTATAAACCCTTACACCCTCATTTGTCAAGAAGCCCCGACCCTGCAGACACAAAACCGCCACCCGAAAGCGAGTGGCGGTTTTACAGCGTTATACTTTATTATTCGCTTCTCAGTGCAATTACAGGGTCCTTCTTTGCCGCAATCTTTGATGGGAAGAGGCCTGCTATAAATGTGAGGAGCATTGAAATCAGCACGAGGATGATTCCGCCTGCCACAGGGAGCTTTGCAAGGTTTCTGATATCGGTCAGGTGAACTACTATCATATTGATAGGAATATTCAGAAGGATTGTTACTCCGATACCGATAGCACCTGCACAGAAGCCGACGATAAGAGTTTCGGCATTGAACACTCTTGAGATGTCCTTCTTTGAAGCGCCGATAGCTCTTAAGATACCGATTTCCTTTGTTCTCTCGAGAACTGAGATGTAGGTGATGATACCAATCATTATAGATGAAACTACGAGTGAAATTGCAACGAATGCGATAAGGATATAGCTGATAGCGTTGATGATTGTTGTAACAGAGCTCATCATAAGGCCGACTATATCTGTGTAGATAATCTCATTGCCCTCGCCTGCCTTTTCGTTGTAGTCGTTAATCTTAGAAACGATTTTATCCTTTGACTCAAAGTCCTTAGGGAAGATATGGATTGACTGAGGGTCATCAAGGTCGGAAACGCCGAGCTTGGAGAGATTGGAGTCATAGGTTGCAGCGGTTGTCATATTCATCTGGGACTCGAAGGTCTTTACAATATCAGCCATTGACATACCCATAGTCTTCATCTGCTCGATGTAGCCGTTCATTTCAGCCTGCTGTTCCTCAGGAAGAGTAGCGATATACTGCATAAGCATTTCTTCTGTAAGCTCTGTCTTCTCAAAGGAAAGTCCGGTGAACACGTCGATTTCAGGGTTCTCTTTCTGCTGCTTTACGATTTCGCTCTCGTTAACCTTTGTTATGAGTGTTTCCATAAGGTCACTGCGGTAACCGATGTTGCCTGAAGCAGAGGTTGCAACTGCGTCCTCGGAAGGTCTTATGATACCTACAATCTTGATTGTTTCGCAATCTGCAAGCTTGCTTGCAACGTAAGCGTCGTCCTTTGTTCTGTCAACCCACTTATCGCCTTGCTTCTCGAAGTAGTCGGTATTGACCATAAGCTTGAACTCGATACCTAAAATCTCTTCGAAAGTATAGCTTGTTGACTCTCTGATGTTTTCGTCAATCTGTTCGCCCTTCATAGCCTTGTCGAGCATTTCCTCGATTTCGGAGAAGTCAAGAAGTCCGAGTGCGTAGAGAGCATAGTCTGAAACGCCGTTGTTCTCGTCAACGATGAACACAACCTCGTTGTACTTTGTCGGCATTCTGCCTGCGATAACATCATACTGGCTGTTTAAAAGCTCCTCATTGTCGAGCATCTGACCGAACACGCCCATCATAGACATTGCGCCTGTATACACTGAAGATGCGCTGTCTGACATTGTAAAGTCAATACCCATTGCCGCATACATATCTTCAAAGATAGTTGTCGGGTTTACCTTGATAAGTCCGCCGTCTGTATCTGCACGGTACATGTTGAGCGGTGTGGTGTAGGTATACTGAATATCGGTAACGTAATCACGGATGCCGTCATTCTCGTCCTCGAGGAATGCCTTGAAGTCCTTGAGGTTATTAGTTATAACCTGGCTCATCATGGTATTCATCATACCGTACATTACGTCGTTTGAATAAATCTTGTCGTCCTCACGCTTGGAGCCCTCGCTTGTTTCCTCCGAGATGGTTGAGAACATATCGGAATAGTCTACAGTCTGTCTGTCTATCTGGAGAGGATAGCTCGAAAGCGTTTCCTCTTGAACTCTGTCTATATAAGCCTGAACACCGTGTGAAAGTGAGAGAATAAGTGCGATACCTATGATACCGATACTTCCGGCAAACGAGGTAAGGAAAGTTCTTCCCTTCTTTGTCATAAGGTTGTTGAGGGAAAGAGAAAGTGCTGTCATAAATGACATCGAGGTTTTCTTTACCTTCTTTGCATTCTCTGCCTGCTTTTCAAGCTCGGCTGCCTCTTCCTCGGAGATTTCATAAGGCATAGAGTCGCTTGTAATCTGACCGTCGAGGAGCTTTATGATTCTTGTTGAATACTGCTGTGCAAGCTCAGGGTTATGAGTAACCATGATGATGAGCTTATCCTTGGAAATCTCCTTGAGTATCTCCATGATAGCAACTGAGGTTTCCGAGTCAAGCGCACCGGTAGGCTCGTCTGCAAGGAGAATATCAGGGTCGTTTACAAGAGCTCTTGCGATAGCAACTCTCTGCATCTGACCGCCGGACATCTGGTTTGGCTTTTTATGAATCTGGTCTGCAAGACCTACCTTTGTAAGTGCATCAATAGCTCTCTGTCTTCTCTGCGACTTTGAAACACCCGAAAGTGTAAGTGCAAGCTCTACGTTTGCAAGAACAGACTGGTGCGGAATAAGGTTATAGCTCTGGAAGACAAAGCCGATTGAGTGGTTTCTGTAGGTATCCCAATCCCTGTCCTTGTATTCCTTTGTGGACTTGCCGTTAATGATAAGGTCGCCGCTTGTGTACTTGTCAAGTCCGCCGATGATGTTGAGGAGCGTAGTCTTTCCGCAGCCGGATTGTCCTAAAATGGAAACAAATTCACTTTTGCGAAAATCAATGCTTACGCCACGAAGTGCGTGCACAACCTCATCGCCGACTGAATAGTCTTTTACGATGTTCTTCAGACTGAGCATAAAATTCTCCTTTCAGATATGGCATATGAATAGAGTATAAAAAACAAGATATGCCGTCGATTATATTATAAACCCCGACAGCATATCAAGTCAAGCATATTTACTATTTTGTTTTATTACTTTGTAAAATGCTACACATTTTTTGTTTCCGAAAGATAATTTTTTGTAGCCGCCATAGATGCAATGTGATTATTTGGTGAACAACATATAAAAGCCCATCAGCAGAAGGAAGCTTCCCTGAATAAATCCCAGGTCAAATCTGTCGCCGAGAAGCTTTCGCAGTCCCTTTCCGAACGCAAGTCCTGCTGTGACAAGTGCAAAGCACACAAACAGCGTAACAAGCGCAGTAATGATTTTCCCGCTGTCCGAGAGAGAAGGCCCGACGCATATTCCCACGGCAAAAGCGTCTGTTGCAACGGCAAGCGACACCGGAAGTGTTTCCTTGCAGGACAAAGACCTCGAGCAGTCCTTATCCGCATATTTTTCATCGAAGAAAAGCGACAGGAATCTGAACCGGTTTATTATTCTCCCCTTTGCCTGCTCACTCATCATTGCACGCCAGAGCCCAAAAATGCCAAAGAGTATAAGAAGCACCGCACCGATTTTGACGCAGGTTTCTGTCGAGAACGGCAAAACCGCATCCGCAAAGAAAAGAGCAAATGCCATTCCCGCACCGTGCACCAGAGTCATAACAACAACCGACGGCAGCGGAAACTTTATCCCCGACACACGGTAACTGACGGCGGCACCCATAGCATCAAGACAGCTCGACGCCGCCAGAACAAGTATTTCGATTAAATGCATAGATTATTGCCTCCGAGATTTTTAGTTTCACAATATTCTATGCATCGCTCTCTCATTGTGACAAAATGAAAAGAGTAAAAAAAATCGGCAGAGCCACTGCTCTGCCTGAAATCAGAAAAAATTATGTGTAGAACAAAAGAAAGGAGACAACAAAACGAATGTCTGTCGGAAAAATCCGAGTCATCAGACATCGTTTATATTATATTACGACGTCCGTCAAAAGTCAAGGAAAAAGTTTCTTTTTTTGAAAACAGAAACTTTAAATCGGCATTATTCACATATCGTCAGGGGTGATTTTTGGTCATTTCTACTCATTTTACACCATCAAATACGAATATTCGCCGTTTTTTGACATTATCTGCCCATTCTTGCACGGGTGTCCTCGACCATTTCGCTGTCCTTGAAAAAGAGCGAAACGCACCAGATTGCACAAAGTGCAATTACGACATAAACAATTCTGCTGATGATTGCCGCCGAGCCGCCGAACAAAAATGCAACCAGGTCAAACTGGAAAATTCCTACGAGTCCCCAGTTCAGTCCGCCGACAATAAGCAAAAGCAATGCGATTTTATCAAGCATTTTTCAATTTCTCCTTTTTAATATATTTGCAGCAAAAGGCTTGCCGCCTGATGTTATTTTTGCCGTAATGCACATTATTATACGTCAAAGTCTGTGCTTTTTCTGAAAACCTTTTCGCAATTTCTTATTTTTTTAAAAATAGCTTGATAATTGTATTTAATTATGATATAATTTCAATAACTAGACTTATGAAGTAATTTATATACTCTTTATGGAGGTCAATCATGGCAAGTATAAACACAAGCTTTGATTTCAAAGGTGTCAGTGCCTGCAAGCTTGAGGCGGATAAGTATTCATGTGTAATCGTTCCCTCTATGGGAAGCCTCGTTGTAAGGATGCTCGACAATGAAAACAAAATCGAGTTTTTCAGATACACCGAGGATTCAACCATCGCACAGATTAACAGTGCAAGATGCATCTGGGGATTACCTACACTGTACCTGCCAAACAGATTTGACAGAGGCGTTATCAAGACTTCTGACGCTACATACCAGCTCCCTATCAACGAGCCGCTTTTTGATAACTACATTCACGGCTGGGTGCACGAAAGAGAGCATACTGTTGTTTCCGCCGAGGCAGATGACAGCAAGGCAGTTCTGGTTACAAATTACACATTCGGAGAAAACGATGAAATGTACAAGTACTTCCCTCTCGATTTCTCAATTACATACACCTTTACACTTTCCGACAAGGGACTCGAGCACAAGGTTGAGCTTAAGAGCCTCGCAGACAAGAAATTACCTGTTTCAATCTGCACTCACACCTGTATAAATGCTCCTATTGTTCAGGGCGGAAAGCAGAACACATTAAGGCTGAGTGTTCCGGTAGAAAAGATTTGTCAGCTGGACGAGAGAATTCTCCCGACCGAGGAACTTTTGCCGCTTGACACAAAGGGCAGACGTTACAAGAACGGCACTATGTGTCCTGTCCTTCACCAGATAAGCAACGATATGTACACAGCCTGTGACAACACACTCGACGGCGAACCTTTCTATGGCTGCATCGTTACCGACAAGGCAACAGGCAAGAGAGTATGCAACGAGGTTTCGAAGGAATACAAGTTCTGGAATATGTGGAACGACAGAGGCATGAAGGGCTACTTCTGTCCCGAGCCGATGACTGCAATGATAAATTCTCCGAACTTAAAGCTCCCAAGAGATGTTTCCGGCTACAGCGAGCTTTCAAAGGGTGAGGTATTTACCTGCACTCAGAGATTTTTCTCAAAGTAAGCTTTAGAGGACAACGCTATGAAAAATAAACTTCTTGCGATTATCGCATCGCTTGCACTCTCAGCTTCCCTTACCGCCTGCTCCGGCGACAACAGCAGTAGTGAGTCATCGGTTGCAGACAGCACGGTATCATCGGTTGCGGATTCATCGGCTGCGGATTCATCGGCTGCGGATTCATCGGCTGCGGAGTCATCTTCAATCCCTGATTCGTCATCGGCTGCGGATTCATCTGATGCATCATCGGAAAGCACCGACGAGGATGACGATTTCGGCTTTGACAACAACCGAGGCGAGGATGACGGCTGGGGTGCCGAAGGCGGAGTATCCGGAGACTAGCGGGTACAGGCAATCAATTCACGGATTTAATTTGTAAATCAAATTCAAATAAAATACATAAGCAGAAAGGCAGGAATTCAAATGAAATTTGGTTTCTTCGATGACGTTAACAAGGAATACGTCATCACCAACCCTAGAACTCCTTATCCTTGGATTAACTACCTCGGAACACAGGAATTCTTCTCTCTCATCTCCAACACAGCAGGCGGATACAGCTTCTACATGGACGCCAGACTGAGAAGAATCACACGTTACCGCTACAACAATGTACCTATTGATATGGGCGGAAGATACTTTTACATCAACGATAACGGTACTATCTGGAATCCTGGCTGGTCACCTGTAAAGACCGAGCTTGATTCTTATACCTGCCGCCACGGTATCGGCTACACCATCATCACAGGTAAGAAGAATGACCTCAAGGCTGAGGTTACATTCTTTGTTCCACAGAACTACAACGGCGAAGTTCAGCAGATTGTTATCACAAACGAGGGCAATGAGGCTAAGACATTCTCTCTCTTCTCATTCCAGGAATGGTGTCTCTGGGACGCTCAGGACGACTGCACAAACTTCCAGAGAAACTTCTCTACAGGTCGTGTAGAAGTCTGCGGTTCCACAATCTACCACAAGACAGAATACAGAGACCGTCGTGACCACTACGCATTCTACTCAGTAAATGACGAAATCGACGGCTACGATACAGACAGAGATGCCTTCATCGGTCTCTATAACGGCTTTAACAATCCTGAAGCTGTTATTGCAGGCAAGGCTACAAACTCCTTTGCTGACGGCTGGTCACCAATCGCTTCACACTACAAGAAGATTACTCTCGCTCCGGGCGAATCCAAGACTCTTGTATTCATTCTCGGCTACGTTGAGATGCCTGTTGCTGAAAAGTTCGAGGCTGACGGAAAGACAATCAACAAGGTCAAGGCTCTCGAAATGATTGACAAGTATAACACTCCTGAAAAGGTTGCTGCAGGTCTTGCAGAACTTAAGGATGCATGGGATAAGCTCCTCGGAATCCTCAACGTTGATACTCCTAACGACAAGGTTAACCGTATGGTTAATATCTGGAACCAGTATCAGTGTATGGTTACCTTCAACCTCTCACGTTCTGCTTCATACTTTGAATCAGGTATCGGCCGTGGAATGGGCTTCAGAGATTCCAACCAGGATATCCTCGGCTTCGTTCACCAGATTCCTGACAGAGCAAGAGAAAGAATTATCGATATCGCTTCAACTCAGCTCGAAGACGGCGGATGCTACCACCAGTATCAGCCACTTACCAAGAAGGGTAACTCCGATATCGGCGGCGACTTCTCCGATGACCCACTGTGGATGATTCTCTCTGTTTCCGCATACATCAAGGAAACAGGCGACTGGGCTATCCTCGACGAGATGGTTCCGTTTGACAACGATATGGCTAAGGCTAAGCCAATGCTCGAGCACCTCAAGGTTTCATTCTACAAGATTGTTAATAACCTCGGCCCACACGGTCTCCCACTCGCAATGAGAGCTGACTGGAACGACTGCATTAACCTCTCTTGCTACTCTGATACTCCTGGTGAAAGCTTCCAGACATACACCAACCCTAAGTTTGCTGCAGAAGGCGGTTACTCCAAGGTTGCTGAATCTGTAATGGTTGCTACACTCTTCACCTACACAGGTCCTAACTACGTAGCTATCCTCAAGCATCTGGGCAAGGATGACGAGGCTGAAGCTGCTCAGGCTGAAATCGACAAGATGAAGAAGAACGTTATGGAACACGCTTTCGACGGTCAGTGGTTCCTCAGAGCTTATGACGCAAACGGCGAAAAGATGGGTTCAAACGAGTGCGAAGAAGGTAAGATATTCATCGAGCCACAGGGCTTTGCTGTTATGTCCGAAATCGGTAAGGAAAGCGGCGCTGACATCAAGACTCTTAACTCAATCGATAAGTACCTCAACACAGACTTCGGTCTTGTTCTTAACAATCCTGCATTCACAAAGTACTACATCCAGTACGGCGAAATTTCTACATATCCTGGCGGATACAAGGAAAACGCAGGTATCTTCACACATAACAATGCTTGGATAATCTGTGCTGAAGCTTACGCAGGTCGTGGCGACAAGGCATTCGAGTACTACTCAAAGATTGCTCCTGCATTCACAGAAGAAACCTCCGACATCCACAAGACCGAGCCTTACGTATACGGTCAGATGATCGGCGGTAAGGACGCAGGCTCCGATATCGGCAAGCCGGGCAACCACTTCGGTCAGGGCAAGAACTCCTGGCTCACAGGTACTGCTGCTTGGAACTTTGTTGCTATCTCACAGTACATTCTCGGTATTGCACCTGACTTCGACGGTCTTAAGATTGACCCGTCTATCCCAGCTGAATGGGACGGATTTGCTCTCACAAGAAAGTACAGAGATAACACCTACAACATCACAGTCAAGAACCCTGAGCATATCTCCAAGGGTATCAAGTCTGTTATCGTTGACGGCGTGAAGATTAACGGCAACGTTCTCCCTGTATTCGAGGCAGGTTCAACTCACGAGGTTGAAGTCCTCATGGGCGATATCAACGCATAATTAAAGCTATAATGGTGCTTTCTTTGGTGGAAGCACCATTTGTTTATCGGGGGAAACCTTTCTGAAGAAAGTTTCTCCCCCGAACCCCCTTACAAAGACTTTTAATATATTTTCAGCCCCATAGGGTACCTATCAGAAACAGAGAATTTAATCAGTTCTCTTTGAAAAGTACCCTATGGGGCTGAAAATTTACTATAAAAGTTTTAGGAAAGGAGTTTGAGGAAAACCCTTTTTCAAAAGGGTTTTCCTCAACAACAAATGTGGCGATTATCTGAAGCCGAGTGAACGTGGTTTTTTAGCGATAGTGGAAGTAAACTCTCTTTCGGCAGCTGCGAGAGAGAAGTCCTCGGAGTTAATGATAATTTTTCCGTTTTCCAGGAGTCTGCATCTCATAGCCGCCTTGCTCCAGGTTCTCTCGAAGAGGTTTCTTACGAAGCGTGCGTTTGAGAATTCCTTGGAGTTTATGACGCTGTCGGGGATTGAGTCAAAATATCTTCTTGCCTCGTCGAGCACCTGCTCATCATACTCAAACGAGTTTTGGAGAAGGTTCTTGAAAATCGAGAAAAGCTCTGCGCTTGTATAGTTCGGGAACTTTATTCTATACGGCATTCGGCTCTTAAGACCGATATTTCCCTGCATAAGGGTTTCCATCTCGTTTTCGTAGCCTGCCATAATTACAACCAAATCGCTGCGGTGGTTTTCCATCTGGGCAATAAGAGTATCGAGCGCTTCCCTGCCGAAATCCTTTGAATCGCCGTCGCCACGGTAGAGAGAATATGCCTCATCGATAAACAAAACCGAGCCGTATGCGTCACGGCACATACTTGCGGTCTTTGGTGCAGTTTCGCCTATGAACTTACCGCAGAAATCTCTGCCGGTATATTCAAAGAAGTTGCCGTTTCTCAGAACGCCCTCTTCCTTTAGGAGCTTTCCGACAATTCTCGCAACGGTTGTTTTACCTGTTCCGGGGTTGCCTATAAACTGCATATGCAGGCATGGAGAGCCGATGTCATTATCAATTGACACCTTTATCTGATTTACTATCTCAAGCACTCTCTGCTTTACTTCCTCCATACCTACAAGCTCCGAGAGCATCTCCTCTGCGGTCTTATTTTTCTGATGGTAGGTGGTTGCAAGAGAAACTATATCCTCGCAGGTAATGCAGGTGTCGTCAGTCTGATTCTCACAATTGCTGACAAGCTTGCGGTAGATTATCTCATTGACTACCTTATTCACGGTGTTTATGCCGTAAAATCTGCCGTCGCTTTTTTCTTCGGAAATCCTCGTGTCAAACACATCCCAAGCCTTAGCCTGCATGCTGTAGCCGAGCTTCTTGAAGCTTCTTTGTGCAAACTCCTCGAGCTGGATTGTGTCAAACGGAGTGAAGGAAATCTCCTTGATGAACAAAATATCCGAGAGGCTGTCCTTAACGCTTTCGAGGACATCGCCCTCGATGAACGGCACTCTGAACACGAAAATATTATTCTGTGTGTTATCCTCAACAAGCGAGAGCATTGCACGGAAATCCTTCTCATCGGTCTTGCCTATCCACTCACTGATATCGATGCAGTAGAGTCTTCCGCCACGCTTTGCATCCACGTCATTTTTAAGCTTTGCAAGCTTGCCCATATAAGCATCCGGGGCATCGGTAGGTGCCTTCTGTCTGATTGTTTCCTCAATGATAAAAGGCTCATTACGGAACGTAAAAAGTCCGCACTCAGACATAAGAGCCGCCAGAAGCTCTGTGTATGTTGAAAGTCCGCAGCCGTCGTTTATTGAAAACAGATAGCTCTGATTTGCGAAAACAGTCTGGGTGGAATGCTTTATAATCTGCGGTGCAATAGAGGCGATTTCTCTTGCAAGCGCTTTGAATTCATCGCTTCCCACAAGTGATTCTATTTTAGAAAGAGCACTGTCAGTGTTGTTATGTCTGTGCTCTACAATATCCTCAACTATTACTTTTGCCGCAACCGCATCGGCACTTTCAGAAAGTGCGTCCTTCACGATTCCAAGAACAATTTTCTCTATGTAGCTGTTGTCAAAGCATTTTGTCGCAATAAGCATTACGCTGCTTCTGCTGTCGCTTGTTTCAAGACAGAAGCCCTCGGGGAAAACGCTTCTGCAGGAATCCGCAACAATATTTATAAGCTCTGCGCTTCTTTTCTTATTGGCAATGCACCAGTGCCTTGGCAATGTAAGCGATATTCTCTTATTGTATGCCGCCATAGGATTTTCCTCCGCATAAAATAGTATACTTCTTTATTATACATTATCGCAGGGCACTTTGCAAGAGGCGAAATTATTACTTGAAACTTGAGGTGATTTGTGATATAATGTCGGTATCAATCATTTCTACGGAGGAAAGCACAATGAAGAAAAGCGAAATGAAAAAGCGTATCGTTGCCTGGATTGCAATCGGTGCAATGGTGCTCAGCCTTGTCGGTTCAATTATTGCAGGCGCAATTGTCGGCGGTATGTAAGCTATGGTTCGCATAGGAAACGACTGGGACGAAATCATCGGCAGCGAGTTTCAGAAGCCGTACTACCTGAAGCTTCGTGAGTTTCTGAAAAAAGAGTATGCTTCCGGCAGGGTTTTCCCCGAAAAGGAAAATATCTTCAATGCCCTGAAAACTACTCCATACAAAAGCGTAAAGGCTGTTATCATCGGTCAGGACCCATACCACGAGGTCGGACAGGCTCACGGACTTTGCTTCTCGGTTCAGAAGGGATGCAAAATTCCGCCGTCACTTAAAAATATGTACAAGGAGCTGTACGACGACCTCGGTATAGCCCCTGCGTCACACGGAGAGCTTACTTCGTGGGCAAAACAAGGTGTGCTTTTGCTCAATGCCGTCCTCACCGTCCGTGAAGGTCAGGCGAACAGCCACAAAGGCAAAGGCTGGGAAGAATTTACCGATGCTGTCATCAAAAAGCTAAACGAGCACAGTAAACCCGTCGCTTTTATCCTCTGGGGTGCAAACGCCAAGGCAAAGGCTCAGTTTATCACCGCTCCACAGCATAAGGTGTTCTCTGCCGCCCACCCAAGCCCACTCTCCGCTTATAACGGATTCTTCGGCTGCAGACACTTCTCAAAGGTCAATACTTTCTTGTCCGAAAATGATGTAGTGCCTATCGATTGGACAATCAAATAACCTACTCATATATAGATTTATGTGTGTATTGAGGAAAACCCTTTTGAAAAAGGGCTTTTCCTCAAACTCCTTTCCGAAAACTTTTATAATTCAATTTCAGCCCCATAGGGTACTTACCAAAGAAAAGTGACTTAAATTCTCAGTTCTTACTAGGTACCCTATGGGGCTGAAATCATATCAAAAGTCTTTGTAAGGGGTGCACAGGTCCAGTAAAAACGGACAATAGAAAAAAGGTCCCCTCCTATGGTATAATAAAAGAAAACCATAGGAGGGATTTTTATGTCTAAAAGGTACGGATACCTAAAGCAGTACGAAAAAGAAATACTATCACTCAAGGAACAAGGTGTAACATTGAAAGGAATAGG
>JAGALZ010000030.1 GCA_017848055.1 Oscillospiraceae bacterium | reverse complement strand
TGCAGTTGTTGCGACAAATGTTCATGCCAGACATTTATATGAGCGTCTCGGCTTTATTCAATTAGGTACAATACCAAAAGGCTTTCGTATGAAAGACGGGTATTATGAGGATATTTGTCCTTATTATAGAGATTTATAAATACCAATTTATCGAACTAAATATTATTACAAAGCAGTCTGTGACTTAAAATCACAGACTGCTTTCCTTGTTTTTAAATTGGAAATTATACTATCAGTTTAATCGCCGTTCATACGGGCTTTGAACTCAGGAGCACATTTTCGTGAAACTCTAATTTTTGTGTTGCCGACAAGTGTCGCAAGCATTGTCCTGTCAATGTCGGGAGCATACATCTTGACCTTTGCAAGATTTAAAATCGTTGACTTTGATACTCGCATAAATCCAACATCCTTATATTGCTCTTCAAGCTGAGTAAGCGGACTTCTCACAACATATCTGCCCGAACTTAAAACGGCAACAGTTTTTCTACCTTCTGTTTCGAAATAAAGTACGCTGTCTATACTTATTCGGTTCATAGTTTCACCGTTGTAAGCAAAAAGCGTCTTGCTTCTCTTGGTGCTGTCTGCGGTGCTCTTTTCAGCAACAGGAACAGGTACGGCACTGTTTTGAATTCCGATTACCTCAATGCCGATAGCAAGCTGCTTTGCATAATGCTTGAGATGTGCAGTATAAACCATAGGCTTGCTGTAACCGACAGCTATGTGACCTATGTCCTTGCCGCCGAACACTATCGGAAGCACATGAACTATTGTGGGGTGCTCTGCCTGTGGGAAGTCAATTGGGAATATATCAGTGCTTTTGAAATCCGTCTGGTCTTCCTTGTTTATAAAATCCGTCATAAATATACAACGTGAAGTGTTCTTGTCTGTGTGCGTACATACTGCTATACTGCTTTTATCTGAAATAAGGTAGTGCGTCTGTGATATAACATCGGCAAGGCCTTGCATATCACGGCAAGCAAACAATTTTTCGTCAAGCTCGCTGTTTGCGTATTGTGCATCTTCAATACTACGTTTTTCGTGCATTTCAAGACGCATACGCAAATCAATATGCTGATTTCCACCACAACCGCAGCTCATACCGGTTATGATGTTTGTCCTCGGCCTGTTTATCTTGGGCTCATCTTCTCCTGTAATAAGTGAATGCAAGCGGGCTATAGCTGTTCTCCCTAAGTAATCAGCATCACAGTTGCAGGTGGTTATCGAAACTATCCCGTTCTGTGCGCTGGTACTTGCACTGAAACCCGTAACAATAATGTCATCAGGTACACGGATTCCATACTGAGAAAGAGCTTTTATAAAGAAAAATGCAATGTAATCGCTGTAACAGATAACTGCGTCAGGCTTTTCAACACTACCATACGCAATGTCCATTGCGAGCTTATCTGCACACTCTCTCCATAATCCGCCATAAATCATGTTATCGTCAGTAACAGGTATCCCATGCTTTTTTAGAGAGTTTATAAAGCCGATGTCCGCATTGGTGTGAACACCCTGATAGCCACCCAGAAAATACAGTAGCTCGCAGCCGTGCTGCTCGATGATGTGGTCTGTGAGTTGCTCAAAGTTTCTGCTGTAATCACCTGTAAATACATCGCTGAATATCGTGGATTTTCCGATTACAACAACAGGCTTACTGCATTTAGCTGCAATCTCCCTCTCAAGTCTTTTGCCGAGAGATTTTTGAGCTGAGAAGGATTTTTCAAAAAAGACAACGCCGTCGTATCTGTCGAAGTCTATCAAATCATAAACGCACTCTTCGCCGCAGGTTTTAAGCTGGTTGAGCAGCGACATAGAGAATACCGTAGTAACATATCCCATTCTGTCAGCCTGTTTTGCCAGGCCTATGAGATACTCGTCACGATAATCCTCTGTAATATCAGCCATTATCACGCAGATGTTGCCCTTTTTACTCATATCAATTCTCCTTTTGGAAACTTATAACGTGTGAAATTCGTAGTGTTATTATATATCACTTTTTTCGCAAAGTCAAGTAAATACGCATATTTTTTTAGCTTCAAGCCAAGCTTTGAGAATAACGGAAGTGTAGATGAACGGTTTTCTGTGAAGATTACGCAAGGCATTTGGCAATGTATACAACAACTTGGAAACATACGCACGAATATATACCTGTTACGCACCTGTAAAGCCCAGTTGTACATAATATATTGAAATGTTTTTGACTTTTGCGTAAAATTGTAATTGGAAAGAACTATTCAGGAGGTTTTAAAAATGAGAACTTTTAATATTAACAATGAGGATTCACTGAAAGTCATGGACAACAAGATAGTTGCAAATGTCGGCGGACAGGAGCTTGAGTTTGATATTGATGCGGTAAGCAAGCTCGTTGTGTACACAACCTGCATGGGTCCGCTTCATGACGATATGGGGCTGATAATAGCGCTTAGCGACGATACCTCGATACGTATTATGTCAGGGCATGAATGCTATGAGAGCTTTCTGTTTGACGGACTCGGAAAGGTACTTCCGATTGACAACAAAAAAATCATCGAAGCATCAGGCTGTACCAAGTCTAAAATGTTCGTGATATACAAAAAGAGCGACGACTCGATTCCGTGCGTATCCTGCTGTCATGTAATGGACGAGGGCGAGCCAATAAGATTTGTTTACCGCGACAGTTTCAGCTGGCAGTTCTTATGCGGTCAGACGCACGAAATGACTGACATTCGAAAGGTATCGTTTGAGGATATACTTAAAATCGATGAGCAGATGTTTGTTTTCAAGAACCTCGAGTACGGCGATTATGCCGAGATGGACGAGGAAACAGGCGAATGGATGGTATCACACGACTATTATCCTGAAGACGAGGAATATGACGAAGATGTCGAATTCCCGTTTGCAGACTCACCGCATACCGTATGCCTAACCTGCCGTCATGTAATGGAGGAGCACAAGCCTATATTATATGTTTCACATGACGGAGAAGGTGAGTGGAAGTTTTTGTGTGGAGAAAAACACGAGGCAGAAGATAATAGATTTGCTTCGCTTGATGAAATTTTGTATATCGACAATACTATGAGCGATTATGCAGACCTTGCTATCGGTGAATGTGTAAGGCTTGATTCGTCAGACGCAGGCTCTTGTGAAAGCAAGCTTGAAATAACCCTTGAAGACGGAGAAATAGTCGTATCGGGTTGCCTCAATCTCGGTTATATCGGAGTTTTCGAGGACGAACAGATTGAGCTTGACGATACCTTGGAAGAAATAAGAGAATGGGACATCGTGGCAGACAATCTTGACGAAGACTGCACAGACGAGGAGCTTGTTGAATTCTTAAATCAGTATTTCAACAGCTTTGCTGATAGAATTACTCAGAATATCGAAAATATCAATAATACATTCCTGCTGTATGTATTTGATGATATGATAAATATGGAAACCGATTTTATGGAAGTTGATGAGCTGTATATTGAAGAAAAGAACTTTTACAATAGTGAGCTGGATATATCCGAAATTTATAAGACAGCAGGTCAGGCTCTTTCTCCTCTTGCGCCTTATTTTGAAATGCCAAACGACGGCAGCGTTCCAAAGGGACATATAGAAACCGTACTCAGAGCATGCTTCCCGATGTTTGATTTAGACCTCTTTATTGAAAATATTGAGCCTGAGTGTATAGGTCTTGGCGATGGTGAGATTTCATTCCAGTGCTCTGATAGCTTTGATGAACTGATTTTGTGCGGCGCTTATGCCGTGATTGATGAGGAGCTTAGCTTTTCAGACTGGCATAATTTCTAAATGATATGAAAATGACTTTAGGAGGAAAAGAAAATGGGAGAAAATCTTGAAATAAAAAATCTTGAAGCAGCAGCCGAACAGGGCGATATGGAGGCACAGTATAATCTTGGCCATATGTATTATGATGGCGAAGGAACAGAGATGAACTACGAAAAGGCATTGTACTGGTGGGAGAAGGCGGCTGAACAGGGCGATGCGGATGCACAGTTTAATCTAGGTGA
>JAGALZ010000029.1 GCA_017848055.1 Oscillospiraceae bacterium | reverse complement strand
TTCTCATGTCACCCTTTCTGTGTGGGCCGTCGAGAATCATCTGGTCGCCTGTGTAAGCGTGGATTGTGCTCATGATGCCGCTCTGGATTGGAGCATAGTCATTGAGAGCCTTAGCCATTGGAGCGAGGCAGTTTGTTGTGCAGGATGCAGCAGAGATAATTGTATCTTCAGCTGTGAGTGTGTTCTCATTTACAGAGTAAACGATTGTTGGGAGGTCATTGCCTGCAGGAGCAGAAATAACAACCTTCTTAGCACCAGCATCGATATGAGCCTGGGACTTAGCCTTTGAGCAGTAGAAGCCTGTGCACTCGAGAACTACGTCAACACCGATTTCGCCCCATGGGAGCTCTGCAGCGTTAGCCATAGCGTAAATCTTGAGAGTCTTGCCGTCAACTGTGATTGTACCAGCTTCGTCATCAGCCTCTACAGTGTGAAGGTTTTCACCAATCTTACCGCAGTAGCCGCCCTGAGCTGTATCGTACTTGAGAAGCTGAGCGAGCATTGAAGGCTTTGTGAGGTCGTTGATAGCAACTACTTCATAACCTTCTGCACCAAACATCTGTCTGAATGCAAGACGACCGATACGGCCGAAACCATTGATTGCAACTTTAACTGACATATTTTTTTCCTCCTGAAAGAAAATTTAAAATATCTCAGGCGGTGAATTCCCACACGCCTTTATGATACTATTGTACCTCATTTTTTCAATTTTGGCAAGCCCTTTTGATAAAAAAATAACGGATTTTTCAAAATTATTTTCCTGCACAAATTTACTCCTGCATTTTATATGATATATTGGTCACAATAACATCATTGTATTCTCTGCAGACACCCAAAACGATAATGTTCATAGAAAATTCATCTTTTCTATTTCCTGCCGTGATATAATGTATATGTAGAAATTTGTCAGCTTCAGGAAGGAGGGTTTTATTTGAATAATGATGTTTTAAATGTTCTCATACGTCTTTATGAGGCTTCTGATGCAAAGACAATCATAACCGACAATTCCCTTAACGTCCTTTGGACGAGTTGTGAGAGTCTCCCTGAGAAGCTTTCTGTAGCCATGTTCAGCCGAAACAACATATATCCGGATAACAAATCTCTTTTCCCGATCGAGAAAGAACAGCTTCTTTATTTCAATGACGGGTTTGTTGGATATACTGCTAAAGCTACCCCTATGATATCCGACTCGCTTATAGTAATCTCGCTTTTGGAGCCTATGGACATACTCAGAAGCAGCGTTTTTTCGGGCACATCTGTCGGAATGCAGAATACCTTCTCGCAGATTCGTGAAGCTATTACACAGATTTACTCGATACACATCATTCTCAAAGAGATGACCAACGAACGTGAAGAAGAGCTGTATCCTATATTCAAAAGGCTTGAAAACTCCTGCTGCCGTGTTCTGGGGGCACTTTCCAATTACACTGAGCTTTTCACCTATGCGGAAGGTGTTGCTAATGAAATCA
Source organism: Oscillospiraceae bacterium (assembly GCA_017848055.1). Classification (GTDB taxonomy): domain Bacteria; phylum Bacillota; class Clostridia; order Oscillospirales; family Ruminococcaceae; genus UBA7477. The sequence continues at coordinate 41,329 of JAGALZ010000029.1, read as the reverse complement.
TATTTGATGCAGGTGCATACACAAAAGAGCTTTGCTATCTTTGTGAAAGCGTTCTGAGAGAGCAGAATATTTCCATTGAGTGTGAGGCTGATTCGCCCGCAACGATAAGATGTAGCTACGACAGATTTACTGCAGCTATTCTGAATATTATCGCCAATGGTATTGCTTACAACATTTCTGAAAAGAAGACTATCAAGGTCACTGTAAAAGTGCAGGATAACGATGTTATAATCAGTATTTACGACAACGGAATCGGTATCTCGTCATCTGAGCTTGAACGCTCATCGGTTCCTTTCGGTACTGCCCGCCTCTTCGAGAACGGAAGTGGTCTTGGACTCTCGGTTGTCAGAGAATTCGCAAAATCCTGCGACGGCAGTTTTTTTGCAAGCTCCTCTAAGGACTCAGGAACAGGCATACATCTGAAGCTCCCGCTATCTGAAAACGACACTCCGCAGCTTCGTTCTCCCATCAAGGACAGCCTAGGTTCAGCATTTTCTCCTATTAGTTTATATCTTTCGAAGTTTTCCAAAAATTAATTTATAATGTTAAAAGTGGCCACTTATAAATATAAGTAGCCACTTTTAACATTATAAATAGAATTAGCATTAGCATTATAAGCCCAGTTCTTTAAGAAAAGCTCTCATTTCCACAATATCATCCTCTGAATTGCTGTAAACACTTTTTTCCTCTCTCAACAAGTGTTTAATACGACCAACACGCAATGAGCTCATCCAACGCCTTACTTGAAATATTGGTGTAAGCCACTTATGCTTTTTTAGTACTGGATGCTTTACAGACAGTAAATCATACGATATAAACACCTTAGAGAATAAATAGCCTAACTTGCCACCTCGCTTACTATATGACACAACTATTTTGTTCTCGGACGAACCATACACTCCTCCGCTAAGAATATAATTCTCCATTTTAAGCGATACCTCAGTATGTTTCTTATCACAAAACCATACTTGCATCAGGTACATAACATTGTCGTAAAACCTCTCAATCTTACACCGTCTACAATATTCTCTTAGCTTTTTTTCGTCATATGTCATCTTGTTCTGTATTACATATAGGTCAATAAAGGGTTTAATCCCGCAACCTCCATTTACAAAATGATAAGACATGTGGGCAATAGTATGAAAAGCAAAGAATTCCTTCTCCTGAATGTATCTATAGCCTACATCTGCATCCTTATAAGTATAGTTCCATACATCAGAAAGCAAACGGTCAATATTATCCATATGCTCTTTAATATTATAGTGAAGTTCCAAATGAACACCAGATTTTGAAAAAAGAGAAACATCATGATAATTCACCTTATTATCGGTTGTATATCCGTTATCTTGTACTAATGCTTTGACAGCTACATTCAAATCTTCTTCATGAACAAGAATATCAATATCACAACTGCTTCTCAGCCATTCTTCTGGATAATACGGTCTTATCGCAGCACCCTTAAGAAGAACATACCTTATCATATGTTTCCCCAATGTCGAGCAAATCTCATCTATTGCACACTTCATGGTTTCATACCGATAAACCGCAAGCATCTGCTTATCAACAAATTTGGTGTAAATTTTACTGTTCGTACCAATACGATTTCTGTATAATGCAGACGAAATGTAATGTGCTATATCATGTGCATTTGAAATACAGTACAGTTTTCTTAACACTTCGTCCGAAATCTCATCTGAACAATAAGCATTGTTTTCCTCTCGGCGTAGTTCAGAACGGACCAATGAAAACATCAATTTATAAGTATTCTCTTGTCCATTTAGATTATTTTTTAGAACTTTCTCCATACCATCTTATTAACTACTCCAGTATAAGACTGAATAATCTTTACAACCTTAGTAGATACATTTTCCTCAATATAATCTGGCACAGGTATACCGTAATCGCCGTTTTTATTCAGCTCAACAGCTGTATCAACAGACTGCAGAAGTCCATTTTCGTCGATACCCGAAAGGATAAAGCACGCCTTATCGAGCGCCTCCGGACGTTCTGTTGAGGTTCTGATGCAAATTGCTGGGAATGGCTTTCCTATACTTGTGAAAAAGCTTGATTCTTCAGGAAGTGTTCCGCTGTCTGATACAACAGCAAAAGCGTTCATCTGCAGGCAATTATAATCATGAAAGCCGAGTGGCTGATTCATACGCACACGTGGGTCGAGCTTGAAGCCTGTAGCTTCCAGACGCTTACGGCTTCTAGGATGACATGAATACAGGATAGGAATATCATATTTTTCTGCCATTGCATTGATAGCATTAAAAAGAGATAAAAAGTTCTTTTCGGTGTCAATATTCTCTTCTCTGTGAGCAGAAAGCAGAATATACTTTCCCTTCTCAAGCCCCAGACGCTGATGAACATCGCTCGCCTCAATCTCTGAAAGATTATTGTGCAGAACCTCCGCCATAGGTGAACCTGTAACATAAGTTCGTTCCTTCGGAAGACCACAGTCAGCAAGATAGCGTCTCGCATGTTCTGAATATGCCATGTTAACGTCCGAAATAATATCAACTATACGTCTATTTGTTTCTTCAGGGAGACACTCGTCCTTGCATCTGTTTCCTGCTTCCATATGGAAAATCGGAATATGGAGTCTTTTAGCACCTATAACCGAAAGGCAGGAGTTTGTATCTCCGAGCACAAGAACTGCATCCGGCTTAATCTGTGCCATTAACTTATATGACTTTGCGATAATATTTCCGCAGGTTTCTCCAAGGTCATCTCCGACAGCATCCATATACACCTCAGGATCAGCAAGCTTCAAATCCTTGAAAAATACGCCATTAAGATTATAGTCGTAGTTCTGACCTGTATGTGCCAAGATTGTGTCAAAATACATACGGCACTTATTTATTACGGCTGCAAGTCTTATAATCTCAGGTCTTGTTCCTACGATTATCAAAAGCTTAAGTTTGCCGTTTCCCTGCCATTTTATATTTTCAAACATAATTATTCAACCACCTCAAAAAATGTATCTGGTTTCTTCGGGTCAAAGCACTCGTTTGCCCACATAACTGTTACGAGGTCTTCCGTATCCGAAAGGTTAATAATGTTGTGAGTATATCCGGGGAGCATATGTACAGCTTCGATTTTATCACCGCTCACCTCAAAGTTCAGAACTTCAGCTGAGCCGATTTTTCTCTGCTGGATTAGTCCCTTGCCGCTTACTACGATGAAGAACTCCCACTTTGTATTGTGCCAATGCTGTCCCTTGGTGATTCCCGGCTTTGAGATATTGACCGAGAACTGTCCGCACTTTTCTGTTCTAAGAAGCTCTGTAAAGCTGCCTCTTGCATCAACATTCATCTTAAGCGGAAAAGAAGCCTTCTCCTTTGGCAAATAAGAAAGATATGTCGAATAGAGCTTTTTGGCAAAGCTGTTATGCGGAATCTCAGGCATTGTCAGTGTTGTTGGCTGTTCATGGAAGGCATAGAGCAAATCAACTATTTCTCCCAGAGTTACCTTATGGGTAATCGGTGCAGCACAGTATTTTCCGTCATCACAAAGAACTGTTTCAATGCCATCAAACGAACATCTATGCTCGTTTCCTTCAAGACAAGCCATCATTTCATCAACGAGGTCATCGATATACAGAAGCTCCAACTGCACGTTTCTGTCATTGACAGTAATAGGAAGGTCGTTTGCGATATTGTTGCAGAAGGTAGCAACAGCGCTGTTATAGTTTGGTCTGCACCACTTGCCAAACAGATTCGGGAAGCGATAAACCAGAATCTTCGCACCCGTTTCCTGTGCATAGGAAAAAACAAGCTCCTCGCCTGCCTTCTTGCTTCTGCCGTAATCGCTGTCATAGCGACCAATGCAGGTTGCCTGAATAGATGATGAAACCATCACCGGGCACTTGTTATTATGCTTTTTAAGTGTTTCAAGAAGAGTTGATGCAAATTCAAAATTGCCCTGCATAAATTCTTCAGGATTCTGCGGACGGTTTACACCTGCAAGATTGAACACGAAATCAGCATTTGCACAAGCGGTTTCCAATTCCTCAGCGGTAGAGTCTATATCATAGCAATAAATCTCTTCGATGCTGAGAGAAGGATGTGTTTTATCCTTACCGTCACGGATATTCTTTAGTGCTTCTGTCAGATTTTTTCCGACAAAGCCCTTTGCACCTGTGATCAATATTTTCATATTACTTTGCACCCTTTGCCATTTCCTCTTGAATATATGCAAGAGAAGCTATTTTTGACTTTGTTTCTTCAAGGTTGAGAAGTTTGGTATTATGAGAATTGAACTCGCTGAGTTTTACGCGTTCAGTGTCACCCTTGTTGAAATACTTATCATAGTTGAGTCCACGCTTGTCACAAGGAACACGATAGAAGTTGCCCATATCGATTGCATGAGCACACTCTTCGTTCGTAAGAAGTGTTTCATACATCTTTTCGCCGTGACGAATACCAATGATTTTGATATCATCCTTGTTTCCTCCAAAAAGCTCACAAACCGCTTCAGCTTGTGTCTGGATTGTGCAGGCCGGCGCCTTCTGAACAAGTATATCACCTGGCTCACCATGTTCAAACGCAAAAAGAACAAGGTCAACTGCTTCGTCAAGTGACATGATAAAACGAGTCATTGTAGGCTCTGTCAAAGTGATCGGATTGCCGTTTCTGATCTGGTCAATCCAAAGCGGAATAACCGAACCACGGGAGCACATAACATTGCCATAACGAGTACAACAAATCTTGGTTGTGGTAGTTGTACGGGACTTTGCAACGATTACTTTTTCCATCATTGCCTTTGACGTGCCCATTGCATTTACAGGGTAAGCAGCCTTATCTGTCGAAAGACAAACAACGTTCTTAACTCCTGCTTCAATAGCTGCTGTAAGCACATTTTCGGTTCCAATAACATTTGTCTTCACAGCCTCAATCGGGAAGAACTCACATGACGGGACCTGTTTGAGTGCAGCTGCGTGGAATATGTAATCAACACCGTGCATAGCATTCTTAACAGATGCGAGGTCACGAACATCGCCAATGTAGAAGCTTATTTTGTCTGCTACTTCAGGCATTTTGGCCTGAAATTCGTGACGCATGTCGTCCTGCTTTTTCTCGTCACGGGAGAAGATGCGGATTTCTCCTATATCGGTTTCGAGAAAGCGATTAAGAACGGCGTTTCCAAATGATCCTGTACCACCTGTAATCAAAAGTGTTTTGTTTGTAAATAGTGACATTTCTTATTCTCCTTTAATTATAATATTCATTCCTCGTATATTGTTTTCTTAATAACCAATGGCTGAATTATACAATACAAGCCGACACATACGATATTGGACAAAACTACTCCATTCCATGAGTTCATAATTCCAACTAGAAAATATGACAACGGAATCTTAGCAACTGCTCCAAGCAAAAAACATACACTTTGAATCTTCAATTTACCCAAGCCATTTGTGATACTTGATAAAACGCTATTAACAATCATTAAGCATCCTAAAATAGCGAACAACACTCCAGTGAAAATGCTCACACTAGGCAAAGCATCTTCACCAAGCCAAATATTCATCAGAGGGTTCATTAGAGGAATTATTACAAATTCGCCGGCAGCAAATATAGTAGCTAACAACATGAAACGCTTATATGTAGCCTCGATCCATGCATAATTCTTTTCTGCTTTTGCTTTAGTTATTACTGACCAAATCGGCGTTAGTGCTAACGCAAAAACTGTACTCCCAAGTGAAAATAATTTATAGTATGCTTGATACTCCACGACATAAGCATTACCGGATGTTTTCGTAATCAGGAACTCATTTGTACTCATAATCACCATATACGCAAGCTGAAGGATAAAAAACATCCCGCCCAAAGATAATACTTGTTTTATATGCTGTTTCGTCACAAATTTAATATTAGGAATTGCAAATCTAAGTCTTCCTCCGAACACCACTATCGATGCTATTAGCAAAGGCAACGCAACAGCCACCGCATGAACAACAGCCATTACGATCACATTAGTTTCATTGCTACCAGACGGAAAAACCAAAGCAACAACCAGAATAATTGTATTTGTACATAAAACAAGGAAATTATTAATTGATGACTTTTGCATTGCGTATAATACGGAATTAATCAACTTCAGCCAAAACTGAATCATCACACCAATGAATACAATCACCAACGTGATATATAATGATTTTGGCGAAACCATTGCTCTATCTATACTGAATACGGAATTTAAATCAACACAACTTATCACTATAGGAAACAAAGCGGAAACTGACAAGACAATTGCACCTATAGACGCATATGCCGAGGAAATATACTTTTTAGTAGCAACGTTATCGCCAGATGCCAACGACTCAGAAAGATGGTTTCTTAAACCATTTCCGATTCCAAGGTCAAAATTCAATATCCAGTTTAACAATGATAATATCGTGAACCATACGCCTAAAACTTCATCATTATTAAAAAAATCAATATATGCTGGTAATGTAAATAAGGTAATTAGCAACGCGCCACCTTTTACCAAAAAAGCCCCTATTACATTTTTATATACAATTCTATCGTTGTCTGATAAGTGATTTAACTTATCCCTTATCTTATCAAACATTATTCAGTGCTCCCTTCAAATACTCTTTTGAAGCATCTATCATAGCACCATAGGGTTTTAATGTTGAATAATCGATATGTGTATCGTACACATCATATAGCTGTTCTTCATCAGTTATAATCCTGTGCATGAGGCCTCGGTGTGAAAGAAGGTCAAGTATTCTTTCATTTGTATGCATATCAGGTAAAATCGTAAAGAATTGCTTTTGAAATATCAATGAAAACGATGTAGCATGAAAAGAAGATGATAGAACAATTTCAGCATTATATATATAGCTCAAAATTTCATCAGGACCAAGATCTTTTAAGAACTCATCGCACACACACTTTTTCGAAAAACCTGAACACAAAATCACCTTCAATCCATATTTTTCGGACAACAGCTTAATTGTATTATTGAGTATCTCAGAAGGCGTAATTAAATATACCAATAAATAAGGTGGCTGATTTACTGGCTTTAAAAAGCTGTGATATTTTTCACTATCGATAAGATATACCGGATCAACACAATGACTCGATTCTATTCCCGCATCCCTTAACATCTTTACAGAAGCTGATTCTCTCACCGAAATAGCCGTAAAATCCGATATTTTAGAAACCAATTCTCTTATCTGTTTATCGGTAAAACCTGTCTGTCCCAAGCTTGTACCATAAGAAATCTTTTTACCTGCTGTCCAAGTTAATTTATAAGCATCATCATTACCACATGGATGATATACATTCCAAAGCTGATCTCCACCTGCGATATAAACATCTGCTGAAAAGTCACACTGCTTTAACTCATCAAATTCAGTAAATGATTTTTCTGTTAGTGGCAAATTCTTTTCGATAAATTCACGAAACTTACGTGTTCTTCTATTATAATCCCCATAGTTTATTATTCTACCAATTGTTGCTCTAAAGGACTTTGATGTATAATACTTCGGATTATAATCAATAATTCTAACATCATCATACCCCTGTGATCTTAAATATTCACACAATGCATAGCTTTGGAAAACTGACCCGAAATTTGGTATACCGTGTATCGTTATAATTCGTATTTTCAAATATGCTCCTCCTATCTCAAAACTTTTTTCAAAATCTTCTTTAATCCTTTAGGCATATATTTTCGAATAAACGGCCTAATATACTGATATTCGCAATACTTTTTCGCAACCGAGTCATATCCTTCATTGAAAATACGAGAGTAAATGTTCTTCCTGTTTTCCGGCATCAAGCTTGGTGTATAAAGATTTCCGTTTCCTCTGACAACTGCATCTAATTCGGTTCCGTATATGTGTAACTGAGAAGATATTTCTGCAAACATTCTTTCTCCTTTGTCTGTATTTATCAAAACAGCAGAGAAACCAGCAGATATATCAAGTTTCGGGAAATCTTCTGTAATATTCCAATAGTCACCAACCGTTAGGTCTCCAACACGCTCTTTAGATGAATACTTACATGAATAGCAACTCATTCTACTTATATTATTCTGTAAGTAATAAAAATTATAATAACTGTTATTATACGGAGATATCGTCTTAGTTTTATTTAAATACGTTATACTCCCCTGAGAACACCAGCCATTTCTCTGCTTGTCTCTAAACTTTATATCTGATATTTTACCTTTCTTTTCCGATTCGGATTTTAAATAAAGCTCGAATAGTTTAGGGCTGGGTACACCATGACAAATCAAGTCTACAGTTAGCAGATTATCATATTTTTTCCCTAAAAAAAGGTGCAAACCATCAACCTGACACGGAGTGCCCGTAAACAACACCAACAATCCTTCTTTAAGGAGATCCTGAATTCTCGTATAGGTATTACATAAATCACTCTGTACATATTTAGAGCCTCGCATCTTTTCAACCATTTCTTTTTGGTTAGTTAAAACATGAACTGCTCTAAATGATTCATCGTAAACACATCCCGCCACATATCCGCTACGTGATAATACATAATCCGCTAGAGCAGAAAACAATCCCCCTGAGGAACTAGAAAGAAGAGCGGTGCTATCTTTATACTGTGCTGCTACTGCTCTCTTAGGTATATTGACCGAAGAAGGCGAATCATATGGACATACTTGCGTACATAGTCCACACTTGACGCACTTATCTTCTAGTAATGTTGGATACAGAAATCCCTCATCATTTTCATGTATTACTATTGCCTGTCGCGGACAAATCTGCTCACATGCTCTACAACCGTAACATTTTTCCGTGTTTTTTGAAATCAAATAACTCGTCATTATATTTCCTTCTTTACAAACTATCAATTACCTCATCAAACGCTTTGGGAGTGTTCAAGTAAAACCGCTCCTCAATCTCGTCATAATCAATTTCCATTTTTTCTACTCTCTGAATAAACTCCATGATCATCAGAGCGTTATCCTCCGCTGCTGCTGATCCCGAAATTAGCAATGAGGCTGGATACGCACTTAAATATATAGCCGATGGCTCATTTTCAATATCATAAGTGCTAATTATCGGTTTTAAATAAGACATATACTCAAAAATCTTGCTCGGGACCATTGTGGTCAAACGATTCCCAATGTTTATCAAAACATCTGCATCAACAATTTTCTCAACCAGTTTATCATGATGCATAAATGTAGTGAATACCAGACGGTTTCCCATTTTCTCTTTTAGAGGAGCAAAATCATCGATACAATCTATGTTCCCAACGAATTCACAGATAATATCTTCTCTTTTGATACACATAAGTGCATCAATCAAAGTTTTAGGGCTACGTATGCTACGTGCAATTGAACCAACAAATAACATCTTACAACATTTCAATTTATCCTCAGTAGGGCATCTTAACTCAATATTCTTTGGTTTAACAAACATAGGAATATCAAGAAATTTCATTTTTGAGACATACTGACAGTTATATTTCTTTTGATGTTCTTCACTAGATTTCATCAAAACAATGGCATCTGCAACTTCATATATCTTTTTCTCAATCTTTAATCCACGTTCCATGATCCTTTTTTCTGAAAATAGTCTTGGTCCGTATCCCCCAGATAGAGAATCCAAAAAGTATGGGATGAATTTCACTTGTGGAAACTCTTTTTTCACTTCATACCCTGCTAATAATGCTTCAATCGGCGTATACACAGAAACTACAACATCATAATCATTACACTTTTGTAATTCTTTGGCCTTTTTACTAAATCGCTTGTTAGTTCTATATGAAATAATGGGCCAAAATGGTGCTGAAAGAATCAACTTCAGTTTATTTATTATGTTCGCCAAACATGCAGCAACACGACCTGCTAATGGTTTGGATTTAGAAATAACCTCACTATACTCCCTTAGTCTTATATATATACGCTGTCTAACTCTATAAATCGCAACACCATCTTCCAATGTATAATCAGTACAATCAAGACTATGATTAGCGAGAACAGTAACAGAATGGCCTTCATTCTTTAAACATTCAATAATATTTGATGAACACAAACCATTTGCTGATGCACGAGGTTTATAAGCTCCTAGTATAAACAGTATTTTCATTTTTACATTTCCTCAATTGATTACTACACCCATAAAAGATGAAAATATACATCAACGATATTCTAAGTAAGCTCTCGGTTGACACTAATATAATCGCTGAAAAAAGAATAATTATCTTGCCTAACATTGATAATTGGGCATGAGTTGAAACTTTCAAAACCAGTTTGGTGTAATAATAAGCACAAGGAACCCCTAATAAAGCTCCCATAACAGCAAACCAATTTAGAATAGTATTAGTAGCCACTCCATCACATAGTGTTCTGTTTATTTCAGCGAACTTATCATATCCTACTCCCACAATTGGCGATGTACAAAATGCAATAAATGGATATTTAATTGCATTCAATCTAGCTAGTGTTGTATACGCCATGTCTTTCCCTTCAGAAAAAAGTCCAGACAATTTTCCGAAAACTATATCTGTAATAGATGATGGTAGAACTATAAGTAATACCAAAAAAGCACATGCAAATATCATTATAAGCTTTCGCACTTTCTTACTACCGTCCTTTTGTTTTAGCATAAAAGCTAAGAAAAAACCTGCCATAACAATATATCCCATTGTAGAAAATGTGGTTATAATTGCAACGACGAGTATTAACAATTTAGTTCTATTAATTCTATCTTCAAATGCTAATATGCTATACAATGAAACACACAGTAAAACTGAAAATGCCCCAGGTTCCCATGTAATACCGTAGTTTCTTACATTCTCAGCATTACTAATACAAACTGAAAACAAAGCATTATGCATTGTAGCTTTAGTGTCTAATCTATACCCCAAAAGTGGAAGCATTTGAATGAATGCAGGAAACAGCAATGCTAGAACAAAGGTTATAATTGAATATGCCGCTAAAAACACCATTACGTTATTGTATACCTTCACAAGTTCCGGTAAGTTGATAGAATTCGCAACTACAAAGCCTATACATATCGGAATGAGTAGTTGAATGCTGTTCGCTATGGAAGCATCCCTCATCGAATTCAGTAAAACAAGTGCAAACAAATACAAGGCCAACAAAACAGAAGAAGTCTGAATTGATTTCATCATAAAACACAGTGGCATGACGGCAATAAGAATAATCAATATTCTTACGCTTCCATGAAGTGCTTCCGCAACAACCATATGATATCCGAATTCAAAATAAATCAAGATAAACACAAGAAAATGGCAATAGATATTCTTGACACGGCTCACAATACACACCCCCTACATTCGAAACATTTATAAATACTCAAAGGATAGTGTGTCTGCATACAGTGTGACAAGATTGGAAAGGATATTTTATTATACCTAGAAGGTATAGCCTTGAGTAGTACATTACACCAATTATAATTATACCTAATAAAAATCGAAAAGCATATTTTAATGAGTTCCTTACCTTTCTCAACTTTTGTCATTTGTTTCACACCTCGATATGCTCTTTTGGATAATCTCTTTGCCCGCTTCATATTCACGCAAAACTCTCTGCAATTCTATGTCGCAATTAAGCGAAAACTCTTCCGGAGCAATTTTAGTATAGTAATCATAGATTTTATCTGTAAAATCCTTATCTGTAGGTGAACATTCAAAACCGATACCATATCTCGTCACCATTTTTGCCATGAAAGAATTTGTCATACATAATTGAGGAACTTTAAAAATGATACCATCATAGTATTTGTTGCCCATCGCAAGCATAGTGTTTCCATCACAATAAATATTGTGAATTATATCTGTGTTACGCACGAAATCATAACGTTGCTCTGGAGTATATTCACCGTGAAAAAAAACATTTTCTGCATCAATATCCTTAACGTATTGCTTCAAAGCTAATGCTACTTGCTGTTCTCTGCCGTAATAATGGAGTTCAAAGCGGTTGTCTCCAGCGATCTTGCGTATAATTTCTTTATTAATTTCCTCATGACGGATAAATCCCCAAAATGCGATGCGAATTTTGTCCGAAGAAATACCAAGCAGCGTTTTTTCATCTCTGTGCTCTAAAGAGTCCAGCAGAAGGTTATGCGAGGTGTATATGTTTTCCGAACAATCTTCCGGCAAAAATCTCCGAAACGCATCGCTGCTAACGAAAGTGGCATTAGCATTTCTCGTGATTGAAGCAACAACTTTTTTGAATGGAGCAAAGCCCTCATAAGTGGAATCACGGTAGTCGAATATGTATTTGTCACGATAGTGTTTTTTTAGCACATCCGCAACCAATACCCCGGTTAAAGAGTGCAAGATAAAGATAAAATCGAATTTTCCGTTTGTCAGCACATCTTTTGCAAACTTCCTATATTTTGCAAAACTCGTGACCTTAGAAAGCTTGGATACATCATCCTCTTGATAGCATTTAAATTCATGGAAAGTACATCCACGGTATTTGTGTAAATCTTCGCTTTGTAGATCTCGGTTCCAATACAGAATGTGCACCTCATGATTAGCCTTATCTATATTATTCAAGTAGAAATTCATATACGGCATATATTTGATTTTGGTAAAGCCCATTATGAGGATTTTCATATTTCTTAACCTGACCTACTTAGTAAGTCTTCCTTTCTTGTTTTCTTGTGACTTAGTTTTCATAGAAAAAATGTCATACGTCTCCATCATTATCATAAATTTATGTTATTTGCAAGAATTCTGTTTAGTGGCAACCACACATTCATTAAATAAACCCAAATATTTTTTCATATTGTTTGAACGTGAATATAGCTCATGCCCATACTTATATCCGGATATTCCATACTTGATGCACATATCACGGCTCTCTTTCATGTTCAGAATTGCTTTGACAATATTATCAGGTTCGTCGTTAGCTACAGCAACTCCAGCATATTTATTAACCATATTGTAATAATGGGAACCCTTATCAACAGATGTAATTATAGCTCTCTTGCATGCCATAAGCAATCCCGCTTTGCTAGGAACAGAATTCCCAATGATTCCCTTCTTTAACGGAATAAAGCAAACAGAACAAGCACTATACACATCAGAAACCATTTCTTGAGGTTCTAACGGTAAGAAAACAATATTATCCAATCCTTTGTTCTTCACAGCCTGAATAAACGCTTCCTTTTGACTGCCCTCACCTATCATCTGGAACATAATATCTCTATGTCCTTTTAGTTTTTGGGCAACGTTTATGACCATTTGGTAATCAAAAACATACCCCATAGTTCCCGCATACTGAACATAAAACTTTTCTGGACTCATATTGTATTTCTTTACAAATCTATTATCCGACCAAGGAACTTCATGCACCGAGGAATCATCAAACCAGTTAACAATAACCTTTATTTTTTCACTAGGTACTCCCTGCTCAATCAGTTTATCTTTCATGTCTTCTGAAATAGCTGTAATGATGTCCGATTTTTTATAGGCTATTTTTTGTAATCTATAAAAAATAGCCTGCATCCACTTTTGCGGCATAACTCCGCTTGCAATACTACTACCTGGAAACATATCTTGTACATTGTATATGACCTTTTTGTTTCCAGCATATTTTCTTGCATAATGTAATGTGTATAACACCGTGGGAGAAGATTGTACAAAAATCATGTCACATTCTTTAACATATCGTTTTATCATCTTGCCAATACATCTAGAATAGCGTATCCCGTTCAAATACCTACGAACAAAATCTGATTTTTCCACTTTAGGGCACGGCACCAAATGATGCTTAAACAGCGGATGTTTATTCAAAAAATCTGGAATATGTTCAGTAATACCTTCTTCGGCACATCCTAATAGTAAAACTTCAATCCCACTATTTAATACATCTTCCAGCATAGTTGTCATTAAATGATACGACGGATTTGGTTTGGTGTAAAAGTCTAATGACGCAATATACATCAATTTCATATTGACCACCTATATTCAAACATCTTTCTACCTTCATCAGTTTTAAACTCTCGTGTTATTACAAAACCATTCTTTCTATAAAAATGATTTGCACCATCATTATTTTCTGCATCTGTTTCCAAATTGATATATGCATACTTACTAAAATCAACTTTACATTTCAGATAATCTATAAGTGCGGTGCCTATCCCTTTGCTCTCTATTCTTGGATCAACACAAATTGACGCCAGCTCTACATAACGCTCTTCTTTCTTCACAGCATCGCTTTTCTTAAACGCTCCCAAAAGCCTTTTGATATATGACGGATGTTTAACGGCTGCTACTGCGGAGCAAGCTGCAAATTTAATAATGTGATTCTTTATCAATCCCTTATAGAATTTAGAATAGTCGTTTGAATAGGCGATAAATCCGATGATTCTGCCTTTTGTTTCAGCAACTATAAGTCCTGAATCCTCATCCTCGGCATACCCTGTATACAATGTATTAAGAAATGAAAATCCCAACTGTGTCAAAAAAAAGTTTGGAAATGCAATCATATGTAATCTTGCGATTCTACCGATCTGCGATTTACTGGCATTCTTTAATTCGTATATCTTAATCTTATTCATAATCTTTACCCAACACAGCAAATACTGTTCTGAACATTGTCAGAATATCTCCAATAAACGAAAACTTTTTCAACGATTTCAGGTTATACTCCATCTTCTGAGCAAGCACTTTTTCTACATAAACCTTATCCACGTCATCCGCAACATTGAGAAGCTTATCTTCATCCTTATAACGAATACTAGCTTCACTGGTAATACCTGCAGGCAACAACAAAGTTGCTCTGTACTCAGGCTTATACCTCTTCACATATTTAACAACCTCAGGTCTTGTGCCGACAAAGCTCATATCGCCATTCAGCACGTCTATCAATTGCGGAAGCTCATCAAGTCGCATACCACGAAGCTTCTGACCTACTTTAGTAATCCTACTATCATTTTCCACAGTTACTGCAGAACCCTTTTGGTCGGCATTATTAACCATCGTTCTGAACTTATGTATTTTGAATTTCCGACCGTATGCAGTAACTCTTTCCTGTCTGTAAAAGACGGGACCTTTACTGTCCAGCTTTATAAGCACTGCGATTACAAGCATAGGTAACGCACACACCATCAACATAGCTAGTGCGACAGAGAAGTCGAATACTCTTTTGGCTTTCAGCTGCAGCTTCTTCTTTTTCAGCTTATCATAATACAACCTAACTTCTTCGGTTTGCATAAACTTCGGAAGCTCGTTCCATTCACGAAAAATCATATGTACTCCTTAAGTATTTTCTTATAACATTCAATTACATATGCAACTTCCTCGTCAGTTAAACAGGTATGAAGAGGAAGTGTAATCTCATTCTCATAGTGTGCGTAAGAATTTGGAAATGCATTTATATCAAATCCCATATTCTTATAAGCTGTATGCATAGGCAATGGCTTATAATGAACATTAGTTGACACTCCGTGCTCAGCCATCTTGATTATTATTTCATTTCGCTGCTGTACACTAATTCCCGGAATCCTTGTGATATATAAATGACCAGATGATTCGAAATCACTGCCATAATGATTAAGGGTTTCTATGCTAAGTGGTTTAAATGCTGCATCATATCGCTCAATAATTTCTCTTCTTCGCTTAAGCATATCCGGATATCTTTCAAACTGCTTAAGTCCTACAGCTGCAGCAATGTCTGTCATATTACATTTGTAGTATGTACCGACAATATCATATTCCCATGCACCCAGCTGTGTTTTTGCAAGCGCATCCTTACTTTGACCATGAAGGCTTAACAACTGAAGCTGACGATAAAGCTCATCATCGTTTACACCAGGGATACTCCTCCATGTAAGAGCACCACCCTCAGCTGTTGTGAGATTCTTTACAGCGTGAAAGCTAAAACTGGAAAAATCCGCAACACTTCCTATCATTCTTCCATGCCACTTCGCGCCAAAGGCATGAGCACAGTCAGAATTCACAGATATTCTTCCCATTTTCCTTTGAATGTCATTCGAAGGGATGAACAAGTCCTTCTTTTTGTTTACTATATCAAAAAGCCTGTCATAATCGCATGGGATTCCAGCTATGTCAACAGGTATTATCGCCTTCGTTCTTTCAGTGATTGCCTTCTCAACCTCATCATAATTTATTTCAAGACTGTCCGGCATTATGTCTACCATAACCGGTTTCGCACCAACATGACATACAACCGAAGCGGTAGCAGTATAAGTATATGCAGGCACTATGACCTCATCACCTTCGCCTATACCTAAAAGTCGCAATGCCATCTCTGCGCATGCCGTCTGTGAATTAAGGCAAACGCACTTATTTGTTCCTATCCATTCCGCAATATTTCTTTCAAGTTGCTTGGTTCTCGGTCCGGTAGTTATCCAACCTGAGCGTAATGCACTTGTAACTTCCTCAATTTCCAACTCACTTATATCAGGCGGGCTAAACGGTATATTCTTTCTTTCCTCAAGCATAAAAACACTCCTCGAAAATCGCATAAGCTGCGAGCATATAACTAATATAATTATACACCCATAATATTATCTTTGTCAACGATTTATGGCTGAAAATGCCAACCTTTAAGTAGAAATTTGAGGCAAAGACAGAGCAAAATATGTGCAGTTTTTCAAGCGGTTTTTGGGCATCAGATATACAAAAAGCAGGCACGAAAATCTTCTTCGCACCTGCTTTATTCAAGTATTCTGTTTTTACCACTCTATTGTCGAAACATCAACGGGATTTTCGTTCACCTTAATACTCTCGACTCTGCTGTTTTTGAGCCTTATGACTCTGTCTGCCATAGGAGTGATTGCCTGGTTATGGGTAATTACGATAACCGTCATACCGTCCTTTCGGCAGGTATCCTGCAAAAGCTTGAGTATATTCTTTCCCGTGTTGTAGTCGAGTGCACCCGTAGGCTCGTCGCACAAAAGAAGCTTTGGCTTTTTGGCAAGAGCTCTTGCAATAGATACTCTCTGCTGTTCGCCGCCCGACAGTTGCGACGGGAAGTTATCTGCTCTGTCTGAAAGTCCGACCTTGGATAATACTTCCTCGGCACTCATAGCATCATGACTAATCTGTGCAGCAAGCTCGACATTTTCGAGTGCTGTAAGATTATTCACAAGATTATAGAACTGGAAAACAAAGCCTATATCATATCTGCGGTATGAGGTAAGCTGCTTTGCGGACAGCTTTGCAATATCCTCGCCGTCAACAAGGATGCTTCCCTCGCTGGCGGTGTCCATACCGCCGAGCATATTGAGTACCGTTGTTTTTCCTGCTCCGCTTTCACCGACGATAACGGCAAACTCACCCTTTTCTATTTCAAAGCTCACCTTATCGGAAGCTGTTATTGTAACTTCGCCCATATGATATATCTTTGAAACATTATCAAATTTTACAAAGCTCATATGCTTTACCTGCCTTTACCGTCAGAGCCTCAGAAGGTCTGATATCGCTAGCTGTTACAGACCGAGTGTATTGTTATAAGCTCCGGACGCAACAAAATTTCTCATACTGTCAATGTCTATGCGATACCTTGATGTGTTGGTGTCATAAATATAGACATTGATTTTGCCGCCGTTTGCGTTTATATACGGTGTCGGGTCAAAGTCAAGTTCCTGTGACTGCACCTGTCGGCGTATACCGTTCAAATCAACATACTCAGCCTGAATAATATATGTCATTTGGCCGTTTTCATTTATGCTGACCGCCGAACACTGTGTAACATTTGCAGAAACGGAGAATCCGCCGTCAGCAGGTCTTTCACGTTTATTGCCAGGTGCTTTTTTAAACGCAACCACGCCAAACACTATAAAGGCAACTCCCGCCACAGTGAAAACTATACCAGTAGCAAGCGGCTTCTTAACCTTAGGGACATTCGGATTCATCGGGCTTATATAAACAGTTACCTTATCTCCGAGTTTATGTCCGACCCCGCTGACCTCTTTATCGTAATAACTTCTACCCTCATACTTATATGAAACGTACACTCTGTACCTGGTCTTTTTATTCCTGCGTGATTTATGGACATCTGTAATTGTTGCGATGGTTGAATCATATCTGTCGTCGTAAGTCATCGTATTATAGATGTCCCTGATTGAAACAATCATTATAAGGATACCCATTATAACCATTATTACTGCCGAGGCTCTTCTTGATTCAACATTACTTTTTTTCTTTGCTAAAAGCAAAATCCCCTACCCCCTTATATCAGTTCCCATGCACGCTGTTTAACTTTATATATTTCTATTGAAGCCGGAAGGGCTATTATAAGCGTTCTTCTGCTGACAGACAAACTTCATTTCTTCAGTATCCATAAAATACTTTGAAGGTCTGTCCGGGTCTAAATAGACTGTAATTTTCCCATCGTGTCCGTAAACATACGAAGTAGGGTCGAAGTCGAGAAGCCCCGATTTGAAGGTGCGTGTTTTGCCCGTTGCATCGGTATATTCAGCGACAACATGATATGTATCACGCTTATTGAGTCTTATTCCCGACGGGCCGCATTCTTTTACCAAAGCAGTAACAGGCACGCCCCTTCCCTTGAGGTCACGCTTGCCGCTGCCGCCCGAGCTTCTGAGCAGTCTCACACCTGAAAATCCCAAAAATCCGGCAGCAAGAAGCAAAACAAGACAAGCTGCGCCCGACGGCTCCTGCTTGGCTTCATCAGGATTCTTAGGGTCAACATACACATTGACCTGCTCGCCTACTCGCATGCCTGAGTGGGTTTTGCCGATATATACGTGCGAATATGACTGACCTTCATACTCGTATGATACATAGGCATAGTTCTTTTTCTTGTTGCTTCTGCGGTATGTATCAATATCAACGACTTTAGCAGTCACCTCATCGTATTTACTGTTAAAGGTCACGCTGTCATAAAAAATCTTTGCTGCCACTGCTGCAAAAAGCAGGCAAACAATCATGCAGATAATTCCTGATGTCTTCGAATTGCTTCCTGATGATGATGCTTTCATTATGTCTCACCTTTCCGTCAATTAGTATCTCGGTGTCCCGTCCTGGTTATAACCATTCGGGTTATATCCGTTCTGGTTATTTACATTTGGGTTATACCCATTTGGATTATATGCATTTGGGTTATATCCGTTTGGGTTGTATAAATTCGGATTGTAGCCATTCTGATTAAAATACGGATTAAAGCCCGGGTAAGGCTGATATGCATTGACTTGCAGTAATCTCGGGTCAATATAGAATCTCGTAGGAGCTTTAGGGTCAACATAGACAACCACTGTTTTGCCGTTTCGCTCAACACAATCGGTTGGGTCGAAAGATAGCGGGCCGGAATACGCTTTATACTTTTTTCCGTTCGTATCGGAATACTCAGCAATAACGCCGTACACTCTTTCTCCGTTCTTGTTCTTGCCCATATCGCCGCTATATGTTACCACGCCACAAACAGGTATACCCGTTTGTGCAAGCTCAGGTATTCCTTCCGGGTCTTTCTTAAAAAGCAACGATATTCCCGAAATAATCTGTACTCCTCCCATGAGCATAAATGCCAACCACAGAGGGTTGTCGCTTTCTTCAGTAAGCACCAAAGCTAATAGCATCACGCAAATACCAACACAAATAAGTATCCCACCTACCAGCTTAGGCTGATATGTTTTGTACGTGCATCTAAATGTTTTCATATACTACTAATCATCTCCCATCGCACGAAATGATTTGCTTCAGGTTATGTACATATCCGCAGAATACTGTTTACTGGTTTCTCGGAGTCCCGTCCGGATTATAACCATTCGGGTTATATCCGTTCTGGTTATTTACATTTGGATTGTAACCATTAGGATTATATGCATTCGGGTTGTATCCGTTCTGATTATTTACATTCGGATTGTAGCCGTTTGGGTTATATAAATTCGGATTGTAGCCGTTAGTACTGTATAAATTCGGATTGTAGCCGTTAGGGTTATATCCGTTTGGATTGTATACATTCGGGTTGTAACCCTGCTGAGGTTGGTACATAACATTTGCCATTGCCGCTGTATCGATATAGTACTTGGAAGGCTTCTTAGGGTCAACGTAAACCATAATCTTTCCGCCATTCTGATATACATACGGCGATGGGTCAAAATCGAGAAGCGGTGTCTTGACCTTTCTTAACACACCGTTTGCATCGGTATACTCTGCCCTTAAGATATATGTAGGAGCATTATTAACTGTTACATTTGCACGACCACTATAGGTAACAAACGCCTCGACAGCAATACCCATCTGTGTAAGGTCGCTTTTTCCGCCGCCACCTCGTGACATAACGAGCATAACAATGCCTAACGTTCCAAAGATAACTATAAATATAACCGGTATAATCAAAAACACACTCGACATTTCAACCGCTATATCATATGGGTCATCCGGATTGACATAGATGCTTATTCTGTCACCTTTATGCATATCTGATGTATAAGTGCTCAGGCGTATATCTTCGTATGACTGTCCTTCGTATATGTAGGTGACATAGGCTGTATGGGATACCCTTGTATCACCGTCTGAATCACGTTTTGTTTCAGAAGTAATAAGAGAAATAAAGCCCGTTACCTCATCATACTCATCTATCTTTTTAGAATTCGAAATATAGATGCTTGCAAAAATGATTATAAGAATTACCGGTACCAGCGAAAATACAATGCCAACTATACGCATAGTCTTATTGTGACCCATAACAAATTCTCCTCCAAACTTTTTCAATAATCGGTTTTAACGGTTAACTAAACAAATTTTATCTATTGGTTTATCCTGCATATGTATTATACCTCACATAGTGGCTTATCCCCTCTGTGTCTATATAGCACTTTTGAGGCCTTTTGGGATTGATGTATACGATGATTTCTTTGTTTTTATCCTTGATATACTGTGTGGGATTGAAATCAATATATCCCGTTCCTGCCTTGTGGACCACTCCCTTTGAATCTATATAGTCTACAATCACATAATACTGTACACGCACGACGTCGTCGGTTTCTTCGGTTGACTTGCCGTAGTCTATGACTCTCGCCTTGATAGGCTCGCCCGTTTCCTTAAGCTTGGGATTTCCGTTTTTCAGCCCATAAGGCAGTTCCTTTTTGGACTGAGAGAATCGGTAAAATATCGGAAAGATAAGAACTGCAGCGGCTATTAACCAAAGCACTATAAACTTCGGAAACCAGTCCCAGAAGTCATGCTTGATTTTAGGCTTATACGGATATTCGGGGTCGATATACACCGTATAGTCTTCGCCCACCTTCATATCGTCAGGAAGATTATCCATTTCAAGGGTACGGTCTGAGTAATACTTGTCCTGATATTGATACGACACCACAATCGAATATTCGTGTGGAGTCGGATTTATCTCCTCGACTCTCGCAGTTACTGCCATATGAGAATCTTCAATACCCCTGCCATTCAGGGCAACGTACAGCAAAAAGCCGAGCAGAAAAAACGCCAGTGCGTCGCATACTATCTGTAACACCAGCGCTACAGTTCCGGTGACTTTTCTTACCGTTTCAATCATCATATCCTCCGAAAGGTTACATCCTATACGTTAAATCTGAACAGAACGATATCTCCGTCCTGCATTACGTACTCCTTGCCCTCAAGTCTTACGAGGCCCTTTTCCTTGGCATTTGCCATAGAGCCGCAAGCCATAAGGTCGTCAAACGACACAACCTCTGCTCTGATAAAGCCCTTTTCAAAGTCGGTATGGATTTTACCTGCAGCCTGCGGTGCCTTTGTTCCCTTTGTTATAGTCCACGCTCTTACCTCAGGCTGTCCTGCTGTAAGGAAGGACATAAGTCCCAGAAGGTCGTAGCCGGTCTTTATGATTCTGCCAAGACCAGAAACCTCAAGTCCCAGCTCAGAGAGGAACATCTGCTTATCCTCGTCGTCCATATCTGAAATCTCAGCTTCAATCTGCGCACAGATAGGTAAAACTGCCGAGCCTTCTGCCTTTGCGATTTCGCATACGGTCTTGTAGTTTTCGTTTGTTTCGATGTTGTTTACAAAGTCGTCCTCAGAGAGGTTTGCGGCATAGATAACAGGCTTCTGCGAAAGAAGCGGAGTTGTCTTTATTGCCTCGAGTCCGTCGTCGTCAAATGGGAATGAACGTGCAGACTTGCCCTCCTCAAGGTGAGTCTTGAGGCTTTCGAGCATCTCAAGCTCTGCAACATACTTCTTGTCGCCCTTTATGAGCTTCTTTGTTCTTTCGATTCTTCTTTCAACCATTTCAAGGTCAGAGAAGATAAGCTCCAGGTCGATAGTTTCAATATCACGCTTCGGGTTTACGCTTCCGTCAACGTGAATTATATTCTGGTCGTCAAAGCATCTTACGACGTGCACGATAGCGTCAACCTCACGGATATCAGCCAAGAACTTGTTTCCGAGGCCTTCGCCCTTGGAAGCGCCCTTTACGAGTCCTGCGATGTCAACAAACTCGAGGATTGCAGGAGTAAACTTATCGGGATTATACATCTTTGCGAGTGCGTCGAGTCTTTCATCGGGAACGGAAACAATACCTACGTTCTTGTCGATTGTGCAGAACGGGTAGTTTGCAGACTCAGCTCCTGCATTTGTAAGTGCGTTAAAAAGTGTGCTCTTGCCGACATTCGGCAGACCAACCATACCTAATTTCATTATATCCTTCTCCTTGTAAATAACCTTATGATTCTTCAATCATACAATTGATTCATTATAACATAAATATTTTACTTTTTCAATAGAGTAAACAACATTTCCCTTTTATTTTTTAAAAAAATTACAGCGGCAGTTAAAATTACTGCCGCTGTTTTATCCGTGCAATTATTAAGGTAGCTGAAAATCAGTCTTAGAATGAGTATGAATCTGATTCCTCGGTGATTTCCTCGGTTGTAGCTGCCTTGATTCCCTCTTCCTCGTCCTGGAGCTCCCAGAGGTCTTCATATTCCTCGCCGTTTACCTCCTCGCAAGGAAGGTCGATGTCGGTTTCTACGGGCACGCTCTTCTTTCTTGTTGCAAGGAAAGCACCTGCTGCTACTCCCAGTGCAAATGCTGCGATTACGCCTAATACGCTGCCGCTTTCGTTTGTGTTCTTTTCGTTCATGATGATACCTCCGTTTTTATTCAATAGATTTGAGCGACTCCACCATATCGATTTTCTTAAGCTTTATGTGGAGAAGCAGATTTACAATTATAGCAAATACCGCTGTCAGCACGGCTGACAACAGGTACGCATACCATACCATTTCCCTTGAAAACATAACAAGGTCAACCTCTGCGGTGAGCACAACAAACCGGTGCAGGACAAGTCCCAGTCCCCAGCCGAGGACGATACCGAGTATAGTTGTCAATATATTTTCCCTGTAGATATACGCTGATGTTTCGCTGTCGTAAAATCCGAGCACCTTGAGAGTTGCGATTTCTCTTACACGCTCGGTTATATTTATGTTCGCAAGATTATAGAGTACTATGAATGCCAGAAGTGCGGCACACACAATCAGCAGAAGAACGATTGAATTGAGGCTCTCGATTGACGAGAAAAAGCTCTTTGCCTTGTCGTCCAAAAATGCGACTCCGAGAAACTCGTCCTTAGCGATAAGCTGCTCTGAAAACTCTGTTGTATCGGCGCTGTCCTTGAGGATAAGGTAGCCCTGGTTATACATAGGGCTTTCGCCGTAGAGCTTGCTGTAGGTGTTTTCTGTGATGTAGATGTAGTGCATTGCGTAGTTTTCTGCGATTGCGGAAACTTTAAGCGTCACATCGGGCTTATCCTTCTGCGAAACCGTGATTTCATCTCCGACCGAGATATCAAGAAGCTGTGTAATCTTCTCGGTGATGATTATCTCGTCATCCGAAACTGTCAGCTTTTTGCCGTTTTCTGCGTCACGAAGTCTTATAAACGGCTCTAAATTTGTAGGAACCTTAGGAATTACAAAGCTTGCGGTCTGGGATTTATCTCCCTTTTTGACCTCGATTTCTCCGCCAGCCATCAGAAGATAATTCTCTATATCCTCGTTCTGCGAAAGCAGGGCATCTGCATCGGGACTTACCATCCCGTCCTCGCTTGAAAGCACGGTGACAGCGTCATATCCGAAGATTCCCTCGAACTGCTTGTCAACGACCTTCGAAATTGAGTTCTTGATACCGAATGCCGTCATAATAAGTGCTGTACAGCCGGCAATTCCTATGAGCGTCATAAAGAAACGCTTTTTGTATCTTAAAAGATTTCTCAGCGTAACCTTTGAAAGGAAGCTTAGTCTTTTCCACACGGAAGTTACTCTTTCGAGGAGCACTCTTTTTCCCACGGGAGCAGACTTTGGCCGCATAAGCTCCGAGGGCTGCGCTCTGAGCGAAACCTTGCAGGCGGCGATTACTGTAATCCACACACAAAGAAGTGCACAGACTATACAGCCGACTGCGTAATTTACCCTGAACGGGGTTTTTATAGACGGGATGTTGTACATTATCTTGTAGCTGTTATAGATAATATACGGGAACACCTTAAAGCCCACTGATACACCGAGCAAAGTTCCTGCGAAAGTGGGTATTGAGGCATAGATAAGATACTTGGATATTATCTTGAAGGACGAGTAGCCGAGTGCCTTGTATGTGCCTATCTCGATACGCTTCTCGTCGACCATTCTTGTCATTGTTGTGAGGCAGACAAGCGCCGCTATGAAAATGAAGAACACCGGGAAAACCTTGGCGATTGCGTCAATCTTCTCGCTGTCGCCTGCGTATGAGGCATAGTCGTCGCTTGAAAATCTAGTGAAGGTATATACCTTCGATTCATCGAGCTGCAAAAGCTGCTCCTGCGCCGCTGAAAGCTCTCTGCGGCTTTTTTCAATTGTTTCGGTGAGCTTTTCGTCTACCGAGCTGTCCCCTGCCTGTCTTGCATCATAAAGTGCCTTTGCCTGCTCCAAGAGGGCAGACTTCTGGGAAAGCTCAATTGATGAGAGCGCATCGGTTTTGTCCTTCAGAAGTTCAATCTGCTCCGAAAGGCTCTGCTGATACTGCAAAAGTCCGTATTCGTTGAGCTTCTGCATATCCTCAAGCTGAGAAACCTTTCTGCTGAGGCTGTCAATTGAGTTCTGTGCGAGGGTGAGCTGCTCATTCAGACGCTCTGCAACAACGTTTGAAAACTCACTTTCAAGCTTTAGTGCATACTCCTCGACAACATCGGTGTACTCCTGAGAAAACGGCTCGAGGTCTTCTGTTTCCGAAAGCTTGATATAAAGCTCTGTGTAAAAGCCCATATTGAAGTCACTTTCGGGGATTATAATGAAGCTGTTTACAAAGCCGCTTCCTATGGTTGTGGCATCTCTTTCAAAGCCTATATACAGAGGCGATGCGACGATGCCGACAATCTCGAAGGTATCGGTTGTAAAAATCTGCGAAATATCTGTATTTTTCGATGGTGACTGCAGTGTGATTGTATTGCCGATTTCAAACGACTGGGGCGTTTTCATAGTGACCTCGACTACGCACTCGCCGCTTTTTTCGGGCATTCTGCCTTCCACCAAAATCGGGCGGTTCAGGTAGTCGTCACTTTCCTCGTCGCGTTGCATATCGTAGGACATCGCCTTTACGACCATATTCTGACCGTCGTAATTATAGTACACGTCGCATGAATAGGAGCACATCATACCCTCTATTCCTTCCATATCTGAAAGTGCACGCATATCCTCGTACTTTATTCCGACGGACGACATAAGCTTTATATCCATGAGGTGGTTTTCCTCAAAGAAGTCAGCTGCCGACTCCTTCATATCGGGCATTGTGGATTTAATTCCCGCAAAAAAGCCCGTGCCGAGTGCGACGATAAGGAATATTGACATAAATCTTGCAAGAGATTTTCTTATCTCACGCAATACATCCTTTTTATAGGCACTTTTGATTGCCCCGTTCCTTTTAAAAGCCACTTTTTTCTCCTATCGAAAATTACACAAAAGCTATCTTGCGTCTACAAAGCCAACCTTTCTGTAGACCTTTGAGAGTGTTCTCTGGGTAATTCTTCTTGCTCTTTCGGCACCCTCTGTATAGCATTCCTTGAGGTATGCCTTGTCGCCCATAAGCTTTGCATACTCTGTTCTTATTGGCTCTAAAGCGTCAGCAACAGCCTCGCCTACTGCGAGCTTGAAGTCGCCGTAGCCCTTGCCGTCAAATTCTCTTTCGATTTCCTCGACAGTCTTTCCGGTCATGCTGGAATAGATAGTAATAAGGTTATTGATGCCGTCCTTGCCCTCAGCGTATCTTACACAAGCTTCACTGTCGGTAACGGCTCTCTTGAACTTTCTTACGATTGTATCCTTGTCATCGAGAATGAGAATGCAGGCATTCGGATTTTCATCAGACTTGGACATCTTCTTTGTAGGATTCTGAAGGCTCATGACTCTCGCGCCGAGCTTTGGAATGTATCCGTCAGGCACGGTGAAGAAGTCGCCGTAACGCTGGTTGAATCGCTGTGCGATATTTCTTGCAAGCTCTAAGTGCTGTTTCTGGTCTGCACCGATTGGCACTAAATCTGCGTTATACGCTAAAATATCTGCCGCCATAAGCACAGGGTATGTAAACAGACCTGCGTTTATATTGTCGGCATGCTTTGCGGACTTGTCCTTGAACTGAGTCATTCTTGAAAGCTCACCGAACTGTGTTGCACAGCTTAAAACCCAGCTCAGCTCTGCGTGGCTTGGGTTGTGCGACTGGAAGAATGCGATAGACCTCTTAGGGTCAATTCCGCATGCAAGTAAAAGTGCGTATGCTTCCATAGAGTGCTTTCTTAAGGTTGCAGGGTCCTGGGTTACAGTGATAGCGTGCAGGTCAACGATTGAGTAGATACAGTTATACTCTTCCTGCAGCGGTGCCCAGTTTCTGACAGCTCCTATATAGTTTCCCAGCGTGAATGTGCCTGTCGGCTGAATTCCGCTGAATATAAGCTTCTTTTCATTTTCCATTTGTGACATAACCTTTCATTATATATTAGCGAATTTTCGCTTACTTTTTATTTTTCTTCTTTTTGCCGCCCTTTTTCTTTGCAGGGTAGGACTTTTTCTGCACATTTGTATTTTTCGGTGCAGGCTTATTCTGCTGCGGAGCCGTTTTCGGAGCGTCAGCCGGCTTTTCTTCAGCCTTTTCTTCGGCCTTTGGCTCTTCCTTCGACTCTTCCTTAGGTTCGGAAGGTTCGGACTTCGGTTCTTCCTTCGGCTCTTGTTTTGCTTCTTCCTTCGGCTGTTCCTTCGGTTCTTCCTTCTGTTTTGAAGGCTTTTCCTCAGGCTTTGCCTCTTGGGTCTGCGGTGCGGCGGTTTTCTTTTCTTCTGTCTGCTTCGGCTTTTCCTTTACAGCTTCAGCGGCAGGCTTTTCAGGCTTTTCCTCCTCATCGTCGTCCTCGTACTCGATTTCCTCAAAGCCGATTTTCTTGCAATCATAGAGGTACTTTATTGCACCGATTATAAAAAGCAAAATTCCGCCCAAGATAACTATAAGTGCAGGGTTTTCGAAAAATTTTGAGAAGAACATTACAAACGCAAAGATCGCTGCGATATCGACAGCGATAAAGCACATATACGTTCTCGATGCTGACAGCTGCGGAAGAAGTGTTTCAGGGCTGTCCGCTTCCTCTGCATTCACGCCCGCCTTCGGATTTATTATAAGTGCCAGGAACACGAGCAGTAAAAACAGGCAAAGCACTAAGTTTACCCAGTAGTAATAGTCGTTGTTATGTCTGTGGAGCCAGAAAAGCTCCATTACATCTCCTGCGATAACTGCGCCTTCCAGCATAACAAACAGTGTCGTAAGTATTTTCTGAAAAAGCGTAAACCTTGGTTTCATCCTAAAAACCTCCCTTTACAATGCGTTTTTTCTATCTACCGCAAATTAAAGCTATTCGGTTAATTATATCATACTTTAATACAAATTGCAAGCAAAACAAAACGCTCCGCCCATATAGAGCGAAGCGTCAATACACATATTACTTGCCTGTGAATGCCTTGAGCTTATCGTTGAAGGTCTTAAGCTCTGTGTTTACAGTATTGTTGTAGCTGTCACGGAGCTGTGCCCAGGTCATCTGAGTGCCGTTTTCGTCTGTCTTACTTACAGATGAGTAGAGGTAAGGGATAACTGCCTCGAGTGTATCGTTTGTTGCAGCGTCGTTATCGGAAAGGATGGTAGATATACCGTATCCGGGGTCATTGAGGATAGTGATAACGTCGTTAGCCTGTGGATTGTAAGCAAGCTCATACATCTCGTCTGTCCAGTGAGGATTGTTTACAAAGAACTTCTGCTTTGCAAGCTCAACATAAGACTGGTCTGTGTTTGTAAGTTTTGCACACTCGAGCCAGCACTTAACTGCTGCATTCTTCTTTGAACCCTTTACCCACATATATGCGTTGGTGTCAAGACCGTAGTAGTACTTGTCAGCGTTAGGGTCACGAGGAACAAGAACGTTTCTCCAGTTCTCTGTTTCGTCAGGAGTATGCTCTGCACCTGTTGAAGCCCAAGGACCCATTGAATAGAACAGAACGTTTGCCTGGAATGCTTCTCCGCAGTCGCCGTACCACTGAGTGCTTACAAGGCCTTCCTTGGAAATATCATAGAGCCATGCAGCTGCTCTTTCAAGCTCAGGATTATAGAGGTTGTTGATGTACTCACCTGACTCCTCGTCATACTTTATAATAGTTTCGCCTGTTGTACGGAAAATGAATGTATGGAACCAGCCGTTTACGCCTGTTCTTGGTGTTTCGTCACCTTCGTTGCCGGATGATACCCATGCGTCCATGATTTCCTTCATTGCGTCCCAGTCCCACTCACCGTCGAGGTAAAGCTCATACGGGTCATCGACACCGAGCTCTTCGATTCTGTCGACATCGTAAGTGATAACAGATGTCATATTGAAGGAGATAGGAGCTACATAGTGCTCACCGTTGAGAACAAACTGGTCAGCAGATTCCTTAACGTTTGCCCAGAGACCTGAATCGAAATCAACGATAGAGTCAACCGGCTGGAACATATTCTGCATACAGTTAGCCGGGAATGTCATACCCTGCTCATACCAGAAAATATCAGGTGGGTCGTCAGCGATAACTCTGGCTGCAAGCTTTTCAAACTTATTCATAGAGCTTGTTCTTGTATACTTGATAGAACCGCCCTTCTGCTTGAAAAGTGTAAGCTCAGCGCTTGATTCTGCCTTTCCTACCGGATTTAAGTCAAAGTATGAAAGCCATTCGAGCTCTCCGTCCTCACCCTCAGGGATTGCGCCGATGGACTCAGCGTCAGGAACCTCAATCTGGTCAACGTGAGAAGAGCTTTCGTCGTCCTTACCGCAGGCAGCTACGCTCAGGCATGTTATACATGAAAGTGCTATTGCGAGTAATTTTTTAGCTTTTATCATTACAAATTCCTCCATTCATATAAAACTCAGAGTTTATTACAATTTCAGAATATCATAATTTTAATCTCTTGTCAACAACGTTTTCGTTTTTTTGTAATCGTAAACAAAACCCCGCCCGTCTTTTCGGTCAAATATCCTAAAATCCGTGATTTTATGAAACTTATTTGTTAATCTATTGACCTTAATGCAAGAAAACGAGCCTTGTAAACAAGACTCGTTTTGCTTAAATTATTATCTTATTTGTGATTTTTTGAAACCTTGGCATTCTTATTTGCCTTATGCTTCTGCCAGATAACCCAGAGTGTAGGAGCAATGCAGTTTGATGAGTAAACACCTGCGAGCATACCTACGATAATCGGAAGAGCAAAGCTCATAATAGAAGTGATACCGAAGATATAGCAGACAGAGCATACAACCGCCATTGCCATTACTGTTGTAACAGTTGTATGGATTGAACGACCGAGTGTTTCGGTAACGCTCTTGTTTACAAGCTCATCAACCGATGCCTTGTTTCCGAGGAGTCTTCTGTTCTCACGGATTCTGTCGTAGATAATGATTGTTGCATTGATGGAGTAGCCGAGGATTGTCAGCAATACTGCCATAAAGTTGGAATCGATGCTGAAACCGAAGATTACGAATGCGCCGTACACCATAATCATATCGTGGATAAGGGCAACTACCGACATTAAACCTGCGGAGATACCGCCGATTTTCTTAAATCTGAAGCCGATGTAGACTACCATGATTATTGCTGCAAAGACTACTGCAACGAGACACTTTGCAAAGAACAGCTTACCGTTTGATGCGGCAACGTCTGTGGAGCTTAAAAGCTCAAGTCCGTTATCCTTAAAGTCCTTAACGAGTGCTTCCTTTACCTTGAGCTGCTTTTCAGAGGAGATACCTTCCTTTGAGGCGAAGGTAAGCTTTACTGTCTGAGAGCCGTCAGCCATGCTTTCGCCTGTTGTTACGGTTACAGTTTCGCCGATTGTATTCTTTACTGTATCGGCAACAGCATTTGTATCGATAGTTCCTGTGTAGTTGTACTCGATGATTGTACCGCCCTCGAATTCAACGGCAACATTGAGTCCTCTTACGATTGTGAGAACTACAAACAGCACTGCAAGTGTGCAGGAAGCAACATAGAACTTTGCCTTGTGTGAAACAACATTCAGAGTCTTCTTTTCCTTCTTTGACTCGGTTCCGTTATAGAGCCAGAGCTTTCTCAGGCACTTGAACTTTGAAAGTGAAGCGAGCATAAGTCTTGAGAAGAAGATACCGAAGATGAAGTTTAAGAGAATACCCACGAGAAGTGTATAGCCGAGTGAGTAGATAGTACCTGCTGTTGAAGCACCGAATGCCATGAACAGCGGCTTTAAGAGTGTGCCGAAGATGCTGTCGGTAGGGCCAAAAGCACCCATAAGGATTACTGCAACGAATACTACTGTGATGTTACTGTCGAATACAGCAGACCAGGCTCTCTTGTAACCAAGCTCGATAGCGCCGTTGAGTGTCTTGCCGTTTCTGAGCTCTTCCTTAATTCTTTCGGCTGTAATTACGTTAGCGTCAACACCCATACCTACTGCAAGTATGATACCTGCGATACCGGGGATTGTGAGTGTAAAGCTGTCGAAGTTTCCGAAGAAGCCTGAGATTGCTGCGAGCGAGCCTGCAACCTGACCGCAAAGAGCGATGCCAGCAACAAAGCCCGGCAGTCTGTAGAAGAATATCATATAGAGAACGATTGCCGCAAGAGCGATAATACCTGCGATAACCATTGCATTTCTTGCGCCCTCACCGAGAGTAGGTGAAATTGTGTTTGTGCTGGTTGCAACCATCTTTATAGGAAGTGCGCCCGCATTGATTTTATCTGCCAGCTCCTTAGCTCTTTCGAAAGTGAAGTCGCCTGTAATCATAGCGTTGCCATCTTTAATCTCATCCTTAACGGAAGCTGTTGAAACGTTGGTTTCGTCCATCCATGCTGAGATATATCCGCCCGAAGCCTTAAGCTCCTTTGTTGCAGCGGCAAATGCCTTTGTTCCCTCTTCGTCA
The DNA here is from genome assembly GCA_017848055.1 of Oscillospiraceae bacterium. Classification (GTDB taxonomy): domain Bacteria; phylum Bacillota; class Clostridia; order Oscillospirales; family Ruminococcaceae; genus UBA7477. The sequence continues at coordinate 9,964 of JAGALZ010000029.1, read as the reverse complement.
AGCTCGAGAGAAACTATCCACTGACCTGTTTCGGTATTCTGCATAGCGGCTGCAGATTTAACGGCTGTACCTGTCATAATAAGCTCGCCGTCTGCCTCTGTACCCTTTACGAATTTCAGCTCAGCCATATCGCCGAGCTCGTTTACAGCGGCTTCTGCGTTGAAGTCGGTTTCTTCCGATGCCCAAGGGAAGCTTACCATTACCCTGTCCTTCGAGGTATCTACATAAACCTCGCTGTCGGTAATATTAAGGCTTACAAGTCGCTGCTCGATAACAGTCTTTGCGGCCTGGAGCTCCTCGTCTGTAGCATCAACTCCGTCCGCAGGCTCGAAGGTAGCATTTACGCCGCCCTGGATATCGATACCCCAGCGGATTTCCTCGACTCCTTTTATGTAAGATGTTGTTATATCGCCGTATGTGTTATGAAGGCCGAATATTGTAAGATACGAGAAAACGGCAATCAACGCAAAGACGATAAAAAACACAGGCTTTTTAACTTTACGCACCTGAAAATCCTCCTAAAAATCTATTTTGCACAAAAGTGCACTTACTTTACTATTATAATTTTTTTCTCTTAAAAAGTCAAGCATATTTCATATTCCGTAAATGCTTTATTTTACGCAGAAAAAAGGCGTGCCATAAAATGCACGCCTTCCCATAATGAAATACTTATTTACTTCTTGTCACTGCCAAGCTCTGAAATAATATTTATAAAGCTTTCAACGTCGCTGAAGTCCTTATAAACCGACGCAAATCTTACATACGCTACATGGTCAAGCTTTTTGAGTCCTGCCAGAACCTTATCTCCGATTTCGGATGTTGTGGTTTCGGTCTGCATTGCATTTGCGTATGTGTTCTCGATATCGTCAACGAGCTTGTTCATCTCGTCAAGGCTTACGGGACGCTTCTTGATAGCACTCTGAACTCCCTTGATAAGCTTTTCCTTATCAAACGGCTCAAAGCTTCCGTCCTTTTTATAGACCATAAGTATCGGCTTTTCAATTACCTCATAGGTCGTAAATCTCTTCCCGCAGATAGGGCATTCTCTACGGCGACGCTTTTTTTCGTCGCTTGGTCTTGAGTCGATAACTTTTGTGTCCAGATAGTTGCAGAAAGGGCATTTCATTGCTTTTTACACTCCTTGCTTTTTACACAATTTTCAATAGGTGTTGTATCTCTCTTCCACCTATTGTAGCATATATTGTGGTTAATTGCAAGTACCCTTTTCAATAATTTTCTTTAAAGCTTCAGTATTTTTCCGCCAGAAAATCCTCAATCACTTCATACAGCGTAACGGGTGTCACGCTGCCCAGCACGATACGCTCAAACAGCTCTTTTGCGTACTGCTCGTTCACTGTTATATCCCTGACAGTTTCATATAATGTTTCCGGGCAAAGCCTGCTTATCACCGAAATCGAAAAGCTGTGCGGATACTCTTTATCACCCGTATCCCTTACTGTCATTTTATAGACAAGCTTTCCGTCTGCCAGAGATTCAGATTCTACTACCTCTCCTTTCTCGTTAGTAATTTCTTCAATATTAAGCTGCATTAATCTATCCCCTGTCACTCTCCGAGTTTTTACACTCAGGTATAATGCATCTTGTTTATCCCCTGCGGATTATCATATCACACAACGGCTTCTGAGTCTATAATTTTAATCCGACATTATTCGACAGCTTTCGACAAACGCATAAGTTTCAGAGGGGAAATTATGTCATTTTGACACATTTCGAAAAACTGAAAAGAAAATCCGCAAAGCTAATTTACAGCTGTGCGGATTGGATTTTGTTATTTATCACGGACGGATTTTATGTAATCGTAGTTCTGATAAAGCTCATCAAGCGAGCGATATCCCTTGTTATAAAGCTCCAGGACAACCGAGCCGCCGAAGCCCTTTGCAAGAAGCTTATCCATAAACTTCGGGTAGTCGAGCTTTCCCGTTCCGACAAGCTTGCAGTCACTTACCTCGTCGTAGTCGCTTATATGCACATGGACTATGCTGTCTCCCAGCTCTTCGACAAAATCATACGGATTCTGTCCCTTGCGGATTGCCTGCTTTGTGTCGAGGATGAATTTCACGTCATCGCCGAGCTGCTGCTTCATTCCGACAAGAAATCCCAGGTCACCGCCCGTGCATCTTGCGACGTTTTCCTGGGCAACGGTAACGCCGAACTCCTTTGAAACATCATTGAGCTTTGCAAAGCGCTTGACATATGACTCAAAAGGATAGTTGTTTCTCACGTTGTTTCCGTGGAGCACAAAAAGCTCTGCACCCAGATACGCTGCGGCATCAAAGAACCGCTTGTAATACTCGATTGCGTCATTGAATCTTCTGGGGTAATGGGTGAAAAGTATCATTGACTCAAGCTCGCAGGTAAACGGGTGGATTGACCTCACCTTTACGCCATATTCGTCAATCATACTCTTAAGCTCCCTGAGGAACTTCTTTTCAAGCTCGCAGGGGGCATTTATAAATATTTCTACGCACTCGACCCTTCTCTTACAAAGCTCCAGCAAAGCCTGCTCGGTAAGCATCGGGTAAAGTGTCGCAGTTGAAATTCCTACTTGATAGTTCATTTCAAGGCACAGCCCTTCGCAAAAGTTTTTCTGATTAAATTATACCAAATAGCCACCCTTATGTCAATTACTGCGAGGTGCTGTCGGGGACAAACGGAAGATTGCTTTTGAATATTCTGTCGGCTGCACAGCGTATGGTTTCGCATTCGGAATAAAACTCCTCACTGCCGTTTTCATAAAGGCTTTTAAGCTTTGCGACGCTGTCGCTGACGTTGTCAAGAGGTGTGCTTCTTTCAAACACCGAGGCTGTGGCATAAAAGCTCTCCCAATATTTACAGAGGTCATCTATTGCCCGTGTTGCCGAGTCGCTGTCACCGCTTCTGACCGATTCAACCGCATCGTCTATAAGCTGTGATAGTCTTTCGTTTTTATTGCAAAGCACCACAAGCCAGGCACTTGAGGTTATCAGAATCGATGCAATTATAAGACCGCATATCCACACTCTTTTCATATTCCCTTCTCCTTGTCCACAATATAATAGCTCTTGTCGGCATTTGCTGTCATAAGAAAAATATCGCAGGCTCTTTTGTCCTCGCTTTCGAGCACCCTGCACAGCCACTCCTCGCTCAGCGAAAGAAACTCAAGCGACTTATATATCACATCTCCGTCATCTATAACGACCTGCGGTGGGTTTGAGTTTTCGTCCTTCTCCTCAAGAGATGCCATTGTAAGCGGTTGCTCCTGAGGCTTCAAATATGCGCTGACAGCACCGGTTGTTTCGATTATCGCATACTGCACCTTTTCTATATCAAACACACCCTGCGAACGCAGTGCTTCGAGCACATCATCGACAGTAAAGCGAAGCTCTTTGAGCTGTTTCTGGTTGATTTTGCCGTTTGAGATAATTATTTTCGGGCTTCCCGAGGCTATGCGTCTGAGCTTTCTTGACTTCATCGTGATTGCGGAAGCTATAACCTCGAGGCAGACAAGCGTAAGTATCGGAATTACTCCCAGAAGCATCGGGGTTGCGGTGTCCTCGATAGGCAGAGTCACGATGTTTGAAATTAAAATTGTAACCACGAGCTCTGAGGGTGCAAGCTCTCCAAGCTGACGTTTTCCCATAAGCCTTACGGCGAAGATGATGACAACATACAGCATTATAGTCCGCAGAAACACAACCAGCATTTTTTCTTCTCCCTTTTTCTTCATTATGCTTTACTTGTATTTTCTGCAAATAATATGCAAATAATACACTCGGAAAAATTTTAGTTACGGAGCAGTTTAAAATGGATAAATATGCTGATTACAAAAGCTATGAAAATAAAAAGATACCCGCATCCTTAAGCGATGCACTGACAAATCTGCGTACCATAACGGGAAACACTATGGATTTGAACATTATGGAAGTTACGGTTTCGGGTCACAGATGCGCCGTTGTGGCTATTGAAGCTATGACCTCGACCGAGGTAATGGGAGAGCTTATATTCCGCCCTCTCTGCGAGCTTAAGCTTTCCGAAAACTCAACACCGCAGGATATTTTCGACTACCTTACAAAATACAGTCTGATGTCGGCTGAAAGAGCAACCGTATACACCTTCGGAGAGGCTATGGTAAGGCTGTTCTCTGGGTTTGCGCTGGTTCTCTGCGAGGGAATCGCCTCAGGTCAGGTCTACGGCATCCAGGGCTTTGACAAGAGAACCGTAATGGAGCCGACAAGCGACATAAACATCCTTGGCGGTCGTGACGGCTTTATAGAAAATCTTAGAACCAATATGTCGCTTGTCAGAAGAAGAATGAAAACGCCCGTCTTACGCTTTGAGCTTGTAAGGGCAGGAAAACAGAGCAACACAGAAATCTGCATAGCCTACATGGCGGACAGAGCTTCCCCCGAGCTTGTTGAATCTGTAAGGAGAAGGCTCGCTTCGATAAAGCTTGATGCGATACTGACAAGCGGTTATGTCACACCGTTTCTCTCAAAGAGCCACAAAAGTATATTCACTCCCGTTGAGTCTACAGACCGTCCCGACGCTTTCTGTGCAAAGCTTTGCCGTGGCAAGGTCGGTGTAATCATTGACGGAACACCGTTTGCACTGCTTGTTCCGTCGCTTTTTGTGGAAAACTTCGCAACAGTTGACGACTGGGCAAACAGACCTTACTATGTGCTTTACATCCGAATTGTGAAGTATCTTGCGTTTTTTCTTTCCGTAATGCTCCCCGGAATTTATGTTGCACTTGCGACCTTCCACTCCGAAACCTTCACCTACAAACTGCTTTTAAGCCTTGTTGTTTCGGAGCAATCTACACCCTATCCGCTGGTTTTCGACGTTGTAATAATAACGCTTATGTACGAGCTTCTTCGTGAGGCGGGTATCCGTATGCCGAAAAATATAGGCGGTGCGGTTTCCATTGTGGGTGGACTTATCATCGGAGATGCGGCTGTAAGCTCGGGACTTATCTCGGCACCGATTCTCATAATAATCGGACTTACTGCGACCGCTTCATTCGTTATACCCTCGCTCAACCAGCAGACCTCGGTTCTCAGAATTATAATGATTATAGCAGGCGGAATCTCGGGGCTTTACGGCATAAGCCTCATATCGGCGGTGCTTATTGCAAACATCTGCACACTCGATGACATCGGCGTTCCCTACACGGCGCCCCTGTCGCCGTTTTCGAAAAAGGGTGCAAAGGAGATTTTTCTGCGCAGCGGCTTTCGGAAGCTTTCCGAGGATAAAACCATGATGTCGCAGTTTTCCGAGTCCTGCGGCGGAAAATCGGAGGATGTATGAAAAAGCTAAATCCTGTACAGCTTGTGTCTTTGCTCATTCTCAGCAGACTTTATATTTCAATGACCTACACCCCCGTCGGGAGCGAAAACTCCCTCATCACAATAGTCGGCGGAGTATTCACCTCAACCATCGAGCTTATCCTTATTATCCCTGCGCTTATGCTCGCCAAGAGATGCACGGACAAAAGCGTTGTTACTGCATCCTTTTCGGCATCAAGGGGCTTTGGAAAATTTGTGGCGGCGGCTTACGGCATATACTTTCTGGCGACGGCAGTAAAGGTGCTGGGGGATTTCTCACACTTCATAAGCTTTGCATTTCCCGTATTCAGCTTTGAGTCCGCAATCATTCTTTCCATGGCGATTGCGGGCGGATATATGGCTTCTCTGGGGCTTGCTCCGCTTGCAAGAACTGCGGTAATATCGCTTTTTCTGTTTGCGGTAATGCTCACGGCGGTAATCCTCGGAACAAGCGGCGACATCGATATAACGAACCTTACCCTGCACAGTGACAAACCGCTTTTATCGGTATTACGCTCGGCATATATGGGCCTTGGCAGAGATTCAGCACTCGTTCTGGGAATCTTTTTGCTCAGTTCCGTAGACAGCAAGCGTGGTACAATGATTTCCTTTATCTCAATCAAGCACCTTCTTGTTTCGGGAATAATTTTCCTATACACGTCTATTCTCGGAAGCTTTGCGCAGGTATCACAGCTGCCGTTTTTCCACCTGAGCTCATATTCGGACACGGCAATTGTCGCACGCTTCGACCCGCTGTTTCTTATCGTATGGACGATTACGGGAGTGTGCCATTTCGCATTTTTTATATGGGCAGGCGCAAGGACTGCAGGCTTTATTCTGCCAAAATCCCACCACTCAAAGCTTTGCCACATACTTTCGCTTGTCGCATTTTCATCAGCAGGGATAATGCTGTTTTTCGACAAGTGGCAGTTAGCGGAAAAATACTTCTCAACAAGCATTTCCGTTATAATTCTTTCGGCAATTATTCCGCTTGCTGTTTTACTTGTAAATAGGAGGGGTAAAAATGAAAAGGCTTAGCGTCTTTATACTTTTATCGGCTGTGCTTTGCTCCCTTCTGCTTAGCGGATGTGCAAATGTTTCAAGGCTTGAGGAGCAGGCAATCATCTCCGCCATAGGAATAGACAAGGGCAAGGACGCTCGCTTCCTTGTAACGGTCAGCGTTTTTCAGTCGATGGGTGCAGGCTCGGCAAACCCCATAGACCCGAGCAAATCAAACACTGTCAATGCACACGCTGAGGCAGACTCAATTAACGACGCTATGAACGAGCTTCGTCTTATTCTCGGCCGTCAGGTCAATACGGGACACACCAAATATATAATTCTCGGCTCCGACATCTTAGATTCATCTCTCGACGATGCCCTCAGATATTTTATTGCGAACGAGCAGACCTATCTCGGAACCCCGATTCTGACAACTGACAAGAAGGCTTCTGACGTTCTCAAGGTACAGCTTCTCAACGACGTTGAAACAGCGGTTGCGGTTGAAAGCATTTTAGATACAGCAATACAAAACGGCTCGGCAGTAAAATCCGACCTTCTGATGGCTGCTAATGCCCTTTCCGACAGCGAATCTCTCGCTCTGCCGATTATCACAGTAAAAGAGCCGCCCAAGCAGGAAAGCTCAAGCTCACAGCAGGAGCAGGAGGCAGGCTCCGAGGCTTCTGAGGAACCGAGGATACTGTTTGAAGGAACAGTTGTAAGCAATATGAAGGGTGAGCATTTCAGGCTTGATAAGGAGCAGACTCTGGCACTTTCATTCCTCACGGGAAGTCTTGACACATACGAGTTTTCGATTCAGACAGATGATGTAAAATACAGCGTCCAGGCAAATTTCCCGGGGCACACGCAGAGCCTTGATGTGAAAAACGGAGAATTTGTGCTGACATTTTCGATTGAATGTATGGTGAGAATTCTCGAATCCTCGGAGCTTTCTCCCGACTATGAGCTTGTAATTGATAAGACACGAAAAAGAATAGAAAAGATATGCGATTCCACGTTTTCAAGGCTTCAGAATTACAGCTACGGCGACATTCTCAGGGTAAGAAAGCAGGCACTTTCTCGGTTTCCCTTTTTAAAAACCGACTATGATAATATTTTTACACGGTGCAGGGTTGTTGTAAATGTCAACGTCCATTCGGACAGATAATGCCCAAAACATTAAAGCTTGCTTTATATATATAGTGTATATATGTCAATAATCACGAAAATAAATGCCCACACTTGCAAAAATTACTTTGTTATGATATAATGTGCTTGTTATGTAATGACGAAAATATAAGGAGGCTATCGCTTATGATTAAAGTTAAAAACCACATCGGCTGTATTGAGCTGTCTTCAAATTATCTTAAAAAGCTCATAGCCAAGACTGCTGCAAGCTGCTTCGGCGTTGTTGGTATGAATTCATACGGCCCTGTACAGAGCATCCGCTCACTTGTTGGCTGCGAGGACGCATTCGACAACGGTGTTATTATTCGTCAGAGCAACAACACACTTATTGTCGATTTGCATATCAGTGTTTCCTACGGCATAAACATTACCGCAATCGTTGACAGCATCATCAACAAGGTGCGTTTCACGGTTGAAGAGGAAGCCGGCATTGAGGTTTCTAAGGTCAATGTTTACATTGACTCTATGCATTCGTAACCGAGGAGGATACAAGTGATTAACGGAAAGATTCTTCGTGACGCTATTATCAGCGCCGCATACGCTATCGCAAACAACAAAAAATCTGTTGACGAGCTCAACGTTTTCCCTGTTCCCGACGGAGATACAGGTACCAATATGTCTATGGCTATCGGAAGCGTTGTTTCCGAGCTTAAAATGATGGACGACGATGTTACCGCCGCTGCTGTTGCAAAGTCTGCAGCTTCCGCACTGCTTCGTGGTGCAAGAGGTAACTCGGGCGTTATTCTCTCACTTATCTTCAGAGGCTTCTCAAAGGGCCTTGCAGGAAAGAGAGAGGCTGACTGTGAGGGACTCACCGAGGCTCTCAGACTCGGCGTTGAAAATGCTTATAAGGCTGTTATGAACCCTACAGAAGGTACTATCCTTACTGTCGCAAGAATGGGCTACGAAAAGGCTAAGTCCTTAGAGGGCACAGTAACTGATGAGGTTGTTCTCTGGGAAGAGGTATGCAAGGAATGCAAGATTGCTCTTGACAACACTCCTAACCAGCTCCCTGCTCTTAAGAAGGCAGGCGTTGTTGACGCAGGCGGTGCAGGACTTCTCATTATATTCGAGGCTATGCTCGATGTGTTCAAGGGCGGTAAGATTGTTGAGCCGCTGGCTAAGGGTGAGGCAAAGAAGATTACTGTTGACACCTTCTCCTCTACTGTAGGCGACTTTGACGAGGTTATTAACTTCACATACTGCACAGAAATGCTCATCACCAAGGATGAGGGCTGTGACGACCCAAGCAAGCTCAGAGCTTACCTTGAAACTATCGGCGACTGCGTTGTTGTAGTTGACGACGAGGAAATCATCAAGGTTCACGTTCACACAAATGACCCGGGTAAGGCAATCCAGAAGGGCCTCGAATTCGGATACATCAATCTTCCTAAGATTGAGAACATGAAGATGCAGCACAAGCAGAGAAAGCAGGACGCAAAGCAGGAGTTCGTTCCTGCAAAGCCTGAAAATGACTACGGTTTTGTTGCTGTTTCCGCAGGTAAGGGACTCGACGAGATGTTCCACGATATCGGCGTTGACTGCATCGTAAGCGGCGGACAGACAATGAACCCTTCTACCGACAACATCTATGCCGCAATCTGCTCCTGCCCTGCAAAGCAGGTTTTCGTGCTTCCTAATAATAAGAATATCATTATGGCTGCCGAGCAGGCTGCAAAGCTTGTAAACGACAGAAAGGTATGCGTGCTCCAGACAAGAACAATTCCTCAGGGAATTTCCGCTATGCTCGCATTTGACCCCGACAGCGACTTCAAGTCTAACTCCAATGCTATGACTGAAGCACTCAACAACGTCGGCACAGGTCAGCTCACCTTCGCTGCAAGAGATTCAGACTTTGAAGGCCACGAAATCAAGAAGGGCGAAATCCTCGCTCTCGAAAACGGAAAGCTCTCCTTCGTCGAAAAGGAGCTCGAAAAGGCCGCTTACAAGCTGACAAAGAAGCTCGTAAAGAGCGACAGCTCGTTTGTTACTATCATCTACGGCGAGGACGTTACTGAGGAAATGGCTCTGGCTCTCTGCGAAAGAATCGAAGCTAAGTACCCTGCCCTCGAGGTAAGCGTAGTAAACGGCGGTCAGCCCGTTTATTACTATATCCTCTCAGTTGAATAATCAAAATTCCCAAAAGCTTCTGCGGTATCCGTAGAAGCTTTTTTGTGCTCTATTGAGGAAAACCCTTTTGAAAAAGGGCTTTTCCTCAAACTCCTTTCCGAAAACTTTTGTAATTTAATTTCAGCCCCATAGGGTACACGGCGAGAAAAGCTTTGGATTTCTCAAGTTTGTGATAGGTACCCTATGGGGCTGAAATCATATCAGAAGTCTTTGTAAGGGGTGCACAGGTCCAGTAAAAACGGACAATAGAAAAAAGGTCCCCTCCTATGGTATAATAAAAGAAAACCATAGGAGGGATTTTTATGTCTAAAAGGTACGGACAC
>JAGALZ010000028.1 GCA_017848055.1 Oscillospiraceae bacterium | reverse complement strand
TTCTACAACAATGAGCGAATTCAGCTTAAAACGAAACTGACTCCGCTTGAAAAACGAAGTCAGTATGTTGCTTAAAATTTAATATTACACCATAGGGGGTGCTTTTTGTACTGTCCGTACAAATTGGGGCAGTTCAGGGGGTTCGGGGGAGAAACTTTCTTCAGAAAGGTTTCCCTCGATAAATACATATATATCCTGCGTATGGATAGAGTGCTTATAGGCAGGGGTGGGGAAAATTAGTTCTCGGCGGAGTCGGCATTTTCTGCCTGGGAGAGCAATATTTTGTGGTTATTGACAATTTCGTCGATGGGGTAATTTTTGAGGACTTTTTTGATACTGTTGTATGTTTTGATAAAGTCCTTACCCTGCGGGTTATGACCGCCCTTGGTAGCCAGCACGTTATCATTTTCGTCGTAAACGACGAGGTACTGTTTTGGTGAAGAGGTTGCGTTGTCATCGGTGCTGACCTTCATATCGTATATTTTTCCCGGTGAGATACCGGCACTGAGGTTTTCCATTTCGCTATCGGAAAGGGAGAATGAACCTATTTCGATTACTGTTTCGAAGTCGGTGTTTACCATAAAGATTTTAACGTCGCCGTTTGTATAGATGGTGATATCAGCCTCTTCACACTCGGCACGGGTTCCGCTTGCCGGTGCACCATGGTTTATGGTGAGGAGAATATTACTGCTGAAGCCGAGCTCTGAATCTGACACTTCAGAAGACGAATCCTTTGCAGCGGAACTTGAGTCATCGCCGCATCCGACCATTGACATTGCGATTGCACAGCAGCACACAGCCGCCAGCATTCTGCGGAAAAACTTTTTCATAAAAATACCTCCGGTAGTTGATTGTTGTAGATATTGTAGCATATAAAATATTTTTGGTCAAGTGGTGATTGCGAGGGGAAAATATAACTTTCAGAAAAACAGTCCCCATTTAGGGACGCTTTGTGATTGTCGCCTGCACTTTTCTCTGCTATAATCAAATCATCGGAAAGAGAAAAGAAATTTGATGAAGGTTACAAAATTTAATCAAAAAATATTGATTTTTTGGTAAATATATGATACAATTGTCTACAAGTTATGTAAAATAACCAAACAATTTGACACAGTACAAGAGGTGTTTTTAAGAATGATTATAACTGTGATGGACAGCGAGGGACTTGCCTCGTATTCGTTGCCGTCAAAGGTAATGGGACAATATGACCTTTACGACCCGTCCGGTTACGCCCGCAGAATTGCGCAGATAGAAGCAATTGACGGCGAGTGGTCACTCAAGGTAAACGGAAAGTTCAATATATCAGACGAGCAGGATGCACAGTTAAAGAGGGTGCAGCTTAAGCCCAACAGCGTTCATATCATAACAGATGGTGAGTCAAACCGCTATTATCTCATCTCAGAGCCGATAACAGCCGACAGACAGACCTTCACAAAGTATGTTGTGGAAGACGGCTTTGAGATTTCAATAGGAAGCGACAGCACAAATGCACTTTCCTATAATAATGAGTATGTATCACCGTTCCATGCCGTGCTTTCAAAAAGCAGCTCCGGCTGGGTAATCAGCAATAACGGAGATTCCTACGGTACATATGTAAACTCGGAGAGAGTTGAAAGAAAAAGGCTCAGCTTCGGGGACTGTGTTTTCATCTCGGGACTTAAAATAATTATCGGCGGAGATTTTATTGCGATAAATAATCCCGACGGCAAGGTGAGTGTTTCGCAGGAGCTTTGCAGATATGTTTCCGAGCAGGTCAGCGAAACGAAGGAAGACAGCGAGTACGAGATTAAAAAGCCCGACTATTTCTACCGCTCACCTAGATTTAAGCGTGATATAAAAACCGCAGTATTCAAGATTGACCAGCCGCCTCAGAGCCCCGTGTCCGAGGAAATGCCATGGCCGCTTGTTCTCGGCTCATCGATGGCAATGGGTATGATGTCGGTTGTTATGCTTTGGAATGCAATAACAACAAGAAATATCCCGTCAATCGTAATGGGTGCAAGTATGCTGCTTGGAACTCTTCTTATGCCGATGATAACAAAGAGATACGAAAAGTCACAGAAGCGTAAGAAGGAGAAGCTCAGGCAGGAAAAATACAAGGAGTATCTTGAAGGTATAAAGCAGAAAATTGCCGAGGAGAGCGAGCTCCAGACTCAGATTCTCAACGAAAACCATATAACTGTTGCCGAGTGTGAAAGAAGAATTATCTCGGTTGACAGAAGACTCTGGGACAGAAGTGCCGACCATAACGACTTCTTAAGACTCAGACTTGGTGTCGGTGTGTGTGACCTTGACGCAAATTTCACAGCGTCTGAAAGAACCTTCCAGCTCACAGAGGATAACCTCGAGGAGCAGATGTATGAGCTTTGCGAAGCACCGAAGATTCTCGAAAACATTCCGATAACTTATTCTCTTAAGGATGACTTTATCTCGGGTGTTATCGGTGAACCGAACCAGGTTGTAGATATTGCAAAGGGACTTATCGTCCAGCTTGCATCTCTCTACAGCTACGATGAGGTAAAGATGGTGTTCCTCTATGATGACAGCATCGCTGAGGAGATGGAATTTGTAAAGTGGCTTCCACATACATGGAACGACGACTACAGCTTCCGTTTTATCGCAACAAACACCTCAGAGCTTAAAGAAGTTTCTGCATACCTCGAAAGAGTAATCGATGCAAGACGTGACCTCAACGAAAACGAGATGGAAAACGAGTCACCTTACTACGTTATCTTCTCGATGAGCAAGACCCTCTCAAGCAAGGCGGAAATGATAAAGCAGGTTTTAGCGAAGAAGGAAAATATGCGTATAAGCCTCTTTTTCGCAGACGACGAGCTTAAGAATCTGCCGAGGGAATGCTCGATAATCATTTCAGTAGACGATTCGGACGGCAGACTGTTTGACAGAAAGGATATATCCGGAGATGCAATAAGCTTCACTCCCGATATCAGACCTTCGACAGACACAATGCAGCTCAGCCGCATGCTCTCGAACATAAAGCTCGATACCGCAGGCGCAAGCAGCAAGTTCCCGTCAATGATAACCTTCCTTGAAATGTTCGGAGTAGGAAAAATCGAACATCTCAACGCCCTTGCAAGATGGAAGGACAACGACCCGACAAAGACGCTTGAAACACCTGTCGGAGTCGATGCACAGGGCGACCTCTTCAAGCTCAACCTTCACGAAAAGTTCCACGGCCCACACGGACTTGTGGCTGGTATGACAGGTTCGGGTAAGTCAGAGTTTATTATCACCTACATTCTCTCGCTTGCCGTAAACTACCACCCTGACGAGGTTGCATTCATCCTCATCGACTATAAGGGCGGCGGAATGGCAAAGTCGTTTGAGAAGCTCCCGCATACAGCAGGTATTATCACAAACCTCGACGGCGCCGCAATCAAGCGTTCGCTCATCTCAATCGAAAGTGAACTCAAGCGCCGCCAGGCAATATTCGCTCAGGCGAGCAAGAAGGTTTCGATGAGCAACATCGATATCTATAAGTACCAGAAGCTCTACAGAGAGGGAATCGTGGACGAGCCTCTCCAGCACCTCTTCATCATCTCTGACGAGTTTGCTGAGCTTAAAACCCAGCAGCCCGAATTTATGGCACAGCTTGTCAGTGCCGCAAGAATCGGCCGAAGCCTCGGTGTCCACCTTATCCTTGCAACTCAGAAGCCAAGCGGTGTCGTAGATGACCAGATTTGGAGTAACAGTAAGTTCAGAATCTGTCTTAAGGTTCAGGAACGCTCTGACAGTATGGATATGATAAAGCGTCCGGATGCCGCAGAGCTTAAGGACACAGGTAGATTCTACCTGCAGGTAGGCTATAACGAGCTTTTCGAAATGGGACAGTCAGCCTGGGCAGGAGCAAGCTATTCGCCAAGCGATACGGTTGTTACACAGCGTGACGACAGCATTGTTGTCATAGACCGTAACGGCCACCCGATAAAGCAGCTCAGACCGGGAAGAAAGTCCTCAGGAATCGCAAACGCTAAAAAACAGCTCGACGAAATAACCTCGTATCTGTGTTCTGTAGCAGACGGGGAAGGAATAAAGGTAAAGCCACTGTGGCTCGAGCCTATTCCGGCAGTTATCACAGTCGATGCTTTAAGAGAAAAGTACAGCGGGGACAGAGAAACAGAGTATGTTATCAATCCTGTAATCGGTGAGTATGACGACCCGGCAAGACAAAGACAATGCCTGCTGAGGCTTCCGATTTCGGAAGAGGGCAATACGGTTGTCTACGGTGCAGCGGTAAGCGGAAAGACAACATTTGTAACAACAATGCTCTATTCTCTTATCACAGAGCATACCCCCGACGAGGTAAACCTCTATGTGCTTGACTTCGGTTCGGAAACCTTAAAGGCATTTGCAAGCGCACCTCACGTGGGCGGAGTAATGCTCTCCTACGAGAAGGAAAGAATAGTGAATCTGTTCAAGATGCTCATTAAGGAAACCGAGAGAAGAAAGAAGCTGTTTTCAGACTACGGCGGAGATTATTCATCCTATATGAACCAGTCGGGCAACAAGCTTCCTTCAATCATCGTTACAATCCATAACTTCACAGCATTCTCCGAAACCTACGAGGAGCTTGAAGAGGCAGTTGCTCTTCTCTCAAGAGAGGGTACAAAGTACGGAATCTACTTCGTCCTTACAGCACTCGGTGCAAACGCAGTAAGATTCAGACTCCTGCAGAACTTCAGACAGCTCATTGCACTCCAGCTTAACGATACATCCGATTATTCGATGGTTGTCGGAAAGACCGAGGGCTTGTATCCGTCAGATTACAAGGGCAGAGGACTTATAAAGACCGACGGAATCTATGAGTTCCAGACAGCCTATGTAACCGATGAGGATAATTCCTTCAGTTACATAAAGCAGGTGTGTGCAAAGCTCAGAAGCGACTGGACAGGCGATTGTGCAAAGAATATTCCGGTGCTTCCGGATGTAGTTGATGTAAAGTTCATAAGCGAGTATCTGAAGGGTGATTCAGCCTCAACACTTACCTTTCCGATAGGTGTTGAAAAGAACTCGATGGAGGTTCTAAGCTATCCGTTCGCAGGAAATTACATCACCGAGGTGCTTTCAACCTCGACTGAGTACAAGAGCTTTGTGTCGGGACTTTGCAGGATGATTGCAGAGAATGTGGATGTTCCGATGATGGTCATCGACCCTACAGGCGAGCTTGAAATGGCTCAGACAGACACAAAGAAGCTCTACAGCAAAAACGAAAACTGCCAAAGCGCAGTTGACGAGCTGTTCCAGATAGTGCTTACAAGAAATAACACCTACAAGGAAGCGCTCGAAAGAGGCGAAACACCTCAGAAGTTTGCACAGCTCTTAGTCGTGATGAATTCAATGTCATTACTCAGAGAGGCGCTTTCAGACGAGGGACTCGAAAAGCTCAGGCTGATTCTCGAAAAGGGAAGAAAAGAGTATGGCATAAGCATTGTTTTTGCAGACAATGTAAAGTCAGTAAGCTCTTACAGCTACGAAAAATGGTTCTCAACACACCTTACACAGACAGACGGTATCTGGGTAGGAGGCGGTATCGCAGAGCAGTATCAGCTGAAGCTCAGCAGGATTACTTCCGATATGCGTGCTGAATCAGATGACGGCTTCGGCGTAGTGCTCAGCGGTGGCAAGGGAACGATTGTAAAGCTTTTGCAGGACGGTTCGCAGGAGGTAGAGTATGAATAATAAAGTACTGGTAGAAATATCAGTTCCGGCAGCCGGCGGAAAATATGACGTTTTCATACCCCTGGACAGCAGAATGAGCGAGGTCGTAAGACTCGTGGCATCAGCAATGAGCGAGCTGTCGCAGGGCAGATACAAGGCAACGGAACAGGCGGTTCTGCTTGATGCAGAGTCGGGAACAATTCTTAGGTCAGATATGATGGTCGAGGAGCTCGGCATAAAAAACGGCTCCCGCCTCGTGTTAGTATAATTTCAAAATCTGAAAGGAGTAGATTTAAATGGGAAAGGTAATCAGCGTAACATCATTTACTGAGATGGAGAATTCGGCAAGAAAATTAGAGCAGCTCTCAGAGGAGTACACAAAGCTGTATAATTGCCTTCTTGAGGAGGCAAGAACAATGGGTGCAGCATGGGAGGGTGCCGACAATCTGGCATTCGTAACCCGTATCGAGGGCTTTACAGAGGAGTTTGCTCAGATGGCACAGAAGCTCAGAACAGCCGGTCAGACACTCAGAAAGCAGAAGGAAAACTACGCTGCACAGCAGGAAAGCAATATTACCGCTGTAAACAAGCTTATGAACTAGTATTTGAAGGGAGAGATTTAAAATGGCAGCAGGAAACAGCATCAGAATCAATACCGATGAGGTATCACAGGTAGCAACAAATATCGAACAGATTAACAAGAAGCTTTTCGAAACACTCCAAAACGGTATGCAGGAGATTGAAAAGCTCGGAAATACATGGAGCGGTGAAGCTTACCAGGAAACAGCAGCTTCCTTCGGTGCGTTTGCAACAAAGTATTTCCAGACATACAAGGATGTCATCGACCAGTATGTTTCATTCTTGAGAAAGAATGTAGAGCAGGGTTACTTTGATACAGAAACAAAGAACACCTCTCTCGCAGAGTCTTTCAAGTAAAGAAAATAAAAAATGTCCTACACAGCGGCCGCTTTGGGGTTGCTGTGTGGCATTACTTATGGTAATATTTAAGTGAAAGATGTTACTATAAGTAATGCCAAAATAAAGAACGGAGGTAAGGAATATGTATTATGACCCCGAAACAACGATCGGGAACAGGGGCGGCGAAGTCAATGAGGACCTGTCTGACCTGATAAAAAAGGTTAACAAACAAGCAGAGATATTGCAGACAAATTTCCTGAACGTAGGATCCGAAATGTGTGTAGAAGCTCTTCTGGAAGCAGCGCAGGCGCTTGAGCAGGCAAGAGAACTTGTACGTGCTCTGCTTGATGAGCAGAAAGCCTTAGAGGCAGAGGCTATAAGAACAGCAGAGGCTCAAGCAAGAAGAGCAACAAAGAAATCAACAAAATTTGCTAAAAATATGTTAACGGATTTGTTTAACGGGGGGTAACGGGATATGCCTGTAATAAAGTTCTCGGTAGGCAGAATGGAAATTGCCAGAGAAAATACAGCGGAGATAGCAGAAAAACTAGATCGTGTCATAAGGAGTGTGGAGATTCTTGACTCCGCATATGAGGAAAAGTTTGGCCGTACAATACTGGACGTAGACCGCTATTTAGCCAAAGCATATGATCTTATCGGAAGATGTCTTTTGTGGATGACCCTGACAGAGCAGGACTTTAAGAGTATTGATGAGCAGGTAAGCTACGGATGGACGTTTGAAGGAGTAACACGTGACGGTACCGCTCTGGAAGACCTCATGGGAGAACAAGAAGAAAAAGAAGAATCTCCGTGGTATGCGGGATATACCATTAAAAAGAATTCTATTGATCCGGGGTACAATAAAAAATGGGATGGCTTTACAGGTGAAGAAATTCCGGTTGAACCTAATAAGGTAGAATCGAAAATCACGCTCGGCGAGTATAAGAAATCAAAGAAGGCAGAAATAAGTGCCTATGAGGATGAGCTTCTTAAGATAAATAAAGACGGCAGAGAAGTAATTGTGGACGGTGCTTTGTTTCAAACAATGGCGAGCTGTGAAGCAGCGGCAGGTGTTTACATCAAGGACGGAAAGACGGTTGCAGGAGTCAGAGCAGCGGCAAGTTTCAGCGTTTCGGCGATGAGCTTTAATGCTCAGGGGAAGTACGGAGATGATGATCTCAATATTCATTTTAACGGTAGCTTAGAATTAGATAAGCTGGTGGGTTCTGTTGAAGCTGAGCTTTCAACCGCAGGTGTGAAGCTTGCAGGAGAAGCAGGAATATATGTTGTAGATGCTTCGATTGCCGGCGGAGTTACTGTTGCAGGTATTGACGCTACACTTGAAGCCTCATTGACGGTTGGTATAGGCGCAAACTTTGACTTTGAAGTCTCCCGTGACGGAAAGATGAAATTTGAAATCGGTGCGGCGGTTGGCCTTGGCTTAGACTTGTCGTTAGAGGTTGACGCAAGCGGCGCTATCGAAGCAATCGGAGATTTTGCAGATGATTACAAGGACCATTATGAAGATGGTCTGGAAATACTCGAGGAACGATTTGATAGGTACTGCGAATATTATATCGCCGGATTAGATGTAATAGGGGACTATATCTTCGATTAAGGTTAATGGGAATTCTTGTACAATTAATTATAAAAACGAAAAGAGGAAATAACTATGTTTAAAGGACTTTTACCAATCGGAACAGTAGTATTGCTTAAAAACAGTGAAAAGAGAGTTATGATTATCGGCGTAATGCAGAAGCAGAAGAGGGAAGACGGCGGCGAAGTTATCTGGGATTACTCAGGCTGTCTGTATCCTGAGGGCTATCTTGCTCCTGACAGACTTTATCTTTTCAATAACGAGAATATCAGCAGGATATATAATATCGGTTACCAGGACAGCGAGCAGTTTGAGTTCAAGGAAAGAGTAGATAAGCTGAGGGACGAGATTCTTGAAAGGCTCAGAAAAAAGAACGAACAGAACGACGAGCAGCAGGTATAATTTCTACTAAACAAAATATACAGAAGGGCAGGTCCTATAGATGATAGAAATAGCGGTTGATACGACTGAGGCACGAGCAGCAGGTCTTGCAATAAGAAAGCTCGGTTCTACGATCAAGGGTAATTACATGGATGTAAAAAAGAAGATGTCAGCGCTTGAAGAATGCTGGAAGGGAATCAATGCTGTTGAAGTTATGGAAGAGTTCTACAGGGCAATGGGCGATAATTCGGAAACTATCGGTGAAAGGTTTATCAGCATCGGTGACTTTGTCAGATGCAAGGTAGGCGATGGTTATTCGGTTGCAGAAAGCAGAAATAAAAGACTCGCAGATGCGTTCAAGTAAGAGGTGATGATATGGCAAGATATACAACCGAAGTTCTTTGCCAGATTGGTGATGCTTCAAGATTTGAGCTTGATACTGACAAAATGAGAGATGCGTCTACTGCGTTGTATACATATATAGAAAGTATAACCGGCATGTTCAAGGACGCACATTTGGAGGTTCATAAATTCCAAAGCACTTTCAAGGGACGAGAAGCCGATTTGTTTGATTACCTGTGGGAAGGAGAAGGAATGGTTAATATTAGGCTGGAGCAGTATATGAAAAACCTCAATAAATATGCATCCTACTTCCATTACGCAGCCTGCAAGTACGAGCTGTTCGCTGAAAATGCAGTCGCGCGTGCAAAAACTATTTTCGGCAAGTAAGTTCGTATCTTAATTCACAGACTAACCCCCCTTTTAGCAATTTTAGACAGTTTTTCTCAATTTGAATTTGAGAATGGTAGTATAAAATTCCGAATTTGTCTGAAAACCGTTGACAAGGGCGAAAATGCGTGTTAATATAAGCTTACCAACTAAAACGGTGAGGGAGTAGTGGCACGAAAGTGTGACAAATCAACATACTGACAAGCGGGTATTCCGCAGGTCTGGTTTGTCTTAAATAACGAGACTCACGTATTGCTTTTTATAGCTGTACGTGCGTCTTTTTTTATTGGCGGGTACAGCGACAGCGGTACTCGTTTTTTGTTGCACAAAAACGGAAAGAAGGCGGATTTTATGTTTCTTGAAATCAGCGGAATCAAAAAAGGCTTCGGAGAGGGAGAAAGCAGAGTCGAGGTGTTAAAGGGCATAGACCTGAGCATCGGCAAGGGCGAGATATGTGTGCTTTTAGGGCCGTCGGGCTCGGGCAAATCCACACTCCTCAACATCATCGGCGGTATCGATAACGCCGACAGCGGATACATCTCCATAAACGGCGAAAAGACGGCGGATATGAATGAAAAGGCACTCTCGCTCTACCGCAGAAAACACCTGGGCTACATTTTCCAGATGTACAATCTTATTCCGAATCTCAACATTAAAGAAAACATCGAGGTTGGTGCATACCTCAGCGATAACCCGCTCGACGTTGATGAAATTCTCCGCACACTCGGTCTTTATGAGCACAGACACAAGCTCCCGAATCAGCTCTCGGGCGGTCAGCAGCAGAGAACAGCTATTGGCCGTGCAATAGTCAAAAATCCAGATATCCTGCTCTGTGACGAGCCGACGGGTGCACTCGACTACAAGACCTCGAAGGAGATTTTAGGACTTATCGAGGACATAAACAAAAAGTACGGCAACACCGTCGTGATGGTTACCCACAACGATGCTATAAAGAATATGGCGGACAGAGTAATAAAGCTTCGTGACGGTATGATTAGAAAGAATTATCTGAACGAGCAGAAGATTTGTGCAGCAGAGCTTGACTGGTAAGGGGGCAGGGAGAATGAGAAATCCGCTTATCAGAAGACTGCCGAGAGAGCTTAAAAGCGAGGCAGGAAAATATATTATCATCTTTGTGTTTATGGTAATCGTAATAGGCTTTGTATCGGGCTTTCTTGTAGCCTCGGGAAGCCTTATGAATATATACAACGAGAGCTTTGAAAAGTATAATATTGAGGACGGAAACTTAGAGCTTTCCGAAAGATGCGATGTCTCGGCGCTTTCTGCAATAGAGCAAAAAGCGGGCGTTACCTTCTATGAAAACTTCTATATACAGCGTGAAACAAAGGAAATTGACAGCACCCTGCGAATTTTCAAAAACCGTGACGAGGTAAACAAAATAAGCCTGCACGAGGGTTATCTTCCGACAAAGGATACTGAAATCGCAATCGACAGAATGTATGCAGACAACAATTCTCTGAAGGTCGGCGATACGCTTACAGTCGGCGGAAGAGAGCTTGAAATAACCGCACTTATCGCACTTTCTGACTATAGCGCACTTTACGAAAGCCCGTCGGATATGATGTTTGACGCTATAAAATTCGGTGTCGCTGTTATGACGGACGAGGGCTTTGAGGCAATGGGCGAAAACGGCTTCCACTACAGCTATTCGTGGAAGTATAATAAAGCTCCCGCTGACGATATAGAGGCAAAGGAAATGTCCGAACAGCTTCTCTCAATCGTTTCTCAGAATGCGCAGGTAACAGAGTTTATTCCTATGTATTCAAACCAGGCAATACAGTTTGTGGGCGACGACACCGGCAAGGACAGAATAATGTTCACAGTGTTTCTCTACATCGTCATCGTGATACTTGCGTTTATTATGGCAATCACCACAAACAACACTATCGCCAAGGATTCAACTGTAATCGGCACGCTCAGAGCGTCCGGCTACACAAGAGGCGAGATTGTAAGACACTATCTCGCAATGCCGGTGCTTATAGTGATAGTGTCTGCACTTGTGGGCAATGTTATCGGCTACACCTTGTTTGAAGATTTTGCCGTGGGCATCTACTATAAGAACTACAGCATTCCCGTGTATGTAACAAAGCCGAGCATCGACGCATTTGTAAAGACAACGGTGGTGCCCGTTGCAATAATGCTTCTTATAAACTACTTGATTTTAGCACACAAGCTCAGGCTCTCACCTCTGCGCTTTATCCGCCGTGACCTTAAGACAAAGCAGAGGAAGAAGGCGCTCAGGCTCAATACTAAAATCGGTATTATGCACCGTTTCAGAACAAGAATCATTCTCCAGAACATTCCCAATTACATAACCATTGTAATAGGAATTTTCCTCGCAAATATCATTCTCCTGCTTGGTATGGGCTTTTCGGAGCTTTTGCAGAGAAACAACGAGCTTATCTCCGAGAACATTATCTGCAACTATCAGTATGTCCTCAGGGCACCTTGCGAAACAGCCGACGAGAACGCCGAAAAATACTGTGCAGGCAGTCTTTCGACAATCGAGGGCAGACTCAAGAGCGAAACCGTCACAATCTACGGACTTGCCCCCGACAGCAGGTATATTGATGTAGATACCGAAAACGGAGTGTATATTTCAGACGCTTACTCAAAGAAGTTCAAGGTGGAAAAGGGCGACGGAATTACGCTCAGAGAAACCTTCGGCACAAAGGAGTACAGCTTCACGGTAGCAGGAATTTACTACAACCCCACATCAATAGCCGTGTATATGGACAAGGACTTCTTCAACGATACCTTCGGCAACGAAAAGAGATACTTCAACGGCTACCTATCAGACGAGAAGCTCGATGATATCGACGATATGTATGTTGCATCGGTAATCACCGAGGACGATATGAACAAGATGGCTCGCCAGCTTACACGTTCAATGGGCTCGATTTTTGATATGTTCTACGCCTTCGGACTTGTTATGTTTATGCTGATAATATATCTTCTTTCAAAGATTGTAATCGAGAAGAACGCACAGTCGATTTCAATGACTAAAATCCTCGGCTACAGCAACGGCGAAATCGGCAGTCTCTATGTCGTTTCGACAAGCATCGTGGTGGTGCTGTCCTTCCTGCTTACAATGCCTCTTGTAAATCTTGCAATGAAATATATATGCGAGATGGTGTTCTCGGCATTCTCGGGCAGAATGGTCTACGAGGTTCCGCCGATGGTGTTTGTGAAGATTATACTTTCGGGCATCGCAGCATACGCAGTAATCGCATTCGCACAGCTTCGTAAGCTCAGAAAAATCCCTATGGATATCGCACTCAAGAATGT
>JAGALZ010000027.1 GCA_017848055.1 Oscillospiraceae bacterium | reverse complement strand
GGTTCGTGTCACAAGCTTCAACCCCGGCGGCCTGCCGCCTGTAGCTTACAAGGAGCAGTACTTATCGCAGAAATCCGCAGCATAACGCAAGCTATTGAAATTTTGGGTATTTCCCGACTGCACATTTATTGACAAATCCAAACGGCTCGTAGCACGTGTCGTCCTCAATACGAGTGCCGAGGATATTTGCGATAGCAGCACCTCTTGAGTGACCTACGATATAGACTACCGTTGGTAAATCCTTGTTTGTGTTCTCGCCTATGTATTCGATTAGACGCCTATACAGTCTGTTTGCCGCAACGTCAAAGCCCTTATGATTGGATTTTTCATCCCACCAATACTCTCCCATTTCTTCGGGTTTTACGCCTATGGCATTGTAATATTCATCTGTATCTGCACCCACATCAAAGTTGCTTGACCATTCCTCGATAGTGCCGTCTGTGCCTCTTATTGATACTACGACAATCTCTTTTGTTTCTCCATTGAAGCTTATAGGTCTATGGCCAATCATCATTTCAGATATATCGTCGTCGTTGTAATGCTCAACAAGCTTGTAGTCCTCGAAATCGGACAAACCAAAAATGGTGAAGACGTCCTCTATTCCATAATCATTACCTTTAGTATATGTGTCCTTCACTAAATCCTTGTATGGATTTATAGTTGTGCGTAAGGGCTATATTAGTTCGAGAGAGTGAGTTGTCTATCCGTACGTCGGAATGTGATTTCATCACCCTTATGTATACTCCCGATTTTAGATTCTGTCACCTTTACAGTAAAGCTATCCTTTTCAAACTCACACTCTCCCGATATTAAGTACCGTTCAGAATTGAAAACAAAATCTTCTCTTACCTTTGCGTCATAATCCTCGATAGTTATACTGTTGTCACGACCCTTCCCGAAAAGTATTTCTACATTTATACTATCAGACTCTGTTTCGAGTATTCCTAAACATTTTAAATCGCTGTCTATGCTGAAATAAATACTATCACTTGCCCAACTGGTATTCGGCTGACTTCTGGGGCTAAGCTTAGTCGGGCTGTTATTTCTCATTGAGACACAAATCAGTAAAACTGTCAGTATAAAAACAGCTACCAGCACCAATCGATATATTTTGGATTCAATTTTAATTTTCATACTTTTCACCATCACTTAATAAATATAGTAGCCCGTAATAAATGAACGCTGTTTATAACATGAGAGTATCTCAGATAAATCATTATACTCAATACTATCATCGTATCCGTTATATGTGCGTAATTGTCCCTGATTATTACATATAACCGCAAAGGTATGTAGACCGTATGAAATATCTTCTTTACTATTCCAACATGACACTATAAACACACCTCCCGGTTTTACCCATGATTGAAGCTCGCTCAACGAATTCGTTTGCTCGTTTGCAAATTTGTGTGCATTTAAATATCTACGGATACAAAATGGATTGGAACCAAAGTATCCTGATTTAACGATTATTCCTAGCTGAGTTGATGGTACGCTCGAAAACGATGAATGTGTGCTAAGCAACTGTGTAGTCATAGACATGCCACCATTGATTTCAAACTCTAAAGCGATTTCTGATAAGTCGTGCTGTTTTCGAGTTAGCTTCAATGCATTATAAATGGCTATCAATTCGCATCCGTTATAATCCATAGTGTATTCATGACCGTATTTCATACCATTTACAGGTGGATTGTTTTGCTCATTAATATATCCTAAATTTGAATTCTTTTCAATATCATCGTTATAATAAAACCGCTCCATGATTGATGCAACTTCTCGAACATTATCAAAATCAGCAAAATAAGGTCCGGTCACCCACTCATCATTCTCAGAATCATAATCTACAATTTCCCAGAAATAAGCAGATTCAAATTCATATGGTGTCAATGGATATATATCGTCACCATCTAATATGCTGTCATTGTCTGAATCTGATGACCACGCTTGTGTACCTACCTCCAACTCCGCTTTATCCTCCAACCCATCCCCATCAGTATCTGCTTCCATTGGGTTAGAATACATCTTAAAGCTGACGGAATAGTAGGTTATTTCGTCTTTCTTTAAGCCGTAGTTGTAGTGAACGGCTTTGTCTGCCTTGTAGCTTATCTCCTGTCCGTCGAGAAGTCCGTCGCCGTCTGAGTCGGGGCTTTGGGGATTTGAGTAGTATATATTGCCGTCCTGACATACCATTCCGCTTACTTCAAACTCGTCGGGCATTCCGTCGTTGTCTGAGTCGGGGTCACGAACGTTTTGTTGCTGATGCTATACACTTCAAAAGCAGATTCCACAATTCTTCTGAAAGTAACAAATATTCAGAAAGCCTTCCGGTTTCTTCGGCTTTGACATAGGGCTCATCGTTAAATGAATTCATGTTGCCGAAAACACACAAATCCAATAATATTCCTTGTAATTGTTTTAGGTCCAAATTGTTTTGCGTCATTGATATATAAGCCTTGTTAAAGAGAGTTTTATACCCATCCAAACCTAAGTCTTCCGTAAGCGCTTCAAGACAGGGCAACATATCGCATAGCTTATTTATATATTTGTTGATACAATCCGTCTCACAAATCCGGCAAGTTCTGTTTGTTTCTTCGAATGTCAAATAGACGTTGTTATCATTGTTTCTGTATCCTGATTTTATCGTCATATAACGAATGCTTTTATCATTGCACAACGACAGATTAAACAAAGAAAAGTAATCATAAAAGCCATTTGAGGAGTACTTGGCATTATCCGAAACAGACAACTCAACCTTAGTAATGTTTCTGTGCCTGAGGTAATTGCAAAATGTACTGATCTTGAATGCTTCATTCTTGCACAAAATCGACGGGAATTTAATCCCCCTAAACCTAAACAGCGTTTTAATTGTTGGATACATATTATTAATGTCGAAAATGTCTTCATCCTGTAAACAAGTGTTTATTGCGTTTGTTATATCAAGCAAATATTTTATTTCAGTTTTCATGATATCCTCCTTAGATACCCGTTCTTAATATACCAATACACTGAATTCTCTAGCCCATCCCCATCGGTGTCGGGGCTTTGAGGATTTGAGTAGTATATATTTTATGAGCCATATTTGATATGACCAACACTAGACATTTCTTTGGTAAAGTGTGATATGTCTATACTATCATTACAATATACAGCAACAATATAATGATACTCTTCTTCATTTAAGGATGTTTTCGCTATAGCATAATCATAAACTTCCGAGGCAGATACATTTTTATGCTTTATATCATTAATGTAACCCCTTACTCTTTTACTTTGTCCCTCGGTATAATTAACCTTGTAAACACTCTTATCGCTAAGATTGACATGCAAAGTTATAACAACGCCGAAGGATGTCTTGCTCTTTTCATATTCTCTAAAGAACTGAAATTCCGCCGTGCCACTACTTTTATCTTCAAAAGTATATTTGGCATATGTCAGCTTCACATCATCGTCATACTCATTAGCAATAGCTAAAAGTTCTGATTCTATTGCAGAAATACAGAACACATCACCTTCAAGTTTTACAGAGACTTCGTAATTCTTATTTTCATATTCGTACCAGTCATCGCCACAAGCAGAAAGCGAAAATACCATAAGTATTATAATAATCCCATATGATTTCAGCTTTTTCATATATCCTCCTACGACTTCTGCAATTTATGTTCTATTCATTATTATATCGTCAGAGGTCTTGCAAGTCAACATTTTTGCATCGTAAAATAATATTTTCTATATCGTTGACAAAGCGTGTTTTTCAGAAATCGTTTTTGAAAGCTTTATTTTTGTGTATAGTGGCAATATGACTTATAAACTTTTTCAGACAAAACAAAAAAGCACCGCTTAAAAAGCGGTGCTTTGGCGCGCCAGAAGGGACTCGAACCCCTGACCTTTTGGTTCGTAGCCAAACACTCTATCCAACTGAGCTACTGGCGCATATTGAACTTAAGACGTTCAACAGTAATATATTATATCACTTTGGATTAGATTTGTCAAGTCAAAATAGAAAAAATCAAGTAAAAAAAGGCCCCCCATCCGAGAGACCTTTTATACATAATTTATAAATTGATATCAACAGATATACAAGCTGAACCGGAAAGTTTACAGCTGAGCTCGTCAGGCTGGTGAGAACCTGCGTAGAGTGTGTACTTGTCAGAACGTACAGCTCTTACTCCGTTGTCGTCAACGCTTGTAAAGCAAAGCGGATTGAGTGCAACTGTTGTTGTAACCTTCTCGCCTGCATTGAGCTTGATTCTCTTGAAGCCGCAGAGGCTGTAATTTGTAACAGCATCCTTGCAGTAGTCCTTGATGTAAAGCTCGATAACCTCTTCGCAAGCTATATCACTCTTGTTTTCAACAGTAACTGTAGCTGTAAAGTCGGCATATGAAAGGTCAGAATACTCTGTCTTAGCGTAGCTCAGACCGTAACCGAATGGATAAAGCACGTTGTCAGTACAGTATCTGTAGGTTCTGCCTGCCATTGAATAATCTGTGAAATCAGGGAGCTTGTCTGTATCTGTGTAGAATGTAACAGGAAGCTTAGCGGATGGTGAAACATCGCCGAAAAGAATCTGTGCAAGCGCCTTACCACCCTCTGCACCCGGATACCATGCGTGGATGAGAGCGTCAACATCAGCTTCAATATTGATAGCACTACCTGCAGCACATACTACGATTACAGGTTTGCCGAGCTTTAATATTTCAGCGAGGAGAATTCTCTGACTCTGTGGAAGTCTGATATCTTTCTTGTCGCCTGATGAGAACTCGTTACCTGTGTCGCCTTCTTCGCCTTCGATTGTAGAGTCAAGACCTAAGCAAAGAACTGAAACGTCAGCGTGCTTAGCAGCTGCAACAGCCTCAGCGAGTCTGTCGTTAGCCTGAGCGAGATTTGAGCATCTGTCCTTGTAGAGGTGACAACCTTCAGCAAAGATTACTCTGCCCTCAAATCTGTCCTGGATACCTGTAAGGAATGTTGTATATCTGTCAGATGTACCGTTGTAGTTGCCTTCGAGTGCAATCTTGCTGTCGCTGTTAGGGCCGATTACTGCGATTGTCTTTACAGAATCGGAAAGCGGAAGAACGCCGTTGTTCTTGAGCATTACCATAGATTTCTGTGCAGCATCAAGTGAAACAGCCTTGTGTTCCTTGCAAGCAACAACCTCATAAGGAATCTTGTCAAATTCTGTGCTGTCGTCGAACATACCGAGTCTGATTCTTGTTCTCATAGCGTGAACGCAAGCTCTCTTGATATCGTCCTCGCTGATAAGTCCCATTTCAAGGGCGCTTAAAATGTGCTGGTATGTGCAACCGCAGTTTACGTCACAGCCTGACTTCAGAGCAAGTGCAACTGACTCTGTAGGACATCCGGTAAGGCCGTGGTGCTCGTGGAAATCTCTGACAGCCCAGCAGTCAGAAACGAAGTATCCGTCGAAGCCCCATTCATTAAGCTTGGACATAAACAGGTCGTTTGCGCAGGCAGCCTGTCCGTTTACACGGTTATATGCACCCATTACGCTTTCAACCTTTGCGTCCTTTACAAGAGCCTCGAATGCAGGAAGATATGTTTCTTCCATATCCTTAGGAGTTGCTATAGCGTCAAATTCGTGTCTGAGATTCTCAGGGCCGCTGTGAACAGCCATATGCTTTGCACATGCAGCAGTCTTGAGAACATCTCCGTCGCCCTGGAGTCCCTTTACATAAGCCTTACCGCATTCGGTAGTAAGATAAGGGTCTTCGCCGTAGGTTTCGTGTCCTCTTCCCCAGCGTGGGTCTCTGAAGATGTTGATATTAGGAGCCCATATTGTGAGTCCCTTGTAGATATCAGTATCACCATAAGCCTGGTATTCGTTGTACTTTGCTCTGCATTCGGTAGATGTAATATCGCCTACCTGCTTAACAAGGTCAGTATCGAATGTAGCGGCAAGTCCGATAGCCTGCGGGAACATTGTAGCAACACCTGAACGTGCAAGTCCGTGCAGACCTTCATTCCACCAGTTATATGACGGAATTCCGAGTCTTTCGATTGCAGGAGCATCGTATCTGAGCTGTCCTGCCATTTCATTGACAGTCATTTCGTCAACAAGAGCTTCAGCTCTTTCCTGAACAGAAAGAGACTTATCTAAATATTTCTTCATTGGAACAATTCCTCTCAAAACGTATTTGCCCATATTATATCATAAATCGATTACATAATCAAGCTTGATTTTACAAAATTTAAGTGATAAAATAGAAATATGAAATCTGACGGAGGTGAGCTTTTGAAGTGGATAAAATTCGGTGACTTTAACGACAAAAGACTTATGCACCGCCTTGCAAAAAGGAACTTTGAGCATAACAGCGCTGTCGGAATTTCCGCAAAGGACTGCGTTACTGTCATTAACTCAAAAAAGCTGCTTCGTGCGCAGAAGCTCGGTTCATTTCCGATGATGAAGCTATCAAAAGCAAAGCTCTCCGATACCTGCTGCGAGGTTATCGCTACATATAATGCACTCAAGCTTTGCGGGAAAATCTCAGATGATGAAAGCTTCACTTTCTTTTTCAAGCTCTGTTCCGAATTTGTAGTAAACGCATTGCTCTTACTTCCGAGTGGTCATTTCGGTTCAAATCCATTCAAGATAAAAAACTGTTTGTCGGCGTATAGCCAACCATTCACAAAAGTCAGCAGGCTTTCTGAGTTTGAAGAGAAAATGAAAGATGGCGATGTTGCTATTGTTTCTTTCAGACATCATTTTTTCTGCATTCATACCTTTTGTGCTGTAAAGCAAGGCGAAAAGCTTATTTCGATAAACCGTGGCGGAAGCTGTGACTATGAATGGAAAAACGACACGCTCTCTCAGTGTCTGAGAAAAAACAGATTCCTTGTAGGCTATATCCTTAAAAACACATAAATCCCACCCTTATCAGCAAAGGTGGGATTTATTTTCTATAAGCAGCAGAGGTTTAACGAAACAGCGTACACACACCGCTCTCACGGTAATGTGCGATAAGCTTTTCGACATCCTCTCTTGTGCATCCGAATCTTTCTGCGAGACAATCTATACACAGAAATTCATCAGCATTTCTGTCGACAAGCTTTCGATAAATTGCGATATCATCAGCGAAAAGCTCGTTGCCGCAGTCAAAGCAGGTTTTATAATTTGCCATTATACCTTTACAACCTTAGCTCTGAACATCAGACAGTCGTGTGACTCAATCTGTGCAGCATATCTTTCAGTAAATGTACCAATTGTGCTGTGTGTATAGCAATCGTAAAGCTCAAGTCCCCTGCCCGATGATGTCGGAAGACCGATATCGAAGAACTGGAGTGACATTTCGCTTCTCTTGTCCGAGAAGTTGAACATACCTATTGCATATTCTCCGCCATTGAGTGGCTTGATAAGTGCGAATACATTTTCAGGATTGTTCCACTGTCTTATGCAGTAAGGGCCTCTGACCTCAATATCTTGGTTGATAGCTATGATATCTGGGTTCGTGAGTATTTCCTTTGCCTTCTCGGACATCTTTCTTACATCACAGCCAATCATAAGCGGCGAATTCATAATTGCCCAGAGTGCAAAATGTGTCTTGTATTCGGTATCTGTACAGCCACCCACAACATTGCCGAGAACCTCTGCATTGTCGCTGTTACCGTGCATACCTACGACGAGCATATCCATATCGTTATGGCAGTACACTCCGCCGAATGCT
The DNA here is from genome assembly GCA_017848055.1 of Oscillospiraceae bacterium. Classification (GTDB taxonomy): domain Bacteria; phylum Bacillota; class Clostridia; order Oscillospirales; family Ruminococcaceae; genus UBA7477. Next base: position 6,435 of record JAGALZ010000027.1, on the reverse strand, counting down.
TCGTTGCCAAGCTGTGAGTAAGCAATATTCTTGATTGAAAGCCAGTTATCCTGGATGTCGCCCGTTGAACGGAACATATTAGCTCCAGATTCTCTTATCCAATTAAGAACGCCGTCATTTCCCCAGTTGCAGGCAGAGAAAAGTATATCTCTTCCGCAGTTTCTCAGAGCCATTGCCATTCTTTTGTAGAGGTTTTCGCCGTCGGCACACTTTGGCTTATAGCAGTAGTCGTATTTAAGGTAGTCAATTCCCCATTCAGCGAATGTTTCAGCGTCGGTGAATTCGTGTTCAAAGCTTCCCGGGTAGCCTGCACAGGTATGTGTTCCTGCACAGGAATAGATTCCGAATTTAAGTCCCTTGGAATGAACATAGTCAGCAACAGCCTTGATGCCGTTCGGGAACTTGTTTTTATCAGGTACAAGTCTTCCGTTTTCGTCACGCTGTTTTTCACTCCAGCAGTCGTCAATAACTATGTATTCGTATCCTGCGTCCTTGAGTCCGCTTTCAACAAAGAAATCAGCGGTAGTCTTGATAAGGTCTTCATTGATGTTCCAGCCAAACGTATTCCATGAGTTCCAGCCCATTGGCGGTGTGTGTGCAAGCGGTGTTTTCATAGTATATTATCCTCTCATATTAGTTTTTCCCATTCAGCGGGTTTAAAGCCTACAAGCACCTTGCTCTCGGTGACAAGTATCGGTCGCTTTACAAGCATACCGTCGCTGGCAAGAAGCTCTATACATTCGTCCTGTGACATATTATCAAGCTTTTTTGAAAGTCCCATCTCTCTATATAGAATTCCGCTTGTATTAAAGAGCTTTCTCACGCTCAGACCTGACATTTTAAGCCATTCGGTGAGCTCCTTTGCAGATGGATTATTTTCCTTGATATTTCTTTCTTCAAAGCTTATTGAGTTATCACAAAGAAATTTTCTTGCTTTCTGGCAGGTAGTGCATTTCGGATAACATAAAAACAACATAATATCACCTCCGAGTATATAATTATTTTATCACAAAGGTTTAGATATTACAATACATATTTGCAATTTTTAATAGTTTGTGATATACTTATTTTACGGGGAAACACCCGAATATTTGATTGGAGGACGCTGTTTGAAAAAGAACAACACCTTAGCAATAGTATTATAGCCCGAAGGCTAATACTATTCATAGCCTTCGGGAGCTTTGAATCGTCACAATACTAACGGAGGTAAATTAAAATGAAAAACTTGACGATACGTACAGAAACAGAAAAGGACTACAGAGCAGTTGAAGAATTGACACGTGAGGCATTCTGGAATGTCTACAAACCAGGATGCGATGAGCATTATTTTGTTCACATGATGAGAAGTCATAAGGATTTTGTGCCTGAGCTTGCGCTTGTAATGGAGCTTGACGGTGAAATCATCGGCAATATTATGTACACAAGGTGCATTCTGAAGGCTGACGACGGGACAGAAAAGCCTGCATTATCATTTGGTCCTGTTGCTATAAATCCTAAGTATCAGAGAAAGGGCTTTGGAAAGAAGCTTATTGAAGAATCTTTCAAAATTGCAAAAGAGCTTGGATTTGATACTGTTGCGATTTTCGGTAATCCCGGAAATTATGTTGGACTTGGATTTGTAAGCTGCAAGAAGAAAAATGTATGCTTCTTTGAAAACAACTACCCTACTGCACTGCTCGTCTGCGAGTTTATACCCGATGCTCTGAACGGTCACACATGGAGCTATATTCCTTCAGATGCTGATGCCTGCTGTGAAGATACAGATGCAATCGAAGCGTTTGACAGTACATTTTTGCACAAGGAAAAGTCCTGGATGCCAAGCCAGGAGGAGTTCTATATCTATAGTCACTCATCTGTTGTAAGGTAAATAAACCAGCCCGTTTACATTGTAAGCGGGCTGGTTTTTGTATTGAAAAATGTAATTTTACTGAGCTTTTCTCTTTTGACAGTAACCCGAAGTGACAAGTAAACAGATACCGAGGACTTCCAAAATAATGTACACGAGAACATAAGGTGTATCACCTGTCGGCGGTGAAGATGGCTCCTCATTTTCCTGCTCGTTGTTCTCAGGATTGTCAGGGCTTTCTGTAATTACGCCATCGGTAAAGGAGATGTTTGGTTTGACTTCAGCATATTCCTCGCCGATTACGCCACCAAGCTGTTCGACAATGAAGCTTTCGAGCAGTTCGACGTCAAGCACTCCTTCAGCATTCAGAATCTTTGCATTCTTGAACATTGTCATACCGCCGCCGAAATCAAGTAGAAAATAGTTAAAGCCTGCGATAACATACTTCTCGTCAGGATTAAGCTCTTTATACTCGCCGCTTGTCTTATCAAGCACTTTAACGTTATATACACGGTATTCTCCGTCTACGCTTTCAAAATCACCATTCTCTTCAACTTTGACTGATGAAGGAATTGATGTATTTACCGAGAGAGTAACGCCTGACATATGCGGGAATGAGCCGTCTTCTTCGGGATAGTTCATCACAGCCATTTCAAGAAAATCAATAAGTATCTGTCCTGAAATTTCTGCTGTTACGATTTGATTATTGAACGGAAATACCGAAAAAATATCATTAAATGTAACATCCCCCGATTCCATCGGTGCACGTAGACCGCCGCCGTTGACAAAGGACATATCTGCGTCGGTCATTATACGCAGAGCATCTGAGCAAAAATCTCCAAGGTTTGTTTCTTCATTTCTAACCAGGCGGTTGCCGTCCTTGTCGTGTGTGATAAAATCTACCTTGCTTTCACCGATTATGCGGTTACCCAGCGGAGCGTAGCTCTCATAGATTTCAGCTATGTAAGCGTCAACAGTCGGGTCGGTCTTCGTATAGCTTTCGACCTCTATAAGTTCGGTGTCAAATACGCCGCCGCTGATTGTAAGCTTTCCGATATACTGAAATTTTGTTCCTGTTGAGCTGAGCAAAACATCGTCACCGCTCTTGTCCTTGATGACCTTTTCCTCGATGACTGAGTGAGAGTGAGCGTCAAGCACTACATCAAATCCGTCGGTATTTTCAATTACGTCGGTAATGTCGCTAAAACTTCCCAACTCGTCATAGCCAATGTGAGAAAGTGCAATTATATAATCTGCTCCTGCATTTTCTGCAGCGTTGATATTTGCCTGCACGACATCATAAAGTGTTGCCTCATTAAAGGTGTAAATCAGTTCACCATCTTCGTTTCTGAACTGCGCAGGAGATGAGGACGTGATTGTTTCGGGCGTTGTAATGGCAATATATGCGATATCAACATCCCCATAAGAAACAAGCTTGTACGGCTCAAAGTATGAAGTATCTTCGCCAATTTTCTGAAAGTTGCAGGAAATAAACTTTGTGTCCGAAATATCATTAAGCTCGATAAGGCGGGGCAACTGGTAGTCGAACTCGTGGTTGCCCAGAGCAATTGCGTCATAGCCCACTCTGTTCATAAGATTTACAATGTACTCGCCCTTAGATACTGCACCCAGTGTTCCGCCCTGGACAAAATCGCCGACAGAAACAACACCGACGTTAGCATAGTTTTCAGATAGTTCGTTTTTCATTGCTGCAAGCTTTGAATAACCTTCTACTGCGCAGTGCACGTCGTTTTCATATAGAATCACGATTGTGTCTGTATCCTCAGCATATGCCGAGCCTGCGAAAGCAGAGAGGAACATACATAATACAAGACTAAAGCTCACGACATTTATAAATAATCTTTTCACTTTCAGCCCTCCATTCAGTACATATGATAATATTCATTATGTTTTAAATTCCCAAGTGAACTCTATTTGCACATAAAGTACCAAGAGTCACATTTGATAATTTAATTTTATCACAATAACAAGAAATGTACAAGTGGTTTCGTTAATTATACGCAAAAAAACAAGCTCAGCCCTCAATCTCTTCGGGCCAAGCTTTCTTTTGGTGCCGCTAACCGGACGTTGAACATCGGTTCAAGTCTGCTTGCGACACCTGAAACTAAAAAAATCAAGCTCAGCCCTCAATTCCTTCGGGCCAAGCTTTCTTTTGGTGCCGCTAACCGGACGTTGAACATCGGTTCAAGTCTGCTTGCGACACCTGAAACTAAAAAAATCAAGCTCAGCCCTCAATTCCTTCGGGCTAAGCTTTCTTTTGGTGCCGCTAACCGGACTTGAACCGGTACGGTATCACTACCGAGGGATTTTAAGTCCCTTGTGTCTGCCTATTCCACCACAGCGGCAAAATTACTATAATATTATACACTTTTTCAGCGTGTTTGTCAAGATGAAAAAGAAAATAAATACAAGTAGTCGTCATCAAAGGACTCTGTCTGATTCTGCTGACCTGCAGACTGCGAAGGAGTGCCACCCTGCACTGCTGCGTTTGTGTTGACTTCTGCGAAAAACTGCATTGAGATTCGCATCGACTTTTTGATTGCCATAGTTTTTACCTACCTTTCGTCCTTGCCGTTCATGTCTTACGACTGCCCGGCAAATACAGTTTGTGCCCGCACCGTTCATAGTCCTGTCAGGACCGCCCGGTACGTTCAAATGAGTATAATTAAAGCACCCTGACGAAGCCGAGTGCTGATATTCATATTAAATTTTGACATAACAAAACCGTCTTTTTAGGGGCGGCTTAATCTTCGTCTAAATAGGAAAATTCGTCTGACATTGCTCTTTCATGTTCTTCGGGCGTCATAGAGCTTAAAAATTTCTCAACCGCTTCATTTTGCTTTTCAGACGAACCATCTAAAAAAGTCATCTTATTATTTTGAACCGTCATTCCATATCACTCCTGACTTTGATTTATTTAATAACGTATAGACAAATTTATCTTTTTCCGCTTTCAAACCTGTTCTAACTATTTTCCTATAAAGCCTGTCATATTCAAGTTTGAATACATCGGAATCAAAATCTGTTTTTTTAGTTATATATTCGATACTTCCATTATTCTTTAAAATAGTTAAAGTTTTTATGTTTTCATTTTCTCTAAAGAATATCAAGTCTGATATCGAATAACTACTGTTTTTGGGGTGATTATGCATTACACATAAATCCTTGCCATATAGAAGGGAGCCAAAATCAAGCTCATCAGCAGCCCCTTTAAATTCTTTCCTATTTTTCAGTTCACCATCAAGCACAAACGCAACTTCCTTGTTTTCGTTGTTATCTCTAGAATATATCAAAAGTTCTTTATGTTGCTGTTGTATGATACAGCACTGTTCATCAGTATAGCCACTGATTTTTATATTGGGAACTCTATTAATTGCAGCGTCTGTAATTGCTGTTATTGGCTTTTCACTGCTTTCTTTTATTATACCACTTCCGTCAGAAATGTCAATAGGCTTTACATACTGATATTTCCCGTTTTGGAGCTTTTGTAGGCTGTTTCTCCAGGTATTGAAGTCTACATCTGCGCCGGTACTGTCTGTCAGCTCGGATATTCGTCTGTCGAGCTCATCGCTACTCTTGGTGACTGCGATGGTCGTAGAACGAAAAAAGACCTGTCAAGTTTAATTACTTGACAGGTCTTGATTTATTATTAGTGGATATCAGAATAAAGACCGATATAGAGCTGAGCTGATTTTCTCCAGCTGAAGTCTTCTCTGAGAGCGTGTGAAACGAGCTTGCCCCACTTCTGACGCTGGTCATAATAGCTTCTTGCTCTTGTACAAGCATCGAGCATATCGTGAGCGTTGTATGTCTTGAATGTGAAGCCGTTTCCGTTTTCTCCGCCTGCATCGTGGATACTGTCTCTGAGACCGCCTGTTTCACGTACAATCGGAATAGTACCGTATCTGAGTGAAATCATCTGAGCAAGTCCGCAAGGCTCACTCTGTGAAGGCATCAGGAACATATCAGCACCTGCATAGATTCTTCTTGAGAGGTCCGGAACGAAGCCGATTGTAACACCTACTCTGTCAGGATAGCGATAAGCCATTTCTCTGAAGAAGTCCTCGTACATCTTTTCGCCTGAGCCAAGGATAGCAAACTTGTAACCAAGTCTGATAATATCCTCGAAAACGTACTTGATAAGGTCGAGTCCCTTATGTGAAACGAATCTTGTTACGATACCGATAACAGGCTCCTTGCCCTCAGAAAGTCCCATTTCTTTAAGAAGCTCTGCCTTGCAGACAGCCTTTCCTGACTTGTCATCAACACTGTAGTTCTTAGGAATCTTAGGGTCAGTTTCAGGATTATAGATATTCTGGTCGATACCGTTGAGGAATCCGCAGAGCTTATACTGCTTGTTGATAAGTGCTCTGTCGAGACCGTGAGAATACCAAGGGTCGAGAATTTCCCATGCGTAGCTTGGCGATACTGTTGTAATCTTATCAGAAGTTTCAAATGCAGCCTTCATAAAGTTTACGCAGCCGTCGTAAGCAAGCAGGTCGCTATGGTAGAGAGGAATGCCGATAAGGTCATTGATAAGCTCCATACCGTACTTGCCCTGGTACTGG
>JAGALZ010000026.1 GCA_017848055.1 Oscillospiraceae bacterium | reverse complement strand
TGTGGATATGAACATACTGTACAACCAGGATTTGTTCATTGACTAAAAGCTCGAACTTAAAATATGTAAGCACACTCTATATATTTATGTAGCCAAACAATGCATCTCAATATTCAAAACAAACTAAAAGCACCTTTCGTAAAATGAAAGGTGCTTTTTTTATACGGATATAATAACTATAATTTATATGCATTTTAGCTATCAGGACTTGACAAAAGCCCGAAAAGGGGGTATACTAATAAATATACCGAACTTCGCTAAATGCAAATTTAGCGAAGTTCAGGGGATGGAATAGGAAGGGTGAATATACTAATGCGTCAGGACTATATAAATGACTGTCCGGGGTTTCTCATGGACTTTCTTACAAATCTGAAACTTGTGCGCGACCGTGCTGACAGAACCGAAGAAGCTTATTACATTGATATAAGAACTTTTCTTCGTTATCTTAAATCCAAGAACGGACTTGTTTCCAAAGATACTGAATATAAAGACATCCGTATCGCTGACACACCGTTTCCGCTTGTTGAGAATTTTACAATTAATGATGCATACATGTATCTCAGATATCTACGAGATGAGCGTCATAATTCCACTGCAACCCGTGCAAGAAAATGCTCTTCTCTTAAACAGTTTTATTTCTATCTGAACAAGAAAGCTATGCGTATCAAAAGTAATCCCGTCGCTGACCTCGAGCTTCCTAAAGTAAAAAACAAGCTTCCGAAGTTTTTATCGCTCGAAGAAAGCAAGCAGTTGCTTGGTAGTGTTGACTCATCCAATGCTATCAGAGATTACTGTATACTTACATTATTTCTCAACTGCGGAATGCGACTAAGTGAGCTTGTGGGGCTTGACCTGAATGATTACAGCCGTGATAATCGCACTCTTAGGTTATTCGGTAAAGGTAGCAAGGAGCGAATTGTTTACCTTAACGATGCCTGTGTTGCAGCGCTCGAGGCATATCTTACGGAGCGTGCTTCTGATGAGAAAAACAAGCAGCTAAATGCTATGTTTATCTCCAGAAATCATACAAGAATCTCTACAAGACGTGTTCAGCTTATTGTTGAGGAAAACCTTAAAAAAGCCGGTCTTGCAAATATTGGTATTTCAACACATAAGCTCAGACATACTGCAGCAACACTTATGTATCAGCACGGTAATGTAGATACGCTTGTTCTTAAAGAGATTCTTGGGCACAAGAGCATATCAACAACTGAAATTTATACACATCTGGGTAACGAGAGTATTAAGCAAGCTGCTGAGGCTTCTCCTCTTGCTGATATGAAGCTCCCCTCACGCAGTAAAAAAACAAAATGAGTCCCCTGCCGTTTTGGTTTTAAATTATAACTAATTAAGGTGCGTTCGATGTTTAAGAAGAAAGATACTAAAGAACATAATAGAATTACCAAGCTTGATGTGTTGCTTTTTGCTGTTACTGCACTTATGGTAGGTCTGTTTGTTGTATATATGTACACCCAGCATCACTCATATTTTACTGACAGAAGCAGCATTACGACAACGACTGTAGTAACTGACAGTTTTGGTCGAATTGATATAAATAACGCTACAGTACGTCAGATATCCGATATCAGCGGAATAGGAAGAAAGCTTGGACAGAGTATATTTGACTATATTAAGATGAAAGAAGGAATTTCAAGCATGGATGAACTTCTGAATGTTGACGGAATTGGCGAAGCCAAGCTGGACAAGCTATGCGAAAAATTCTATGCAGGTAAATCCCCTGCTGTTACTTCCCTTTCAACGCTCACTGGGCAAAGTCATACTACAACTACTTCAACTACTCCAATATCCACAACTACTTCTGTTCAAACAACAACCGTAACGACCCCAAAACCCACAAATACTACTACGACTACAACACATCAACCTCAGCGCCATTCTGTCAACATAAACACTGCTGATGCCGATGAATTATGCAGATGTTTGCTGATTGATTATGAACAAGCAAACGACATTGTAAATCTCAGGAAACAAATCAGTGGCTTTACTAATAAACTTGAAATCTTGTATTGCGAATCAATCAGTGATGCTCTTTATCTGGAGCTTGAACCTTACCTTGAGGTATAGTACATAACGAAAGACCGCCCTGAAAGGACGGTCTTATTTTTATTGTTTAAGCTTGTTCGTCAAGCGTCAGACTGTAAGCCGGCATAAATTCATCGAGGAATTCGTCAGCTTCCGGAACACCTAGTGCTTTTATTGACTCGAGAGTTGAATTATAAGCCTTTTCAAAATCCTTGTTTCCCATAGAAAGCTCTTCAGTACACTTAATAAGTGCGGAGATTTTGTCGGCAGCTTTAATCAGAGTCCAAAGCTCTTTGTCTGAATCCTTGTGTCCTATGAGGTCTGAATAGACATCTCTGATATCATCCGGAAGGTAGGAAAGCAATTGATTCTCTGCATTCTTTTCAACTACCGAATAAGCATCCTTTATAGTCTTATTATAGTACTTTACAGGTGTTGGCAGGTCACCTGTGATTATTTCTGATACGTCGTGGTACATTGCGAGGAGCGCACATCTTTCTGCATCAACATCTCCACCGTGACGCTTGTTTCTGAGCACAGCAAGAAGATGAGCAATAAATGCAGTTTCAAGGCTATGCTCGCTGATATTTTCATTGATAGTATTACGCATAAGACCCCAGCGGTTGATATATTTCATTCTGGAGATAATAGCAAAAAACTTACTCATAACAGACTCCTTAATTTACAAAAAAGGTCGGACAAGCATCCGACCTTTAAATTTTACTAGATAATACTGAGCAGTACACCTGCGGCAACAGCAGAACCGATAACGCCGGAAACGTTAGGGCCCATAGCGTGCATGAGCAGGTAGTTTGTAGGATTCTCTTCCTGACCAACCTTCTGTGATACACGTGCAGCCATAGGAACAGCAGATACACCTGCAGAACCGATAAGTGGGTTAACCTTACCCTTTGTAACGATGTACATAATCTTACCGAACAGTACGCCGAATGCAGTACCGATTGAGAATGCAACTACGCCAAGAGCAATAACCTTTGCAAACTCAAGGTTCATAATCTTATCAGCAGTTGTTGTAGCACCAACAGAAATGCCGAGGAAGATTGTGATAATATTCATAAGTTCATTCTGTGCAGTCTTTACAAGTCTGTCACAGCAACCACTTTCCTTGAGAAGGTTACCGAACATCAGCATACCAACAAGAGAAGCAGCAGAAGGAATAAGAAGTGCAATAATAATTGTTACAGCAATCGGGAAAATGAGCTTTTCTGTTTTGGTAACAGTTCTGAGCTGACCCATTACAACCGAACGTTCCTTCTTTGTAGTAAGGAATCTCATTATTGGTGGCTGGATAAGCGGAACAAGCGCCATATAGGTGTAAGCCGCAAGAGCGATAGTACCGGTACTAATCTTTGAGTCAGGACCTAAAAGCTGTGAAGAAACGAATATAGCTGTAGGGCCGTCTGCACCGCCAATAATAGCAATTGAGCCAGCTTCAGCAGCATTGAAGCCGAGAACAGCTGCGCCAACGAATGTAATGAAGATGCCAGCCTGAGCGGCAGCACCGAGAATAAAGCTTCGTGGGCTTGCAATCAGTGGGCCAAAGTCAGTCATCGCACCAATGCCAAGGAATATCAGCGGAGGATACAGTCCGGCTTTTACGCCAATGTATAATAGGTCGAGCAATCCGCCTTTTTTAAGAATTCCGCCGTAGTCGATATAGTGGTTACCATCAGCTGCAGTGTAACCATCAAAAAGTTCAGGATGGTACATATCAGTGAGTGGTAAGTTTGTAAGAAGCATACCGAAGGAAATCGGGAGCAAAAGAAGCGGTTCGAATCCCTTACCGATAGCAAGATACATAAACAGCAGGGCGATACAAATCATAACTATGTTCTTCCAACCGCCATCATTTAACAGCTGAGCCACACCTGACGATTCAGCAAGGTCAGCTATTGTCGATAAAAATCTATCAATAATTTCACCCATTATCAGTCTGTCCTTTCGTTAAAATGGTCTGGTGTTGTCTACAAGACCAGCCTGAGCCCACGCAGGTCGAACATTTCTCGAAGTTGTCTTAATTCCGACAAGCTTCATCTTCTTGCCTGACTGAGCAGCCATCGCAGCTATTGCAGCAGTAATTACTGCAACAACCTCTTCCTCAATTCCGTCTTCAATAACCGGCGCTTCCTGAGCAACAGTCATTTCGACCTTTGTCTCAGCTACAACCGGAGCGGCTACTTCTTCGACCTTCTTAGCCTTCTTTTTCTTTTCACCGAACACCAATCCGAGAAGGGTAAAAAATCCGATGAGAAGAAGGAGTGCCAGAAATACAACTACGAGACCTGTAACTACTACTGCAGCTACATACGAAACCGACATATCGGGGGTATCAGCGAACAGTACCGGGGTTATAAAATCGCACATAAATTTGCACGCTCCTTAAGTACAATATATGTCTTAATTATACACTAAAACGTTTAATTTTACAAGTATATTTCTGGATTTTTTTAGACAAATTTTTAAATTCAAATATTAACTTTTTGTGATAAACAACAACAAAAAGAGCTGTCATTTTTGACAGCTCTTCATAATCAATCGATTGTTTGAGTAAGTACCGTTACAATGTTATCAGCGACTTTAATAATCCCGTCTGAAACACTGTATTCTTTCACGGTATTATCCTCGAGAGTAAGCTTTACAGTCCCCTGCTTAACTACAGAAGAATACGGAACGTGACCTGCGAGGATACCTATATCTCCTGCTGTAGTTCTGACTATAGCCTTGACCACATTATCTATCGACACCGTATGAACAGGTGAAGAAATTCTGAAAGTATAGCTTTTCATAGATAGTTACCTCTGCTCAGAGGATTTAGCCTTTTCAATTGCTTCCTCGATAGTGCCAACAAATAAGAATGCAGATTCAGGGAGATTGTCGTGTTTTCCTTCTATGATTTCTTTAAATCCACGAATTGTTTCCTTTAACGGAACATACTTACCCTGCATGCCTGTAAACTGCTCAGCAACATTAAACGGCTGAGAAAGAAATCTCTGGATTTTTCTTGCTCTGGCAACTGTAGTCTTGTCCTCATCGGAAAGCTCATCCATACCCATAATTGCGATAATATCCTGCAATTCGTTGTATCTCTGGAGAATAGACTGAACAGCTCTGGCAACATCATAATGCTCCTGACCGACAATATCAGGAGAAAGAATTCTTGATGTTGAGTCAAGCGGGTCAACAGCCGGATAAATACCGAGCGATGCAATATTTCTTGAAAGAACAGTTTTAGCGTCGAGGTGCGCAAATGTAGTAGCAGGAGCAGGGTCAGTGAGGTCATCGGCAGGAACATAAACAGCCTGAACTGATGTAATAGAGCCCTTGTTTGTAGAAGTTATTCTCTCCTGCAAAGCACCCATTTCTGTAGCAAGGGTCGGCTGATAACCTACGGCAGAAGGCATACGTCCAAGGAGCGCAGAAACCTCAGAACCTGCTTGTGTAAATCTGAAGATATTATCGATAAACAAAAGCACGTCCTGTCCTTCAACATCTCTGAAATACTCAGCCATTGTAAGTCCGGAAAGTCCGACTCTCATTCTTGCTCCGGGCGGTTCATTCATCTGTCCGTAAACAAGAACGGTCTTATCTATAACTCCTGATTCTTTCATTTCGTTGTAAAGGTCATTACCTTCACGGGTTCTTTCGCCAACACCGGTGAAAACTGAAATTCCTCCGTGCTGGTTTGCAACGTTGTTGATAAGCTCCTGAATAAGAACCGTCTTACCAACGCCAGCACCGCCGAAAAGACCGATTTTACCGCCCTTAAGATAAGGTGCGATAAGGTCAATTACCTTGATGCCCGTTTCAAGAACCTCAGTAGAAGCTGCCTGCTCTTCATATGAAGGAGCCTGACGGTGAATTTCCCAGCGTTCGGTATTCTCACTATCAAATTCTATTTCATCAATAGGTTCGCCAAGCAGGTTAAACATTCTGGAAAGAGTATTTCTACCAACCGGAACAGAAATTGTCCTGCCTGTATCAACAGCATCTAGTCCTCTTGTAAGGCCGTCTGTAGAGCTCATAGCGATGCATCTTACAGTATCGTCACCTATATGCTGAGCGACCTCAACAATAAGCTTTTCGCCGTTATTGTCAATTTCAATTGCGTTTAAAAGCTTAGGAAGATTATTCTTTGAGAACTTAACGTCAACGACAGCTCCGACAATCTGAACAATCTTTCCTACGTTATTTGACTGCATTATTTATCCACCCTTCTGTGTATGGATTAGTTTATTTTCCTCTCATCGAGCCTGAAACAATTTCAGTAAGCTCCTGAGTAATCTGTGCTTGTCTTGCACGGTTATACTGTAATGACAAAGTACTTATCATCTCGTCAGCATTATCTGTTGCATTCTCCATAGCATTGCGTCTTGCAGCAAGCTCAGATGCATACGAATCAACAATTGCACTGTACACCATACCGCTTAAATACAGCGGCACAAGACCGTCAAACAGCTCCTCAGGTGAAGGCTCATAAATTGTAACACCGTGAGGGCCGTTTCCCTTAGGAACAGTTTCGATAGGAATTACATTAACATGCATAGGTTCTTGTGTCAACGTAGATACAAATGTCGTATAGACAAGCTCGACGCTGCCGATTTCCTGCATTTTCATCTGGCTGATAATATACTGAGAAATTTCAGCAAGCACCTCCTGAGGAGTACTGTCGAAAATTCCGAAATACTTCTTTACCACATTGTAGTTTCTCTTCTCAAAATACTCAATCGATTTTTTGCCGATAGCAAGAATCTTTACTTCTCTGCCGTCAGCTTCAATCTCACGGGCTCTTGACTCAGCAAGTTTAAGCACGTTGTGATTAAACCCACCAGCTAATCCTCTGTCACCTGCTATTATAATAAGCAAGCTGACTTTACGCAACTGCTTTGACACAAACATCGACTGCATAAGCTTATCAGAAGATATATCGCACATGGTTTCATAAAGAGTATGGAAATACGGCTGTGCTGCCTCTGCACGTTCTTTCGCCTTACGGAGCTTTGATGAGGCAACAAGCTCCATAGCTTTTGTTATTTGCTTAGTGCTTTCAACGCTTTTAATTCTGCGTTTTACAGCTTTCATATTAGCTGTTGCCATAAACCTAGCTCCTTACTTTGTACTAACAAATTTCGAAGAAAACTCAGTTATAACCTGCTTGATTTTTTCTTCATTTTCCTTTGTCAAATCCTTTGTATCAAGAATTGACTGATAGATTTCAGGATATGTTGTTTCTACATATTCAAACAGCTGATTCTGATACTCCTGAATGTCTGAAACAGCGATATCCGCAAGATAATTATTTACTACGGCATAGATAATAACAACCTGCTGTTCGACACGCAGAGGAGCATTTCTTCCCTGCTTTAAAACTTCTACGATACGTTCACCCTGCGAGAGTCTGTCCTTTGTATCCTTATCAAGGTCAGAACCGAACTGAGAGAACGACTGAAGCTCTCTGTACTGAGAATAGAGAAGCTTAAGTGAGCCGGATACCTTCTTCATTGCCTTAATCTGTGCTGCACCGCCAACTCGTGATACAGAAATACCAGGGTTTACAGCAGGTCTAATACCCGAATAGAAGAGCTCAGTTTCGAGGAATATCTGTCCGTCAGTAATAGAAATTACGTTTGTCGGGATATACGCAGAAACGTCGCCTGCCTGTGTTTCAATAATCGGCAGTGCGGTAAGTGTACCACCGCCGTAATTCTCGTTTAAGCTGCAAGCTCTTTCAAGGAGTCTTGAATGCAGATAGAAAACGTCGCCCGGATATGCTTCACGTCCCGTTGGACGCTGGAGAAGCAGTGACATTGTTCTGTACGCAACAGCGTGCTTTGAGAGGTCATCATAAACGCAGAGGACGTCCTTACCCTTAAGCATAAAATGCTCACCCATAGCACAACCCGAATAAGGAGCGATATACTGAAGCGGAGCAAGCTCTGATGCTGTAGCCGCAACAACGATTGTGTAGTCCATAGCACCCGCCTTTTCAAGCGTTTCAACTACGTTTGCAACGGTAGAACGCTTCTGACCAATAGCAACATAGATACAGATAACGTCCTTACCCTTCTGATTTATGATAGTGTCGAGAGCGATAGCGGTTTTACCCGTCTGTCTGTCTCCGATAATAAGTTCTCTCTGACCTCTTCCGATAGGAATCATAGAATCGATAGCCTTGATTCCGGTCTGTAAAGGCTTGCTTACAGATTTTCTTGTGATAACACCAAAAGCAGGTGTTTCGATAGGACGGGTTTCGGTTGTAAGAACAGGTCCTTTTCCGTCGATAGGCTGACCGAGAGCATTTACTACTCTGCCGAGAAGCTCGTCACCTACCGGAACAGATACAATCTTGCCAGTTCTCTTAACCTGTGTGCCTTCCTTGATATCTTCGTCGGAGCCGAGCAATACAGCACCTACAAAATTTGTTTCAAGGTTGAGTGCCATTCCTGAAACACCGCAATCAAACTCCAGAAGCTCTCCGCTCATACAGTTATCAAGACCGTGGATTTTGGAAATTCCGTCACCTACAGTAACAACCGTACCTATATCGGAAAGCTCAAGCTTTGACCGATAATTCTTTATTTGATGCTTTATGATATCGGTAATATCATCAGGTCTCAAATTCATAATAATCTTACCTTTCCCTATGCGATTGTGCAATCAATACTTTTCTTAATATCAGCAAGTTTGGCTTTAAGACTTGCATCAAGCTGCTTATTGTCATAGTTAATTACAATTCCGCCAAGAATTGAAGTGTCAATTTTTGTATCAAGTATAACACTTTTAGACAGCTTCTTTTCAAGGGCTGATTTGAGTTTTGTGTAAAGTCCGTCCGAAAGCTGCTGGGTAGTAATAACCTCAACCTCTACGATTCTGCTTTCTTCGAAGTATAGCTTCTTAAAAGACAGAAAGACATCTGAGAAGGACATTATTGCATTATTTTCAGTCATAACACAGATAAAATCATACACGATGCCGGAAAGCTTCCCCTCAAAGCAATCTAAGAGCATAGCCTTCTTCTCATCTTTAGTTATCGTAGGCAGACTCAACAAAACGATAAACTCATTATTCTCGGAAAATACCTTGTCAGCTAATTTAAGCTCTTCATAGGTATCTGAAAGAGATATTCCCTCTTCCTGACACAGTGAATACAGTGCCAGAGCATAGTTTTTAACATACTGCTCAGTCATTGTCTTCACCTACACTGTCGATGAAAGCGTCAATAAGTCTTTCGTTATCCTCTTTTGTAATTTCCTTTTCAACAAGTGTCTGAGCAACGCTGAATGCGATGTCGGTAATTTCGTTCTTGACAGAGTTTACAGCACGCTTCTTCTCACGTTCAGCTTCATTATGGGCTGTTGTGATAATGTTCTGAGCCTCAGTCTTGGCTTCGTCGATAATCTGGTCGCCTCTAGCCTGGGCTCTTTTTGTGCTTTCTCTAATGATATTTGCGGATTCTTCCTTTGCAGAAACAAGCTTCTCGTTGTACTCTGCTTCGAGCACGGCTGCACGACGCTTTGTTTCGTCTGCTTCTTCATATGAATCTGCAATATCCTTTTGTCTGTCTTCGATTACCTTGTTAACACGCTTGAAAAGAACCAGTCTGAATATCAGAAATAAAATCAATAAGTTTATCAGCGTTGCAATTATCGTTGTAGGGTCAATGCTGATAAAGTCGGTTACTTTAGCGTATGGCATCAATATATACCTCGCTTCTATTAGAGCTTACCGATAAGCGGATTTGCAAAAAGAAGAACGATTGCAATAATAAGGGAGTAGATACCTGTTGACTCGGACATAGCTACACCGATAAACATAGTTCTTGTGCAGTCACCCTGAGCTTCAGGCTGTCTTGCGATAGCTTCAATTGTTTTACCAACAGCGAAACCTTCACCGATACCAGGGCCAAGACCTGCAATCATTGCAAGACCTGCACCTATTGCTGAACATCCTAATACAATTGCTTTTTCCATAGTAGTTTTCCTCCAAACTAAGATTTATCAGCAGCTATGCTGACGTTAACCATTGTGAGCATTGCAAAAATATATGCCTGAATACATCCTGTAAACAGGTCGAAATAGAGCGATAACACAGCAGGTATAAGCACCTGAACTGCGTGGAACTCTAATTCTCCGAAAACAAATGAGAGACCGAGTGCACCCGAAGCTGCGGCAAGTCCCATATATAACATTGAGGTGATAATTGTACCTCCTGCAATGTTGCCGAACATACGGAAGGACATTGAAAGCGGAGTTGCAATTTCACTTATGATATTCAGCGGTGTCATAAGTGCCATAGGAGAAGCAAATCCCTTGAGATATCCACCGAAGCCGTTTGTCTTTATCTTATAATAGGTAATCATCATAAATGTTACAAGAGCCATACCCATTGTTGTGTTAAGGTCTGCTGTAACAGGTCTTAATCCGAACAAGCTGATAAGCGACCCGAATAGTGAATAAACAAGAATTGTTGCAATGTACGGAGCCATAAATATAAAGCGCTCGCCCATCGCCTTTTTCACGGTATTATTAACAAATCCGACCAGCATTTCTGCAACTATCTGACGCTTCGTTGTAGGGATTTTCTTCAGATTGCTTGTAAGAAACAGCGACAATCCTAATACGATCAGTATAACCAACCAACCCATGACAACGGTTTCGGTTATATCTATTCCACCCAAAATATCAATAGTAAATACGACCTTAGGTCCGTCCATTACCATTACCTCTCTTTATAATCTGGTGAATCCAGATTGTTATTTTAGGGAAAAGCTGTGGAAGAAGAATTCCCACAACATTAATTATCTTTAATTCAAAAGCTAACCAGCATAGAAGAAAAAGTCCGATATATCTAAGCATATAACTGCCGAACATCTGCTTTTTGGCTTTTGATTTATCAGAAGTACCAACAGCGGCACAAATTGAGCCTGCCAGATAAGTATAGCTGAAAACAAGATACGCATATCCTGCCATTAGTCCAAAAAGCATTGTTATATCAAAGCTCCATAGAATCGATATAAAAAAAGCAATTAAGCTTGCAAAAGCACTCCACTTCAGAATAAATACAAGTTCCGAATACATTGGAGAGTTTCTTATAGAAGACAGGTACTTTTTCAGGTTCTTCATCAAACAAATCACCGGTTAAATACAAAGTATATTACCAACTTAATATCCAATAAAGCTTTATAACTAAAACATAGATTCAGTATACTATATTTTCTCTAAAAAGTCAACGAAAATTACTACATAGTATCAAAAAAAATTCCGTATCGACGGATACGGAATTCTTATTTATTATTTCTTAAAGAAAAGCACACCAAGCGTACCTGCACCACAGTGTGTGCAGATAGTTGCGCCTGCATTTGTTTCAATAACTTCAACAAACGGCTGGAGCTTCTTGACCTCATTTATTGCAAGCTCCACAAGCTCTCTGTCCATCGGAGAATGAGTTACAAAGATTCTGTTAAGCTGAACATCATCACGGTCTGCAAGCTTTGCTGCAATATACTGAGGCAATACCTTATTAAGGTTACCTCTGAATTTCTTTCCGACACCCATTGCGCCTTCCTTAACCTCTATACAAGGCTTGAGGTTTAACAGATTGGCGCCGAGAGCGGCAAGCGCAGAACACCTTCCACCCTTGCGAAGATTATCAAGCTTATTGATAACAAAGCTTACATCAAGTCGGGTTTTCATTTCATTGAGTGCAGATACAATCTCCTCTGCGGACTTTCCTTCTCTTGCAAGCTCAACAGCTGAAATAGCAAGGTGTCCAGTACCGGTTGAAAGATTATAGCTATCTACTGCATAGGCATTTCCGACCTCAGCAGCGGCCAGAGTAGCATTCTGAAAGCAAGAGCTGAGCTTGCTGCTAAGACTTATATGGATAACAGTATATCCATCATCTACATATGGCTTGAATAATTCAATATAAGTAACGATAGGAACAGCAGATGTCTTCGGAAGAACATCCTTCTCCGAAGAAAGCTTTATAAGCTTTTCGCCATCGATATCAACAGTATCTGTATATTCATCGTCACCGATTGTAACATGAAGCGGAACAACTTTGATATCATATTTTTCATAAATTTCAGCGCTTAAATCTGCTGTGGAATCACAGAATACTTTAATCTTTTCCATATTCAATATTCTCCTATACTAGCAATTAATACAATTATATGCCAAATATAGGAAATTTCAAGCGAGAAACTATCAATAGTTTATTAACAAAATGTTTATACAGTTGTTATATCTGTTAACCAAAGTGTTGCATCTACTTAAAAGCAACATTCTCTTTTCCGATTATATCGCTGAGCTTTTCAAGCAGATTTTCCGAGCAAGCTATAGACGGACAATCTTTAAGAGCGACGCTCTTTTTTAGGTCAGAAAAGTAAAATCTCAGCTTCGTATCGCCCGATGCGGAACAAACCAGAGTCTTTACCCGTTCCAAAGCTTCATCTTCCCTGCTGTCAAGTCTTAGATACAAAGTTTTATTGAAGCAGGCTTTGACATAGTTCTCTGCAGAAATTATGTTGTCAGCGATAATCTTGGGTTCTTCGTCATCTTTAAGAGAAATGTGTCCTTCGATTGCAAGCGGCCTTTTGCTCTTGATAAGGCTTTTTGATTGTGAAAAAACTCTTGGAAAAATAATTACTTCCGCTGTTCCTGTCATATCCTCAAAAGTAGCAAAACACATTCTGTCGCCGTTTTTAGCACTGTGAAGCTTCATTGAAGACGCAAGTGCTAAAACGGTAACCTTATCTCCGTCGGAAAAGCTGTTATTTTCATCGATGATGTCACAAATATTCGTTACTTTTGATGCTGTAGCAACTGCCAAATACGACTCGAGCGGATGGCCCGAAAAGTATATACCCAGCGCTTCCTTTTCCATTTCAAGAAGCTCATCGGATGAAAACTCAGGTTCAAATCCGAACTCGTCGTTGACTTTACTTTTTTCATCCTGGTTCATCATACCAAACAAGTCAAGCTGACCGCTCAGGTTATTTCTTGACTGCTCACCTGCGTCCTTCAAAAGATGTTCGAAATTGTGAACCATCTGCTTGCGGTTACTTTGTTTAAGGCTGTCGAACGCACCGCATCTTATGAGTGCATCTACAGCTCTGATATTTATTTGCTCCGGCTTCATTCTAAAGCAAAAATCAGTAAGAGAAACAAAATCACCTCTTTGCTCTCTTTCCTTAATAATTTCAGTAATAATACCATTTCCGAGCGTTTTAACAGCAAGCATACCGAATCTTATGTCGCCGTTTTCGGTAACAAATCCGAGCTGGCTTTTGTTTATGTCGACGCTGAGAATTTTTACGCCGTTCTTTCTGGCACTTGCACAATACGCAGAAAGCTTTTCACCGCCGTCGCCGATAACCGAGCTCATTAGAGCTGCCATGTAAGCAGAATAATGGTGGCATTTCAGATATGCTGTTTGATACGAAATCGTAGCGTATGCTGCGGCATGTGACTTATTGAATGCATAAGAAGCAAATGACGACATATCATCGAATAACTCATTTGCTATATCTGCTGAAATTCCGTTTGCGACACATCCTACACAGTTCACACTGCCGTCAGGATTCTTATCGCCGTAGATAAATGCATTTCGTTCAGCTTCCAGAACCTTTGCTTTTTTCTTTGCCATTGCACGTCTTACAATGTCAGCTCTGCCGTAAGAATATCCTGCAAGGCTTCTGAATATCTGCATTACCTGCTCCTGGTAAACAATACAACCATAAGTTACCTCAAGAATAGGCTTTAACAGTGGATGCTTATATTTTATACCCGCAGGGTTATGCTTATTTGAAATATATGTTCCGATTGAATCCATAGGGCCTGGACGATAGAGAGAAATAATCGCAATGAGGTCTTCGATTTTTTCAGGTCGCAGCTTTACAATAGTAGATGTCATTCCTGCACTTTCAAACTGGAACACTCCATCGGTATCACCCTTTGAAAGCATATTAAAAACATCCCTATCATCAAGAGGAATCTTGTTGATATCAAAGCTCGGAATAGTCTTTCTGATCTCCTGCTCACAGTTATGAATTACCGTTAAGTTTCTGAGTCCGAGAAAATCAAATTTCAAAAGTCCCATGCTTTCAAGAACTGTCATGGTAAACTGTGTGGAAATCTGCCCATCTCTTGAAAACAGCGGAACATAGCTGTCTACAGGGTCCTTGGTTATAACAATACCTGCTGCATGGGTGCCCACGCTTTTTGGCATACCTTCGATTTTCATTGCAGTATCAACAAGCTGCTTTGCTCGCTCATCAGAATTGTAAATCTCCTTCAGCTCAGGAGAAACTACAAGTGATTGCTTCAATGAAATATCAAGCATTTTAGGTATTCTCTTTGCTACATCATCAGCCAGCTGATACGGAAGATTCATAGCTCTTGCGGCATCTCTTACAGCACCTCTTGCTGCCATTGTGTTAAAGGTTGCAATCTGTGCTACATACTCACTGCCATATCTTCTTTTTACATAATCGATAACATTCTGTCTGCCTACAATGCAAAAATCGATGTCAAAGTCGGGCATTGATACTCTTTCCGGGTTTAAGAATCTTTCAAACAGCAGGTCATATTTCAACGGGTCAATACCTGTAATTCCGACACAATAAGCACACAGACTTCCGGCACCGCTTCCCCTTCCAAGACCTACAGGAATATCATTTCTTCTCGCATAGTTTGTAAAATCCCAGACAATGAGGAAGTAATCCACATAGCCCATCTTTTCTATAACCGAAAGCTCGTATTCAAGGCGTTCTCTTGCTACGGTATTATCCTTGCCGTAATGCTTACAGAGTCCCTTTTCACAAAGCTCTCTGAAAAATGCTTTATTGTCACTGACGCCTTCGAGAGTAAAACGTGGAAGCTTGATTTTTCCGAATTCAAATTCTATGTTGCACATATCGGCAATTCTAACTGTGTTCTGAATTGCTTCGGGATACATTGAAAACAGCGACGCCATTTCATCGCCTGATTTTATATAGAACTCATCAGTCGGAAACTCGAGTGCCTTTGGGTCACTGAGTGTAGTTTTGGTCGATATGCAGACAAGAACCTGCTGCATATAAGCGTCTTCTTTGGCGATGTAGTGGGCATCATTAGTAGCTACAAGTCCTATTCCTGTTTCTCTTGATAATCTGTAAAGAAGAGGCAGGATTTGTTTTTGTTCAGGAATATCGTGATTCTGAATTTCTATAAAGTAACAGTTTTCTTCAAAAATGGATTTATATGTGAGTGCTGTTTCCTTAGCACCTTCAAAATCGCCGTTCAGAAGCTTTCTGGGAATCTCTCCTGCAAGACAAGCAGAAAGGCAGACAAGCCCTTCCGAATGCTCCTTCAAAAGCTCCAGATCAATTCTCGGTCTTGAATAGAAACCTTCTATATATCCTGCTGAAACTAGCTTTATAAGGTTCTTGTAGCCCTGCATGTTTTTGCAGAGGAGTACAAGATGGTACGGTGAGGTATCAAGTTTGTTTATCTTGTCGAATCTGCTTCTGGGAGCTACATACACCTCACAACCTATAATCGGTTTGACACCTTCCTTTAAGCAGGCATTATAGAACTCGATTGCGCCATACATATTGCCATGGTCGGTTATTGCAATAGCACTTTGTCCGAGTTTTTTTACATGAGAAACAAGCTCACTTATACGGCAGGCACCATCAAGCAAGCTATATTCAGTATGGACGTGAAGATGTACAAAGTCAGTCATTTCAAATTCCTCTTTTAAATATCATTTGCAAGAGATATGAGCTTATTTAACCTATGATTAAGACCGCTTTTAGAAACCGGTGGCTCGATTATCTTATAAAGCTCGCTAAGTGCCATATCGGGATTTTCAACTCTTGCAGCAGCAACAACCTGCAGCTCCTGAGGAAGTGTTTCCATTATGCCCTTACTGCCAAGCTTGTTTATGGCATCAATCTGTCTTTGTGCAGCAGCATTTGATTTTCTGAAGTTTGCTGTTGCGCAGTTTATTGTTCTGTTAACCTGATTTGAGCCTTCCTTGTCTACTTTGACTGTAATATGTTTAAGGGCAGCCATAGGAGCCCCAATCAGTGTAAGTACATCCTGGATGTTTTCGCTGTCCTTAAGGTAAACAATCTCGTTTTTACCTCTCGACATCTGCTTTGCTATAATCCCGTAATTATCAATAAGCAAAAGCCCTAAATCATTACACAGGTCAAGAGTCGGGATTACAAATTCAAGGTGAGATTTTTTATTCGGGTCATTAACACTTCCGCAGGCAAGATATGCGCCGGAAAAAAGCTGAGGAATAAACTTAGCTTTCGGCATAATATTCTCATCCAGCCTCTGATGCGTTTTTTCTTTATCAAAATTGAAGTGAGCGTATATTGCAGATATTGTGTCAACATCAGTTATATCGACCTCAAACAGTTTTCTTGAACCGATATCTATTTCCTCCACGGGTATTTCCGTATTTGAAATCCTTCCCAGATTCTTGGCAAAAAAAGCTGCAGTATCAGCGTTTTCAGTCATAAACTGTATGTGGTCATTTCTCAATTTTTTACAGAATAAAAGCATACCCAAAATACAAGCTTCGCATTTTGGGCGTGAATTCATATTCGAAAGTATTTCTTCTTTTACTGAAACAGAAAAGTGAAGCATACGTCCTCCGTTACTGTTTTTCTATATCTCTGTGAGAAATTCTTACCTTGTTTCCGTTATTCATAAGGTGCTTACCGAGTTTTTCCGCAAAGGTAACACTTCTGTGCTTTCCGCCTGTACAACCAAATGCAATGACTATCTGCGACTTGCCCTCCTTAATATAAAGCGAAATAAGGAAATCTATAAGGTCTTTAAGCTTTTCAAAAAGCTGCTGCGACTCTTCGAATTTCATTACATAGCTTGAAACCTCGGCCTGCAAGCCAGTTTTCTGCTTTAGCTCAGGAACATAGAACGGATTTGGTAAGCATCTTACGTCAAATACAAGGTCTGCATCAGACAATGTTCCGAACTTGAAGCCGAACGACATAACATCAATATGGATAAAATCATCCTTATTTTCAAGGAATATCGAATACATTCTATCCTTAAACTGAGCTACTGAAAGAAGTGATGTGTCAATATAGTAATCGCAAATTGCTCTTACTGTAGAAAGAAGCTCTCGTTCGGTGGCAATAGCTTTTCTGATATTGCCGTAAGAAACCTCATCAAGAGGATGCTTTCTTCTTGTTTCCTTGTATCTTCTTACGATACAGTCATCGCTTGAATCAAGAAACAGTATCTTAAGTTCAGCATTTTCGGTTTTAAGCTCGTTTACGGTATCATTGAGCTTTAAGAAAAAGTCACCACCACGAATATCTACAACAAATGCGACCTTTCTTAT
Source organism: Oscillospiraceae bacterium (assembly GCA_017848055.1). Taxonomy (GTDB): domain Bacteria; phylum Bacillota; class Clostridia; order Oscillospirales; family Ruminococcaceae; genus UBA7477. The sequence continues at coordinate 19,827 of JAGALZ010000026.1, read as the reverse complement.
ATTATCATTCATTCCGTTGCATATTTGCGCAAATTTGGAAATAAGTTCCGGCGGCATATTATCGATACAATAATAGCCTATATCCTCGAGAACGTTTATTGCGGTAGATTTACCGCTTCCCGAAACACCGGTAACAATAAGGAATTCCATATATATCCCTCCTTACTGGTTATCTATAATTTTAACTTCACATTCAAGACAATAACCTGTCTTTTCAAAAACAATATTCTGGACATTCTTTATGAGAGTAAGAATATCATCAAAGCTTGCGTTATCCTTGTTTATGACAAATCCGCAGTGCTTTTCCGACACTTGTGCTCCGCCGACAGTATATCCTCTGAGCCCGCATTCATCGATAAGCTTTCCTGCAAAATTGCGCGTAGGTCTTTTGAAGGTCGAGCCGGCACTTGGATACTCAAGAGGCTGCTTGGACTTTCTTCTCTGCATAAGGTCGTCCATTTTTTCTTTGATTACCCGCTTATCGCCCTTTTTGAGCTTGAAAACAGCCTTGGTAATAACGCAATCAATATCATGGAAAACACTTTTTCTGTATCCGAGCTCCATCTGCTGTGCTGTAAAGGTCATAACCTTGCCATTGAAATCAACGGCTTGTGCAGACACAATCACATCAGAAATCTCGCCATCATACGCACCGGCATTCATAAAAACGCCGCCGCCGACAGTACCCGGGATTCCGTATGCAAACTCAAGCCCGGTAAGAGAATTATTCATAGCAAAAGTACAAAGCTGAGTAAGTGTACAACCTGCTTTTGCTTCAATTGTTGTTTCATCTACAAGTGTAAGCCCCTGAAAGTCCTTACTGATTATAATAACCACACCGTCAAAGCCCTCATCGCTTACAAGAAGATTCGAGCCATTGCCGATAACAAGTGTCTTTATATCATTGTCTGTACAGAATTTCAAAACAGAGGCAATTGAATTTTCGCTGTTTGCAAGTACTGCTACTTTGCAAGGCCCACCGACCTTAAACGTTGTATGCTTGCTGAGCGGTTCATTTACAAGACAGCAACAGCCGAGTTTTTCGGCAAAAGAAATTACATCTGAAATTGCATTAGAAGTCATAGTAAAACTCCAATCGGGTTAATTATATATCAAGATTCGGTCTCTTGGAAAGTATATATTCACGAAGCATATCAAAGTCAGAATTGATTACTAGCTTTGACGGGAAATCTATGCTTTGTGCCATTTCAAGTGCCAGAGGTGCCTGACCTATAAGCTCGTGGAAATGTGCGTCCGAGTCAATTGAGATAAATACCTCGTACTTCTTGCAAAGCTTCATAAGCTCGAGTGCATTTTCTCTCGAACCGTTTTTCCACATAATCGAACTTTCATTGATTTCCACAATCTTATTATATTCCTTAAAAGCCTTTACACACTTTTCCATATCATACTCAAACATCGAAGTTGTGGGATGTCCGATTATGTCAATAATTGGATTCTTGGCAATACTGAGATAGCCTCTTGTGTGCTCCTCAACGGTTGAAGGTTTACAGGTATACTTATGAAAAGAAGCTACCACCCATTCAAGATAGCCGAGAGTTTCATCGTCAATATCAATATTACCGTCATAATCTATGATATTCGCCTCTGCTCCTTTAAGAACAGTTACACCCTCAATCTTTCTTGGCAGAATCTTGAGGTTATGATAATGCCAGCAATGCGGTGCATCGGGCATTGTCATAGCGTGGTCTGTCATAGCGACACACTTGATACCGTTTTTAGCTGCAAACGAACAGTTTTCAGTGATTGTCGAATATGCGTGAGTTGATGCAATGGTATGTGTATGCAGGTCGGCCTGAAGCCTAATCATTTAAATCTGACCTTTCAATTAAAATACTTCCCAGTTGTTTACCTTTTCTTCGGAATCCATGGTAAGACCGAGATTGTCAAGAAGCTCCTGTGCGGCATTGTAGCCCATCTTCTTCTGACGGTTGTTCATAGCAGCAACCTCAATGATTACAGCTAAGTTTCTACCAGGCTTAATAGGGATTGTAAGAGAAGGAACCTTTATGCCGAGAATAGATGTATACTCATTGTCTACACCCATTCTGTCGTAAACCTTAGTGCTGTCCCAAGGCTCGAGATTGATAATAAGGTCAATCTTTTCAGAAACCTTTACGGCACCCATACCGAAAAGTCTTCTTGTGTTGATAATACCGATACCGCGAAGCTCGAGGAAGTGTCTTATATTGTCAGGTGACTGACCGACAAGGCTGATATTAGAAACCTTTCTGATTTCAACAGCGTCATCGGCAACAAGACGATGTCCTCTCTTTACAAGCTCAATAGCAGTTTCGCTCTTACCTACACCACTTTCGCCTACGATAAGGATACCTTCGCCGTAAACCTCGATTAAAACACCGTGTCTGGTAATTCTCGGAGCAAGTCTTAAATTAAGAAATGCAATAAGGCTTGCGATAAAGCTCGAAGTACTGTCAGATGTTCTGACAATCGGAACGCCGTACTTCTCAGCATAAATCAGCATTTCCGGAAACAGCTCATGTCCACGTGAAACTGCAAAAAGTGGAATTTTCTTTGAAAAGAGAGTTTCAATCTTCTGCTTTCTTGATTCCTCGTCGATTGAAGCAAGATAAGCAAATTCCATATTACCGCAAATCTGTACACGGTCCTCGTTGAAATACTCATAAAATCCCATAAGCTGAAGGCCCGGACGATTGCAGTCATTGCAGAATATCTTAATCTGTTCAATCGGATTAGGTGTATAAACTACTTCCAGCTTAAGCTCGGATACTATGTCACTAAGCTTCACATTATAGATTTCAGGCATAAAACTACCTCCTTAGATTATAAATTTATCAGGTTTCTCTCTATCATTTTCTGAGCGGCAACCATAACACCAATCTTACCTGTAGGATAAGTAATTCCGCCCTGCAACCATGCTGCAAAAGGTTCTCTTATCGGAGCGTCGGCAGAAAGCTCGATTGAAGCTCCCATCGTGAACGCACCCGCTGCCATAATTACCTTGCTGTCATAACCCGGCATATCCCAGGCTTCGGGTGTAACATAGCTGTCAACAGGTGAGCCTGCCTGAATACCCTGGCAGAATGCTACGAGGTTTTCTTCATTTTTAAGAAGAATTGAAGCTATGATGTCAGTTCTTGTTTCATCAGATTTAGGGAGTGTTTCAAAGCCGAGCTTCTCAAATAGCCTGCAGGCAAAAACCGAAGTCTTAAGAGCCGCTGAAACAACCTGCGGAGCCATAAAGAATCCCAAAAACATTTCCCTGCTCTGATTTAACGTACAGCCTATTTCCTTGCCCATTCCAACGCAGGTAAGTCTGTCGGCGCAAAGATTAACAAGGTCTGCTCTTCCTGCAATATAGCCGCCTGTAGAAGCGATTGCACCACCCGGATTCTTGATAAGTGAACCGATAATAAGGTCGGCTCCTGTCTGTGTAGGCTCAATCTTTTCAACGAATTCGCCGTAGCAGTTATCAACCATAACGATAATATCTGGATTTGCGTTCTTTGCAACAGAAGCAATCCTGCCTATCTTTTCAACAGTGAGAGACGGTCTTAACGAGTAGCCTCTTGAACGCTGTATGTAGCACACCTTGGCGTTCTTTGACTTCTCCGCTATAGTATCAAGGTCAGGTTCTCCGCTCGGGAGCAGGTCCGCCTGCTCGTAGATTACACCGAAGTCGATAAGTGAGCCATTACCCTTTGTGCCTCTTATTCCGATAATCTCTTCTAATGTATCATAAGGCTTACCTGTAGCGGCAAGCATTGTGTCACCTGCTCTGAGAACTCCGAAAAGTCCTGTAGAAAGTGCGTGTGTTCCGTTTACAAAGGTATGACGCACGAGTGCATCCTCACAGCCGAAAGTCTGAGCAAACACCTTATCTATTGTATCCCTGCCGCAGTCACCGTAGCCGTAGCCTGTTGTACCCTTAAGGCAGGTTTCGCTTACTCTGTTGTCGATAAACGCTTTTAAAACCTTCTGTGAATTATACTCACATACTCTGTCAATCCAGGAAAACTGCTCTTCGCATTCGCTTTCTGCCTTGTCTGAAAGCAATATGAGCTTTTCGTCAAAATCAAAAATATTATTCATTCTTATCACCCTTATAATCGAGGACGTAGTCTACCCCGATTTCTTTAAAGCCAATTTCCTCATAGTAGCTCTTTCTGTGATTTCTCGCAAACAGAAATACAGATATATTATCAAGATTAAGTCTTTCGCCAATCCAATAAAGAAGCTTTCTTGCGTACAGCTTTCCACGCTCCGAAGGAAGTGTGGCAACCTGTCCGATGAGAGCAGTATTTCCGACAATATACTGCACAGTTGCGGTTGTACATCCGTTGAATAAAAATGCTTGTGAATATCCCCTGCGGACTCTGTGAGATGTATCAGTCAGCCACAAATCATAGCTATCAACCAGTGCAGGAAATCCCGTTTTCAGTATAGCAAACACGTCGTCAAGCTTTGGCATTTCGTCAACATCAAAGTCAGGCATATTATTCTTGCTGACAAACTGGAATTCGTGTCTTTCAGAATATTCGTAGCTGTCTGTAAGGTAAGAATAAAGCTGATGAGAATATCCTGCATCAAGTTCAATTGTTGCAGGCTTGTTGACTCTTGCCAGAAAAGCAAGGTCAGCAATAGCCTCCGAATCTAGCTTTTTACCCTCATACATGGAAACAACCATTGCAGAATTGAACAGTGAAATTATTCCTATGTCGTTGTCGTTTGTTTTAAGCTGAAAAAACCTGCAAAAATCGTATTTTACGCCATAAGCGTCATAATGTGAAATAATCCTTCTGGAATAATGACAGCTAACCAGATTTGTAAAAAGTGAAGCGTCATCATCTAAGATTTGTTTTATCATAATGAAAAAATCCTATCTGAAAGAAGTTTTGTCAATTTATAGCTGTTTTCGAAATCCTGTTTTGAAATAACACAGCTTTCTGAGTGCAGATATCTGCAAGGAAGAGATATCGCACACACTCTTACACCACCGCAAGCTGTCTGAATTGCGCCTGCATCGTTTCCGCCTGCAACTCTTGTCTTTGTCTGACAAGGGATTCCATTATCTTCAGCAAGCTCAAATGCAAGCTTGTAAAGCTCTCTGTCATACATTGTTCGGTTATCCATGTAGGATACAACAGGGCCGCATGAAAGCTCACAAACTCTGTCAGAGTCTGAAGCCGAAGGAATATCAGCAGCCGTTGTTGATTCCAAAACTATTGCAAAATCAGGGTTTACGGAATATGCAGCACAGGTCGCACCACGAAGTCCGACCTCCTCCTGGACAACAAAGGTAAAGTATGTGTCATACTCTACGCCCTCGTCGATAAGTCTGAGCATAATTGCACATCCGGCTCTGTCATCTATTGCCTTGCATTTTACCTTGTCCTTACCGAGCTCTGTAAACTCTGAAACATACGAAACATAATCGCCTAAACTTACTACGCTCTGCGCCTCCTGCTTTGAAGAAACACCGATATCAATGACCATTTTATCAAAACCGGGTGCTTTACCCTTTTCGTCATCAGAGAGATTATGGAGAGCTTTTCCGCCTACGACACCGTAAATTCCGCTTGAAAGTCTGACCTTTCTGCCGAAAACCACTCTTTCATCTACTCCGCCGACCGGAGAAAAGCAAAGTGTGCCGTCATCGTTGATATAGGTCACAATAAAGCCTACTTCATCCATATGGGCGGAAATCATAAGCTTTTTATCTGACTCTTTCTTTCCCTTTACGAAAGCAATAACATTCCCCAAAGCGTCAACAGAATACTCACACTTACCGCTTATTCTGGAAATAATATAATCTCTTACATCCTTTTCATTTCCCGAAACACCGTCAAGAAGGCAAAGCTTTTTAAGTTCATTTATCATAAATCTTTACCCCTCATTCTGCATCAGAAATATACTCACAAATAAGTTTTGCAGTATTCTCAATGTCATTCAAATCAACTATTTCAGCAGGAGTATGCATATGCTTAAGCGGAATGGAAACTGTAACAGCATTTTTGCCGCCTGCCGATAATCCGATAACATCAGCATTTGTCCCCGTTCTGCCGCTCATAACTTCAAGCTGATACGGGATAAGCTTGTTTTCAGCAATTCTTCTGAGTGAGTCGGACATTTTTCTTGACAAGGTCGGTGAGATGCCAATCATAGGGCCCTTTCCCATTACACCGCAGTCCTTTGGGGACTCGCCGTGTGTCTTTGCAAAAGACACATCAACTACAATTGCTTCATCAAATTCGGCACTGAAAGCAGCAGGCTTAGCGCCACGAAGACCGAGTTCTTCCTGTACAGAAAAGCACACGAGAACATTGTATTTTCTCTCACACTGATTCAAAAGCTCCAGTGTTTTGATTACCGCTGTACATCCTGCACGGTTATCGAGTGCTTTTGAAGTAACGCTGTAGTTTATTAGCATTCTCGCGGGAGAATCAATAAAGACATAATCTCCCAAAGAAACAAGCTTCTTTACCTCGTCAGCAGTCATACCGACATCAACATAGACATCCTCAACCTTAGGGCAGGAAGAAGAATCTTTTTCCAGATGCGGCGGTGTGGAAGTAACAACACCTTTTATCATTTCCTTACCGCATACGGTAACCTGCTGAGCAAGCAATACCCTTCTGTCAATTCCGCCGCAAGCAGAAATTTTCAGAAAACCGTCATCGGTAATATAATTGACAACAAAACCAATCTCATCGATATGAGCGTCAAGTAATATTGTCGGAAGTTTTTCGTTATAATCAAATGCTTTGCAAAATAGGTTGCCCATTGAATCTGTGTAGGTTGTTCCGTAGTTTGCGAGGTGTTTTTCGGCAACAGCTACAGCTGATAGCTCATAGCCTGAAACGCCTACAGCATTTGAAAGAGAAGACAAAACCTGAAAAGTATTCATTAAGATTCCTCTTTATTTCAATTCATTTACAAGCTGCTTGAAGTGATTTCCTCTCTCCTCAAACATTCTGTACATATCAAAGCTTGCGCAGGCAGGAGAAAGTGAAACAATATCGCCGCAAACAGCGTTTTCTCTTGCCGCAAGAACAGCTTCCTGCATATTCTTGACTCTTACAATCTTAAGTCCGCTGTCGGCATACAGAGAAGAAGCAACAACGGCATCGTTTATCTTCTGAGCAGTTTCACCCATAAGGATAAGCACCTTTACCTTACGGCAAATCTCATCAGCCATCGGTTCAAAGGAAATTCCCTTGTCAGAGCCACCCTGGATAATAATCTGCTTTTGGTCAAATGAAGCAAGACAAGCGAGCACTCTTGTAGGACTTGAAGCGATTGAGTTGTTGTAATACTTTACGCCGTCGAGCTCTCTAACAAACTCGATTCTATGTTCAACACCCGCAAAGGTCTTAGCAATATGCCTTACAGTATCAAGGCTCACCTCGCCCCATGTCATTGCAATAGCTGTGAGGAAGTTCTCGACATTATGCATACCAGGGATACGGATATCCTTCATATTAACAACTTCTGTTTCATTGCCGTAGTCATTGTAGCAAAGCATACCGTCATCACGAAGGAAGGAACCAACCGACGGCTTATCATATCGGCTGAAATACGAAAGCTTTCCTCTTACAATCGGAGCAAGATTCTTTGTTGTTTTATTATCAAAGCTCAGGACTGCTCTTGAAAAAGCATTCTGATGATAGAGAAGGTTACATTTTGCTTCGATATATTCATCCATTGTTCCGTGAACGTTGAGATGGTTCGGTGTAATATTTGTGATACCGGCTACATCAGGTGATTCTCTCATCGAAAGAAGCTGGAAGCTTGAAAGCTCCACGACAGCAATATCTGAAGGCTTAATATCTTCAATAATAGGAAGAAGTGCTCTACCGATGTTACCGCCGAGGTGAACTGTCTTACCCTCAGCCTTGAAAAGCTCGGAAACTATTGTAGTTGTGGTAGTCTTTCCGTCAGAACCCGTAAGTGCATAGGTTCTGCAAGGGCACAGGTCAAAGAAGCACTCCATTTCAGAGGTAACTACTATACCCTTTTCTCTTGCCTGCTTGATTACGGGGCTGTTATAGTACATACCCGGTGTTCTGAAAATAACATCAGCTTCCAGCAGAGCTTCAAGATAATCATCACCGAGTACAAATTTTGCTCCACACGCTGAAAGCTCATCATAAACCTTGCTGTCAAACTTCTCCTTGCTTGATTTATCACATACTGTTACGTCTATTCCCTTTTTACAAAAAAGCTTAATAAGGTCAAAGTGGCTGACTCCTGCGCCTACTACTGCAACCTTTCTGTTTTTCAAACTATCAAAAAAGAGACTGATTTTGTCCATGCGTTTCTCTCCTTAAATCTGTAAAAATCACATACTACTTTATTATATAACATTTTGAGAAAAATAGCAATATTATTTTCTCGCTTACTTGGGTTATGATAATGTATAAATAAACAAACAGAAAGCGCCTTTTTTTGTGAGAAGATATGAAATCAATTTTTTACTATTGTAAAATCAGACAAAATAAGATATAATTCAAGTATAAGTGTGCCATTGTGCGCAAAGCAAAATAATCGGAAGGGATAAAGAGTAATGGACAAGAAAGAAATTCTTTTCAACAACCAGACAAACGTAGCACCACTCGGAATCATCGCAATGAACGGAACAGAGGAGCTTTCTAAGGAAATCAATGACTATCTCGTTGATTGGTACAAGCAGGCAGGAATCGAAACAGATTCGTTCCTTATTGATACCGACTGCCCTCGTTTTTCATCCGGTGACGGTAAGGCTCTCATCAAGTCTACTGTAAGAGGTGATGACCTCTTCATCATCTGTGACGTAGGAAACTACAATGTAAAGTATAATATGTTCGGTAATCAGAACAGCATGTCCCCTGACGACCACTACCAGGACCTCAAGAGAATCATCCAGGCAGCAGGTGGTAAGGCACACAGAATCAATATTATCATGCCTATTCTTTACGGCGGACGTCAGCACAGAAGAAACTACCGTGAATCTCTCGACTGCGCTGTTGCACTCCAGGAGCTCCAGGCTATGGGTGTAGCTAACATCATCACTTTCGATGCTCACGACCCAAGAGTTCAGAACGCTGTTCCTCTCATGGGCTTTGATAATGTAATTCCTACATATCAGGTTCTCAAGAAGATGTTCAAGGATATTCCTGATATCAATGTTGATAAGGAACACTTTATGATTGTTTCACCTGACGAAGGTGCTATCAACAGAAATATGTACTACGCATCAGTTCTCGGTATCAATCTCGGTATGTTCTACAAGAGAAGAGATTATTCTGTTGTAGTTAACGGCAGAAACCCAATCGTTGCTCATGAGTACCTCGGAAACTCTGTTGAAGGAATGGATATTTTCGTTGCTGACGACATTATTTCTTCCGGCGAATCAATGCTCGAAGTTGCTGCAGAGCTCAAGAAGAGAAACGCAAGAAAGATTTACGCTTACGCTACTTACCCACTCTTCACAAATGGTCTTAAGGTATTTGATGACGCTTACAAGAACGGCATTATCGATGGCGTATTCGGTACAAACCTCACTTACCGTACACCTGAGCTGCTTGAGAGAGAATGGTACCACGATGTTGACTGTGCTAAGTACATCGCTTACTTTATCGCTTCTCTCAACCATGACCTTTCAATCTCTGCAATTATCGATTCTCACGAAAAGATAAAGACTCTCCTCAAGAACACAGGCAGAGCTTAATGCAAATCAAGGGAAGCTGTCTTTGGATAGCTTCCCTTTTTGAATACTTTTGAAATGAGGTAAACAAAATGCTTGAATTCAGATATGACACACAGCTTCTCATCGAGGGCAACGGACTTGATGAGGATATTATCAACGAGTATATTCTGGACAACTTTAAAGGCGACTCGCTTCTGGTTGTCGGCGACGACGAGCTTATCAAGATTCACTTCCACACAAACGAGCCTTGGAAGCTCCTGGAATACTGCTCTACTCTCGGCGAGATTTACGACATTGTAGTTGAAGATATGGACAGACAGTCAAGAGGACTTAAGGGATAGAAAAAGCCTGAGAATTTTCTCAGGCTTAAATTTTATGCAATTTCCCACACAAATGTTACGGTATCCTTTGTAACAACATCATCGGGATTTACTTCAAGAGATGCACATGCAACCGCACCATCTGTGCTGTTTGCCATAAAGCGACTTGAAGTAGTTGAATATACATTCATATCATCATCCGAGTATGTAACTGAAAGCAGGCTTCCGAGCTTAACATCCGAAGCTTCACAAAGCGTGAGTGCGTTCTCCTTTGCGGAAGCGGCAGCAGACCTGAGTATTGCAGCCTTGAGCTTTTCCTTGTTTTCGACAGTAAATCTGATATCTATATCCGGCGAAGCAAGTGACGAAAACAGAGCATTAACTGCTTTAGATAAAAGCTCGTTTGAGAAGCTGAAGGAAAGCTTTAAAGAATGAGTGCAGTTAAAGCCGACAAATTCCTTGATATATTTACCCTCTGCGTTATGTGAGCCGGAATATTCAGCGTGAACATTATAGTTTGTTGTTTTGAGAGAGCTCTCTTCAAATCCGCTTCTGACAACAGTGTTCTTAAGCTTAAGATAAGCATTATCAGTAAGCTCACATGCTTTTGTATAATCCTTATCAGTATTAGTTATAGTCATACTGATTTCAACATAATCTACAGGTGATACTACTTTTCCTACACCTTTAACTGTAATTGTTTTTGGCATTTTTTCTTCCTCCTGATAATTATAATGATTCTTCACTGTCGTCTATCTGAACAAGCTTCCTGAGCTCGTCCATTCTGAAATCCAGGTCACGGCTAAGATTTGCACATGCAAGAAGTTCATTAGCCATGTCTTCTGTAAACTCAAAATCCTTCTTATATCTGAGCTGATGCTCGAGGGATGCCCACGAGTCCATTGCTATTGTTCTGAGCTGGATTTCAACCTTCATTATCTTTTTCTCTTTGGCAAGAAAAATCGGTACTTCGACTATAAGATGAAGACTTCTGTATCCGTTAGGCTTCGGATTTTCGATGTAATCTTTCATTCTTACAAGCTTTATATCATCCTGCTTGAGAAGAGCATTAGCAAGCATATACACGTCTTTTTCAAACGAACATACAACCCTGACACCTGCAACATCATGCATATTCTCTTCTATGGACGTGAGAGTAACGGGAAGACCGCTCTTTTCGAGCTTTTCCTTTATACTGATAGGCTTTTTCAATCTGGTTTTTATGCTGTTAATTGGATTACGGTCAAATCTTAACGAGAACTCCTCATTGAGAACATTGAACTTCGTTTCTATCTCCATAATCGCACAGCGATAGTAAGACATAAGTCTGTTATATCTATGAAAGAAAGACATCGTGTCGCTTGTATTCTCTTGGGAAAACAAACTCTGAATTTCTACGTCTTTATTCTGCTGACTAATCATTATAAACCTCCGTACTGTTATAATATCATTATAGCGTCAAAGCGATCAAATGTCAATATCATTTAACAACGTTGACATATAACTCACAATCAATTATAATGTAATTTGATTAAGTGATGGTGATGTGATTGAATAATATAAATTTACGAAAAATTACATATTCTGCATTGTTTGTTGCAATGATAAGCGTGTGTGCTCAGATTGCAATACCAACGCCGCTTGGTATCTCGGTTACTCTGCAGACATTTGCCATCGCACTATGCGGATACTGTCTGCCGTTAAAATACGCCCTGCTCAGCTATAGCACATATGTACTGCTTGGTATAGTCGGCGTTCCGGTCTTCGCATCGTTCACAGGTGGACTTGGCGTTGTGTCCGGCAAGTCGGGCGGATATATTCTGGGCTTTATTGCAATTGCATTACTATGTTCGGTATCAAATAAGTTTTCTTCTTTCTATATAGCTGTAGTTTTCGGAATATTTGGGACAGTAATCTGCCACATCTGTGGAGTAGCATACTTATCTATAGTTAGCGGTGGTCAAGGTACATCTGCACTTCTTACCATTTCAATTCCCCTGCTCATTAAAGACATAGCTTCAATAATTCCGGCAAAACTGCTTTCAAAACGTATTATCAGAATAATCAACAGATAAAAAGACCTGCTATACAAGCAGGTCTTAATTTTATTCAGTAAACGCCTTGATATCATTCAGCATTTCGGTTGCTTTTTGTCTGCCGATATTATATACCTGCATAAGAACATCAGGATTATGCTCAATTCTTCCGATAGGTAACGGCTCATCAGGACAAATTACAAGTGCATTACCCTTTCCCTGCTGAGAAAAAGCATATCTGGTTTCCTTGTTGTACATAACATGTCTGTTTTCCATCGCCTTGATAAGCTGAGGATACTTCTTCATGGAAAGCTTCATTATACCCATTGCCTTGTTAGGTGTTTTTCTATAGTTTTTAGGCTGGGTAAGTATGACAACATTTTTATCATATCCGATTTTCTCAAATGCTCTGAGTGGTATTGAATCGGATATTCCTCCGTCAAGAAACTTTCTGCCGTCAATATCAACTATTCTTGAAACCAGTGGCATTGAAGCTGAGGCTCTTATCCACTCAAGGTCATTCTGATTACAACTATCAATCTTTTTATACACAGGCTTACCGGTATCAATATCAGTTGCTACGACATAAAACGTCATCGGATTTTCCTTGAAGGCTTCATAATCAAATACATCTAAGCTATTAGGAATCTGATTATAGCAGAAATCAGCACCAAACATATCGCCGGTTTTAATAAGCGAGGTAATACTGCAATATCTCTTATCATTGCTATACTTTATGTTATATCTCAACGCTCTGCCAATCTGTCCCGATTTGTAGTTACATCCAAAGCAGGCTCCAGCAGACACACCTATCGAACCATCGAATTTAATACCGTTTTCCATCATAACGTCAATTACTCCGCATGTGAACATGCCTCGCATTGCTCCGCCTTCCATTACAAGTCCAATCGCCATAGAAATCCCTCCAATCAACCTTACAAGTATATCACTATATTTTTCCCTTGTCAATTTGTTCACAGGTGTTTGTTCCAACGCATTATAGTTAAATGATAAATTTTTATTATTTATGTTGTAATCGTTACAAATTTATGATATAATTACTCTAAAGAAACATAAGTGAGGTGTTAAACTTGAGTAGAAGAAAACTTATAGGCGTATTACTTCCATATCCTGAAGGAGAATATCAGCAGAAGGTGCTTACAGGACTTTTCTCGCAATGTGAAAAATACGGCTACGAATTAGCTGTTTTCTCTACTATGGTTGAAATATCTCATTATCACAAAGATTATCTCAAGGGTAATACTAATATTTTCAATCTGATTAATTATGACCTTTTTGACGGCATAATAATCACACCTATCCCACTTTTGCATAACAACAATTATCACTATCTCGAAGACGTAAAGAAGATTATTGAAGAAAAATGCGACAAGCCTGTTGTTTGCATTGACCTTCCTGTTAATGACTTCCCGACAGTTGTTACTGACGATACTACAGCATTTTCTGAAATTACAAAGCATGTTCTCGATGTTCACAAGTGCACTAACATTTATTTCCTTGCCGGAACAAGAGCATTTGATATCTCCGAAAAGCGTCTTGCAGGTTTTACTTCCGAGCTTGAAAGACGTGGACTTCCGATAGATGAAAACAAGATTTTCTACGGAGATTTCTGGTACAGTAGCGGTGCAGGTCTTGCTAAGAGAATCATAAGCGGTGAACTCGAACTTCCTGATGCAATTATCTGTGCAAGTGACCATATGGCGATAGGCCTTACAAATAAGCTTGTTGAAAACGGAATAAGAGTTCCTCAGGATGTCATAATAACCGGATATGATGCTACGCAGGAGGCTTACCTTAACTCATTGAGTGTAACATCATATATTCCTGCTGTTGCAAGAACTGCTCAGCTTGCCGTAAACAAGCTTAGAGAAATAATTGAACCGGGTGCTCAGATTTTATCTGCCGACAAAATTTCACTTGAAAATCTCGTTATTGGTGAAACCTGCGGCTGTCACTACAGCATCTCCGATTTCAAAAATCAGATAGACAAATCAATCTACCGAATGAATCACGACTACACCCAAGGTAAACCTTTTTCCAAGAGTGATTTCGGCAGACTTATGGAAAGCTATATGTTCGAACAGCTTACTTCAAGTCAGACACCTGCGGAGTGTATCGAATCTATTTTCATGCAAACCTATCTTTTTAGACCTTATGACCATTTTTACCTTTGTCTGAGAAGGAACTGGCTTGATACAAGTATCAAGGTTGTCGAAGGCTACCCAGACGAAATGCAGCTTGTTATGGATGCTGTACCCGTAGACAGCGAAGAACACTACAAATCAGGTGTTTTCCCAACCAATGACAAAGAACATTCTTTCCCTACTTCAGTTATGCTTCCGCAGATGTTTGAATACAGAGAAAGTCCATCAGCATTTTTCTTTGTTCCTGTTCATTTCCACGACAACACATTAGGATATGGTGTAATGCAGTGTAAACTCAGCTCTATGTCCTTCCCTACCAATGTTCTGAGAAACTGGCTGAGAAATGCAAATAACGCACTTGAAATGAGCAGAGTTCAGAATAAGCTTGTGCAGCTTTCCATAAATGACAACATGACCGGTCTGCATAACAGACGAGGTATGGATACCAAACTTCAGGAAATCAGAGATTACGCAAAGCTCGGCGATATGTGTTTTGCTTGTGTTATCGATATGGATGGTCTCAAACCGATTAACGACAACTATGGGCATATTGAAGGTGATAACGCTATAATTGCTGTAGCTGATATTATCATTGACTCTCTGAGACTCAATGAGGTCGGTGTAAGAGCCGGTGGTGACGAATTCTACATTATCGGTGTTGGTAACTATACTGATAGTGATGTTGCAAGAAGATTGAAACGGTTCCTTGAATCAATCGAAGAATACAACAACACCAGCAACAAGCCTTACAAGATTTCAGCAAGTATCGGTGCATGTATCTGCCCTTACTCTGAAGATATCAGAATTGAAGATGCAATTAAAACAGCTGACGAAAATATGTACAATTTTAAAGTTCAACGCAAAAAACAGAGAAAATAACAAAAACTCCGTCTTGATTAAAGGCGGAGTTTTTATTGACATTTTAAGTCATATGTGGTATACTGATTAGGCTGTATGCGGGTGTGGTGAAATCGGCAGACACGATAGATTTCAATTCAGTAACTACAGTATGAAATGGTGATACTATGGAAGATGTATTCAAAGCACATATGTATTCAGCAAACCACAAAGAACAGCTTATGAAGGATTCTATCTGCGGTTGCTTCTATTGCGGCAAGATATTTAGTCCAAATGAAATCACCGATTGGGTAACGGATATATCAGGCACAGCGATTTGTCCATATTGTGGAGTAGATTCCATTATCGGTGAAAGCTCAGGTTTTCCTATAACGGAAGAGTTTCTGGAACGA
Source organism: Oscillospiraceae bacterium (assembly GCA_017848055.1). GTDB lineage: Bacteria > Bacillota > Clostridia > Oscillospirales > Ruminococcaceae > UBA7477. Next base: position 4,365 of record JAGALZ010000026.1, on the reverse strand, counting down.
ATGCATAAGCAGTGGTTTTGAATAATTTAATATGCGGGTGTGGTGAAATTGGCAGACACGATAGATTTAGGTTCTATTGCCGAAAGCGTGCAGGTTCAAGTCCTGTCACCCGCACCATATTGAGTATTCATAAGGGATTTGACCTGTGAATACTCAATTTTTTTGCTTAAAATAGAGTTTTGTATTTAATTTAATAGTTTTTATGTATCGTCGCATTCCTTTCGGAGTGCGACTTTTTGTTATGCTGACTTTTCTGTAGGTTTTGAGATATAACCTATTGCTACTCCCTGACGTGTGTCTGCTGTGAAGCATGGCTCATCATTTTCCGGTATTTCAAGATAGCCAACAAAGTTGTAGTGAATTACAACTCTTTGCGTCTTGTTCTTACCTTTGCCCTCTGCCTCATAAACATCAATATGGTCAACAAGCTCGTGAATGAGTGGTGCTGTGATTGTTTCCATATCCAAGAATTTTCTTATTGCACCTATAAACATATCCTTGCTGTGCTGAACTGTCTGCATATTTGCAACCTTTTCTCTCAGGTCAAATATCTTCACTTTCAGTTCTGCTCTTTCAACCACATATTTGTGGGACATGTGGGTAAACCATTCATCCGTAACCTTGCCTGTTGCATTGTCCTCATACAAGTTTTCGTAGAGCGTTGCTACCATCTGTTGACGTGCTATTGCTTTCTGCAATTCACCCTCAAGGAATTTCTTCTCATCATAGAAATCCTTATGGGTTTTCTTTTCAAGAATTTCTGCAAGAAGCTTTTCATCCTGTTGAAGCATAATTGCAAGGCGTTTCAACTCAAGGATTACTATCTGTTCAAGCGCATCTGCTCGGATATAGTGTCTTTCAGGGCAAGTGCCACGGGTATCCTTTACATAATTACCGCAACTGAAATAGTGAATATCTTTGTTGACGGTATTTGTGTGATACCTCATATTACTTCCACAATCTGCACAACGTATAAGACCACTAAAGATATGCTTTCTTGCATTCTCTTTTTTAGGTGCTCTGCGTTTTGTCTGTGCCGTATGCTTCTGTACCGTTTCCCAAGTATCACGGTCAATGATTGGCTCGTGAACATCCTTAAAGATTTTCCAATTCTCCACGGGATTATCAATACGTGTTTTGTTCTTGAAGTTTTTGGAATAGGTTTTGAAGTTGATAACATCACCACAGTATTCTTGTTGAGCTAATATCTTCTGAACAGTAGTCTTACACCACTTGTACGGATTAGGTTGAGTTTTCTTACCGCCACGGTTAAGGCCTTTGCTTTGCCAATACGCCATAGGGATAAGAACTTGTCTGTTTTGTAGTTCTCTTGCGATTGCTTCGTTACCCATACCATCAAGGCACATTCTGTAAATATCCCTGACTACCTCTGCGGCTTCGGTATCAATTATCCATTTCTTCTTGTTCTCAGGACTCTTCATATACCCGTAGGGTGGCTGTGAAAGCGGTTCTCCCATATTACCTCTGATTCTGTGTGCAGAGCGTACTTTTCTTGAAATATCCCTCGCATACATTTCATTCATAACATTCTTGAAGGGTGCGATTTCGTTTTCACCCTCATCACTATCAACCATATCATTAACAGCAATAAATCTTACGTTATGCTCAGGGAAATAATTGTCCGTATAATGACCGACCGAAACATAATCACGTCCTAATCGGGAAAGGTCTTTTACGATAACAACTGAGATATATCCCATTTCAATATCATCAAGAAGCTCCTGAAAAGCAGGTCTGTTGAAATTTGTGCCCGTATAGCCGTCATCAACATAATACTTGGTATTTGTTAAGCCTAATTCCTTTGCCTTTTGCGTCAGCATTTTCTTTTGGTTGCCGATTGAATTACTCTCTGTCTCTGTACCGTCATCTCTTGATAATCGGCAGTAGATAGCAGTAATTCCGATGTTTGCATCAGACTGCATTAGTCCTCCTTCCCGGCAGTCAAACATATATATTCTGCATTCATTGTATTTCTATCATCGGCACTTGTCAAATGTGCAAAATCACTGCCTACATATTTTTGTGCTTTGTCGCTTATGGTGTTCTCTATCTTACAGATATTAACGGGTGCAAACCTTGATGAAACCTTGTAACAGACACCGTCAATTACATATTCTGCCTCACCGATAAGACCGTAAAAATCTTTAAGCTTTTTCATCATCTCGCACCTCTGTCTTTCTGTCTCTGAAGATGCTTTCCGTAATATTCAACAGCTTTTGCAAGGAAATCTTCCTTTTCCTTTACGGTAGCATTAGATTTCATATATTTGCTGATTTTATCATCAGGGATTTTAACTGTAACAACCTGATTAGGTTTTGGTTGTTTTACCATACTAAGAATTGTACCGACATCAAGCTTTCCCTCTTGTTCCAGCTTCTTCAATTTCTGTGCCTGAGCAAGTGATGGAGTAGCAAGCTCTTTCTCAATAGCCTCAGACAAAAAGTTCTGATGACCTTGGCTGAGATATGAAAGCTCAACAGCAGGACCAAGTGCGATTTTACCGCTATCTACCAAAGCAAGAAGCCTTGGAATCAGGTTAGTAAGACGGATATATCTTTTCACCTGCGAAGCACTGTCGGTGTCAGAAACCTCACCCGCAGATAACTTCGGTCCGACTTGGTCCGAAGTTAAATCCGTGCGTTTACCTTGCTTTTTAATAGCATCCATTTTCATCTTGTATGCAAAGGCTTTTTCCGAAGGCAGAATATGCTCTCGGTGCAGATTACTGTCAACAAGGATAATATCCGCTTCCTCTTTGCTTATGTCCAATACAACAACTGGCACCTCTGTCAGTTTAAGCCTTGTTGCTGCAAGGAAACGTCTGTGTCCTGATATGATTTCATACACATCAGCCTTATCGTCTTTTCGTACCATAAGAGGCTGTATGATACCGTTTTCACGGATACTGTCTTCCAACGGCTTCATATCCTCTTCACGGCACTTGTACGGATTTTTAAAATTCGGAACAATACTGCTCATAGGCATCTTTATGATTTCTGTTACTGCGGATTTGGTTTCTTCTGTTTTCTCAAACAGTGTGTTAATAAAATTATCTTCAATATTCATTTAATTACCTCTCTTTTTTGATTTCTATATTTTTGTTGGGTTTATCTTTTCGGACAGTTTTCAGCACATCCGAGATAAATGCTTTTACTTTTTCGGGCATAAGCCTCAACGCCTCAAGATACGGTGCACAGATTTGTTCAAGTTCATAAAGCTTTTTGCTTAGTCTGTTTATATGGCTCTGCAATTCCCAATTCCTTTTTCGGAGTCTTTCATTTTCACCCTCAAGGTCAAAAATCTTACTCCTTGCCGCAACGGACTGCTTTGCCATATTACTAAGGTCATTGAAATCTTCACTTGAAATTGTCACTTTACCCGTAAGCGTTTTCTTGCCCATACTGTCAATCTCCATAAAGGTTTTGTGTACAGTATGAATATTGTCATAGTGTATTTCTTCCTTTTCAACCTGACTTTTGATTTCTTCAAGGCGTTTCTTATCCTGTTGAATTTCATATTGCAGACAAGACAAGTGTTCAGCCGTACTGCCTTTTTCACCACGGAAGAAATCATTGAAACCGGCTCTTTGCATATGATTGAAGAAATCATCCTGCAGGATACTGTAAGAGGGAATCAGCACAGGCTTTCCTTTTTCGTTGAATATGACATTGCCGTTTTCATCCACTGCCTGAGGTGATTTCCACTTCTTTGAATGGCTGATTTGATTGACAGTTTCTTTAACAGTACCTACAAGTGATTTGTCCTTGCACCGCTTTGTCCACAGAATCTGTTTCTCAACAACGGGCAGAGCAACAAGATGCATATGGTAGTGATACACAGGTTTTCCGTACTGTTCCGTGAGAGCTACGTTCAGTTCATCAGCGTGCATTACGGCAGAGATGATATTCTGTTCACCGTAGAGATTTACTGCGAAATGATAGGCTTCTGCATAGAACTCTTTGGCATATTCATATCCACCGTGTTTTTCAAAGTAGTCTGTGTTGACGTCGAATATCATTTCATCAAAGACCTTTGCATCAGCTTTCAGACCTCGCATACAGACCTTCTTTTCGGCTATGAGTTTATTCAATTGTTCGTTGTAGGTCATTTCACCGCAACCTTTGAAATGCACATTCATATCACACCGAGCCATATCGACATTCATATTTGCGTAAGACTCATTCTTTCTCTCGTTGTGCCTTTCACATTTACTGATTGAGCTTTGTGTGTGAGTGACAACTCTCGCTACACTGTAATTTTTCTTTAACATAGGTTTTACCTCCTTTCTGCATTACTGCTTTATTTGTTCCGCTGACTTTCTTTGAAAGTGCGTAACCCACTATG